>NZ_JBEZDJ010000001.1:0-570236 GCF_040648275.1 Micromonospora sp. NPDC049171
ACGCGGGGGTTGTCGCAGCGGGATTTGGCGCGGTTGTCGCGGTCGGGTCTGGCGGTGTTGGAGACTGCGGATGCCCTGGCCATGCTCGACGCCGCGACCCGTGTCGACGCCCCCGCTGTGGTGGCGGTCGCCCTGGACGGCGCGGCACTGAGGGAACGGGCCACCGCGGGAGACCTGCACCCGGTGCTGCGTGACCTGGTGCGCGTCCCGGTCCGGAGGGCGGCTGTGCAGGCCACCGCCGGTGCCGACGGGACGCTCGCCGCGCGGCTGGCCGCCCTGCCCGTCGCCGAGCGGCGCGGCGCGGTCACCCAGGTCGTGCTGGAGCAGGTGGCCGACGTCCTCGGGCACGACTCGACCCGTACGGTCGGGGCCGAGCGCGCCTTCAAGGACCTCGGCTTCGACTCGCTCACGGCCGTCGAGCTGCGCAACAAGCTCAACGGCGCGCTGGGGCTGCGACTCCCGGCGACGCTGATCTTCGACTACCCGACCCCGGACGAGCTCGCCGCCATGGTGCAGACCGAGTTGTTCGGCGCCGAGCAGGGCGACGACGCCCCGGCTCCGGTGGTCGTCCGAGCCGACGAGCCGATCGCCATCGTGGGCATGAGCTGCCGCTACCCGGGTGGGGTCAGCTCCCCGGAGGAGTTGTGGCAACTCCTGGCCGAGGGGCGGGACGGCATCACGCCGTTCCCGGACGACCGCGGCTGGGATGTGGAGGCGTTGTACCACCCGGACCCGGCCCACCCGGGGACGACGTACAGCACCAGCGGTGGCTTCCTCGACCGGGTGGGCGACTTCGACGCCGGCTTCTTCGGCATCTCCCCCCGGGAGGCGCTGACCATCGACCCGCAGCAGCGACTGCTGCTGGAGGCCAGCTGGGAGGCGGTCGAGCGGGCCGGCCTCGACCCGGCGGCGCTGCGCGGCAGCCAGACCGGCGTCTTCACCGGCGTGATGTACAACGACTACGGCTCCCGGGTCCGGCAGGTGCCCCGCGACGTGGAGGGCTACCTCGGCAACGGCAGCGCGGGCAGCGTCGCCTCCGGCCGGGTGTCCTACACGTTCGGGTTCGAGGGCCCGGCGATGACCGTGGACACGGCCTGCTCGTCGTCGCTGGTGGCGATCCACCTCGCGGCACAGGCGCTGCGGCGCGGCGAGTGCAACCTGGCGCTGGCCGGCGGCGTGACCGTGCTGGCCACCCCGCAGGTCTTCGTCGAGTTCAGCCGCCAGCGGGGCGTCGCCGCCGACGGTCGCTGCAAGTCCTTCTCGGCGGAGGCCGACGGGGCCGGCTGGTCCGAAGGTGTCGGCATCGTGTTGCTGGAGCGGTTGTCGGACGCGCGGCGTAACGGGCATCAGGTTCTGGCGGTGGTGCGGGGTTCGGCGGTGAATCAGGATGGTGCGTCGAACGGGTTGACGGCGCCGAATGGTCCGGCGCAGCAGCGGGTGATTCGGGCCGCGTTGGCGGACGCGGGTCTGTCGGCGGCGGATGTGGACGCGGTGGAGGCGCACGGGACGGGGACCCGGTTGGGTGATCCGATCGAGGCGCAGGCGCTGCTCGCGACGTACGGGCAGGACCGGGAGCGGCCGCTGCTGCTCGGGTCGTTGAAGTCGAACATCGGGCACACGCAGGCGGCTGCCGGCGTGGGTGGTGTGATCAAGATGGTGCAGGCGATGCGCCACGGCGTGCTGCCGCGCACCCTGCACGTCGACGAACCCACCCCCGAGGTCGACTGGACGGCGGGTGCTGTCGAACTCCTCGCCGAGCAACTCGACTGGCCCGAGGCCGACCGGCCGCGCCGAGCCGCGGTGTCGTCGTTCGGCGTCAGCGGCACCAACGCGCACGTGATCCTCGAGGCGGCGGTCGCCGAGGAGCCCGCCGAGGAACCGGCACCCGACACCACCGGGCCGGTCCCGCTGGTGCTCTCCGGACGGGACGCCGAGGCATTGCGCGGGCAGGCGGAACGGCTGCTCTCGTACCTCACCGCGCGGCCGGAGGTCGCCCTCGGCGACGTCGCGTACTCGCTCGTCGGCCGTTCGGCCATGGAACACCGCGCGGTGGTGTGGAGCGACGACCGGGCCGAGGCCCTGGCCGGGCTCACCTCCCTGGTCGAGCAGACCCCGTCGGCGCAGGTCGTCACCGGCGCCGGCCGAGACACCCGGGCCGTGTTCGTCTTCCCCGGGCAGGGGTCGCAGTGGGTGGGCATGGCTCGCGAGTTGGTCGACGGCGACGCGGTCTTCGCGGCGCGGATGACGGAGTGCGCGGCGGCGCTGCGCGAGGTGGTCGAGTGGGACCTGTTCGAGGCGCTGGGTGACGAGGAGGCGCTGCGGCGGGTGGACGTGGTGCAGCCCGTCCTGTTCGCCGTGATGGTGTCGTTGGCGGCGGTGTGGCGTGCGCGCGGCGTCGAGCCGGTGGCCGTGGTGGGGCACTCGCAGGGCGAGATCGCGGCGGCCTACGTGGCGGGGGCGTTGTCGCTGGAGGACGCCGTACGGGTGGTGGCGCTGCGGAGCCGGTTGATCGGTGCGGTGCTGGCCGGGCGTGGGGGCATGGTGTCGGTGCCGCTGCCGGTGGCCGAGGTCGACGCGGCACTGGGTCGTTGGGACGGCCTGGTGTCGGTGGCGGCGGTCAACGGGCCGACCTCGACGGTGCTCTCCGGCGACCCGCAGGCGTTGGACGAGGTGTTGGTCCAGTGGGAGCGGGCCAGGCGGATCCCGGTCGACTACGCCTCCCACTCCGCCCAGGTCGAGTTGCTGCGCGACGACCTGGTCGCGGTACTGGCGGACATCGCGCCGCGGGCCGCCGAGGTGCCCTTCTACTCCACGGTCACCGCCGAGTTCGTCGACGGCACCGGCCTGGACGCCGAGTACTGGTACGAGAACCTGCGCCGGCCGGTCCGCTTCGACGAGGCGGTACGGGCGCTCGACGATCACCTCCTCATCGAGTGCAGTGCCCACCCGGTGCTGGTCCCGGCCGTGGACGGACGGGCCGTGGGCTCGCTGCGCCGCGGTGAGGGGGGTGGGCGGCGACTCGGGTTGTCGCTGGCCGAGGCGTGGGTCGCCGGCGCGGGCGTGGACTGGCACACAGTCGTCCGGGGCCGGCGGGTGGAGCTGCCCACGTACGCCTTCCAACGCCGCCGCTACTGGCTCGACGCCGGGGAGTCCCTCGACGTCTCCACCGCCGGCCTCGACGCGGTGGAGCACGCCATGCTGGGTGCGGCGGTCCCGTTGGCCGGCTCCGACGGTCACGTGTTCACCGCACGGGTCTCCGCCCGCAGTCACCCCTGGCTCGCCGACCACACCGTGCGCGACACGGTCCTGGTGCCGGGCACCGCGTTCGTGGAGTGGGCGATCCGGGCCGGCGACGAGACCGGGTGCCCGCTGGTGGAGGAGCTGACCATCACGGCGCCGCTGGCCCTGACCGGGTCGGGAACGGCGCAGGTGCAGGTGGCGGCCGGTGCCGCCGACCCGTCCGGCCGCCGGCCGCTGACCGTGTACGCCCGGGTGGGCGGCGGCGAGGACTGGGTCCTGCACGCCACCGGTACCCTCGCGCCACTGGTCGAGGCGCCGGGCGACGCGCTCACCGAGTGGCCGCCGGCCGGAGCCGAACCGCTGGACGTCACCGACCTGTACGACCGCCTCGCCGCCTCCGGGCTCGGCTACGGACCCACCTTCCAGGGCGTACGGGCGGCGTGGCGGCGTGCCGACGAGGTCTTCGCGGAGATCGCGCCGGCGGGCGAGCTGACCGTGGCCGGATACGGCCTGCACCCGGCGTTGCTCGACGCGGCGGTGCACGCCGCCGCGCTCGGCGCGGAGCTGGGCGAGCCGAAACTGCCGTTCACCTGGAGCGGTGTCGCCCTGCACGCCACCGGCGCGGCCATGCTGCGGATCCGGATCACGCCGACCGGGGAGGACTCCTTCGCCGTCCTCGCCGCCGACGCGCACGGCGCTCCGGTCGTCACCGTCGACTCGCTGCTGGTACGCACCATGACCGAACCCGTGGACCGGCCCGGCGACCACCTCTACCAGTTGGTGTGGTCCCCGCTGCCGGAGGCCACCGCGGCCGCCACACCCTCCTGGGTGTCGGTCGGCGGGAGTGGCCCGGACAACGTCGCCGACCTGGCGGAGCTGGGCGCGGCCCTCGACGCGGGCGCTCCGCTGCCGGCGTTGGTGGTGGCTCCGCTCGCCGGCTCGGCCGGGTCGGACCTGGCCGACGCCGCGCGGCACAGCACCGGGCTGGCACTCGACCTGGTCCAGGGCTGGCTCGCCGAGGACCGGTTCGCCGACGCCCGCCTGGTCCTGGTGACCAGGGGCGCCACCGGTGAGCGGATCGAGGACCCGGCGGCGGCCGCCGCCTGGGGCCTGGTCCGGTCGGCGCAGTCGGAGCACCCCGGGCGGTTCGTCCTGCTGGACACCGACACCGACCAACCGTACGGCCAGCTCGTCGACGCGGTGGCCGCGCACGACGAGCCGCAACTGGCCCTGCGCGGTGGGCGGGCCCAGGCGCCCCGGCTGGTCCGGGCGCCCCTCCCGACGGCCGGCGACGGCCCGACCTGGGCACCGGACGCGACGGTGCTGGTCACCGGTGGCACCGGCGCGCTGGGCGGCCTGGTTGCCCGGCACCTGGCCGAGACCCACGGCGTACGCCGATTCGTGCTGGCCAGCCGGCGCGGACCGGCCGCACCCTGCGCGGACGACGTGGTGGCGGAGTTGTCGGCGCGGGGCGCCGAGACGGTGGTGGTGGCCGCCGACCTCGGCGACCGGGACGCGGTGGCGGCGCTGCTCGACGCGTACCCGGTGGACGTGGTGGTCCACACCGCCGGCGTGCTCGACGACGGCCTGATCGGCTCGCTCGACCGGGACCGGATCGACGGGGTCTTCCGCTCCAAGGTGGACGCGGCCGTGCACCTGCACGAGCTGACCCGCGAGCGGGGCCTGCGCGGGTTCGTGCTCTTCTCCTCGGCGGCCGGGGTCTTCGGCACACCGGGGCAGGGCAACTACGCCGCGGCGAACGCGTTCCTCGACGCGCTGGCGGCGCATCGGCGGGCCGACGGTCTGCCGGCGACCTCGCTGGCGTGGGGGCTGTGGCAGGAGAGCAGTGACCTGACCGATGGGCTCGTCGACACCGACCGCAACCGGCTCGCCGGGGCGGGAGTGGTCGCCATGACCTCGACGCAGGGCCTGGCCCTGCTCGACGCGGCGGTGGCGCTCGACGAGCCGGCCGTGGTGCCGGTCCACCTGGACCGCGCCGCGCTGCGGGGCCGGGCCGAGGCCGGGACGCTCCCGGCCCCGTTGCGAGGGCTGGTGCAGGTCAGCTCCCGGCGGGCCGCGTCCGGGGAGGCGGCCCGCCACACCCTGACGCAGCGGATCGAGCGGCTGCCGGCCGCCCAGCGGCACCAGGTGCTCGTGTCGACGGTGCTCGCGGAGACCGCGGCGGTGCTCGGCCACCAGCCGGGGGACACCGTCAAGGCCGGGCGCGACTTCAAGGAGCTGGGCTTCGACTCGCTCACCGCGTTGGAGTTGCGCAACCGGTTGAACGGGGTCACCGGCCTGCGGCTGCCGGCCAGCCTGGTCTTCGACTACCCGACCCCGCGGGCGCTGGCCGACCACCTGCTCGCCGAGTTGGCCCCGGCCGCGCCACCCGAGCCGACCACGGACGACGGCGACACCGACGTCCGGGCGACGTTGGCCACCATCCCGGTGCAGGCGCTGCGCGAGAGCGGGCTGCTCGACCAGTTGCTGAAGCTCGCCGGCCACCGGGCGGGCGACGAGCGCAGCACCGACGACCACATCGACGCGATGGACGAGGACGCCCTGGTTGCCATGGCGCTCGGCACTGATTCCTGACGACGCCCCCGAGCGGAGGAACACAATGACTGGTTCGGACAATCGGGTTCTCGATGCCCTCCGGGTGTCGCTGAAGGAGACCGAACGGCTGCGGCGGCAGGTCGAGGCCAGCCGCGAGCCCGTCGCCATCGTGGCGATGAGCTGCCGCTACCCGGGCGGCGTCAGCTCGCCGGAGGACCTGTGGCGGTTGGTGTCGTCGGGCACGGACGCCATCGGCGACTTCCCCGACGACCGGGGTTGGGACCTGGACAACCTCTTCGACGACGACCCGGAGCGCACGGGTCGCAGCTATGTACGCCAGGCCGGGCTGCTGCCGCGCGTCGCCGACTTCGACGCGGCATTCTTCGGTATCTCGCCGCGCGAGGCGGTGACCATCGACCCGCAGCAGCGGCTGTTGTTGGAGACCGCCTGGGAGGCGTTCGAGCGCGCCGGCATCGACCCGGTCTCGGTGCGCGGCAGCCTGACCGGGGTCTTCACCGGCGTCATGGCCGGCGGGTACGGCGTCCGGCAGATGATCTCGCCCGGCGCGGCGGGGGAGTACGAGGGCTACCTGGCCAACGGCAACGCGGTGGCCGTCGCGGCCGGGCGGGTGGCGTACACCTTCGGTCTGGAGGGGCCGGCCATGACCGTGGACACGGCCTGCTCGTCGTCGCTGGTGGCGATCCACCTCGCGGTGCAGGCGCTGCGTCGGGGCGAGTGCTCGCTGGCGCTGGCCGGCGGGGTGACGGTCATGTCCAGCCCGTCGTTCTTCATCGAGTTCAGCCGGCAGCGGGGTCTCGCACCGGACGGGCGGGTCAAGGCGTTCAGTGCCGCCGCGGACGGCACCGCCGGGGCGGAGGGCGTGGGGCTGCTCCTGCTGGAGCGGCTGTCGGACGCACGGCGCAACGGGCATCAGGTTCTGGCCGTGGTGCGGGGTTCGGCGGTGAACCAGGATGGCGCGTCGAACGGGCTCACCTCCCCGAACGGGCCGGCGCAGCAGCGGGTGATCCGGGCGGCCCTGGCCGACGCGGGTCTGACGACCTCGGACGTGGACGCGGTGGAGGCGCACGGCACGGGCACCCGGTTGGGTGATCCGATCGAGGCGCAGGCGCTGCTGGCGACGTACGGGCAGGACCGGCAGCGGCCGTTGTTGTTGGGGTCGTTGAAGTCGAACATCGGGCACACGCAGGCGGCTGCCGGTGTGGGTGGTGTGATCAAGATGGTGCAGGCGATGCGCCACGGTGTGCTGCCGCGCACCCTGCACGTGGACGAGCCCTCCCCGCAGGTGGACTGGTCGGCGGGAGCCGTCGAGCTGCTCACCGAGGAGACGTCCTGGCCGGCGGTGGACCGGCCCCGGCGCGGCAGCGTGTCGTCGTTCGGGCTCAGCGGGACCAACGCGCACATCGTGGTGGAGCAGGCCCCACCGGAGGAGCCGGTCGACGCGCCGGCCGACGCGCCGGTCCCGGCCCTGGTCCCGTGGCCGGTCTCGGCTCGCGACGACGCCGGGCTGCGCGGGCACGCCGAACGGTTGCACGCCTTCCTCGCCGACTCCGACGCCGCACCTGTCGACGTCGGGTGGTCGCTGGCCACCACCCGCGCCGCCCTGGACCAGCGCGCGGTGGTGCTCGGCGCCGACCGGCCGGCGCTGCTCGCCGGCCTCACCGCGCTGGCCGAGGGTACGCCGGACCCCGCCGTCGTCCAGGGCGGCGTGGTCGACGGCGGGGTGGTCTTCGTCTTCGGCGGCCACGGCTCACAGTGGACCGGCATGGCGGAGAGCCTGATGCGGCACCCGGTCTTCGCCGAGCGGGCGCGGGAGTGCGCCACGGCGTTCGCGCCGTACCTCGACTTCCCCCTCCTCGACGTGCTGCTCGGCAGTCCGGGCGCCCGGAGCCTGGACGACCTGGAGGTGGCCCAGCCGGCGCTGTTCACGGTGATGGTCTCGCTGGCGGCGCTCTGGCGGTCGTACGGGGTGCATCCGGCGGGCGTGATCGGCCACTCGCAGGGCGAGCTGGCCGCCGCACACGTGGCCGGCGGGCTGCCGCTCGCCGACGCCGCCCGGGTGATCGCCCTGCGCAGCCAGTTGATCGTCGCCGAGTTGAAGGGTGCGATGGCCTCCGTGGTGCTCCCCGTCGAGCGGGTGCGCGAGCGGATGGCGCGCTGGGGCGCCCGGCTCACGGTGGCCGGGATGAACGGGCCGAAGGCGACCACCGTCGCCGGTGACCTCGCCGCCGTGCAGGAGTTCGTCGCCGCGTGCGTAGCCGACGACCTGCGTGCCCGGGTGGTCTCCGCGACGGCGGCGACGCACTGCGCGGAGGTCGACAGCATCCGCGAGCCTCTGCTCGAACGGCTCGGCCGGCTCTCTCCCGTCTCGTCCGAGGTCGCGTTCTACTCGACGGTCACCCCGGGCCCGCGGGACACGGCCGAGCTGGATGCCGAGTACTGGTTCGACAACTGCCGGCAACCGGTGGACTTCGCCGGCGGTGTCGACGCCCTGCTCGCCGACGGTTTCCGGATCTTCGTGGAGTGCAGCCCGCACCCGGTGCTGACCATGGCGCTCCAGGGCATCGTGGACGAGGCGGGCGTGGAGGCCGCCGTGCTCGGCTCGCTGCGCCGCGACGAGGGGGACCGCTTCCCGACCTCGCTGGCCGAGGCGTACGTCCGGGGTGTCGATCTCGACTGGACGGCCGTGTACGGCGGCGCGCGCCGACGGGTGGACCTACCGACGTACACGTTCCAGCGGCGCCGTTTCTGGCTCGACGTGGTCGGGCCCGCCGAGCAGGACGCGGCGGCCCTCGGGCTGGCCGCTCCGGGGCATCCGCTGCTCGGGGCGGCCGTGGCGCTGCCCGGTTCCGACGGCTTCCTGTTCACCACGCGGTTGTCGCTTCGTACCCACCCGTGGTTGGCCGACCACGCGGTGCACGACGTCGCGATCCTGCCCGGTACGGCCTTCGTGGAGCTGGCGCTGCACGTCGGTGAGCAGGTCGGCTGTGACCTGGTCGACGAGCTGACCATCCCGGCCGTGCTTGCCCTGCCCGCCGAGGGTGGGGTGCGGCTCCAACTGGTGGTCGGTCCGCCGGAGGAGGACGGGCGCCGCCCGCTGACCGTGTACGGCCAGCCCGACACCGCGTCCCCGGACGCCTCGTGGACGCCGCACGCGGTCGGCACCCTGGTCCCCGCCGCCGGGACCGACGCGGTGTCGCTGACCCAGTGGCCGCCACCCGCGACCGAGGTGGACCTCGACGACGCGTACGACCGGCTGGCGGAGAGCGGGTTCCGGTACGGCCCGGCGTTCCGGGGCCTGCGCCGGCTGTGGAGTGCCGACGGGGACGTCTACGCCGAGGTGGCCCTGCCGGAAGGGCTCGACCCGGACGGCTTCGGCCTGCACCCCGCCCTGTTCGACGCGGCACTCCAGGCGGCCGTGGTGGCCGACCTCGCCGCCGGGTCGGGCACGCTCAGCCTGCCGTTCTCCTGGAGCCGGGTCGCCCTGCACGCGGTGCGGGCCTCGGCGCTGCGGGTGCGGATCACCGCGGCCGGTCCGGACGGGCGTCGGGTCGACGTGTGTGACGCCGAGGGCGCGCCGGTCGCCTCGGTGGCCGCCATCGTGGCCCGGCCGCTGACCGGTGAGCAGCTCGACGTCCCCCTCGACACCCGGGCTGTCGTCGACAACTCGCTGTTCTCGCTCGGGTGGGTCCCGCTGCCGGAGCAGCCGACCGTGGACGCGCTCGTCGTCGACGATGTGGCCGACCTGCCGGACGAGTTGCCGGACGTCGTCGCGGTGGCCCTGGCGGCGTCGGACGTCCGGCCGGCGAACGAGGCCGCGCGGGCGTACACCGGTCGGGTGCTCGCCCTGCTCAACGACTGGTTGGACGACGAGCGGTCCGAGCTGTCCACGCTCGCGGTGGTCACCAGCGGCGCGGGCGCCGATCCCGCCCAGTCGGCCGTGCACGGGTTGGTCCGGGCGGCGCAGGCGGAGCACCCGGACCGCTTCGTCCTGGTCGACGTGGACGTACCGGGGGAGATGGCGCTCGTCGGCGCCGCCGTGGCGTCCGGCGAGCCGGAGGTGGCCGTGCGCGACGGGCGGCTGTACGCGCGCCGACTCTCCCGCACCGTCGCCGGTCCCGCGTTCGGCCGGATGCCCGACCCGGAGGGGACGGTGCTGGTCACCGGCGGCGGCGGTGGCATCGGCCGGCTGCTGACCCGGCACCTGGTCACCGAGCACGGCATGCGTCACCTGGTGTTGGCGTCTCGCCGCGGCGCGGACACCCCCGGTGCGGCGGATCTCGTCGACGAGCTCGGCCGGGCTGGCGCCCAGGTGCGGTTCGAGGCCTGCGACGTGTCCGACCGGGACGCGCTGGCCGGCCTGCTGCAGCGGCTCGACCGGCCGTTGACCGCCGTGGTGCACGCGGCCGGAGTGCTGGACGACGCGCTGCTGTCCGCGCAGACCCCGAAGCGGGTCGACACGGTCTTCGGCCCCAAGGTGGACGCGGCGACGTACCTGGACGAGCTGACCCGCGACGCCGACCTGAGCGCCTTCGTGCTCTTCTCCTCGGCGTCCGGCACCTTCGGTGCGCCGGGTCAGGCCAACTACGGTGCGGCGAACGCCTTCCTCGACGCGCTCGCTGTCCGGCGCCGGGCCGCCGGGCTCCCGGCCACCTCGCTGGCCTGGGGTCTGTGGGAGGAGCAGAGCGACATGGCCGGGCACCTCGACCCGGAGGAACGCCGCCGCCAGATGGCCCGCAGCGGCATCCGCCCGTTCTCCGCCGCGGAGGGGCTGGCGCTGTTCGACGCGGCGATGCTCCGCGACGAGGCGGTACTCGTGCCTGTCGGACTGGACCCGAACAGCATGTCGTCCGCGCTGCTGCGCGACCTGTCGGGCACCCGCCGACGGGTCGCCGCCGCCGCGGCCGGAGACGGCGGGACGCTTGCCGAGCGCCTCGCGGCGATGCCGGCGACGCGCCGCGAGCAGGCCCTGGCCGACCTCGTGTACGCCCAGGTGGCGGCGGTGCTCGGGCACGGCTCGGAGACGACGCTGGACCCGGTCCGGCCGTTCCGCGACCTGGGCCTGGACTCGCTGACCGCGGTGGAGCTGCGCAACCGGCTCAGCACCGCCACCGGGCTGCGGCTCTCCGCGACCATGGTGTTCGACCATCCCACCCCGGCCGAGTTGCTGGCCTTCCTGCGCGGTGAGCTGATCGGTGCCGAACCGACGCCGGCCGAGCGGCTGCACGCCGAACTGGACCGGTTGGACGAGGCGCTCGACGCGCTCGACACGACCGACGCCGACCGGTCCGCGCTCGTCACCAGGCTGCGCACCCTGCTGGCCCGCCACGGTGGCGACAGCCCGGGTCAGGCGGGTCTGGTGACCGCCACCGACGACGAGATGTTCGCGCTCATCGACCGCGAGATCGGCGTCGGATGACCCGCCCCGACCTGCTGCCGGCCTGAGGAGACTGATCCCCCTTGCGAGTCCTTTTCACGTCGTTCGCCATGGAGACCCACTTCCTCAGCATGGTGCCGCTGGCCTGGGCCATGCGGACCGCCGGGCACGAGGTGCGGGTGGCCAGCCAGCCGGGGCTGACCCGGGCCATCACCGCCGCGGGGCTGACCGCCGTGCCGGTCGGCGAGGACCACGGTCTGCTCGACGCGGTGCTCGGTGTCAGCGACGGGGCCGACGGCAGCTGGAACTCCGTGGACCTCGACCCGGCCCGGCCGGAGGTGCACAGCTGGGAGTTCCTCAAGGCGATCAACGGCATCCTGCCGGAACGCTTCTTCGCCCAGGCGAACAACGACTCGATGGTCGACGGGATGGTCGAGTTCGCCAGGTCGTGGCGCCCCGACCTGGTGGTCTGGGAGCCGTTCACCGTGGCGGGCGCGATCGCGGCCCGGGCCGTCGGCGCGGCCCACGCCCGGCTGCTGTGGGGTGCCGACCTGCTGATCGACCTGCGGGCGCGGTTTCTGAGCCAACTCGGCGACCGCCCGGCCGGCGCCGCGCACGACGCGCTCGGCGACTGGCTCGGCGGGCTCCTCGACCGGTACGGGCTCGACTTCCACGAGACAGTTGTCCGAGGACAGTGGACCATCGACACCCTCCCGGCGAGCATCCGAATGCCGTTGGGCGAGCCGACCGTGCCGGTGCGGTACGTGCCGTACAACGGGCCGGCGGTGGTGCCCGACTGGCTGCGCGTGCCCCCGGCGCGTACCCGGGTCTGCCTGACGCTCGGGCTGACCGCCCGCGACGGCGCGGACTACCTGCTCGGCTCGCTCGACGGGCTCTTCGACGCGGTGGGCGACCTGGACGTCGAGATCGTCGCCACCCTCAACGCGGCGCAGCGGGAGCAGGTCTCCCGGCTTCCCGACAACGTGCGAGCGGTGGACTTCGTGCCGCTGCACGCGCTGCTGCCGACCTGCTCCGCGGTGGCCCACCACTGTGGTGCCGGCACCTGGTCCACCGCGGCGTACCACGGCGTGCCGCAACTGATCTCGCCGATGGTCTTCGAGAACTCGTACCGGGCGCGGCGCACCGCCGAGGTGGGGGCGGCCCTGGTGATCCCGCAGTCCGAGCTGACCCCCCAGGCGTTACGGGACGGCCTGCTGCGGGTGCTGACCGAACCGCGCTTCGCCGAGGGGGCGGACCGGCTGCGTCGGGAGTCGATGAGCGACCCGACACCGAACGACGTGGTGCCGACGCTGGAGAAGCTGACCCTCCAGCACCGGGACCTGGACGCGTGACATCCGTGCAGCAACAACCTGGGGAGATGCCATGAGAGTGCTCATCGTCGCACTGGGAACGATGGGGGACGTCGCCCCGTACACCGGGTTGGTGCCCCGGCTGCGGGAGGTGGGGCACGAGGTGGCCATCGCCGCGTACCCGCGCTTCGCGGATCTGGTGCGGGCCGCCGGGGCCGAGTTCCGGGAGATGCCCGGCGATCCGGCCGTGGTGGGGGAGTGGACGCAGGCGGAGAACTCGTCGCAGGCGATGCGGGGGATCACGGCGAAGACCCTGGAACTCGGTGAGTCGATCCTCACCGCGGCCAAGGAGGGCGCCGACGTCCTGCTGCTGTCCATGCCGGCGCAGCAGGGCGTACACGTTGCCGAGAGTCTCGGCATCCCCAGCATGGGCGTGTTCCTCCAGCCGGTCTTCCCGACCGCCGACCACCCGCCGTCGTTCATCGGCACCGGCGGCTCGCTCGGCGCGTGGGGCAACCGGGCCAGCGGGCATCTGCTGCTCGGTGTGATGGGACGGCTCGTCTCCGGTGCCACCCGGCAGCTGCGCTCGCGGCTGGGCCTGCGGCCCCTGAGCCGCCGGGAGTTGGGCGCGCAGATGGACGCCTGGCCGGTGCTGCACGGCTACAGCCCCAGCGTGCTGCCGCGCCCCGCGGACTGGCGTCCCGCGCTGGAGGTGGCCGGCTACTTCTGGCCCGCCGTGCCGGCGGGTTGGGAACCGCCGGCCGAGCTTGTCGACTTCCTCGCCGCCGGCCCACCGCCGGTGTACGTCGGCTTCGGCAGCCGGAAGATCTCCGACGCGGCGCGGATCGCCGAGACCGTGGACGAGGCGCTGCGCCGGGTCGACGCGCGGGGCGTGATCCACGCCGGTTGGGGCGACCTGACCGGTCGCTCGGAGCGGACGATCACGATCGGGGAGACCCCGCACGAGTGGCTGTTTCCGCGGATGGCCGCCGTGGTGCACCACTGCGGGGCGGGCACCACCGCCGCCGGGTTGCGGGCGGGCGTGCCGACCGTCGGCGTGCCGATCCTCGGTGACCAGCCCTTCTGGGCGGGTCGGGTGGTCGGGCTCGGCGCCGGACCAGCCCCGGTGCCCTATGGCAAGCTCTCCGCCGACCGTCTCACCAAGGCCCTCTCGGCCGCACTCGGTGACCCGTCGTACCGGTCGGCCGCCGCCGGGTTGCGCGACCGGATCGCCACCGAGGACGGGGCCGGGCACGTGCTCGCCGCCCTGGACCGACTCCACTGACCTCTCCCGGGACCTGGACCGAAAGGACTGCGCATGTACGTGGCACGAGTCGGAATTGTCGGCTGTGGCACCATGGGCGCTGGTATCGCCGAGATCAGCGCTCGAGCCGGCGTCGACGTCCGAGTGGTCGTCTCCCGCCCGACCTCCGCCGACCGGGCCCGCGCCCGGATCACCGGGTCGCTGGGCCGGCTGGTCGCCAAGGGGCGGTTGACCGAGACGGACCGGGACGCGACCCTCGGGCGGATCAGCTTCGTGACCGAGCTCGACGCGCTTGCCGACCGGCAGCTCGTGATCGAGAGCATCACCGAGGACGAGCCGGCCAAGCTCGCCCTCTTCAAGGAACTGGACCGGGCGCTGCCGCAGCCGGACGCGGTCATCGCCTCCAACACCTCCTCCATCCCGATCCACCGGCTGGCCGAGGTCACCAGCCGGCCCGAGCGGGTCGCCGGCATCCACTTCTTCAACCCGGTGCAGGTGCTGCCGCTTGTGGAGCTGGTGGCCTCCGAGACCACCGGCGAGCACGCCCGCCGCACCGTGCACCGGTTCGCCGCCGAACAACTCGGCAAGCAGGTGGTCTGGTCGCCGGACCGGGTCGGTTTCACGGTCAACGGGCTGCTCATCCCGTTCCTGTTGAGTGCCGTCCGGATGGTCGAGTCCGGGCTGACCACGGCGGAGGCGGTGGACCAGGCGATGAAGCTCGGCTGTAACCACCCGCTGGGGCCGCTGGAGCTGGCCGACCTGATCGGGCTGGACGTCGTCGCCTCGACCGCCGACGCGCTGCACCGGGAGTTCCGTGAGCCCCTGTACGCCCCGCCGGAGCTGCTGCTCCGCCTGGTGGCGGAGGGGGCGATCGGTCGCAAGGCCGGCCGTGGCTTCCACACCTACCCGCGCTGAGACGCACGAGACAACGAGGAGGCCCCCATGCGGGCACTGATCGTCGGTGGCGGGGTGGCGGGTGCCGCCGCGGCCATCACCCTGCGGAGGATCGGCTGGGATCCGGTCGTGTTCGAGGCGTACGGGAGGTCGGCCCACGACGTCGGCGCCTACCTCTTCCTCGCCTCGAACGGGCTGGACGCGCTGGACTCCTTCGGGATGAAGGACGAGATCGTGCGGCGCGGCCTGGACATGAGGTCGGTCGTGGCGTATTCGCACGCCGGCCGCCGGCTGGGCTCGTCGCCGTTCGGGCGGCATCGCGCCGACGCGACACCCACCCAGATGATCAACAGGACGGACCTGTACGGCGCGCTGCTGGAGGAGGCGCAGCGCCAGGGTGTGCCGGTCGAGTACGGCAAGCGGTTCGTCGACCTCAAGGAGACCGACGACGGGGTACGCGTCTTCTTCGACGACGGCGGCTCGGCTGACGGGGACGTCGTGATCGGCGCCGACGGGGTCTGGTCCAGGGTCCGGGAGACGGTCGACCCGGGCGGTCCTGCCCTGGAGCCGACCTGCATCGTCGGGGTGGGTGGCCGTACCGGCGTGCTCGACGTGCCCGGCGAACCGGGCGACTTCCAGACGTTCTTCGGCACCCAGGCGTTCTTCGGCTACGTCCGGCAGCCCGACGGCACGGTGCAGTGGCTGGCCACGCCCGCCATCGACACCCCGGAGGCCGCCGTGGCACTGGCCGCCCTGCCGGCCGAGCAGTGGCGGGCGGAACTGCTCCGAATGCTGGAGGTCGACCGGACCCCGGCGCCGCGGATCGTGGCGGAGACCGTCGAGTCATACCCGCCGAGCGTGGCCCAGGCGTTGCCGAACGGCCGGCCCTGGTTCACCGACCGCGTGGTGCTTCTCGGGGATGCCGCCCACCCGGTGCGTCCCTCGATCGGCCAGGGCGCGTCGATGGCCCTGGAGGACGCCGCCACGCTCGCCCGTTGCCTGCGGGACACGCCGGACCTGCGCGGGGCGTTCGACAGGTACGAGCGCGTCCGGCGGGGGCGGATCGAACACGTGATCAAGATCGGTATCGAGATGGACACGCGGATGCGGACGAACAGCCGCACCGAGGCGTTCGTGCGCAACCTGGCGGTGTCGGTGGCGCTCTGGTACGAGGGCCGGACCCTGCGGCGCAGGGGTGAGCTGACCGGCGGCGACATGGCCGGCCTGTGGGGACATCACATCGACTGGGATCAGCCGGTAACAGCCTGACCGCCGGGGGTGGGGTTTCCACCGCCGTTTCTGCCTGGTTCGCCGGCCGCCCCGTACCGATGATTCCAGAGAGAACCGCGCGTCCGCCGACCACGAGTTCCGGGCGCGCCGAGAGACGCCGCGGTGACGGCCGGGCGTCCGCGTCGGTGTTACGAGCCCAACGCGCCGAACCGGCGGGACCCGGCAGAACCGGGTTCCGCCGGCACGGGCGGTGACGGACGGGCCGCGACGCGGTCGTACGACCGGACACCGAAGCCGGGACCGGCCTGACCATCGACAGGTGAGCGGAGAGACATGAGTGGACCCATGCACGTCGCGGTGGCCTTCGACCTCGGCTTCGTACCGTGGACGGTGGCGACGATGAGATCGGTCGCGGCGGCCGGGATCCCGCCGGGCGGCGCGGTGACCTGGTGGCTGATGCCGGCACCCGACGTCCCCGCGGAGGTGCTCGCCGCCGTCGTCGAGGAGGGCGAGCGCGTCGGCGACCCCCAGGTGCTGCGGGTGCCGACCGAGCTGGACGAGCTGCCGCTGTCGTCGTGGCGGATGATGTCGTCCCGGATCTCCAACGCCGCCTACTACCGGCTGCTCCTGCCCGATCTGGTGCCCGACTCCGTGGATCGGATGCTCTGGCTGGACTCCGACGTGATGTGCACCGGCGACCTCACCGAGCTGTGGCAGACGGACCTGGAGGGCGCGTTGCTCGGCGCCGCTGTCGACATCGGCTCCCCGACCGTCGGCGCGGCGACCGGCATCCCGGGCCTGGACCCGACGGTTGGCCGGCTCACGAAGCGCAGCGACTACTTCAACTCCGGCGTACTCCTGATGGACCTGCCCCGCTGCCGCGCGGCGGAGCTGTCCACCCGGTCGCTGGACTACATCCGGACCAACTCCGGGAAACTCCGCTTCGCGGTCCAGGACGCGATGAACGTCGCCGTGGACGACAGCTGGCTGCGCCTCGACCCGCGCTGGAACGACATGGACTTCTTCCGGTTCGAGCAGGAACTCGGCGCGGTCGACGAGACCCGGATCATCCACTTCGCCGGCAAGAAGAAGCCGTGGCAGGAGTCCTTCCCGGACGGCCCGCTCAGGGACCGCTACCTGACCTACCTCCCGCGGACCCCGGACCTGACCGCAGCCCGGTAGCGCAGCCGCGCTCCGCCCTGACACCCGGAGAGATCCGTGAACAGAGCACCCTGGTACTACGACGTCGACGCCCTCCGGGCGCAGTTCCCCGCCCTCAAGGCCGGGTCCGCCCACTTCGACGGGCCGGGCGGGACCCAGATTCCGCAGCCGGTCATCGACGCGATGGCCGAGGCGATGGCCAACCCGGTGTCCAACCGCGGTGCGCACACGGCCGGCGAGCGCAACGCCGAGGCCATCGTCGTGCAGGCCCGCCGTGCTCTCGCCGACCTGCTCGGTGCGACGCCGGAGGGGATCGTCTTCGGCCGCGGCGCCACGCAGGTCACCTACGACATCTCCCGGGCGTTGAGCCGCGACTGGGGCCCGGGCGACGAGGTGGTGGTCACCCGGCTCGACCACGAGGCCAACGTCCGACCCTGGGTGCAGGCGGCCGAGCGGCGCGGCGCCACGGTTCGCTGGGCGGACTTCGACCCCACCACCGGCGAGCTGACACCCGAACACCTCGCCGCCGTGCTGTCCGACCGGACCCGCCTGGTCGCCGTCACCGCCGCGTCGAACCTGATCGGGACGCGACCGGACGTCGCCGCGCTCTCCCGCCTCGTCCACCAGACGGACGCCCTGTTCTACGTGGACGCGGCGCACTACAGCGCCCACGCCAGCGTCGACCTGGACGCCTTCGGCGCGGACCTGCTCTCCTGCTCCTGCTACAAGTTCCTCGGCCCGCACCTGGGCGTCCTCGCCGCCCGCCCCGAGCTGCTGCACGATCTGCGACCGGACAAGCTGGTGTCCGCCACCGACGACGTGCCGGAGCGGTTCGAGCTGGGCATCCTGCCCTACGAGGTGCTCGCGGGCGCCCGCGCCACAGTCGACTTTCTCGCCGGTCTGGGCCCGCTGCGCGACGGCGACCGGCGGGCGCGGCTCGCCTCGGCGTTCGACGCGGTCGAGGAGCACGAGGACGCACTACGGGTACGCGCCGAACGCGGGCTGGCCGAGCTGCCGGGGGTCACCGTGTACTCCCGCGCCGCCCGGCGTACGCCGACCCTGCTGCTGGGCGTCGCGGACCACCACCCCCGCGACGTGCACCGCTACCTCGCCGGCCAGGGCGTCGACGTGGGCTCGGGGACGTTCTACTCGGTCGAGGCGTCCCGGCGGCTCGGGTTGGGCGAGACCGGCGGTGTCCGGGTGGGGCTGGCGCCCTACACCTCCGAGGAGGACATCGACCGCCTGCTGGAGGGCCTGGCCGCCTACCTGAGCGGGAGCCGCTGACCCGGTTCGGGCGGTACTCTTCCTCGACGATTGGAGCTGTGATGACGAAGACCACTGTGGACGACGTGTGGGTCCGTAGCTTCCACCGCGGCCCGGAGAACGGGCCGACACTCGTCTGCTTCCCGCACGCCGGCGGGTCGGCGAGCTACTTCACCTCGTTCTCGGCCGAGTTGCGGTCGACTCTCCAGGTGCTCGCCATCCAGTACCCGGGCCGCCAGGACCGGCTCCGCGACCGCTGCCTCAGCAGCATCGTCGAGTTGGCCGAGGAGTCGTACCGGGCGCTGCGCCCGCTGCTGGACCGGCCGGTGGCGTTCTTCGGCCACAGCATGGGGGCGATGATCGCCTTCGAGGTGGCGACCCTGATGCGGGAGCGGCTGGACGCGGCACCGACCATCCTCTTCGCCTCCGGCCGCCGGGCGCCCTCCCGGTTCCGGGACGAGAGCGTGCACCTGCGTGACGACGCCGGCCTGATCGCCGAGCTGAAGACCCTCAGCGGCACCGACAGCCGGATCCTCGACGACGAGGACGTGCTGCGGATGATCCTGCCCTCGATGCGCAGCGACTACCGTGCGGTGGAGAGCTACCGCTACCGGCCCGGGCCGCCGTTGACCTGCCCGATCACGGCGATCATCGGCGAGGACGACGGCAAGGTCAACCAGGACGAGGCCCGTTCCTGGGGCGACCACACCACCGGCGAATTCCGCCTGCACGTCCTCCCCGGCGGCCACTTCTACCTGGCCGAGCAGCGACAGGCCGTCGCCGACCTGGTCGCCCGGCAGTTGCTCGCTCCGGCGTGAGCACGCCCGTCGGTCCGGTGGGCGGGTTGGTTCCCGCCGGTGTGGTGGTCGTCGAGGCGTTCGGGCACCGCGACGACGTGGTGCTCATGCCCGAGGAGGAGATGGTGGTGGCGCGCGCCGTGGACAAGCGGCGCCGCGAGTTCGCCACCGCCCGGCACTGCGCCCGGGCGGCACTCGGTCGGCTCGGCTTCGACCCGGTGCCGATCCTTCCCGGCCCCCGGGGCGCGCCGGGGTGGCCGGACGGCGTGGTCGGCAGCATCACCCACTGCGAGGGCTACTGCGCGAGCGCGGTGGCCCTGCGCCGGGAGGTGGCCGCGCTCGGCGTCGACGCCGAGCCCGCCGCCGCGCTGCCCGAGGGGGTGCTGGAGGCCATCGCGCTGCCCGAGGAGGAGTTGGCCGTCCGACGGCTGGCCGTCACGTACCCGGAGGTCCCCTGGGACCGGCTGCTGTTCAGTGCCAAGGAGTCGGTGTACAAGACGTGGTTCCCGGTGACCGGCCTGTGGCTGGACTTCCACGAGGCACGGATCGACCTGGACCCGTCCGGTGTCTTCACGGCCACCCTGCTCAGGCCGGTGCCCACCGACTGCGTCGTTCCGCTCGCCCGGCTGGGTGGGCGATGGCGGATCCGGGCCGGTCTGGCCGGCACCGCCATCGCCGTAGCCAGCTGAGACCTGCTCAGGTCCCGGCGACCGTCGCCGGCGTGTCCTCGCCGCGCCCCGGTTCGAGACCGAGCCCGTCGCCTCCGGCGAGCATGTCGTCGCAGACCCGGTGGAAGTGGGTGATCAGGCACTCCCGCTCGTTGAGCACGTTGCGCCGGTACGCGGACGACTGCCGCGTGGCCGTGACGTCGGCCCACTCGTCGACATCCTCCTGGATGACGCCCTTGAAGATGGTCCAGAACAACGACACGCTCTCCTGGTACTCCGCGTCGTCGGAGTCGTACTGGAGCTCCCAGGCCTCGAACCGGGTCCGGCCGACGTCGAGCGGGACCGCGCGGAAGATCTGGGTGTGCAGGCGGTTGGCGTTGACCACCACGGTGGGGAAGAGCTGGTAGTTGCAGATCGCCAGGTTGATGTGGTCGAGGGTGCTCTGCAACTCCTCCAGCACCCCCATGAACGGCACCACCATCATCCCGTTGCGCCCGAACACGTCCATCGTGGAGTGGCGGGCGTCCCGGGACTCCTTCGGCGGGACGTTGTGCAGCGCCTGGGCGTGGTAATACTCGCTGAAGGCGTCGATGCACACCTTCCAGTTGACGTTCACCTCCCACTCCAGCTTCTCGACCAGCTTCATGTCCTGCATGCGGTAGGCGCCGAGGTCGGCGGAGATCTCCGGCCCGATCCAGTCGAGCAGTGGCCCGGCCACGCCCGGCCCGGCCAGCACCGCCCACACCCAGCCACCCCACTCGTCCAGGTCCAGAGCGGGGGAGCAGAGGCCGGCGAGCACCTCCTGGTCGAAGTCGTGCCGGTCGGGGACGCCCGTCACCTTGCCCTCGATGTCGTACGCCCACCGGTGCCAGCGGCAGGTGAAGCGGCGGGCACCGGTGCCGCTCTCCGCGACGATGCGCGCGCCCCGGTGCTGGCAGACGTTGTGGAAGCCGGCCAGGCCGCCGTCCGGTCGGCGGGTGATGACGATGCTCTCACCGTGCCCCTCCCAGACGTGGTGGTCACCGGGGTTGGGGATCTGTTCCGAACGGCAGATGAGCTGCCAGCTCCGGTTGAGGACGCGTGTCCGTTCCAGCTCGTACCGTTGTGGGTCGCGGTAGACGTTCGCGTCGACCGTCGAGGGCCCGATCGGCGGGACCGCCGGCACGCTCTGCCCGAAGCGCACGGGCAGCTCACCACGGGTGGGATTGAAGACCACTGTCGACCTCCGTTTTCGGCTCGTCCCGTCCTGCCGCGGACACGGGCCTGACGGGGGCGGGAAGCGGGCTCGGACGGGCGGTGCCGAGTTACCGCCTAGCGTCCGAATAATCGACGAGGCGTGGACGCCGGGTCCAGGCAGAACCGACGGCGACTTGCGTAAGCGGCCGATCAGGTGGACTTGGCTCCTCCCATCGGCACCACGGGCGACGTGCCGGGGGGCGCCGACGGCGGCGGGTACCGGCTCTGACCAGTCATCCCGACCGGGCCGTGACCGCCGGCCATGGGCGCGGTTCGATCCCCGGCCCGTGATCTGCCGCCGGTTCTGCCTGGACCGGGTGGGCCGTCTCTACCAATCATTCGCAGGTGGACACGTGGTTGCGGGTCCCGGCCGACAACCGTCGAGCCGCTGGCGTCCGATCCACCGGCCGCCGCGTCCGGACGCCGCCCGACACGGTCGGCGACAGGGGGGAGATGTCCGGTGAGCGGTGAGGAAAAGCTCCGCGGCTACCTGAAGCGGGTCACCGCCGAGCTGCTGGAGGCCCGGCAGCGACTCGCGAGTGGTGGCGAGCCGATCGCGATCGTCGGCATGGCCTGCCGCTTTCCCGGTGGCGTTCGGTCACCTGAGGATCTGTGGCGGCTGCTGGAGCGCGGCGGCAGCGGCATCGGCAGCCTGCCGGACAACCGGGAGTGGGATCTGGCCGAGTTTGACGCCGGCACCGACGGCGACGCGCCGCCCGCCCCTCGCACCGGTGGTTTCCTGCACGACGCCGCGGACTTCGACGCCGAGCTGTTCGAGATCTCGCCCCGCGAGGCGCTGGCGATGGACCCGCAGCATCGCCTGCTGCTGGAGGTCGCCTGGGAGAGCCTGGAACGGGCGGGCATCCCGGCGGACTCGTTGCGCGGCACGCCCACCGGCGTCTACGTCGGCATGATCCACAACGACTACGGCAGCTGGCTCACCGGATCGGCGCAGGGCACATCGGCGTTCGGTGGCTTCTTTCTCAACGGCAACAGCAGCGCGGTGGCCTCCGGCCGAATCGCGTACGCGCTCGGCCTGCACGGGCCGGCCGTCACCATCGACACCGCGTGCTCCTCGGCGCTGGTGGCGATCCACGACGCCTGTCACGCGCTGCGCCAGGGCGGCTGTGCCACGGCCCTGGTCGGCGCGGCGGCGGTGATGACCACACCGAGGCTGCTCGTGGAGTTCAGCCGACAGGGTGGCCTCGCCCCGGACGGGCAGTGCAAGGCCTTCGCCGCCGCCGCGGACGGCACCTCCTTCTCCGAGGGCGTCGCCATGCTCGTGCTGGAACGGCTCTCGGACGCCCAGCGCGCCGGCCACGAGGTGCTGGCCGTGATCCGTGGCTCCGCGCTCAACCAGGACGGCGCGTCCAACGGGCTGACCGCCCCGAACGGCATCGCCCAGCAGCAGGTGATCCGGCAGGCGCTCGCCAACGCCGGGCTCACCCCCGACCAGGTGGACGCCGTGGAGGCGCACGGGACCGGCACCACCCTCGGCGACCCCATCGAGGGCCAGGCGCTGCTCGCCACCTACGGCACCAGACGCGCCGGACGCCACCCCCTGCTGCTCGGCTCGGTCAAGTCGAACCTGGGCCACACCCAGGCCGCCGCCGGCCTGGCGGGCGTGATCAAGATGGTGCTGTCCATGCGGCACGGTGTGCTGCCGGCGAGCCTGTACGTCGACGAGCCCACCCCGCACATCGACTGGTCGGCCGGCCAGGTCCGGCTGCTCACCGAGCCCACCCCCTGGCCCCGGACCGGCGAGCCGCGGCGGGCCGGGATCTCCTCGTTCAGCTTCAGCGGCACCAACGCCCACGTGATCGTCGAGCAGGCCCCGGTCGCCCAGGAGGCCCGCGCCGAGGAGCCGGTGCGGGAGTTGCCCGCCCTGCCCTGGGTGCTGTCGGCGAAGACCGCGCCGGCGCTGCGGGCGCAGGCCGTACGGCTGCTCGCCCACCTGGACGCGGAGCCCGCGGCGTCGGACTCCGACGTCGCCCTGTCGCTGGCCGCGGACCGGGCGGCCCTGCGGCACCGGGCGGTGATCATCGGCCACGACCGGGACAGCCGGCGGGTCGGGCTCGCCGCGCTGGCCGCGAGCGAGCCGGCGGAGAACCTGGTCCAGGGCGTGGCGACCGGCGCTCCCGCCCCGGGCGCCGTGTTCGTCTTTCCCGGGCAGGGCTCGCAGTGGGTCGGGATGGCCCGCGAGCTGATCGACGCGGAGCCGGTGTTCGCCGACCGGGCACAGGAGTGCGTCGCGGCCTTTACCCCGTACCTCGACTGGTCCCTCGCCGACGTGTTGCGCGGCGCCACCCCCGGGACGCGGGGCCTGGACGATGTCGAGGTCGTCCAGACCAGCCTGTTCACCGTGATGGTCTCGCTGGCCGCGCTCTGGGAGGCCCGCGGGGTCCGACCGGTCGCCGTGGTCGGGCACAGCCAGGGCGAGCTCGCCGCCGCCGTGGTGGCGGGCGCGCTGACGTTGCCGGACGCCGCCCGCGCCGTGGCCCTGCGCTGCCGCGCCATCCGCAGCACACTGGCCGGCCACGGTGGCATGGCGTCTGTCGCCCGACCGGTGGCCGAGGTGGAGCGGCTCCTCGACGACGGGCGGCTCTTCGTCGCCGCGGTCAACGGCCCAGGCTCCACTGTGGTCTCCGGCGACCCGGAGGCGCTCACCGCGCTCCTCGACGCCTGCGCGTCCGACGGCGTCCGGGCCCAGCGGGTCCCGGTCGACTACGCCTCGCACTCGCCCCAGGTCGACGCCGTCGAGACCGAACTGCGGGCGGTGTTGGCCGACGTCCGGCCCGTTGGCACCCGGGTGCCCTTCTACTCCGCGGTCACCGCCGGCCCGCTCGACGGCGGCGAGTTGACCGGCGACTACTGGTTCGACAACCTGCGTCGTCGGGTGGACTTCGTCGGCGCGGTCGACGCGCTGCTGACCGACGGACACCGCGCCTTCGTCGAGTGCAGCCCGCACCCGGTGCTGACGCACGGGATCGAGGAACTGGCCGAGCACCGGGGCTTCGAGGTGACGGTGACCGGCTCACTGCGCCGCGACGACGGCGGCCCCGCGCGGTTCCTGACCTCCCTGGCCGAGCTGCACGTCCGTGGCGGCCGGGTCGAGTGGCAGGGGCTCTTCACCGGCACCGGCGCCCGGCGGGTGCCGCTGCCCACGTACGCCTTCCAACACCGCCGCTTCTGGCTGGACAAGCCGGCCCGCGCGAAGGGCGACGTCCGCGCCGCCGGCCTGCTGCCGGTGGACCACCCGCTCCTGGGCGCGACTGTCGACCTGGCCGGTGCTGCCGGGGCCGTGCTCACCGGTCGGCTGTCCCCGGCCGACCAGAGCTGGGTCACCGACCACGCCGCCGGCGGCACCCTGCTCGTGCCCGGCACGGTCTGCGTGGAACTGGCCGGCCAGGTGGCGGCGCGGGCCGGCCTGGGCAGCGTCGAGGAGCTGACCATCGAGGTGCCGATGGTCATCCCCGACGAGGACGAGCTGGCTCTCCAGGTGACCGCCGGCGACCCGGACGAGACGGGCCGACGGCCGTTCGCCGTGTACTCCCGACCGGCCGGCACGGCGGCCGACGCGTCGTGGGTCCGACACGCCGGTGGCATCGTGCGCGCCGACCTGCCCGAGCCGGACCCGGCGGCCTGGTCCGCCCTCCGCGGCGCCTGGCCGCCGGTCGGCGCCGACCCGGTCGACGTGACCGGGGTGTACGACCGGCTCGCGACCCTCGGCTACCAGTACGGCCCCGCCTTCCAGGGCCTGCGCGGGGTGTGGCGGCGCGGCGCGGAGCTCTTCGCCGAGGTGGCGCTGCCCGACGGCGTACCGGCCGCGGGTTTCGGCCTGCACCCGGCGCTGTTCGACGCGGCGATGCACGCCGTTCTGGTCGACCGCGCGGACGGCGCGACCGGCGCGGGGTCGCTGAGCCTGCCGTTCGCCTGGCACGACGTGGTGGTCCACCGGGGCGGCGCGGAGGCCCTGCGGGTCCGGCTCGCCTACCGGGGTGCGGACGACGTCACCATGGCGGCGGTGGACCCCGGCGGCGCGCCGGTGGTCTCCGTCGGTCTGCTGACCACCCGCCCGGTGACACTGGAACAACTGCGGGCGGCCCGGGGGGCCCTGCGCGACGCCTGGTTCCGCCTGGACTGGACGCCTGTCGCGCCCACCGTGGAGGCGGCCGGGCCACCGCAGTTCGCGCTGCTCGGCGACGTCCCGGGCGTCGCGACCGCGAAACGGTACGCCGACCTGACGGCGCTGAGCGCGGCTCTGGACGCGGGCGGGCCCGCGCCGGACGTGGTCGTCGCCGGCGTCGCACCGGCCGACCAGGGGTCCTCGACGGCCGAGGCGGTGCGCGCGGCGCTCGACGGCACGCTGGCGCTGCTGCGGGCCTGGCTCGCCGACGACCGGTTGCAGGCGACCCGACTGGCGCTCGTCACCCGGGGCGCGGTGGCCGTGGACGGCGACGAGACACCACGACTGGACGGCGCGGCGGTGTGGGGGCTGGTGCGCTCGGCGCAGTCCGAGCACCCGGGGCGCTTCCTGCTCGTCGACATCGACGGCACCCCGGCCTCCGGCGCGGTCGTGCCCGACGTGCTCGCCGGTGCCGAACCGCAGTGCGTGTTGCGGGCCGGGTCGGTGCGGGTCGCCCGCCTGGTCCGGGCCGCCACCCCCAGCACCGAGCCGGGGCCGGTCGCCGACGGCACGGTCCTCGTCACCGGCGGCCTGGGCACGGTGGGTGCGACGGTGGCCCGGCACCTGGTGACCCAGCGGGGCGCCCGGCACCTGCTCCTGGTGGGACGCCGGGGCGCCGACACCCCCGGGGCGGATCAGCTCGTCGAGGAGTTGACCGCGCTCGGCGCGGCCGTCACGGTGGCCCGCTGCGACGTGGCGGACCGCGCCGCCGTCGCCGAGTTGCTGGCCGCGATCCCGGCGGAGCACCCGCTGACCACCATCGTGCACACCGCCGGCCTGGTCGACGACGGTCTGGTCGACGCGCTGACCCCGGACCGGTTGGACCGGGTGCTGCGGCCCAAGGTCGACGGTGCCCTCAACCTGCACGAGCTGACCCGGGGCGACAATCTCGACGAGTTCATCCTCTTCTCCTCCCTCGCCGGGGTGCTCGGTGGCGCGGGCCAGGCCAACTACGCCGCGGCGAACGCCTTCCTGGACGCCCTCGCACAGCACCGCCGTCACCTCGGGCTCCCCGGCCTGTCGTTGGCCTGGGGGCACTGGGCCCAGACCAGTGGGCTCACCGGCGACCTGGCGGAGAAGGACCTGCGCCGGCTCGCCGCGGCCGGGATCGTGCCGATGCCGTCGGAGGAGGCGCTGGCCCTGCTCGACGCCGGTCGGGCGTCCGGCGAGTCCGCCGTGGTCGCCGCGCGGCTGGACCTCTCCGCGCTGCGTACGGCGGCCGGCGCCGGCCCGCTGCCGCCGGTGCTGACCTCGCTGGTGCGCGTACCGGCCGCCTCGTCCGGGCCGGACGGCGCGGCGGACGCCTCGGTCGGGGACGCCGCGACGTGGCGGCGGGACCTGGCGGGGCTGCCGGCGGACGACCAACTCGTCCGGCTGACCGACCTGGTTCGCTCCCGGGTCGCCACGGTCCTCGGGCACCCGCCCGCCGCCGGCGCGTCGATCGACGCGGATCGCCCCTTCAAGGAGCTCGGGTTCGATTCGCTGACCGCCGTGGAACTGCGCAACCGGCTCGGCGCGGCCACCGGGCTGCGGCTGCCCGCGACGCTGGTCTTCGACCACCCCACCCCGTCCGCGCTCGCGGAGTTCCTCCGCACCGAACTCGTCGGCGACGAGGCCACGGGGGCCGACCCGGTGACCGCCGCCGTGGAGCACCTGCGTGCCGTGGTCGCCGCGCAGCCACCGGACGACTCGGCTCGGGCCGGGCTCACCGCCCGCCTGCGGGAGCTGATGCGCGAGCTCGACGTCCGCCCGCAGGAGCCGGCGGTGCAGGTGGAGTCCGCCACGGCCGACGAACTCTTCGACCTCCTGGACGAGCAGCTCGAAACCTTCTGAGCGAGCCGACCGCCAGCCGTCACCCGACACATCCATGGGGGTACCAGTAGTGGGCAACACTTCCGATTCGTTGGTCGAGGCACTGCGGGCGTCTCTGCTCGAGAACGAGCGGCTGCGCCGACAGACCCAGGAGCTGGCGGACGCTGCCCGTGAGCCCCTGGCCGTCGTGGGGATGGCCTGCCGGCTGCCCGGCGGTGTCAGCACTCCCGAGGAGCTGTGGCGACTCGTCACCGACGGTGAGGACGCGGTCGGGCCGTTCCCCGTCGACCGGGGATGGGACGTCGACGCGATCTACGACCCGGAGCCGGGACGGCCACGCCGCTCCTACGTGCGCGAGGGCGGGTTCCTGCACGACGCCGCCGAATTCGACGCGGCCTTCTTCGGCATCTCCCCGCGCGAGGCGCTGACCATGGACCCGCAGCAGCGGCTGCTGCTGGAGTGCTCCTGGGAGGCGCTGGAGCGCGCCGGGATCGACCCGAAGTCCCTGGCGGGCAGCCGGACGGGCGTGTTCGTCGGGCTGATGTACCACGACTACCTGGGCAACACCAGCTCCGGCAGCGTCGCCTCGGGCCGGATCTCGTACACCCTGGGCCTGGAGGGCCCGGCGATGACCGTCGACACCGCGTGCTCGTCCTCGCTTGTCGCGCTGCACGCGGCGGGAACCGCGCTGCG
Organism: Micromonospora sp. NPDC049171; assembly: GCF_040648275.1. Taxonomy (NCBI): domain Bacteria; kingdom Bacillati; phylum Actinomycetota; class Actinomycetes; order Micromonosporales; family Micromonosporaceae; genus Micromonospora; species Micromonospora sp. NPDC049171. Next base: position 27,706 of record NZ_JBEZDJ010000001.1, read on the forward strand.
CCAGGGCGAGTGCTCGCTGGCCCTGGTCGGTGGCGCGACGGTGATGGCCACCCCGCAGGTCTTCGTCGAGACCTCGCAGCAGCGGATGCTGGCACCCGACGGTCGCTGCAAGTCGTACGCGGCGGGGGCCGACGGGGTCGGCTGGGCCGAGGGCGCCGGGGTGGTGGTGCTGGAACGACTCTCCGAGGCGCGGCGGCTGGGCCACCGGGTGCTGGGGGTGGTCCGTGGGTCGGCGATCAACCAGGACGGGGCGAGCAGCGGCCTGACCGCCCCGAACGGCCCGTCGCAGCAGCGACTCATCCGGCAGGCGCTGGCCAACGCGGGCCTCACGACTGCCGACGTGGACGTGGTGGAGGGGCATGGCACCGGCACGACCCTCGGCGACCCCATCGAGGCACAGGCGCTGCTCGCCACGTACGGCGCGGACCGGCCGCTCGGCCGGCCGCTGCTGCTGGGTGCGCTCAAGTCCAACATCGGGCACGCCCAGGCCGCGGCGGGCGTCGCCGGTCTGATCAAGATGGTGCTGGCCCTGCGCCACGGCGCCGTGCCGAGCACCCTGCACCTGGACGCCCCCAGTCCGCAGGTCGACTGGACGGCGGGCGCCGTCGAGCTGGTGACCAAGACCCGGCCGTGGCCGGACACCGACCGCCCGCGCCGGGCGGCGGTCTCCTCGTTCGGGCTGAGCGGCACCAACGCGCACGTCATCCTCGAAGAGGCGCCCGAGCCGCCGGCCGTCGAGCAGCCGCCGGCCGCCCCGGAGGTGGCGATGCCGTGGGTGGTCTCCGCCCGGTCGGCCGTCGCGCTGCGCGCCCAGGCCGCGCGGTTGCTCGCGTACGTGCAGGCGGAGCCGGACCTACGCCCCGCGGACCTGGCCCGCGCGCTGGCCGCCCGCACTCCCTTCGAACACCGCGCGGTGCTCGTCGGCCGCCACCGGGACGACCTGGTCGCCGGGTTGCAGGCGGTGGCCCGCGGGGTCGACGCGGCGGGCGTGGCCCGGGGCACCGGCCGGGCCGGTCGCCGGGTGGTCCTGGTCTTCCCCGGCCACGGGTCACAGTGGGCACGGATGGCCACCGACCTGCTGGACACCGAGCCGGTCTTCGCGCGGGAGATGGCCGCCTGTGACGCGGCCCTTCGGGAGCACCTGGACTGGTCGGTGGTCGACGTGCTGCGGGCGACGCCCGGCGCCCCGGAGCTGGACGGCGTCGCGGTCGTCCAGCCGGCGCTCTTCGCCGTGATGGTGTCGCTCGCCGCCCTGTGGCGCTCCTACGGCGTGGAGCCCGACGCCGTGCTGGGGCACAGCCAGGGCGAGATCGCCGCGGCCCACGTGGCCGGCGCGCTCAGCCTCGCCGACGCGGCCCGGGTGGCGGCGCTGCGCAGCCGGGCCATCGCCCAGGTGATGGAGGGCCGGGGCGGGATGGCCGTGGTCTCCGCCACCGAGGAGACCGTCACCGAGCTTCTCGACCGCTGGTCCGGGCGACTCGTGGTGGCCTCCGTGAACGGGCCGTCCTCCATCCTGGTCTCCGGCGACGCCGGCGCGATCGACGAGCTGGTCGCCGCGGGCGAGGCCGGCGGGCCGCGGGTCCGCCGCGTCGCCGCCGGGTACGCGCCGCACTCGCCGCACGTGGACGGCATCCGGGACACCCTGCTGGCCGACCTGGCCGAGGTGCGCCCCACTCGGGCGACGGTGCCGTTCTTCTCGCCGGTCACCGGCGAGTGGCTGGACACCACCGAGATGGACGCCGAGTACTGGTTCCGGGTGCTGCGCGGCCCGCTCCAGCTCGCGTCGGCCGCCACCGCCCTGCGCCAGCAGGGCTTCGACACGTTCATCGAGGTCAGCCCGCACCCGGTGCTCGCGTCCGGGGTGCAGGAGACGTTGGAGGCCGTCGGCGACCCGTTCGCCACGCTCGGCACGCTGCGGCGCGGTCAGGGCGACCGCGACCGGTTGCTGACGTCACTGGGGGAGGCGTTCGTCGCGGGCGTCCGGCTGGACTGGGACGCCGTCCTGCCCGCCGGCGACGGCACGGCCGTCGAGCTGCCCACGTACGCCTTCCAGCGGCAGCGGTTCTGGATCGACACCGTCGCGCCGGGCGTCGCCGCCGACGGGGAGGATCCGTTCGCCGGTCTGCCGGCGGAGGACGAGACCGTCGACGACACCCGCGAGCTGTTGCTCACCGGAAGCGAGCAGACCCGGCGTACGGCCGCCGGCGGCCTGGTCGCCGGGGTGGTAGCCAGCGTGCTCGGCTACCGCCAGCCGGAGGAGATCGCACCGGACGCCGACTTCCTCGACCTCGGGTTCGACTCGCTGACCGCCCTGGAGGTCCGCAACCGGCTCAACCGGGCCACCGGGCTCACCCTGCCGGTGAGCATGGTCTTCGACCACGCGACGCCGACCGCGCTCGCCGACTTCGTCCTCGCGCAACTCGCCGCGTCCGACGGCGGTGACGACGACGGCGTCGAGCTGCTGCGCATCGCGCGCCGACGGCGGGCGGTGGCGACCCCGGACGAGCAGATCCCGCTCTCCTTCGCCCAGCAGCGGCTCTGGACCCTCGACCAGCTCGTGCCGGACAGCTACGCGTACAACGCCGCGTTCTCGCTGGCGCTGGACGGCCCGGTGCGGCCGGACGCCGTCGAGCACGCGGTCAACGAGCTCGTCCGGCGGCACGAGGTGCTGCGGACCACGTTCCCGAGCCGCGACGGCCAGGCCTGGCAGCGCATCGCACCCCACCTCACCGTGCCGGTGCCGGTGGTCGACCTCGCCGACCTGCCCGACGGCGAGCGGGAGGCCGAGTGCGAGCGGTTGGTCACGGTGGAGTCGCGCCGGACGTTCGACCTGGCCGAGGGGCCGCTGCTGCGGGTCGTCCTGTACCGCCTCGGCCCGACCGAGCACCGGATGCTCGTCACCGTGCACCACATCGTGGTGGACGTGTGGTCCGGCGGCATCTTCGCCCGGGAGTTGGCGGTCGCCTACGAGGCGTTCGTCGAGGGCCGTCGCCCGGAGCTGCCGGAGCTGCCCGTGCAGTACGCCGACTACGCGATCTGGGAGCGGCAGCGGCTCGGCGAGGACCGGCTCGCCGCCAGGCTGGCGCAGTGGCGCGAGCTGCTCGGCGGGTCGACCGGCGTGGAGCTGCTGACGGACCGGCCCCGACCGGCGGTGCAGAAGTTCAGCGGCGGCAGCCTCAGCTTCGACCTGGACACCGCCACCTCGGCGGCGTTGCGCGGATTCAGCGCGGAGCACGGTGTCACGCTGTTCACCACGTTGCTGACCGCGCTGAAGGTGGCGCTCTACCGGTACGCGGGCGACATGCAGGGCACCGGCGACGTGATCATCGGTACCGCGATGGCCAACCGGCAGCACGACGCCGTGCAACACCTGGTCGGCTTCTTCGTCAACACGGTGGTGCTCAAGACCGCGCTGGGTGACGATCCGACAGTCGCGCAACTGCTCGACCGGGTCGGGCAGGCGGTCAAGCGGGCCTACGACGAGCAGGACCTGCCGTTCGAGGCGCTGCTCGCCGAGCTGGCCCCCGACCGGGGCGCCACGACCAACCCGCTGTTCCAGGTCGTCTTCGACATGAAGCGCTACAGCGGCGACTCCCGGCCCGGTGCCGCGACCGTGGACGTGGCCGAGGTGCACACCGACACCAGCAAGTTCGACATCGAGATCTCGGTGACCGAGCAGGCCGAGACCCTGCTGGTGGACGTGGAGTACAACAGCGAGATCTTCGACCACGCCACCGTGGAGCGTCTGCTCGACGTCTACCGGACGCTGCTCGGGGCGTTCGCCGGCCCGCTCGACCGGCGGGTCTCGCAGCTGCCGGTGCTGCCGCCGGCGATGGCGCACCAGCTCCTGGTGGAGTGGAACGACACGGACGTGCCGTACCCGCTCACCCGTTGCCTGCACACGCTGATCGAGGATGCCACCGACCGGTGGCCGGACGTGGTCGCGGTGACCTTCGAGGGGGTGGAGGTCACCTACCGCGAGCTGGACCGCCGGGCGAACCGGGTGGCGCACCGGCTGCGCCGGATGGGCGTGGGGCCGGACCAGCCCGTCGGCATCTGCGTCGAACGCTCGGTGGAGATGGTCGTCGGTCTGCTGGGCATCCTCAAGGCCGGCGGCGCGTACGTCCCGATCGATCCGACGTACCCGCCGCAGCGGGTGGCGTTCATGCTCGCCGACGCGGAGCCGAGCCTGCTGCTGGTGCAGGAGCGGCTGGTGGAGCGCCTGCCCGAGCACGGCGCGGTGACCCTGCCGCTGGACCGGCCGGGAGAGTTCGACGACGAGCCGGACACCCGTCCGGACAACGTCGCCGGCATGGACGACCTGGCCTACATGATCTACACCTCCGGGTCGACCGGCCAGCCGAAGGCCGCCATGATCACGCACCGGGGCGTGGTGAACCGGCTGCTGTGGATGCAGGACGCGTTCGGTCTCACCCTCGACGACCGGGTCCTGCAGAAGACCCCGTTCAGCTTCGACGTCTCGGTGTGGGAGTTCTTCTGGCCGCTGCTGACCGGCGCCCGGATGGTGGTGGCTCGACCCGAGGGGCACAAGGACCCCGAGTACCTGAGCAACCTGATCCAGGAACACGGGATCACGACCCTGCACTTCGTGCCGTCGATGCTCCGGGTGTTCCTGCAACACCCCGGTATCGAGCGGTGTACGTCCGTGGTGCGGGTGATGGCCAGCGGCGAGGCGCTGCCCCCGACGTCCATCCGCGCGCTCTACGAGCGCTGGCCGGGCGCGACCATCCACAACCTGTGGGGCGCCACCGAATGCTCGGTGGACAGCACCTGCTGGGAGTGCCCCCGCGACCCGGGTGTGGTGTCGCTCGGGCCGCCGATCGCCAACACCCAGACCTACGTCCTCGACCGACACCTCAACCCGGTGCCGATCGGTACGCCCGGCGAGGCGTACATCGGTGGCATCGGCGTGGCCCGGGGCTACTACCGCCGCCCGGAACTGACCGAGCAGCGGTTCCTGCCGGACCCGTTCCGCCCGGACCTGGGCACCACCCTCTACAAGACCGGCGACCTGGCCCGGTTCCTGCCCGACGGCACGATGGTGTTCCTGGGCCGCACGGACTTCCAGGTCAAGGTGCGCGGGATGCGGATCGAGCTGGAGGAGATCGAGACGGCGATGGCCGGGCACCCGGCCGTCGACGAGGTGGTGGTCCTGGCCCGGGAGTTGCCGCACGACGCCGAGGACAAGCAGCTCGTGGCGTACGTCATCCCCGCCGAGGACGCCACCGCCCCGGAGGCGTCCGCCGAGGACCGGGTGGCGCAGTGGCAGAACCTGTTCGACCAGAGCTACGGGCGCGACACCGACGTCACCGAGACCGACTTCAACATCATCGGCTGGAACAGCAGCTACACCGACGAGCCGATCCCTGAAGCGGAGATGCGGATCTGGCTGGACTCCACGGTGGAGCGCATCCTCGCCCTGATGCCGCGCCGGGTGCTGGAGGTCGGCTGCGGCACGGGCATGCTGCTGGCCCGGATCGCACCGCACGCCGAGGCGTACCGGGGCACCGACATCTCGGGCACCGTGCTCGACTACGTCCGGGAGAACCTGCTGCCCGGGCTGCCCGACGGGGTCGACATCGAGCTCTTCCAACGCGATGCCAACGACTTCACCGGCCTGGCCGACGAGCGGTTCGACGCGGTCGTGGTCAACTCGGTGGCACAGTACTTCCCCGACCCCTCCTACCTGCGTGCGGTGATCGCTCAGGTGGTGGCCCAGGTTCGCCCGGGTGGGGCGGTCTTCCTGGGTGACCTCAGGCACCTGCCGACCCTGGACGCCTTCCACGTCGAGGTCGAGGTGGCCCGCGCCGAGCCCGGTCTGACCCTCGGACGACTCCGCGGCCGGGTGCAGCAGCGCACCCAGCACGAGCGGGAGCTCGTCGTGGCACCGGAGTTCTTCACCGCGTTGCGCGAGGAGGTGCCCGGCATCGCACGGGTCGAGCTGATGCTCAAGCGCGGCGAGCACCACAACGAGCTCACCCGTTACCGCTACGACGTGATCCTGCACATCGGGGAGCCGGTCACGCCGTCGGCCGAGCCGATCCGTACACCGTGGACGTCGGTGGCGGAGGTCCGCCGCCTGCTCACCGAGGACCGGCCCGAGGCGCTGCGGGTGGACGACGTCCCGAACGCCCGGCTGGCCGGCATCAACGGCTTCCGCAGGGCCGCCCGGGACGCCGCCGACGACCGGCTGGTGTCCGACCTGCGCTACGAGCCGGCCGACGGGGTGGAGCCCGAGACGTGGTGGGCGCTCGCCGATGAGTTGGGTTACGTTGTCGACGTGGCGTGGGTCGGTGGTGCCGACGACGGCCGCTACCGGGTGACGTTCCGGCGGCCCGGGTCGGCGTACGTCGCCGACTGGGCCGACCCGGTGTTGCCCGGCCGCACCTCGCGGCACTACACCAACAATCCCCGCCTGCTCGAGTTGAGCCGGTGGTTGAGCACCGACATCCCGCGCTTCGTCCGGGACAGCCTGCCCGACTACATGCTGCCCTCGGCCGTCGTCGCCATCGCGGAGTTCCCGACCGACGCCAACGGCAAGCTCGATCGGCGGGCCCTGCCGATGCCGGTGCGGGCGCTGCACGCCACCGGTGAGGTGGTCACCCCACGTACCGAGGTGGAGCAGCAACTCGCGGCGATCTGGCGGGACGTGCTCGGCCTGGAGGAGGTGAGCGTCGACAGTGGATTCTTCGCCCTCGGCGGGGACTCCCTGCTCGGCATCCAGATGGTCAGCCGGGCCAACGCCCGGGGCATGGCGCTGAACCCGCAGGACGTGTTCCAGAGCCCGACCATCGCGGAGCTGGCCGAACTCGTCGGCGCCCGGGGGGCGGTGCAGACGGAGAAGGTCGCCGAGCGCGACCCGGCCCTGTTGGAGTGGGCCCGGGCGCACTTCTCCGACGCGGAGGACGCCTTCCCGACCACGGGCACCCAGCAGCGCATGCTGGAGACCGCGCTGCGCAACCCTGGCCTGGGGATAAACGTCACCCACCAGCGGTTCCGGTTCACCAACGGGGGCCTCGACCCGGACGCGCTGGAGCGGGCCTGGCAGCACACCATCGACCGCTTCCAGTCGATGCGGGCCAGCTACGAGCGCGATGACACCGGCCGCTGGATCCAGGTCGTCCACCGCGACGTCCGACTGCCGATCGAGCGGTTCGACCTGCGCGGGGTCTCCGAGACCGAGCAGCACCGGCGGATCGAGACGTACGTCGAGGCGCAGCGACGGCGCGGGTTCGACGGGACGCCGCCGCAGATGCGGCTGGCGCTCTTCCGCCTGGAGCACGACACCTGGGAGCACATCCACATGTTCAGCCTCCCGGGGCAGGACGGCTGGAGTTACCAGATCATGGTGGTCAACCTGCTGGAGACGTACGGCGCGATCCTGGCGGGTCGCGAGCCGGCGGCGTGGCCCGTGTCCCGGGTGTACGGCGACTTCTGCACCGAGCAGGCGCAGCGGGACACGACGTCGGTCGAGGAGTTCTGGCGACGGGAACTCGCGGACGTGGCGTTCCCGCTGGCACCCATCACCCTGCCCCCGGCGCAGCGGAGCACCGAGCTGGTGCCGACGCTGTTGCAGGAGACGGTGCAGGTCAGCCAGGAGGTGTCGATCCGGCTCAGCGGGCTGGCCGCCGAGTCCGGGATCAGCCTCAACACGGTGCTGCACGGCGCCTGGACACTCATGCTCAGCGCGATCAGCGCGTCGCCGGACGTGGTCTGCGGGGCTGTCTACTCCGGCCGCAGCACCACCTCGGTCGACGTCGACCAGGCGGTCGGTCTGCTGTTCAACGTGCTGCCGGTGCGGGCTCGGGTGGAGCGGTCGACGCCGCTGCTGGCCTGGCTCAACGAACTGCACCAGCGGATCTCGACGCTCAACCAACACGAGTACGTGACGCCGGCCGCCCTGTACGAGATCACCGGCGTTCCCGTCGAGCAGCCGATCTTCGAGAGCTATTTCGTCAGCGAGACCCTGCCGGGCTTCGGCACCAACCTGGGTCAGTTCATGTCCCTCCTGGGTGCCGCGCCGGTGCAGGTCCTCGCCCAGACCGAGCACCCGCTGCGGGTCGAGGCGGCGGTGGCGTACGACAACATCTTCATCTCGATCAACCACCGGTCGGGCCTCTTCCCGGCCGGCGCGGTCGCCCGCTGGAGCCGAGCCTTCGAGGGGCTCCTGGCGTCCATCGCCGCAGATCCGGAACGTCCCCTGGGCGACATCCTCCCCGACCTCGCCGACCCGCAGGAGTAGACCGATGGACCCACTGAGTGAGGCCGTACTCGCCGGCGCCTCCCCGGAGACGCTGTCCGCGGCGCCGGTGCCGGACCGCTACCTCGCCGCGCACCTGCGGGTCGAGGACGTCAAGATGTTCACCGGCGTCGAGGACAAGGACGTCCGTAAGTCCCTGCGGGTCGGCGAGGTGCCGATGCCGGAGCTGGCCCCGGACGAGGTGTTGGTCGCCGTCCTGGCCAGCTCGATCAACTACAACACGGTCTGGTCGGCGATGTTCGAGCCGATGCCGTCGTTCGGCTTCCTGAAGCGGTTCGCCGCCACCGGGGGCTTCGCCGGCCGGCACGACCAGCCGTACCAGGTGGTCGGTTCCGACGGCGCGGGCGTCGTGGTGCGCGTCGGCGTCGGGGTGCGGCACTGGCGGGTCGGCGACCACGTGGTGGTCAGCCCCGCCTACGTCGACGACCAGGAGCCCGCCACCCACGGTGACGGGATGATGGGCAACGAACAACGGGCGTGGGGCTTCGAGACGAACTTCGGCGGGCTCGCCCACTACACGGTCGTCCGGGCCACCCAGCTGTTGCCCAAGCCCGCCCACCTGACGTGGGAGGAGGCGGCCTCGGTGACGCTCTGCGCCGGCACCGCGTACCGGATGCTGGTGAGCCGGCAGGGCGCGGACATGAAGCAGGGCGACATCGTGCTGATCTGGGGCGCCACCGGCGGCCTCGGCGCCTATGCCGTGCAGATGGTGAAGAACGGTGGCGGCATCCCGGTCGGGGTGGTCAGCTCGCCGCAGAAGGCGGAGCTGCTGCGCCGGCTCGGCTGCGACATCGTCGTCGACCGCGAGGAGCTGGGCCTGGGCGGGGCGGAGGACGGGCCGGAGGAGACCGTCGCCGCCGGCAAGCGCCTCGGCCGGATCATCCGGGAGCGGGCGGGCGGCGACCCGCACATCGTGTTCGACTACGTCGGCAAGGCGACCTTCGGCCTGTCGGTGTTCCTGGTCCGGCGCGGCGGGACGGTGGTGACCTGCGGCTCCAGCACCGGCTACCAGCACCAGTACGACAACCGGTACCTGTGGATGAACCTGAAGCGGGTGATCGGCAGCCACGTGGCCAATCTCCAGGAGAACACGGAGTGCATCCGCCTGTTCGACCTGGGGCACCTGTCGCCGGCGCTGTCGCGCAGCTACCAGCTCGCCGAGGTGGGTGAGGCGGCCCGGCTGGTGCAGACCAACTCGCACATCGGCAAGGTCGGGGTGCTCTGCCTGGCGCCGGAGCCGGGGCTCGGCGTCACCGACCGGGCGGCCCGGGAGCGGATCGGCGAGCAGCGGATCAACCCGCTGCGCCTGCCGGTCGCGGCGGAGGCGTTGTGAGGGCGCGCGGCACGGGCATCCTCGGCACCGGGTCTTACCTGCCCAAGCAGGAGGTGACGAGCGTGGAGTTGGCCGAGCGGATGGGGCTCGACCCGTCCTGGATCGAGCGCAAGACCCAGATCGCCTCCCGGCGCTACGCCGCCCCCGACGAGGCCACCTCCGACCTGGCGGTCAAGGCCGCCGAGCGGGCGCTGGCGCAGAGCGGACTGTCGGCGGACCAACTGGCTTACGTGATCGTCTCCACCTCCACCGGGGACTCACCGCAGCCGCCCACCTCGTACCTCGTGCAGGACGCGCTCGGCGCCACCCGGGCGGCGTGCTTCGACGTCAACGTGGTGTGCAGCGGCTTCGTCTACGCGTTGGCGCTCGCGCACAGCCTGCTGGCGGTGGGCGAGGACGACCGCTACGCGTTGGTGATCGGTGCGGACGTGTACTCCCGGTCGCTGGACTTCGACGACCGCCGCACCGCCGTGCTGCTCGGTGACGGGGCGGGCGCGGCGGTGGTGGGCCCCGCGCCCGAGGGGAGCGGCTTCCTGGCCTTCGACCTGTCCAGCTTCGGGTCCGCACACGGGCTGATCCACGTGGCGGCCGGCGGCAGCCGCCTGCCGGCGTCGGCGGAGACGGTGGCCGCCGGCGGCCACTTCTTCCGGATGGACGGCCGCGGGGTGCGCGACTTCGTCTTCGAGCACGTCCCGCCCGCGATGCGGGGTCTGGCGGAACGGGCCGGCGTCGGCCTGGACGACATCGACCACTTCGTGCCGCACCAGCCGAACGGGGTGCTGCTGAGCGAGTTGGTGCAGCGGTGCGGCCTGGCCGGGGCACACACCTGTCGGACCCTGGAGCGGTACGGCAACGTGGGCAGCGCCTCGGTCCCGGTGACGCTCGACGATGCCAACCGCGAAGGCCGGCTACGCCCCGGTGACCTGGTCCTGCTCGCCGGCTTCGGCGGCGGCATGAGCCTCGGCGCGAGCCTGCTCCGGTGGGGTCCCGCACCTCAGTGACGGCAGCGGCCGGCGGGTTCACCCCGCCGCGCACCAACCTTCATCGAACGCGAGAGGACACTCCATGACCGACCCTGCCCGCCACGCCTCGGCGGTCCGCCGCGTGGCGCGTACGGCGGCCCCGACGACCCGGGCCACGCGGTGAACCCGGCGGAGCGCCGGGCCGTCGTCCTCGGTGGCGGACTCGCCGGCATGCTCGCCGCGCAGGTCCTCGCCCGGCACTTCGGCACGGTCACCGTGGTGGACCGGGACGACCTGGGCGCGCCCGGCCCACAGCCGCGTACCGGGCTTCCGCAGGCCCGGCACCTGCACCAGTTGTGGTCCAGCGGCGCGCGGGTGCTCGACACCCTGCTGCCCGGCCTGACCCAGCAGCTGTTGCGGGCCGGCGCGAAGCGCGTCAGCATCCCCACCGGCAACGCCCTGTTCAGCGCGTACGGGTGGCAGCACCGGTTCCCCGAGGCGCAGTTCATGCTCTCCGCCAGCCGGGACCTGTTGGACTGGACCGTCCGCCAGCGGGTGCGCGCCGATCCGAGGATCGTGGTGCGGGATCGCACGCAGGCGGACGGCCTGCTCGGCTCGGCCGAGACGGTGACCGGCGTCGCGGTGCGTTCGGTGGCCGACGGCGAGACCACCGAGCTGGCCGCCGACCTCGTCGTGGACGCCACCGGTCGCTCGTCGGCGACCCGGCGGTGGCTCGCGGAGTTGGGGCTGCGGCCGGTCGAGGAGGACCTCGTCGACACCGGCATCACGTACGCCACGCGGCTGTTCCGGGTGCCGGAGTGGGTGGACGGCAGCTTTCCCGGGGTGAGCGTGCAGCCGGACCACCGCGACGGGCGCCCTGGTCAGAGCGGATACCTTCTGCCGATCGAGGGCGACCGGTGGATCGTCGCGTTGTCCGGCACCCGCGGCGGCGAGCCGTCGGCCGACGACGCGTCCTTCACCGAGTTCGCCGGCAACCTGCGGCACCCGATCATCGCGGAGTTGATCGGTGGCGCGGAGCCACTGACCTCGGTCCAGCGGTCGCGGAGCACCGCCAACCGCCGCCTGTACCCGGAGCGCGCCGCCGACTGGCCTGACGGCCTGCTCCTGCTGGGCGACTCGATGGCCTCGTTCAACCCGTCGTACGGCCACGGCATGGTCACCGCCGCCCGCAGCGCCGCAGTCCTGGACCGGGAACTGTCCACCGGCGACGCCGGCCCGGCGACGATGCGGCGCGTCATGCGCGGCCTCGCCGACGTCGTCGACGAGGCCTGGACGTTCGCCACCACGCAGGACATCTGCTACCCCAACTGCCGGGTACGCAGCGGCGACGACCGTCTGCTGCCGCAGCAGGCCAACGCTCGACGGGAGATGACGGACGCGATCGGGACGGCCGCCGCCCGGCAGCCGGAGATCGCGTCGGCACTCTTCGACGTCGTCACACTCGCGGCCCCGGTGAGCAGCCTGATGGAACCGCGCGTCCTCGCGGCGCTGCGCAGCGGGCCCACCCACCCGCCGCTGAAGGCTCCTCCGTTCACCCCGGAGGAACTCGCGATGCTCAGACGGTCCACCCGGCGTACGGTCCGCGAGAGCACACCGGCCGCCGGCTGACGGGCGCACCGCAGCAACCCCTAGTACGGTTTTCGGTGCGTGACATTCACGGGCATCGTCGGGGCGCGAGCGGTCAACCCGGTGGCGACCAACCGGGGGAGGGAGCGAGGGTGGCGCAGCGGAGAGCACTTGTGGTGCGGGGCGGGTGGGAGGGTCACCAGCCGGTCAGGGCGACGGAGTTGTTCCTCCCCTTCCTGAAGGACAGCGGCTATGCCGTACGGGTCGAGGAGTCGACCGAGGTCTACGCCGATGCCGCCGAGATGGCCGACACCGACCTCATCGTGCAGTGCATGACGATGTCGCAGATCACCGCGGAGCAGGTCGCGGGCCTCAGCGCGGCGGTCGTCGCCGGCACGGGGTTCACCGGCTGGCACGGCGGCATCGTCGACTCGTTCCGCGCGTCATCCGAATACCTGCATCTGGTCGGTGGCCAGTTCGCCACCCACCCGGGCAAGGAGCCGTGCGAGCGGCACGGTGGCCCGGAGGACAACTTCCTGCCGCACCCGGTGCGCGTCACCGACCTCGGCCGGGAGCACCCGATCACCGCCGGCATCGACGACTTCGACCTGGTCACCGAACAGTACTGGGTGCTGCACGACGACCTCGTCGACGTCCTGGCCGTGACGACCCACCCCACCCAGGCGTGGCACCCGTGGCACCGGCCGGTCACCTCGCCCGCCATCTGGACCCGGCGCTGGGGTGCCGGGCGCATCGTCGTGACGACCCCGGGGCACAGCCTGGACGTGCTGGAGCACCCGAGCGTCCGTACCGTCATCGAGAGGGGAATGCGGTGGGCGACCCGCACCTCGTCGGCATCGTAGGTCTCGGGGTCATCTCCCGCGCGTACCTGGACACCCTCGCGAACCACCCCGCGGTGCGCGTCGCCGCACTGGCCGACCTCGACGCCTCCCGGGCCGCCGAGGCCGCCGCCCTCATTCCCGGGGCCGAGGCGTTGAGCGTCGAGCGCCTGCTCGCCCACCCGGACGTGCGGACGGTGCTCAACCTCACCATCCCCGCGGCGCACGCCGACATCTCCCTCGCCACGATCGACGCGGGCAAGAACGTCTATGTCGAGAAGCCGCTCGCCGTGACGTTCCCGGAGGGTCGCACGATCATCGAACGGGCCGCGTCGGCCGGCGTACGCGTCGGCTGCGCGCCGGACACCGTCCTGGGCACGGGTACGCAGACGGCGCGGGCGGCGATCGACGGCGGGCTCATCGGACGCCCGATGTCCGCGTCGGCCGTCATGGTCACCGCGGGGCACGAGCGCTGGCACCCCAACCCCGACTTCTACTACGCCCCGGGCGGCGGCCCGTTGCTGGACATGGGGCCGTACTACATCTCGGCGCTCATCCACCTGCTCGGGCCGGTGCGCGCGGTGCTCGGAGCCGCCAGCCGGCTGCGTGCCGAGCGCGTCATCGGCTCGGGCCCGCGCACCGGCCAGCGGATCCCGGTGGAGGTGGACACCCACGTGACAGGCGTGCTCGAACACGCCAACGGTGCCCTGTCCACCATCACCACGAGCTTCGACGGCGTCACGACGGCTGCCGCGCCGATCGAGGTACGAGGGGAGACCGGCACCCTGGCCGTACCCGACCCGAACCACTTCGACGGGGAGGTCCGCCTCTTCGCGCTCGGCGGCACCGAATGGCGCGTTCTCGAACCGCAGGCCGGATACGCCGAGTCGTCCCGCGGCATCGGCCTGATCGACTTCGTCCGGGCCGACGCTCAGCGTCCGCCGCGCGCGGGCGGCGACCTCGCGCTGCACGTACTCGAAACGATGACCACGCTGCTCCAGTCGGCAGCCGAAGGCCGCCGGATCGAGCTGACGACCGGGGTGCGGCGGCCCACGCCAGTCCCGCTCACCCCGGCCGAGGAGTGGAAGGCGTACGACGCGCACGGACATTGAACGGTGTCGGACAGGGCCGAGGATGCCACTAGCCTGCCGTTCTGGAGCACCGGTGGCTGCGGTCCGTGGTCAACCCGTTCACTTATGGTGATCTTCGCTCTGGTGAGATAGCCTCGGTTCGATCGTTGGCCACCGATCAAGGGGCGGTGAAGGGGATTGCTGGACCGGCCACGCGTCGATATGGCAATTCCTCGGGAGCTCGGCATTCACAGTGCCATTCCGACCGCATCCGGTGACGACGACTTACCGTCCTATGTGACGCGTGATTTCGATTTCTTGCTGAGGACCGCACTGGCCTCGAAGCTGCCCGACCGCGGGAACTTTGTCGTCCTGGTGGGTGGATCCTCAACCGGAAAGACCAGGTCCTTGTACGAAGCGGTGTACGAACTGGTTCCGGACTGGTGGCTGATTCAGCCGGCCGAGGCGTCCGATCTGCTGAAGTGGAAGAATTCGCCGCCGCGTGGCATGGTCTTTTGGCTCGACGAGTTGCACCAGTATCTGGGCGGTCATCCACCGCTCACCTCCGAGTGTGTCCGCGCCCTGGTGCGGCACGGAAATTTAGTGGTTGGAACGCTGTGGCCGGATCAGTACGCCCACTGGACGGCGGGCCGCGAGGACGTCCACGCCCTGGTAAAAGGGGCATTCGTGGTACCCGTTCCCGATTCGCTGAACTCCGCCGAGCGGGCGAAAGCGGAGGAGGTTGCCCGCCAGGACAGCCGGATCCGCGACGCGCTGAAGTCCGAAGAGGTGGGCATGACACAGGTTCTCGCCGGCGGGCCGAGGCTGGTGATGTGTTGGGAACAGCCCGCCAACGCCTACGTCAAGGCAATGATCACCGCCGCAGCCGACGCACACCGGCTCGGTGTGCAATCTCCGCTCAGCGAGGAACTGCTGGCGAATGCCATGTTCGGCTATCTCCGGCCGCGCCACCGCGTGCAGCCGACGCAAGATTGGCTGACCCAGGCACTGCCGCACGCGACCGGCCCCCTCTACGGGGACGTTTCGCCCTTGCTCCCGGCAGACGATGGGCGTCCGGGCACGCTCGCCGGTTACACGATTGCGGACTATCTCGCCCAGCACGTCCGGAGTAAACGACGAACCGAAACAATCCCGCACGAGGCGTGGCACGCCCTCGCGACAATGCTGCACCGGCGGGATGATCTGCGACGGCTGGCCGACGGTGCCTCCTCCCGGCTCCGCTATCGCTATGCCGAAATCGCGCTGAGCCGGCTCGTGGCGGAGTTCGACGACGGCCGCGCCAGCGCAGAACTGGTCGATCTTTTCGTTCGGCAGGACCGGCTCGCAGAAGCACAGCAGATGCTCACCGAGCGAGTAGCAGCCCACCCGGAGGACCGGCTGGCCGTCAAGAAACTGTCCCGATTGCAGGAGCTTCGGAGCAGGACAGATCATGTCAGACCGCGAGGCGGCCGCCGGACGCGGCAGATACCTGCCGAGATCGCCGAGATCCTTGCCGATGGCGGCGTTTGCGACGGCCTGCGCCAGGAAGCCGCGGCCGGTGACGCGATGGCTACCGACCGGCTGGTGGAGATTCTGTTGGAACGCGGTTGCCTGCGCGAGCTGCGAGTACGGGCCGAGCAGGGTGACTTGCGGTCTGCGGAGGCATTGGCCGACCTCTACGCCGGATGGGGAGAGGTCGAGCTGTTACGGGCACGCGCCGAGGCGGGGGACCGGGCCGCCGAGCTTCGGTTAGCGAAGCTCGAACGCGACGCCGATCGGAGCGCCGACGCCTCGTACGAGATCGACGCGCTGCGAAAAGCAGTCGACGAGGGAGATCCCGAGGCCCCGGGGAAGCTCTGCTCGCTCCTGTTCGACCTGCGTGACGAGGTGAACCTTCGTGCCGAGTTGAACGCCGGAACGGCAGGTGCGGCCGAGCGGCTCCTGGGCCTGTACACAGCGCAGGACCATCCGTCGCTGATCCGGCTGCGGGCCTTCGGGCTGGACGCGAACGGCCAGATCATTAGTCGTGAATGAGAGGACCCTTGATGGCTTCCGACCTGACCTCCGCGGAGTACGCGTATTTGATCATCCTTCGGGCCGAGGGCCGGGAGATCTCGAACAGCGAGATGGCCGAAATCTACGGTGTCCGGCTGAAGAGCCCGGACTACGCGAAGCTCAACGCGGACGGTTACATCATCTCCAGGACCAAGCCGAGCCCGTACCGGCACTCGATTACCGACAAGGGTGTCAAGGCACTCCTCGAGCCACTGACGCTGGAGCAGGGCCGCGTGCCGGAGGGGGAGAAGCGCTCGGCCAAGGAGCGAGAGTTGTACTGGGCCGCCGTTCTGGCGCAGCAGAAACTCTTTCAGCGATCGGCGAGCGGGGTCGACCGGGCCGAGCCAACGGATCTCCCTGGCCGGGTGCGCGCCGCGTACGGGAAACTGGCGAGCGCGCCCGGGGACTGGGTCGAGCTTGCCGACCTTCGTGTCCTGCTTGCCGACGTGTCGAAGTCCGCGCTCGACAAGGCCCTGGAGGGCATGTTGGACTCGCCGGACGTTAGCCTGGAGCCTGAGCCGTTTGGCCACCGGATCGGCGTCCGAGAGCGGAATGCTGCCATCCACATCGGCGGTGAGGATCGGCACAAGCTGGCGATCGGCCAATGATGAACGAAGAGCAGCGCACGGTGCTCGCCGCACTCCGGCTCAGCTGGGTCCAGGCGCCCGACGACGTGTGGCGTCCATCGCACTTCCACGTGGATGGGCTTCACCAGTCAGTGGTGCGGGACGTGCGCGACGGTATCGCCGAGGCCGAGGCGAGCGCGGACTCAAGTCCGATCGGCCTGGTGCTGGATGGCCGGCACGGCACCGGCAAGACGCATCTGCTGGGTTGGGTGCGCGAACGGGTGCAGCAGCAGGGGGGCTACTTCTTCCTGATCGGTCTGCTCGACGGCCGCCATTTCTGGGACGGGATGCTGGTCTTCCTGCTCGACGGCCTGGCGCGAGAGATGCCGGACGGCGAGACCCAGTTGCGGTTGCTGCTGCGCCGCCTGGCATCCCGGATCGGGGCACCACGAGCCGACCGGCGTGCGGTAATCGGCGAGAGCGAGCTGACCCGTCCCGCGCTCGACTCTTTCGTCAGCGGGCTGCGCGGGTACGACAGCCACGTCGCCCATGAGTGCCGCGACACCCTGCGCGCACTCGCCCTGCGTGCCTCGGACAACGAGGAGCACCAGGACATTGCGGCCGACTTCTTCGACGCCGGTAGAGAGGGGGCCACCGAGGAGCGGCGAGAGTGGGGAATTCGTCCCCGACCTCACACCTCTCAGGAGCTTGTTCGGGAGATCTCCTGGCTTCTCGCGATCACCGGTCCCTCGGTTATGGCGTTCGATCAGATCGACACAGCGGTCGCCCAGGCAGCGCTGCACGAAGACCTGACGGGAGCCTCCTCGGGTGTGGTGGATGCGCGGCAGGCGATCCTGCTCGCCAGCCTCGCCCACGGCCTGACCGACCTGCGGGACACGACCCGGCGGACGCTCACGGTGGTGGCCACCCTCTCGACCACGTGGGCTCGTCTCGTAGAGAAGGCGCCGGCGTCGTTCGCGCCTCGGTTCCGCCGCTGTCCGACGCTCGAGGGAATTCGGGACGCCACCATCGCCCGCGAAATCATCGCGAGGCGCTTCGCCCCACGCTTTGCCGAAATCGGCTACACGCCGCCCTATCCGACCTGGCCCGTCCGCGAAGGGGCGTTCCAAGGAGCCCACCGCTACACACCCCGCAAGCTGATCATGGATGTGGACCGGCACATCCGGGCCTGTTTGATCCGCGATGAGGTGCGCGAGCTTGAGCAGCTGAGCGATGTCCCCAGCGAGACGGCGCTGACCAGCGCGCCCGTGACGGTGCCCTCCGTCGCCGACGACGAGCTGGCACGGATCGAGACCCACTTCGAGGAGCTTAAGCGGGACGCCGACGTCACCTCCCCCCTTGAACGCGACACGGAGGACAGCACGTTTCCTGCAATGCTCGCTGCGGGCCTGCAGGCGTGGATCGCCGAACGGGGCGATGGTGGCCAGCGGTTCAGCATCGATGCGCCACCGAGTTCCAGGCCGGATCTGCACGCCCGCCTCCGGCGCGACCTCGATGAGCGTTCGGAGGAAGAGCGGGAACACTCGCCCGACCAGTCTCGTACCGAGGATCAGGTGCATTGGGCCTTCCGGGCGATCAGTGACACCCACCACGGTGTCGCCGCCCTGCACCGGATTCGCCGCGCCCGCACGGCAGCCGGGCTCACCTCGGAGGTCGCCAAGCGGAAACTCTTCCTGCTGCGCAACGCCGAGTGGAGTCAGTCGGCCAAGACGCAGGAGGTCATCGAGCAACTCAAGCGCGACGGCGGAGTGACGCTGACGGTCGACGAGTCGGACCTGCGGACTCTCGCCGCCCTGCACGGTCTGCGGAACGAGAACCCGGCCATTCTGCAGGCGTGGCTGGTCCGTTATCGGCCCACCGAGCAGATCAGGCTCTTCAAGGAGGCGCTGGCTGACGCTGACCTCTGGACTGGTGACGTCCAACCGGACGCTCCGCCGTTGCACGAACGCACTGCCGGCTTCGCCATCGGCGCGGGAATCGAGGACGGTTTGCCCGTCTCCCTCTCGCTTGAAGCGCTGCGCAAGCACACGGCCATCTTCGCCGCTTCCGGCTCCGGCAAGACCGTGCTGCTGCGCCGCCTCGTCGAGGAATGCGCGTTGCAGGGCGTGTCGGCGATCGTGCTGGATCCAAACAATGACCTGGCGCGGTTGGGCGACGCGTGGCCGACTCCGCCCGGTAGTTGGGCGCCGGATGATCCCGACCGCGCGGCCCGGTACCTGGCCGAGACCGAAGTCGTCACGTGGACACCGCGACGTGAGGCAGGCCGGCCGTTGAGCTTCCAGCCGCTGCCAGATTTCGAGAGCGTGCTGGACGATCCCGATGAGTTCGCCGCAGCGGTCGAAGCGGCGGTAACCACCATCGCTCCGCAAGCCAATCTCACCGGCCGTACCGAAAAGTCGCATCTGGGAAAGGCTGTGCTCCGGCGCACCATCGAGCACTTCGGCCGGCAGGGTGGCAAGGACATTCGCACCCTGATCGCGCTCCTGTCGGATTTGCCCGACGGGGTCAGCGAGCTCGCCGGCGCGGCCAAGATCGCCTCGGGCCTGGCACGGACCCTGACGGCCTCAATGGACAATGATCCGCTGTTCGCCGGCGTCGGTACCCCGGCCGACCCAGGAACGCTGCTGACTCCGTCACCAGGCAAGCGGGCTCGCATCTCCGTCATCAGCTTCATCGGGCTGCCTGGAGATGAAGCCCGGCAGAGCTTCGTGAACCAGCTGCAGATGGGGCTTTTCAGCTGGATCAAGCAAAATCCTGCCAGGGATCGCCCGCTGCTGGGTCTGCTGGTCATGGACGAAGCGCAAACGTTCGCACCTTCGGGAGCGATGACTGGCTGCACGCAAAGCACGCTCGCACTGGCTTCGCAGGCCCGCAAGTACGGCCTAGGGTTGATCTTCGCGACGCAGGCGCCGAAGAACTTGCACAACCGCATCCCCGGCAATGCCGCAACTCACTTCTTCGGCCGGCTCGGCGTGCCCGCACAAATCGAGGCCGCACGGGAGATGGCAAAGGCGAAGGGGGGCGACGTGCCGGATATCGGCAACCTGACTGCGGGCGAGTTCTACGTCGCACTCGAGGGCGAGGCACCGCACAAGGCTCGTACTCCGATGTCTCTGAGTCACCACCCGAGCAGTCCGCTGACCGACGAGGAGGTCATGCTCCGCGCCCGGGCCTGACGTCATCAGAGGTGCGGGCGTAGCAGGCCGGCGAGGTCTTCGCGGCCGATCTCCTCCAGTGCGTCTGGCAGTTCCGCCAGACGGTCTCGGCTCTGCAGCCAGAGCCACACCTCGTACGCTTCATCGCCAGCGCGAAACCGGCGTACCTGATGAGAGGGGATCCCGAGGTAATCGGCGAGATCCTGCCAGTCATAGGTGAGCCCACGAACAACCTGGGCTTTGACCAGTTCGGGAACGGCGCCGCCCTGCCGGGGCACGGGCGCTGAAGC
The DNA here is from genome assembly GCF_040648275.1 of Micromonospora sp. NPDC049171. Classification (NCBI taxonomy): domain Bacteria; kingdom Bacillati; phylum Actinomycetota; class Actinomycetes; order Micromonosporales; family Micromonosporaceae; genus Micromonospora; species Micromonospora sp. NPDC049171. The sequence continues at coordinate 47,865 of NZ_JBEZDJ010000001.1, forward strand.
CGCCACGGGCCTCAGTAGACCTCCGAGCAGGGCGAAGAGAACCTCGGCCGAAGCCCGGGCGGCGAACGCCTTGAACCGGTCGTCCTTGTCGAGATCCGCGTGGTCCATCACGCCCTTGGCGACAAGCCAGTGCGGCACCTGCCGTTCGTGCGCGACAGTGGCGATGGTCGCAGCCTCCATGTCCAGGGCCAGGATCTTGCGCTGGTTGACCTCGAGGCGGTTCCACGTCTCGGGATCCGCCATGACCGCGCCGCCGCTGGCCATCGGCCCCGCGGCGACCTCGAAGGGCAGGCGGTCCGGGCCGTCCACGTCGTTGTACAGGGCGCGTTGGATGAGCTTGCGGCCGGTCTCGGTCAGCGCCAGGGCGCTGTCGCGCCAGGCGATCAGATCCTCCGACTCCCATTGCGCCAGTCGCGCCTGCCAGGTTGTGCGCGGAAAATAGCGGTCCCGAGCGGGATGGGTACGAGGGTTCTCGTCCTTGAGGAGTCGTTCCAGATACCAAACCTTCGCCTCCTCGTCGGTGGCGGTGCCATGACTTGGCAGGCCCGACGGCTCGAAGGCCTGCACCGCACGTAGCCACCGGCTGTCCAAGGGAAGCTGTTGGTGGTCGGGGCGGAACAATTCTTTGACGTACTTGCCTTCGTCCCACTGGTAGGCCGGAGAAGCGACCACAACATCCCCAGGGGCGGTGGCACTGGGCTTGCCCGCGCACACTCCGCTCATCGCCAAACAGGCGGGTCGCAGTCGATCGGTGAGGGCGGTGGCGATTGGGGCTGTGCTCCGTCCGCCCATCGTGGTCGGCCGAGCCAGCGCCACCGACAGCCCGTCGGCCGTGGTGGTGGCGAAGGGCGCCGATCCGACGGTGCCGTGCTCCTCCCACCGCTCTCGCCCGAGCACCTGCTTCACCGCGTCGTACTCCTCCACCAACGCGGTAATGACCAGCACATCCACGTCGTGCCGTCGATGCGGCTGCCCTTCTGTCTGGACGATATTGGTCACCTGTCCGTGGTTCACGTTCATGTCCCGGCCGACCGTGATGCCCCGGTTGTTCATGCGAGTCCCTTCACCCCTGTGCTGGCTCGGATACCTGGTTGCTGACGCTCCCGTCATTCACGCTCATGTCACCGCCCACGAGGATGCCGTTGTTGTAGAGGATGGTGGCCCGCTGGGCGCGTACCTCGGAGGTGTCGACGTCGTGCTCGTCGAGGAAGTCAAGTACATGTGCGAAAACTCTGCTCTCGATCAACCGGCGGAACTTGAGGATGTCTTGGCGCTGGGTGAAGTTTCGGAGCTTGTCGCGGGAGCCCATGTCACGGACGCTCACCACGGCGCCGTAGTCCTTGCGGCGGCGTGACGTCCCGCGCTGCGTGCGGCTGCCGTACCCGGACATGTCGACAAGTGCGCGGATCAGGTTGCCCGGGGCGTGGACGATGGTCTGTGGTGTGTGGCGGGCCCCGTCGATCGCGGTCCGGAGCCAGGCCCGGGCGCCGGTGCCGCCGTCGGCGTCGACGAGCCGGTAGCGCTCGTTGCAGGGTGCCATGGTGGTACTGGTGACCTCGAGGTACAGCGAGCGGCCCTGAAGGGCGATGTGGACGTAGACGGTCGTAACCACGTCACCTCCCCAGGAGACGACCCGACACGCGAGGTAGTGCCGGGCCGGATTCGTGGGATTTCGAATGATCTGGGCCATCTCCTCAGGAGTGGTGAGGGTGGTTCGCGGGCCGTCCTCCCGGGCGGACTGGAAGACGCGATCCTCGACCGTCAGATCCGGAATGGACATTTCCGGCAGCGCCTCCGTGGTCAGCTCTCTCAGGTGCTGCCGGACATAGCCGACGATCTGGTCGGCATTGAAGGGCGGCGCGTCGAACTCGCGCTGCCCCTCGGTCGGCTCGCCGAACGCCCCGGCCGGGCTGGTGGGCTGCTTGCGAACGAGTCGCTGGGCGAAGGCCCAGCTCGACACGACATCTCCGGCGCCGATGAAAGGCTCGAAGTTGCCATAGACGATGGTGTTGCCGCCCTGCTGCTCGCTGATCACCCGCTTGCGCTTGTTCCAACGAATCGGCGGTGGCTCGCCGTAGACGGTGAAGTCCTCGATCCGCTTCTGCTGCCAAAGCGCGAAGACCACGGGGAGCAGAAGGGCGGTAGGTGCCACCAGCAGCGTCAAGCCCACGCGCAGGCCGGTGGAATCAGAAGCGGCGGAGAGAGCCTTGCCGACCAGGATGATGAGGGCGATCCACGCAGTCGCCCATCGGAGCAGGAGGAGCAGACCCCGGCTCGGACTTCTGGTCGTGTCGACCGCCGTACCGGTGCGCACCCGTTCCAGGTAGGCACGGATGAGCCGCCACGCGGCGGCTGTGACGTGAAGGCAGACCAGTGCGATGCCGACCAATGCGGCAGAGACCCAGTTGAGGTAGGTGCCCGCGACGAGCACGAGGACGATCGATCCGTTTCGCCACATTGAGAGATTGCGGGCCCGCAGGCAGTGCTCGAGAACGGTGACGAGGTCGAACCCGTAGGACGGTGCCGTGAAGCGCCGTTCCTGGTAGTAGACCTCACGCAGGCAGCGATCCCGGAAGACGGGGTTGAGGTACGCGCCAGCGCTGAGGTAGCGGGTGGCGGCGGTCGCTTCGACGGGCGGAGGCGGAGCGGCCGCCACGTTTGACGAGGAGGGGTGGAGCGTCTGCAAGGGCATCAGACCGTCCATTGCTCGTGTCGATATGAACAAGCGTCGACGGGCCCGGGGCTGAACTGGCCCGGGCAGGGGCGGGTCGTGACGGGAGCGCGCGGTTGGAAGGCGGTGGACCCCACCTCAGCGGTGGGCGTGCTCGTAGGGTTTGCCGATCGCCCAGATGCGGTCGAACTCGGCAAGGAAGTGGCCGAACCAGCGGGGGTCGCGGTCGGCGTGCAGCGACAACGTCGGCTCGGGAACGCCGCACCGGTGGGAGTAGATATCGACTTGAGCCTCGCCGTTCGAGGTCTTCGGGTCGATGGCCAGCAGGCCGAATGCCGGAACGAAGTCCAGAAGACGGACCTCGAGGCGGCCAGTGCCAGTAGCCGCCTGCTCGGCCAGGGCGTCGACAAGGTCGAGGGTGGCGCGTAGCCGGTGCTCGAACATCGAGGGGTTGCTCGCGACGGTACTGCGTCGGGCCGCCTCGGCAAGGGTGGCCTCGTGCGGCGCGATGAGGGCGATGCGTACGGTGGCGCCCGCCGCCAACCGCACCTGCAGGGCGGCGTAATGATTGCGCAGGGTCCGCGCGAGGGTGACTCCCGTCATTCGGATGTCGGAGGCCAAGTGGAGGTCGAAGCCCACTCCGGGTGTCGACAGGCCCAGGAGGCGGTCGGCGCTGGCCCGGTCTCCGATCTCCCAGCCGAGTTGCTTGACGGAACGGGTGAGGCCGGTCAGCGCCGACCGGCCGTGCAGGGAGCTGATCGCGAGAAGGCCCAGCGTGGTGAGCGTGGCCCCGCCGGTGACTGCCGGACCGACCATGCCGAAAGCGCCGAGCAGGCCGACGGCGATGGCCACGGCGACGGTGATGATCAGGTCGAGTTGACGTACGCGAGACATCCTGCACCACCTCGGAGACGGCCAGTGTCACCAACACACAGAGCGTACCGTCTTAATGTCTCTTCGACAATAACTAGGAGTTGGTCCGCGGGCGAAGGATCGGGGGATTGAGCATGGTGACGCTCCCGGCGCGGTAGAGCGCGGCCGGCCGGCCGGTGGCGGGGATGCGCTTTCTGCCGGTTGGCCTGATGAAGCCCTCCGTGTTGATCACCTTGCGGCTGAAGTTGCGCGGGTCCAACGTCTCACCCCAGACGACCTCGTAGACCGAGCGCAGGTCGCCGATGGTGAACTCGGACGGACAGAAGGCGGTCGCCAAGGTGGTCAGCTCCAGCCGTCGGCGTGCTCGCTCCACGGCGTCGTCGAGGATTCGATCATGGTCGAAGGCAAGCTTTCCTCTTGTCTGATCGACTGGCACCCACGCGGCATCGCTCGCGTCCGATCCGGCGATTGGCCGCGGGAGGTTGGGCATGATGGCCAGGTAGGCCACGCTGACAACTCGACCGCGAGGATCGCGGTGCGGCTCGCCGTAGACTCCGAACTGCTCAAGGTGCAGATCGTCGCCGTCGAGACGGGTCTCCTCCCGCAGCTCGCGTACGGCGGCGGCGTTGAGGTCTTCATCCGTTCGCACGAAACCGCCGGGCAGTGCGAACTGGCCCGCGAACGGCTCGTTGCCACGGGTGATGACGAGGGCGTGTAGCGCGTCTTCACGAACGGTCAGGATCACAAGATCAACCGCGATGCGCAGTTGGGCGTGGTGCCGGGTCGTCACGCGGTCAGCCTAGCTTGGTGTTCTTTCGACAAGAACGGGATGCGGCGGCCGAGTAGCGCCGGCCTTCTGACCCTGTGCGAGGTCCGCCTCTTCGCGCTCGGCGGCACCGAATGGCGCGTTCTCCAACCGCAGGCCGGATACGCCGAGTCGTCCCGCGGCATCGGCCTGATCGACTTCGTCCGGGCCGACGGTCAGCGTCCGCCGCGCGCGGGCGGCGACCTCGCACCACACGTACTCGAAACGATGACCACGCTGCTCCAGTCGGCAGCCGAAGGCCGCCGGATCGAGCTGACGACCGGGGTGCGACGGCCCACGCCGGTCCCGCTCACGCCGGCCGAGGAGTGGAAGGGTCACCACGCAGAAACGTAGATTCGTCAGGCAGGAATGATCTCGCCCTCCTTGAGCTCCAGGTTCGGGAATTCGTATCGTTCCCGCATCGCTGCTGCCAGGTCGGCGGGGACTTGTCGCACCAGCACCGTGACCCCCGATCCGTCGGCGCGAGGCACCACCGCCGCGACGGCGACTCCGTTGGCTCGCCAGTACGGAATGTCCTTCTTGATTCTCTCGGTGACCTGGTTGAGGACGGTGCGTGCGTGCCGCGCGTCGGCGAAGGCGATGTGGAGTGCGGGATGTTGGCTGCGCAGGGCGGCGTCGATCTGGTCCACCTGCGGCAGAGGCACGCGGTGGACGACAAAGGCCGCACCGTCCGTGGTCAGGCCGGCGTACGAGGTGGTGGGGTAGGCGCGTTCGGCGTGGCGGATCAGCGTCTCTCGCTCGGAGTCACCAGGGACGGCGGCGGGGCCGGTAGCCAGATGCCGGGACTGGGTGGTGGTAGGGACCGGGGGCGCTGGCTGCGCTGCGTCGTCGGCAGGTTGTTGGGCGCACCCTGCGGTTACCGCCAGGATGCTGGCCGCGGTAAGGAGAATCCTTTGTATACGCATGGCACGTTTTCAGCATAGATGCGGATCAGCCGCTGGCCACGTCGATGCACGGCGTGCGCATCCGCTGAGTGAGCGGTCCGTTCAACGTGGCTGGCCATTCCTCCACCGCCCAGGCGTGCTGCCTGCATTCATTGTCCGTGCAGTGGAAGCAGGTGCGGTCGCCGACGTGCTGGAGGACCGTTAGGCGGGCCGACTCGAAGTGGTCGACGGGTCGGGCGCTCTTGTCGGTGCCGGTCACGGCGTCTGCGCGATCCGCCTCAGCGCGGCGACGTTGACGCGCAACTCCACGCAGGGCGGGTGTGGATCAACGTCGGGGTAGCTGCACTGGGGCCGGTGGCCATGTGCCCACAACCACTCGTCGCAGCGGTGCGCCAGGTCGGTGCGGAGCCAGGCGACGACAACGTCGACGGGGGAGCCAGGGGCCAGGTCCCGGCCGAAAGACCAGTCGTCGGGATTGAGCCTCAGCAGCGTCCCAGGCTCGACGATAGGCAGTTCGCTGGGTTCGTGCGTCATGCGGGCATCTCGTCGCCGCGCAGGTCGAGACCGATCTGGCAATCAGCAGGTACCCGATCGAGAGCCGCCCAGAAGGCGCGGTTCTCCGCAGCGAGCCCCTGCGGCGAGGGCTGGTCCGGGCCGGCCGCGCCTGTCCGGTTTCATCCGCTGCGGTGACCGAACAGCGTCGCCGCGCCTTCGCAGTCGATGCCGAACGGCCGGTACTGCCGACTATCCTGGGCCGGGACGAACCACTTGATTCGTTTCGCCACCGTCATCCTCCCTTCACGCGTGTGCGGCCAGGCCGGGGCCGCAGGGACTCACACCCGCGGGACGCGACGGGCCCTGTACCCTGCTCGTACGTACTGCTCGGGCCAATCATTCGGGTGGAAATCAACGCTACGTTTCCAGGACCGCGGCGGGCGACGTGTGACACTGCGGCAGTGGTGCGACTTGGTGGCGCCATCGAGCGGCCCGCTGCGGCACTGTCTTCCATGTTGATCTAGCAACGTCTGTGACCGGCGCATATTGGGGTGCAGTGCAAAGGCTGCACTCGGTTCTCAGTCCTCGGTCCTCGGATCGAGCGAGGACCGCAACCACGACGCACCACCCCGTGCGGACGCCTACGGCGTGAGCTGCACTCGGCCCTCGGACCGAGCGAGGACCGCAACCTAGTCACGCGCCACTCCTAGGCGTGCGACGCACACGGGTATGAGCGGTGTCAGTCCCACCCATCCGAGCGGAAGTCCTCCCGGCCGCTCCGGTGGGCCGCCGCTCGACGCGCGGTCAGAAGGTGGCGATCGGGTTGACCAGGCTGCCGGACGTGCCGGCGAAGCGGACCGGTGCGACCGCGAGCTGGAAGTCCCACTGGCCGAGCTCGGCGGCGGTCGTCGCGCACGCCTCCAGGTCGCAGTTGTCGAGCAGCCACAGACCCATCGCGACGAGGCCCACCGCGTGGACGGGCATCAACACGCGCTCGTACCCCGACGGTTGCACGTCCTGGGGGCTGTCCGCGCCGATCAGCGCGACCTGCCGATCCTGGAGCCACGGCAGGCAGGACGCGTGCCAGCCGGCCTGCGCGAAACCGCTGGCCGCGCCGGCCTCGTGCCGGAAGCGGCCGTAGCCGGTGCGCAGGAGCACCGCGTCGCCGGGGAGCACGCGTACGCCCTGGCGGCGCTCGGCCTCTTCGAGATCGTCGGGGAAGACACCCTGCCCCGGCTCCAGCCACGGCACGTCGCGGGCCCCCGCGACGTCGAGCAGGACTCCACGGGTGATGATCCCGTTGGCTGCCGCCGTCACGGCGGCCCACGCCGATCCCGTCTCGGCGTCGACCAACGCGTGCGACCGCCCGTTGTACATCTTGCCGTCCCAGAACAGGTGGCAGGGCGAGTCGACGTGGGTGAGGGTGTTGCCGTGGAACGTGATGCCGAGCCGTTCGGACGAGAAGCCCCAGCTCCGGTCGCCGTGGAAGTGGGGCGGCATGTGCTCGGCGCCCGGCATGTCGGCGGCGCACGGGCACGTCGTCGTCGACCGCTCCATGTCCGCCGGTGCGGCGACCTCCCACGCGCAGGACACGCTCCTGCCGTGGCGCACGGCCCGCGCCGCCGCCAGCCGGACGTCGTCGGTGATGTGGTTCAGCGTGCCGCGTTCGTCGTCGTCGCCCCACCGTCCCCAGTTCGACAGCGTGTCGAAATAGCCGAGTACGTCGTCCTGGGAGGGCATCTGTCGCTCTGCCGTCATTCCCGCATCGACTCCTCCGGTCCGGCTCCGCTGGTCACCGCGGTCAGGGTATCCCGCCGCCGGATCGAGGTCCGCGAAGACCTGTGACCAGCTTCGCGACGGGTGCCCGGCCCTGATTCTTCACCTCGATGTCACCACGGGAACCCTCGGGCGACGTGTCGGTGTCCGTCCACGGGAGTTGGCTGTCAGCCGTCGTACATCCCTGGACCAGGAGCTGATCCGCGTGCCTTCCTCCCGTCGTACCTTCCTCGCGGGCGGCGCCGCCGCCGGTGTGGGCCTAGCCGTCGCCGGTGGCCTGCCGTCCCTGGCCCAGGCCAGCCCCGGCCGGCCGCACTCGCCGGTCCCGGGCGGTCACGTGCCCTTCCCGCCGCTGGTGGACGACCCCAAGGGGATCCTGGCCCTGCCCGAGGGCTTCAGCTACACGGTGGTCACCCGGACCGGCGTCACCCGACTCGACCGTGGCCAGGGCGTGACGCCGTCGGACCACGACGGCATGGCCGTCTACGACGCCGGCCACGGCCGTTACACACTGATCCAGAACCACGAGATCGACCCGGGCGCCGAGTTCGGCGTACCGCACGTCAAGGGCACGGTGTACGACGCGGGCGCCACCGACGCCGGCGGTTGCACCGTGATCAGGACCGACCGCGCGGGCCGCAACCTGGGTGAGTTCGTCGCCCTGTCCGGCACCATCTCCAACTGCGCGGGCGGGCCGACCCCCTGGGGGACCTGGCTGACCTGCGAGGAGACCGAGGACCGGGCCGGCGACGAGTGGGAGGAGGGCACCCGGTCGGGCGTCTACCAGAAGGATCACGGGTACGTCTTCGAGGTCTGGGCCGACGGCAGTGCGGACCCGCGGCCGATCAAGTGCCTGGGCCGCTACTCCCACGAGGCCCTGGCGGTCGACCGGGACCGCACCCGGATCTACCTGTCCGAGGACGCGGACGAGCCCAACGGCCTCTTCTACCGCTGGACCGCCCCGGCCGGGGTCAAGCTCGGCCCCGGTGTGCTCACCCGCCTCGCACCCAACGCCGGTGTCCTCGCCGCCATGCAGATCATCATGGATGACGGCTCGGTGCTGCCGGACGTCGCCTACCTGACCTCGGCCCAGTTGGGCCGCCCCTTCCCCGTACGGTGGATCGAGGTGCCGGACCGCGACGCGCGGCACACGTCCGTGCGCGAGCAGTTCGCCGACGGTCAGGTCACCCGCGGACGCAAGTTCGAGGGGGTGTGGAGCACCGACGAGGGCGTCTACGTGGTCAACTCCTACGCCTGGGACGACGGTGACCTGCCGGCCGACGCCGCGCCGCACGACGGCATGGTGTGGTTCTACAACTTCCGGACCCAGACCATCCAGTTGGTGACGTACTTCCCGCACCAGGTGGCCTCCGAGGAGGGCGCGCCGGTCAAGTACAACGACCTCACCTTCGACGGCCCGGACAACGTGTCGGTCACCCCGTGGGGCAGCCTGGTGCTCGCCGAGGACGGCACCGGGGCCTCCCACGTGCTCAGTACGACCCCGGGTGGACCGACGTACGCGATCGCCCGCAACCAGCTCAACGATTCGGAGTTCTGCGGGCCGACCTTCAGCGCCGACGGCAGGGTGCTCTTCGTCAACATGCAGGACCCCGGCCTCACGCTGGCGATCACCGGGCCGTGGGAGAAGTACCTGGGCTGACCGAGGGGGACCGGCCGGTGGGGATCGGGTGATCAGCCTGATCCCCACCGGAGGCGTGCGGTGTTCGGTCAGCCGACCGGCACCAGACGCCAGTTGTTCCTGGTGCTGCCGTTGTCGGTGTACTGGACGGCCTGGGTGCCCCAGGTGCTGGAGCCGTTGAGGATGGCGAGCACCTTGCCGCTGTTGGCGTTGCGGATCCGGTAGGAGCCGTCGCTGTTGGCCACCAGGGTCCAGCGGTGGTCCGCGGTGCCGTTGTCGCTCCACTGCATGACGCGGGCGTTGTCGGCGGTCGACATGTTCTCGACGCCGAGGACCTTGCCGCTGTTGACGTTGCGGAACCGGAACGCGCTGCCGTCGGTGACCCGGACCCAGTTGTGGTCGGCGGTGCCGGTGTCGCCCCACACCACGGCCAGACCACCATCGGCGGTGGACATGTTCTGGACGCCGAGGACCACACCGGTGTCGACGTTGACCAGCTTGTAGGTGTCACCCACCGGGGTGGTGCCGGTCACGCTGGTCACGAAGGTCATCACGCTGCGGGCGGGGAGCGTGACGGTGAGCGAGCCGTTCGACATGGTGAGCGCGCCCTGGGGCGCGACGGTCCGGCTCGCGTCGGTCAGCCAGTTCGACACGCTGCCGGACGCGGTGGTGTTGGACAGGGTGAACTGCTGGCTCACCGACGAGGTGTTCTTGTTGACGGCGACGATCACGACGGTGTTGCCGCCGCGGTACGCCGAGACGTAGACGTTCGACGCCGGGTTGGCCGTCGCGTCGATCCGCTGGTATCCGGGGCGGACGAACCTGGCGAAGTGCGCCATCATGGCCCCACGCTTGCTGATCTGGCCGTCCTCGCGCATCGGACCGTAGCTGCGCCGCAGATACCACCAGACGTACGCCTGGAACTCGGCGTCCACCATGGCGCGGTGGATGTGCTCGCCCACGTCGAGCGCCTCCGGCCAGGCGTCGCCCGAGTTCGTGTTGCTGTTGGGGTAGTAGACCTCGGTCATCCAGAGTTCTTTGCCCGCACCCTTCTGCTTGAACAGCGGGTAGGCGAAGTTCGAGTACGACGTGCCGTAGAGGTGCGCCCCGATGATGTCCACGTTGGCCAGCGCCGTGGCGTCGTTGAGGATCGGGTCCGACACGGACTTCACGTACTGGAAGGACTCCGGGGCGATGACCCGGGTGCTGATCGAGCCTGCGTTCTCCCGCAGGAACCGCACCATTTCGGTGGTGGTCCACCACGTCCACTCGGCCGCGTAGTCGGGCTCGTTCTGTACCGAGATGGCGTACAGGTCCACCCCGTTGTTGCGCAGGTGCGTGGTGAAGTTGTTCAGGTGCGTGGCGTAGGCGGCGTACGAGCTGTACCGCAGGCGCCTCGCGTTGGTCTGGTTGCCGCGGGTGAAGGTCTCGATCATGCTGGCCGGGGGGTTCCACGGCGACGCGAACACGGTGGCTCCGAGTGCGACCGCGCGTTGCGCCGTCGCCAGATCAGCGCTCCAGTCCGCCTGGTTCTCGTTGACGGGGATCCGCAGCAGGGAGAACCCCAACTGACCCTGGCCGGTGCCGAACGCCGTGTCCCGCTGGGCGGCCGTCAGGTCACCGATCCAGGCCGCGTGGGCCATGGCGCCGAAGCCTCGGATCGTTTGCCGCGTCGCGGACGGATTGATGCTCGCCGGTGCGGCCGAGGCCGGCGTGGCCCCCGCGACCGCGGCGACCGCCGCGACCGGTACGGCCCCCATTGTCGTCAGGACGGTTCTCCGGCTCAGCAATTTCCGCTCGCCGCTCACCGGCTCGTTCTGCTCGTGCGTCATGTCTCGTCCTCCTGGCTGGTGGTGGTACGCGCCTTCGCGGTCCCCTCGGCCCGGTCGGCACTGGTCTGTCGCGTGGCCACCGGGGTTGACGGGGACCCCGGCGGTGATGACCTGTCGATTACGATCGAATGACGTGACTGTTAACGTTAACAATCACGGGAGTCTAAGTTCCGTTCTCGCCGGGGGTCAAGAACACGCAGCTCAGTGAGCAGGCGGCCACCCTGTGTGTCAGGCCCTGACTAATGTCACTGGGCACCGTGCGCCCCGCATCGAACGTCGTGACTATGTGCACTGGGGCACGGCACGTCCCGTGGACGAGACTCGATGCAACGCCGGAACACAGCCGGCCGAGTCGAAGGGCGGCGGGACAGTGGACGAACGCTACGACAGCTACTGCGCCGCGGACCCGCTGTTCTACGACTCGCTCGGCAGCGCCGTCGCGCAGCCCGTCTTCCCGGCCGCCGAACGGCCGCTGCCGACCGGCTGGCGCCGCGAGCCGCTCGACGACTGGCTGATCTACGCCCCCGACGGCGGCTCGCTGCCGCAGCAGGGCTGGAAGATCCACATCTCGGCGGGTCTGGCGAACGCCGAGCGGGTGCTGGACACCGTCTGGGACTACTGCGTCCCCCGTGGCCTGTCCTTCAAGTTCCTGCGCGGGCCCCGCACACTGCTGCTGCGCAACTCCAAGTACGCCGCCCGCGCCGCCAGCGGCAAGTTCGTCACGGTCTACCCCCGCGACGACGCGGAGCTGGAGCTGACCTGCAAGGAGCTCGACGAACTGCTCACCGGCGAGACCGGGCCGTACATCCTCAGTGACCTGCGCTACGGCAGCGGCCCGGTGCACGTGCGCTACGGCGGCTTCGCCGCCCGCTACTGCCTCTCGCCCGACGGGCAGGTGGTGCCGGCCATCGAGGACGACTCCGGCACGCTGGTGCCGGACCGCCGGGAGCCGGTCTTCCACGTACCGTCCTGGATCACCCTGCCCGACTTCCTCGGCCCGCACCTGGCCGCCCGCAGCGGCACCAGCACCGACCAGGTGCCGTACCGGATCGAGCGGGTGATCCACTTCTCCAACGGTGGCGGGCTGTACGTGGGCCGGGACCTGCGTACCGACACCGAGGTGGTGCTGAAGGAGGCCCGGCCGCACGCCGGCCTGGACGCCGACGGCACCGACGCCGTCGCCCGGCTGGCCCGCGAGGCGGACGCCCTGCGGCAACTCGCCGACCTGCCGCAGGTGCCCCGGGTGCACGACGAGTTCGCCCTGGGCGAGCACCGGTTCCTCGCGCTCGAGTTCATCGAGGGCCGACCGCTGAACAAGGTGCTCGTCGACAGGTACCCGCTCATCGACGCCGACGCGACCGACGACGACCGGGCGGCGTACGCCCGGTGGGCCCGGCAGACCTACGAGCAGGTCGAGTCGGTCGTCGCGGCTATCCACGAGCGCGGCCTGGTCTACGGTGACCTGCACCTGTTCAACATCATGATTCGGCCGGACGACCGGGTCGCCCTCGTCGACTTCGAGGTGGCCGCGCCGATCGCCGGGCACCGCCGGCCCGGGCTGCGCAACCAGGGGTTCGCGGCACCGCGGGACCGGACCGGGCCGGCGGTCGACAGGTACGCCCTGGCGTGCCTGCGGCTGGCGCTGTTCCTGCCCCTGACCCAGTTGGTGCGGCTCGCACCGGCGAAGGTGGCGCACCTGGCCGACATCATCGCCGCGAACTTCCCGGTGCCGAGGTCCTTCCTGGACCCCGCCGTCGAGGAGATCACCGGTGGCCCCCGGGCCGCGGACGTACACCACGCGTCGCTCACGCGGGAGAAGCTGGCGACGGCCATCCTGGCCAGCGCCACCCCGACCCGGGACGACCGACTCTTCCCCGGCGACATCGAACAGTTCCGCAGCGGCGGCCTCAACCTCGCCCACGGGGCGGCGGGAGTGCTGTACGCGCTGGACAAGAGCGGTGCCGGGCGGTGGCCCGAGCACGAGGACTGGCTGGTGCGGCGGGCGACAGCGCCACCGTCCGGCACCCGCTGCGGCTTCTACGACGGGCTGCACGGCGTCGCCCACGCGCTCGATCACCTCGGCCGACGGCAGGACGCGCTGGACGTCGTCGACATCTGCCTGCGCGAACCCGTGGACGGGCTCGACCACAGCCTGGCGAGCGGACTGTCCGGGATCGCGCTCAACCTGGCCGAGCTGGCCGCGCGTACCGGAGAGGCGTCGTTGCGCGACGCCGCGTGGCGGGTCGCCGAGCGGGTGATCGGGCAACTGGCCGACGACCCGGGGCCGGACCTCAGCGGCGGACGCAATCCGTACGCCGGGCTGCTGCGCGGCCGGACCGGACCGGCGCTGATGCTGCTGCGGCTCTACGAGCTCGGCGGCGACGAGGAGCTGCTGGGGCACGCCGCCACGGCGCTGCGCCAGGATCTGCGCCGATGTGTGCTGCGCCCGGACGGCGCCCTGGAGGTCAACGAGGGCTGGCGGACCATGCCGTACCTGGCGCACGGCAGCGTCGGCATCGGGCTGGTCCTCGACCAGTACCTGCGCCACCGCGCCGACGAACGGTTCGCCGAGGCGAGCGCGGGGATCCGCCGCGCCGCGCGGTCACCGTTCTACGCACAGTCCGGACTCTTCGCCGGCCGCGCCGGCATCATCGCCTACCTGGCCGCCTCGACCGACGACACCGACCGCCGGGAACTCGCCGCGCAGGTGGACCGGCTGACTTGGCACGCGCTGCCGTACCGGGACGGGACCGCGTTCCCCGGTGAGCAGTTGCTGCGGCTCTCCATGGACTTCGGCACCGGCACCGCCGGCGTGCTCTACGCGCTGGCCTGCGCACAGCGCGACCAGCCGCCGGTGCTGCCCTTTCTCGCGCCCCTGCCGGGCGCGCAGAGACTCCCTCGCGACAGCGGGGGCGACCGGTTCGGCGAACAGAAGGAAGGGAGGTGAACGACATGGCGCTTCTGGACCTCCAGGGCCTGGAGATGGCTCCGGCCGACCGCACGGGTGGCGGTAGCCGGGCGAGCCTGCTGCTCTGCGGCGACAGCTCGCTCTCCGTCACGACCTGCAACTGATCCGCCGCACAAGCGAGGCCCTGGGTGGGCAGACGTGCCCACCCAGGGCAGTCGCGTACCAACGGGAGGACCGATGCCGACGTTCGCCGCGGGGGACCGGTTGCTGTGGCGGACGGTCCGAGCGGGCGGCGGCTGGACCGGTGGGCTCGCGGCGGTCGCGCTGCTCGGCGCGGCCGCCGAACTGTTGTTACCCGCGGCTCTCGGCCGCGCCGTCGACGCCGCCCTCGCCGGCGGCTCCGGCTGGTGGGCGGTGTCCGCCGGTGGCCTGGTCGTCGTCCTCGTCTGCGTCGACACCCTCACGGATCTGACCAGCGGATTCGGCGCGGCACGCGCCACCGCCGGGCTGCGTCGGCACCTCCTGCGGCACGTGTTCGCGTTGGATGTCCGCGCCACCCGCCGCCATCCCGTAGGTGATCTCGTCGGCCGGTTGGTCGGCCAGGCCGCCGACGCGGGACAGGCTGGCAACGCCGTGGTGCTGGCCGTCGTGGCGGTGCTGCCACCGCTGGGCAGCGTCGCCGCCCTCGCCCTCATCGAACCGGTCCTCGGGGTCACCCTGCTCGCCGGTCTCGTCCTGCTCGCCGTCCTCATGCGCGCCTTCGTGGCCGACGCCTCGGCCGCGACCGCCGCGTACCAGCGGGTGCTCGGCACCATCGCCGGCCGGCTGCTGGAGTCGCTGACCGGTGCGCGGACCATCGCCGCCGCCGCCACCACCCACCGCGAGGAGGACCGCGTGCTGGCGGCCCTGCCGGAGCTGGGCCGGCACGGCCGGCGCGGTTGGGACCTGTTGGCCCGGGCGAGTGCGCGCACCTCCGCCGTGGCGCCGCTGCTGAACCTGAGCGTCATCGCGGTCGGCGGGTACGCGCTCACGGCGGGCTGGCTCACGCCGGGCCAACTGGTCGCCGCGGTCCGCTACGCGGCCATGGGCGCTGGGCTCGGCGCGGTGCTCGCCACCCTCAACCACCTGGTCCGCAGCCGCGCCGGGGCACACCGGCTCGCCGAACTGCTGCACCAGCCGGCCACGTCGGCCGGCGACCGGCCCCTTGCACCCGGCGGAGGCGCCCTGCGACTGCGCGGGGTACGCGTGCACGCCGACGACGGCCGGCCCATCCTGGACGGCATCGACCTGGACGTACCGGCCGGCGCGACGGTGGCTGTCGTCGGAGCCTCCGGTGCCGGCAAGTCGACACTGGCGGCCGTCGCCGGACGGCTGTACGACCCCGACGCCGGTGAGGTGCGACTCGACGGCGTACCGCTGCGCGACCTCGACGGGTCGGCACTGCGCCGAGCCGTCGGCTACGCCTTCGACCGGCCGGTGCTGATCGGCGCGACGGTCCACGACGCGATCGGGTTGGCGCTGCCGGTCGACGCGGCGGCACCACCGGCCGACCCGAGCCCGGCCACACCGGCGGTCCTGCGGGCGGCCCGCCTGGCGGCGGTCGCCGACGTGATCGACCGGCTGCCCGACGGCTACCGCACCCCGCTGGTGGACACACCGCTCTCCGGAGGCGAGGCCCAACGCCTCGGCCTGGCTCGGGCGTTCGCCGCCGAGCGGCTGCTCATCCTGGACGACGCGACGTCCAGCCTGGACACCGCGACCGAACACCGGATCACCCAGGCGGTGCTCGGGCGGGCCGGCGAGCGTACCCGACTGGTGGTCACCCACCGGCCGGCGGCGGCCGCGGCGGCCGACCTCGTGGCCTGGCTGGACGGCGGTCGGCTGCGCGGCCTGGCACCGCACCGGCGGCTCTGGGCCGACCCGGACTACCGGGCCGTCTTCCAGCCGGCCGGCGGTGGGCCGTGAGCCGTCTGAGCGTACGGCGGGTGACCTGGCGGGCACTGCGAGCCCGGCGGGGTGCTCTCGTCCGGCTCTGCGGCTGGTCGCTCGTCGAGTCGCTGCCCGCCCTGCTCGCCGGCCTCCTGGTCGCCCGCGCCGTCGACGAGGGTTTTTTGGCCGGACGTCTTTTCAACGGCCTGGCGTGGTTGGGCGCGCTCGCCGTGGCCGTCCTGGTCGGCGCGGCGGCGACCGGTCGGACGTACCGGAGCCTCGGTGCCGTGGTCGAGCCGTTCCGCGACGACGTGGCCGCCCAGGTGGTCCGGGGTGCGCTGCGCGACGCCACCCGGGCGGGCGGTCGTCCGGACAGCGCCGCGGTGACCCGGCTGACCCACCAGATGGAGATCGTCCGCGACACCTTCGCCGGTCTGCTCATGGTGACCCGCGGTTTCCTCTTCTCCGCCGGTGCGGCCCTGCTCGGCCTCCTCGCCCTGGCACCGGTGGTGGCGGCGCTGGCCGCCGCGCCGCTGGTCGCCGGCTTGGCCGTGTTCCTCGCCGCACTGCCGGCGATGGTCGCGCACCAGCGCGCGTACGTCCGGGCCGGTGAGCACCTCGGCCAGTCGGCGGGGGCCGCCCTGGCCGGTCACCGCGACGTGGTGGCCTGCGGCGCCCAGGCACGCGTGACGGCGGACGTGGAACGCCGAGTGTCCGCGCAGGCCGCCGCCGAACGCACCCTCGCCCGGATGGCGGCGATCCGCAGCCTCAGCCTCGGCATCGGTGGCTGGCTGCCGCTTGTGGTGCTGCTCGTGGCCGCGCCGTGGCTGGTCGAGCGCGGGTTGACCGCGGGCGCGGTGCTGGGCGCGCTGATCTACGTCTCCACCGGTCTGCAACCCGCCCTGCACACCCTGGTGCAGGGCCTCGGCGGCGGCGGGCTGCGGTACGCGGTCACCCTGGAGAACATCCTGCGTGCCTATCCGGGGCCCACCGCCCCCCGCCCGCCGGCCCCCGCCACCCGGGCACCCCGACCGCCAACCGGGCCGGTCGGCCGCTCACCGGCCGTCGAGGTCCGGGGGCTGACCTTCGGGTACGGCCCGCGCGCCCGGCCCGTGCTCCGGAACTTCTCGCTGACACTGGCCGAGGGGGAGCACCTCGCCGTGGTGGGCCCGAGTGGAGCGGGCAAGTCCACACTGGCCACCCTGCTGGCCGGGCTGGTGCCGCCGCAGACCGGCACGGTCCACCTGGCCGGCGCGACGGTCGCCGACGCCGAGCCGTCCGCCCTGGGCGAGATGCGGGTGCTGGTGCCCCAGGAGGCGTACGTCTTCACCGGCAGCCTCGCCGACAACCTGCGCTACCTGCGGCCGGACGCCGACGACCACACGCTGGAGGCCACCCTCGACGCGCTCGGTGCGCGTCCCCTGGCGACCCGCCTGGGAGGCCTGGCCGCGCCGGTCGTGCCGGCTCTGCTCTCCGCCGGCGAGCGGCAGCTCATCGCGGCGGTCCGGGCCTGGCTGGCACCCGCCCCGCTGGTGATCCTGGACGAGGCGACCTGCCACCTGAACCCGGCGCTGGAGGCGACAGTCGAGGACGCCTTCGCCCGGCGGCCCGGCAGTCTCGTGGTGATCGCGCACCGGATCAGCTCCGCGCTGCGGGCCGATCGGATGCTGGTCCTCGACGGCGACGAGGCCGTCCTCGGGACGCACCGGGAGTTGCTGGCCCGCTCGGCCACCTACCGCATGCTCGTCGGCTGCTGGGACGACCCGGTGGTGCCGTCCCGGGCGGCGTCGGCCCGGCGGCGGGGCTGAACCCCGCGCACCAGGGCCGACGGCACCGGTCAGATCCAGCCGGCCTCGCCGGCCATCCGCACGGCCTCCACCCGGGTACGCGCGCCCACCTTGCGGGCGATCCGACCGAGGTGGTTGCGGACGGTGCCACGGCTGAGCCCGAGTGACGCCGCCACCTCCGCGACCGGCGCACCCGCCGCGGTCAGCCTCAACACCTCCGTCTCCCGGCTGGTCAGTGGGCCGTCCGACTGCAGTGCCGCGACGACGAGGTCCGCGTCGAGCACGGGCTCCCGCCGGGCGAGCCGGCGGATCCCGTCGATGACGCGTTGGGGGGCGGCGTCGCTGCGCAGGATGCCGACCGTCCGGGTCGGGTTGAGCATGCCGCGCAGCCGCCGGGCCCGATGGGGGTGGGCCAGCACCAGGACGGGGCACGGGTCGAGGCGACCCGAATCGACGTCCTCGACGAGGTCGAGGTCGGCCACCACCACGTCGGGTCGTTGGGCGCGGACAGCCGCGGAGACCGCGTCGCCGCGATCCACCTCCGCCACGACATGGATGTCCTCCTCGGCGGCGAGGACGAACGACAGCGCGCCCAACACCAGGGCGCCGTCCAGGGCGAGCAGGGTACGGATCACGACGAACCTTCCCGCACTCCGATGACGATCACTCAACGTCAACATTCAAACACGACTCGGCTGGGTCCGCACGGCGACGGGAGGCGGGCCCGGACGCCTTCGCCGGACCCGCCACCACGGCTACAACCAGCCGTTACGCCGCGCGCGCCACACCGCCTCCAGGCGGTTGCGGGCTCCGGTCTTCCGTAGGATCACCGACAGATGGTTGCGCACAGTGCCGTGTGCCAGGTAAAGACGGACGGCGATCTCCTTCAGGGGCAGACCCTCGGCGGCCATCCGCAACACGTCCATCTCCCGAGGTGTCAACGGGATCTCCGGAGGGCTCAGCACCGCCACCGCCGCGGCCGGGTCGATCGCCCGTTCCCCGGCCGCGAGCGCGCGGATCGCCCGTACCAACTCCGTCAGAGAGCTGTCCTTGCCGACCAGGCCGCGCGCCCCGGCCGCCAGCGCGGCCTCCACCAGGGTCGGGCTCCACCGGGGGCTCATCGCCAGCACGGCCGCGTGCGGCGCCTCCGCGTTGATCCGGGCGACCACCTCCACCGGGTCGGGCGACTCGGGTGTCAGCGCCAACACCACCACCTGGGGTCGGTACCGCCGGACCGCCGTCAACAACTCGCCGACACCCTCGACGTCGGCGACCACCTCCATGTCCTCCTCACGTGACAGCGCGGCGCAGAGCGCACCACGCAGCAAACCCATGTCTTCGGCGACGACAACGTGGATCACCACGTTTCTCCGATCTCAGGTACGCGGCACGACGGCCACCGGTCCCGGAACATCCACGGGTTGGTCGGGGCGCTCGTGCGCGACGGACGGGATAGGCACCGCCCCGTGGCACCGTCACGGCGGACGGGCGCGGGGCCCTGTCGACCGAGCCGGGTGGAGTTGGCCGTGTGTGCCAGCCACCCGGGTCGGTCGACCCGCCTCAGCCCGGCCGGGCGATCCCGGACGGAGTGTGGCCCTCGACGAGAAGCGGCAGGAGATGGCAGGGCTGCGCGACACCGAGGTGCGACTGCCGGTCGGCCGCCCGGACCAGCCCCGGCCCCGGCGTCGATCCATCGTCGACACCGGCGGCGTCCTGGTCGACGGGCGCGACGGGTCCGCCCGGTGGGTCGGCAGCCGCGAGCACCGGACCCGGACGCGCGGCGAGGTGCCGGGTCGAGGCCGTCGGGCGCGTGCATTCGACGACGGACACCCGCGGCGGCGCGGCGGGGGTCAGCACCGCCGTGACGGATACCGGCACCAACGCCGGGTCCGCCGGGCCCGTCGGGTCCGCTGGTGGCGCTGGTGGCGCTGGTGGCGTCGGTACGGTCGGCGCGGGTGTCGGGTCGGCCACCGGCACGGCGGGCGGCCCGAGTGCTCGGCGAGCGGGTGGTGGAGGTGCCGCCGGAACGACCACCGCGTCGAGAACGGGCGCCAGAACGGCGTCGGTGACACCGAGGAGCGCCAGGACGACCGGCCGGATCGGCACGATCTCGACGACGTGCGGCAGTGCGACACTCGCGGTGTCGACGACGGGCGGCAGCGTGGCGTTCGCGGTGTCGACGACGGGCGACAGCGCGGCGTTCGCGGTGTCGATGACGGGCGACAGCGTGGCGTTCGCGATGTCGATGACGTGCGGCAGGGTGGCGGTGATCAGCGGGGCGGTGGCCCGGTCCGTCGCGGGTGGGTCGGCCGGCCCGTGCGCCGCGGGTGCGGTGCTGGCCGCTTGTCGTGGTGGAGCAGCGGCCGGTCGCGACGGGTGGGCGGGGGAGGCGGGCCGGAGCCGTTCGCGCTTTCCCGCACCGGTTGGGTCGACCCGGGGCGGTGACACGAGCGCCGGTGACGCGCCCTTCGGCGGTCGAGGCGGCGTCGAGGAGGTGGCGTCGCGGGGGGCGACGGCGGCGGCGATGGTCCCTGCCAGCGGGGTGTCGGGGTGCCCGTCGCGGCGGGCGTCGGCACCGGTGGGGCGTTGACGGTGCGGGTCGGGGAGCCGTGCGACCGTGAGCCGCGTGACCGGCTCGACCAGGCCGCCGATCCGCGCCTGAGGGTCGTCTCCGGTGCCGCCGCGTATCCCGCCGGCGGCGGCCGGCCCGTCGAACAGGGCGGCCAGGAGGAAACCGGCCCCGACGGCAGCCGCGAACAGCACCATCAGCCGGGCGAGCCTGCGGAGTCGGCCGGCCGCAGGCGGCGCGGGTCGACCCGGCGTAGACGTCGGCGCGGTTCCGTTGACGGGACTTCGCACGCGGGCACGACCCCCTTCCGTCTGGATTGCTGACCCATAGTAGCGATGCGCTCACATATCCGCATCTGTTGATGTGTGCATGTGTTGGCCGGGTGCGACCACCGGCCGGTGCGGTGTCCGCCGTCCCGCTGCGCTGGCCTGGGGAACGGGTGTACGGACCAGGTGCGCCGGGCGCGCCGTCGCCGCTGCGTTCGCCGCCGGTTCCGCCCGCCGGTACGCTGCATCGGCGGCCCCAGCCACCTCCTCGCACACGGTGAGCACCGTTACCGAGCGACGCACCACCCAGTCATCCCCGTAACCGCAGACGAGAGGCGGACCACGACGTGACGGCGGTACCAGGCCAGCTGTCCTCGACCGCGGATTCGGCGGGCGCCGGGCCGGGAGCGGCGGAGGAGGATCTGCGGGCGTTGTTCGGGCAGTCCACCGCGGTCTTCGCCTCGCTGGCCGGCCCGGAGCATCTGGTGGAGACGGCGAATCCGGCGTTCTTCGCCACCATCGGCGAAGAACGGGCCCGCACCGGCGTCGCCCTCGTGGACCTGATGCCCGAGCTGGCCGGTCAGGGCTTCATCACCCTGCTGGACCAGGTCTACCGCACGGGTGAGCCGTACACCGGCGGCGACGTCCGGGTCATCCTGGGGACCGGCCCGCAGGCGCGGGAGGCATACTTCGACTTCACCTACGAGCCGCGCCGGGACGCCGCCGGTCAGGTCTGCGGGATCCGGGTGCTCGGCGTGGAGACCACCCAGGTCAAGCAGGCGCAACGGCTGATGGCCGAACACCGCGCCCTGTTGGAGCAGATCGCCCGTCAGGCGCCCCTGGCCGAGGTGCTCGACGGGATGGCCCGCTGCATCGAGAATCTCGCACCGCAGGAAGTGCTCGTCTCCGTTCTCCTCGCCGATGCCGACGGTCGGCACCTGCGCCACGGCGCCGCACCCAGCCTTCCCGCCTTCTACAACGAGGCCATCGACGGGATCGCCACCGGCGAGGGCGTCGGCTCCTGTGGCACCGCCGCCCACCGGCGGCAACCGGTGATCGTCACCGACATCAGCACCGACCCGTTCTGGGACGACTTCCGGCACCTGGCCGATCAGGCCGGCGTGTCGGCCTGTTGGTCCACCCCGATCCTGGCCCGCGACGGCGGCCTCCTGGGCACCTTCGCCATGTACCACCGCACTCCGCGGGCTCCGCAGGACTCCGACCTCGCCCTCGCCCGGGTCTTCGCCGGCACCGCCGCCCTGGCGATCGAGTGTCACCACAGCGAGCAGGCACGCCGGGCCGCCGAAGCACGTGCCCGGTCCGCCCATGACGAGCTGGCCAGGGTGGTACGCGTGGAACGGGAGCTGCGCGCCGAGGCCGAGCAGCGCGCCGCGGCCGCCGCGGAACTCGCCGCCCGGATGCGCGCCGCCGCGGCCGCGCAGGCCGCGATGCCGCACCCGGAGCACTGCGAACTCGGTGGCGCCCTGGGATGCACCGCCCCGGCCGAGATCAAGATCGCCGATTCGTGGGGCGACGCGGCGTGGGGCTGCTCCGCCCACGTCGAGGAGGCCATCCTCAACGTACGGTCGGTGTTCATCGCCAGCGAAGAGCTCGGCGGTCTGGCCGCCTACCTCAGGCGCTAGGTGTTCTGTCGCACGGCTCCTTCGCGCAGCAGCGGCAGGAGCTGCGTACCCTGGCGTTTGATCTCCGGTAGGTAGGGCGTGTCGGAGAGTACGAAGTGTCTGATGCCGAGATCTTCGTACCTGCGCAGTGATCGCGCCACGTCCTTGGCCGAGCCCACCAACCAGGTGGTGCCGGCCCCGCCGCCGCCGTACCTGCCGGGTGCGGTGTAGAGGTTGTCGTCGAGCACGTCGCCGCGCGCGGCGAGGTCGAGCAACCGCCGCTGCCCGACGGCGGCCTGCCAGTGCGGGTTGCGCTCGATGCCGCCGGCGCGGCGTGCCAGCTGGGCAACCTTCGCCTCGGCGTCGGCCCACGCCTGCTCGGTGGTGTCCCGGACCAGGGTGGTGACCCGCAACCCGAACTCCAGTGGGGCGTGCTCGCGCCCCAGCTTCTCGCTGAGCTGCCGCAGCCGCTCGATCCGCTCGGCCACGCCGTCGAGTGGCTCGCCCCAGAAGAGCTGGACGTCGGCCTCGGTGGCTGCCACCTCCTCGGCGGCGGCCGAGGCGCCACCGAAGTACAGGCGCGGGTGCGTGCGCTCGCCCCGGACCACCGGTCGGAGCGCCAGGGTGGAGTCGGTGACGCCGAAGTGCTCGCCGCGGTAGGTGACGGCGTCCTCGGTCCACAACCGGCGCACGAGCTGGATGAACTCTCTGGTCCGGGCGTAGCGGGCGGCCTGGTCGCCGTCGGTGTCGCCGTACGCCGCCAGGTTGTCCTTGCCCGACACGATGTTGATCAGCACCCGCCCCTCGCTGAGGTGGTCCAGCGTCGCGGCGGCCGAGGCGAAGTTGGCCGGCCGCCAGTAGCCGGGCCGGATCGCGATCAGTGGCTGGAACGTCGTCGTACGGGCGGCGAGCGCGGCGGCGACCGTGAAGGTGTCGGGGCGTCCCCAGCCGGTGCCGATGAGGGCGCCGGACCACCCGTGCCGCTCAAGAGCCTCGGCCTGGCCGGTGAGGGTGTCGAGGCTGTTGTGCTGCTGGACGACGTCGTCGCCGCGGTGGCCCGGCTCGACCTGGTTGGGGATGTACCAGAGGAACTCCGAACTCATCAGCCGTTCCTCCCGCCGCGACGCCGGTGGGCCGGGTCGCTCAGCGCCGGCGGTTGGTATCCGGCGTCGGCGGGGTTCAACGTGGTGCCCGGCGGAACGATGACGTCGATGCGGTCCAGCACGTCGCGGGACAGGCTCACCTTGGCGGCGCCGAGCTGTGACTCCAGGTGGGTCAGCGTGCGCGGGCCGATGATCGCCGACGTGACGGCCGGGTGCTCCAGGACGAACGCGATCGCCAGGTGGATCAGGGACAACCCGGCCTCGTCGGCGAGGGCGGCCAGCTCGTCGACGACGGCGAGCTTGGCGGCGTTGGCTGGCCACGACGGGTCGAACCGGGCGGGCAACCGGTCGGCCCGGCGGGAGATCGGCGCGTCGAGCCCGCCGTGGTAGCGCCCGGAGAGCCAACCGCCGGCCAGTGGGCTCCACGGCAGCACCGCCAGCTCGTAGCGCTGCGCCACCGGCAGCACCTCGCGTTCGATCCCGCGGGCCAGGATCGAGTACGGCGGCTGCTCGCTGACCACCCGCTCCCGGCCGCGCCGCTGCGCGACCCACTGACCCTCCACGATGGCCGACGGCTCGAACGTGGAGGTGCCGAGGTAGCGGATCTTGCCCTGGCGGACCAGGTCGGTGAGCGCGCCCAGGGTCTCGTCGAAGTCGGTGTCCGGCTCCGGCCGGTGCACCTGGTAGAGGTCGATCCAGTCGGTGCCGAGCCGGCGCAGGCTGTTCTCCACGGCTCGGAAGATCCAGCGGCGGGAGTTGCCCCGGTGCTGCGGGTTGTCGCCCACCTGGCCGTGGAACTTGGTGGCGAGGAAGACCTCGTCGCGACGCCCGCCGGCGAGGGCCTTGCCGACGATCTCCTCCGACTCGCCGTGTGAGTAGACGTCTGCGGTGTCGATGGCGTTGATGCCCGCGTCGAGCGCCCGGTGGATGATCCGGATGCCGTCCTCGTGGTCGGGGTTGCCCCGTTCGCCGAAGTTCATCGCACCCAGCGTCAGCGAGCTGATTCGTACGCCGGTGCGCCCGAAGGGTCGTTGGTCGACCATGGTTCGTCCTCCTGGTGGTCAGTGGGCTGCGGCGGCGAGCCGCCGTGCGGACTGGTTGGCCGGGCGGGGCAGCCCGTAGTGGTCGCGCAGGGTGGTCCCGGTGTACTCGGTGCGGAACAGCCCTCGGCGCTGGAGGATCGGCACCACGTGGTCGACGAACGTCTCCAGCCCGGACGGCAGCACCGGCGGCATGATGTTGAAGCCGTCGGCGGCGCCGCTGCGGTACCACTCCTCGATGGCGTCGGCGACCTGTTCCGGCGTGCCGGCGAAGGTGCGGTGCCCGCGTCCGCCACCGAGCCGGCCGATGAGCTGGCGTACGGTCAGGCGTTCCCGCCGGGCCAGGGTGACGATGAGCGTGTACCTGCTCTTCGCGCCCTGGATCTCGTCCTCGCTGGGCAGGTCGGCGGGCAGCTCCTTGTCCAGGTCGAGGTCTTCCGGGGAGACCCGCAGCGTGGTGGCGAGCTGGGCGCGCGCGTACTCCGGTTTGATCAACCGATCCAACTCCTCCTCCAGCGCGCGGGCCTCGGCCTCGGTGGCGCCGACCGCCGGCACGATGCCGGGCAGGATCTTGACCGAGTCCGGGTCGCGCCCGAACTGCGCGGCACGCCGCTTGAGGTCGCGGTAGAACTCCTGCGCCTCGCCGAGCGTCTGCTGCGCGGTGAAGACGGCCTCGGCGTACCGGGCGGCCAACTCCTTGCCGTCCTCGGACGACCCGGCCTGCACCAGCAGTGGGTAGCCCTGCGGCGAGCGCGGAACGTTGAGCGCGCCGGCCACCCGGAAGTGCCGCCCGACGTGGCCGGGCGGGTAGACCAGGTTGTCGTCGCCCCACCGGCCGGCGTCCTTGTCGCCGAGTGGCGCCTCGTCGTCCCAGCTGTCCCAGAGCTTCAGCGAGACCTCGATGAACTCGGCGGCCCGCTCGTACCGGTCCCGGTGGGCGGGCAGCTCGTCCAGGTTGAAGTTGCGGGCCGCGTCCACGCCGGCCGTGGTGACGATGTTCCAGCCGGCCCGGCCGCCGCTGATGTGGTCCAGCGACGCGAACCGCCGGGCCAGGTTGAACGGCTCGTTGTACGTCGTCGAGGCGGTCGCGATGAGCCCGATGTGCCGGGTCGCGCCGGCCAGTGCGGTGAGCAGCACCGTTGGTTCGAGCGTGCCCGCCGGCCGTCGGCCGATGCTGTTCCAGAGCACCGGGCTGTCGGCGAGGAAGAGCGAGTCGAGCTTGCCCCGCTCGGCGATGCGCGCCAGGCGCGTGAAGTGCGCGACGTCGGTCTGGGCGAACGGGTCGCTCTCCGGCAGCCGCCAGGCGGCCTCGTGGTGGCCGACGCCCATCAGGAACGCGTTGAGGTGCAGCATGGTCATCCTTCCGTCTGCTCGACGCCGAGCGCGCGCAGCAGGGTTTCGCGGTACGCGAGGAATTGCGGCTGCCGGTACGAGCGTGGCGCCGGCAGGTCGATGGCGAGGTCGACCGCGATCCGGCCCGCGTCGAGCAGCAGGACCCGGTCGGCCAGGGTGATGGCCTCGTCGACGTCGTGGGTGACGAGCAGGACCGTGGGCCGGTGCCGGGCGCACAGCTCACGCAGCAGGCCGTGCATGCGCAGGCGGGTCAGCGCGTCCAGCGCGCCGAACGGCTCGTCGGCGAGCAGCAGCTCCGGCTCGGACACCAGTGCCCGGGCCAGCGCCACCCGTTGCTGCTCGCCACCGGACAGCTCGTTGGGCCAGGCCCGCTCCCGCCCGGCCAGGCCGACCTCGGCGAGTGCCGCACGGCCGCGCTGGTAGGCGTCCGGCCCGCGCAGGCCGAGCACGACGTTGTCCAGCACCCGTTGCCAGGGCAGCAGCCGGGCGTCCTGGAAGACGACCGAGGAGTTCTCCGGTACGTCGATCAGGCCGGAGCCGGTGGCGTCGCCGTCCAGGCCGGCGAGCGCACGCAGCAGGGTGCTCTTGCCCGAGCCGCTGCGGCCCAGTAGCGCGACGAACTCGCCCGCGCCGAACTCCAGGTCGAACCCGTCCAGGACGGCCCGGTCCCCGAAGCCGCGGACCAGTCCCTCGATCCGGACGGTACGGGTGGCGGTCAGTCCGCCATGGTGCGTCGCCACGACAGTGCCCTCCTCTGTGCAAGCCGGACGGCACCGTCGGACAGCAGCCCGAGTAGCCCGTACAGCACGAGTCCGACGATGATCACGTCGGTCTGGCCGTACTCCCGGGCCAGTTCCATCATGTAGCCGATGCCGCTCGTCGAGTTGATCTGCTCGACGACCACCAGGGACAGCCATGCCCCGACCACCGCGAACCGCATGCCGAGCAGGAAGCCGGGCAGCGCTCCGGGCAGCACGATCCGGCGGATGAAGGTCGTCCGCCGCAGGCGCAGCGACTCGCCCAGCTCGACGTACCGGCTGTCGATGGTGCGCAGCCCGTTGTGGGTATGGATGTAGACGGGGACGAAGACGCCGAGCGTGATGGTGATGACCTTCATCTGCTCGCCGATGCCGAACCAGAGGACGAGCAGCGGGATCAGCGCGAGGGCGGGGATGGCCCGCTTGATCTGGATCGGTCCGTCGAGGATGGCCTCACCCCACCGGCTCAGACCCGCGAGCAGGGCCAGCACGATGCCGACGACGGTGCCGATGGCGAGGCCCAGGCCGGCCCGTTGGGCCGAGATGGCCAGGTTGTCCTGCAGTCGGCCGTCCGCGATGAGGTCACCCGCCGTCGTCACCACGGTCCAGGGCGCCGACAGGGTACGCGGGTCGATCCAGCCGCCCGCCGAGCCGGCCGCCCACACCGCCAGCAGCAGCAACGGACCGATCGCCGACCCGAAGGGGATGGGTCGACCCGGCTTCAGCCGGCGCCGTGGACGCCTGGCGGGAACGGTGGCGGCCGGCCGGGGTCGGGTCAGTGCCGAGACGCTCACTTGGCGCCTCCCGCGGTCAGCGCCTGCGCGCCCACGGCTTCGTACCGCCGGTCGTAGAGGTCCTCGGCCTTGAGGGGCTTGTTGCCCGTCTCCTTGGCCAGCAGATCGATGGTCTCCTGGTGCCGGCCGATGGCCTCCGTCCAGCTGGACGGGATGTCGGCCACGCCGCCGTTCTCGACCAGCCACCTGCCGTCGTCGGTGGTCAGGCCCTGGTCCTTGACGTAATACCGCTCGATCCACTCGTCCGGGTTGGCCTCGCGCCATCGCCAGGCCCGCGCCCACGCCTGCACGTACTCGCGGATCGCCGCCGCCTTGGCCGGATCGCCGAGCACGGTGACGGGCGCGTACAGGTGACCGGGGTCGTCGCGCAGTCCGTGCGAGATCAGTGTCGCGCCGTCGCGGCCGTACTTGCTCTCGTAGCGTTTGATCTGCACGCCGCCGATCGGCGCCACCTCGACCTGGCGGCTGGCGAGCGCTGTCCCGTAGACGTCGCCGGTGCTCGGCAGCTCGACCAGCTTGACGTCCTTCTTGCTGAGGCCGGCCTTGTGGAGTACCCGCAGGATCAGCGCGCCCTGCGCCTGCCCCGGGCTGTACGCGATCTTCTTCCCACGCAGGTCGGCGAGGGTGGCGACCGTGACGCCGGGTGCGATGCCGAGGCGGTAGATGGCGTGGTTGAGCGGGTCCTGGCGGTACTTCGAGGCGACGATCTTCGTGGGGATGCCGGTCCAGTGCGAGTGGATCGGGGGGATGTCCGCCACCGAGCCGAGATCCACCGCCTTCGCGCGGAAGGCCTCCAGGGTCTGTGGGCCGCCGCTGATGTTCGCCCACTCCACGGTGAAGGACAGCTTCTCCGCCTCCCCGGAGAACTCGATCGCCTTCTGGTGCTCCTTGTCCCCGATGACGAGCTTGGTGCCCTTCGGTACGGCCTCCGGCAGTGGCTCGCCGGCGGCCAGGGCCACGGGGGGTGTCTCGTCGCCGGCGCAGGCGGTCAGGCCCAGCGTGACCGCGCCGAGGGTGGCGGACAGGAAGGCCCGTCGACCCAGGAGGGATGGTGATGTCACGTATGACTCCTTCGTGGCTGGTTGCGGGACGGGGCAGCACCCCACGTGGTCGGGGCGGCGCCGTCGCCGGGACTGCCGACCAGCGGCTCGGCGAGCACGATCGCGTGGTCAGCGGGGCACCCGGTGGGAGCCCGCGCGATCGGCTCGGCGCGCATCCGTTGATCGGGCGGAGGGAACGGCTGCCGGTCGTCGTCGAGCCGGCGGCGCCGCGGATGGAAGAAGCGGGTAACGCTCGCTCAGCGGCAGCAGCCGCAGGCGGCGGTCCAGCTGCGGCAGCATCCCCGCGACACCGCGATGGCGGTGCCCCGAAGCAGGGTGTGCTGGCTGGTCATGGATACGACGCTAACCCACAATTCCTATGTGTCAACTAGGATTTCATGCGCTGGGACGCGACGGGTGCGATAATAGATCGAAATAGATAAATCTGTGACCGAGGCGCACGCCCGCCGCCCAGGTCAGATCCGAGGGAGCCACCACCGTGACCATGCCGCCGGTCCGCTCAGTCCTCGCCGCCGTGTCCATCCTGGTGGCGGGAGTGCTCGCCCACGCCGGCCCGGCCCACGCCGCCGACCCGCCGCCAAGGGTGGACAACCCCTACGTCGGCGCCCGGGTCTACGTCAATCCGGAGTGGGCCGCTCGCGCCGCCGCCGAGCCCGGCGGTGCCGCGGTCGCCGGCCAGCCGACGGCCGTCTGGCTGGACCGGATTGCTCGGATCGCCGGCACCGACGGGGTGCTGGGCCTGCGCGCGCATCTGGACGCCGCCCTGGCGCAGCGCGCCGACCTCGTCCAGTTGACCCTCTACAACCTGCCGGCCCGCGACTGCGGCCGGCGGGCCCCGCAGGGGGAGCTGTCGATCGATGACACCGCCCGGTACCAGGACGAGTTCATCGATCCGATCGTCGAGATCCTCGCCGCTCCCCGCTACGCCGACCTGCGCATCGTCGCCTTCGTCGAGCCGAACTCGCTGCCCAACCTCGTCGTCAACACCGGCAACCGGTACACCGCCACCCCGGCCTGCGACGAGGTGCGGGCACGCGGCACCTACCAGCAGGCGATCGGGTACGCCCTGGCCCGGCTCGGCACGGTGCCCAACGTCTACCCGTACCTGGACATCAGTCACCACGGCGAAGTCGGCTGGCCGGAGGACTCGGCGCCGCTGACGGCGCTGCTGCTCCAGGCCGCGACCGCCGCCGGCAGCACGGTGGCCAACGTGCACGGCTTCGTCGCCAACACCGCCAACTACTCCGTCCTGCGCGAGGAGCACTTCCGCGTCGACGACGTCATCAACGGCCAACCGGTGTACCAGTCGAGGTGGGTCGACTGGAACCCGTTCGTCGACGAGATGCCCTACGCGCGGCACCTGCGTGCCCTGCTGACCGAGGCCGGCTTCTCCCCGCAGGTCGGTGTCGTGGTGGACACCTCCCGCAACGGCTGGGGCGGCCCCGCCCGCCCCACCGGGCCGGCGCCCGCGAGCGAGGTGAACCGGTACGTCGACGGCAGCCGGATCGACCGGCGAGCCTACGTCGGGAACTGGTGCAACCAGGTGGGCTCCGGCCTCGGTCAGCGGCCCGCCGCCGAACCGGAGCCGGGCATCGACGCCTACGCGTGGGTCAAGCCGCCCGGCGAGTCCGACGGCGCCGCCGGCAGCCCGACCCCGGGTCTGCCGTACGAGCCGCTGTGCGACCCGAACTACCTCGCGCCGCGCGGCTCCCCGTACGCCACCGGGGCGATGCCGGGCGCCCCGCCGTTCGGCGAGTGGTTCCCGGCGCACTTCCGACAGTTGCTGACCAACGCCTGGCCGCCACTGTGACAGTGGTTCGGCTCCGCCCACGAGTCGCTAGCCTGGCCGACGTGGCGGCCTCCAAATCGCGCGGACGCTGAGCGGAATAGGCTGCGGCCATGAGTGGCGTGCCGAGCGGTGCCCGAGTCTCGACGAATCCCCTTCGCCAGCTCACGATCGACCAACTCCGGCAACGGACGAGCCTCAAGTGGCGGGAGTACCCCGACGACGTGCTGCCGCTGTGGGTCGCGGAGATGGACGTGCCGCTGGCCGAGCCGGTCGCGGCGGCGATCACCGACGCGGTCGCGCGCGGCGACACCGGCTACCCCGCCGGCACGGCGTACCCGCAGGCGTTGGCGGAGTTCGCCCGGCGGCGGTGGGGTTGGGACGGGCTGGTGGTGGAGCGCACCGCGCTGGTGCCCGACGTGATGCACGGTGTCGTCGAGGCGCTGCGGCTGGTCACCGAGCCGGGGGACGCGGTGGTCGTCAACTGCCCGGTCTACCCGCCGTTCTACGAGTTCGTGACCCATGCCGACCGCCGGATCGTGGAGGCGCCGCTCGGCGCGGACCTGCGGATCGACCTCGGCACGCTGGAGGGCGCGTTCCGCAGGGCCCGGGCCGGTGGGCGGCCAGCGGCGTACCTGCTGTGCAGCCCGCACAACCCGACAGGCGTCCTGCACACCGTGGACGAGTTGGCCGCCGTCGCCAGCCTGGCCGAGCGGCACGGGGTACGGGTGGTCGCCGATGAGATCCACGCCCCGCTGGTGGGTGGGGGAGCGCGCTTCGTGCCGTACCTCTCGGTGCCCGGCACGGAGAACGGCCTGTCGCTCATGTCGGCCTCCAAGGGGTGGAACCTGGCCGGCCTGCGCGGTGCGCTGCTCATCGCCGGCCCGGCCGCGGCCGGAGACCTGGCCCGCGTTCCGTTCGATGCCAGCGTCAGCACCAGCCACCTCGGGGTGATCGCGCACACCGCCGCCTTCCGCGACGGCGGCGAGTGGCTCGACGCCCTGTTGACCGGCCTGGACGACAACCGTCGGCTCCTCGCCGCGCTGCTCGGCGAGCACCTGCCGGCCATCCGTTACCAACCCGGTCCGGCCACGTACCTCGCCTGGCTCGACTGCCGCGCCCTCGGCCTCGGCGACGACCCCGCCGCGGTGTTCCTCGACCGTGGCCGGGTGGCGCTCAACCCGGGTCCGGCCTTCGGCACCGGCGGCGACGGGCACGTCCGGCTGAACCTGGCCACCGCACCCGAGCTGATCACCGAGGCGGTACGCCGGATGGCCACCGCCGTCGCCGGATAGGCAAGGTCAGCGCACCGAGAGCGGTGGCGGACGGCGACAATGGTCGGCGCGCCACCCGCCTTCGTGCTGCACCACCACCGCAAGCCGCGACCGCACTTCGACCTGCGGCTGGAGGAGGCTGGTGTGCTGCGTTCCTGGGCGGTGCCCCGCGGCCTGCCGGACAGTCCCCGTGCCAACCGGCTCGCGATCGCCGTGCCGGACCACCACCTCGATCACCTCACCTATCAGGACGCCGACAAGTCGATCGCCGACATCGGCACCTGGGAGGAGCACGACCGCACCGAGCGCCGGATGCTGTTCACGTTGCACGGTCGCACCGGCCGACGCCGGTACGCGCTCATCCGCACCGGCGAGGGCTGGTTGTTGCACCTGACGAAGGAGCAACCCGCGGACGAGTGAGGGCGGCGGCTCCCGATGTTTCGGCCTCGCGTGACGGGTATTCAGGCGCACCGGCGCGGCCGTGGGTGCAACAAGTGTCACGGAGTAAGGGAGTGCGCGTTATGTCTGATCCGCAGCCCACAATCGTTCTCGTGCACGGGGCGTTCGCCGAGTCGGGGAGCTGGAACGGCGTGATCGAGCGGTTGGGCGCCGCGTACGACGTGGTGGCCGCCGCCAACCCGCTGCGGGAGGTCGCCGGCGACGCCGCGTACGTGCGGGACGTGGTCCACGGGATCGGCGGTCCGGTCGTCCTCGTCGGACACTCCTACGGCGGCATGGTGATCACGCAGGCCGCTGCCGACGAACCACTGGTGCGGGCCCTCGTGTACGTCAACGCCTTCGCCCCGGACACCGGCGAGTCGGGGCTGTCGCTGTCCGGGAAGTTCCCCGGCAGCACGCTCGCCGACACGCTTGTGAAGTACCCGCTGTCGACCGGCGGTAACGAGGTCGCGATCGGCCAGAACACCTTCCACAAGCAGTTCGTCGCGGACGTGTCGGCCGACGTCGCCGCGCAGATGGCCCGGACCCAGCGGCCGATCACCGAGAAGGCCCTGGGTGACGGGCTCACCGGCGACCCGGCCTGGCGATCGCTGCCCAGCTGGTTCGTGTTCGGGGACTCCGACAACAACATCCCGGTCGCCGCGCACCGGTTCATGGCCGAGCGGGCCCAACCGCGGGGCCAGCGTGAGGTCGCCGGGGGTTCGCACGCCATGGTGGTGGCCCGGCCGAGTGAGGTCACCGAGACGATCATCGAGGCGGTCCGGGGCGTGGGCGGCTGACGCCCGATCCCGGTGGCACGTCGTCGACCGCTGTCGCGGTTGACCGGGGTGCCGCACGTCTGCTGGTCCGCAGCCCCGCGCCACGACGCGGGGCTGTTTGCCGGTGCCCGACAGGCGTGCCCACTGTCATTCATGATCGGTTGTCGACGCGATGGGAATGAGCACGTTGTATTGGCGATGACATATCCGAGTCGGATCCATGACCCACGCGCAATCGGCCTTACTGGCCAACCGCCCTGCGTGTTAGCCTGCCTCAACTCTTGCAGGTGAAGCCCAATTCGGCACCGATTACCTCGGGCGATTGTTGGAGGGCATATGGACAGACTGCAGGCTTATGCGGTTTTACGTGAGGTCGCGGTCGAGGTGCTGATGGTCGAGCCGGAGGCGGTGACCGAGGACGCCGACTTTCGCAAGGATCTCGACGCGGAGAGTCTCGATCTGGTGGAGCTGTTGATGGCGCTGGAGGACCGGCTCGGGATCCGGCTTCCGCAGGACGGGCTGCGCGAGATCAACACCGTCGGGCAGGCGCTCGACATGGTGCTCGACGGTGGGGCTGGCGATGTTGCCGAGGGCGCCGGGGTGGTGGGGGAGGCCGAGCGTAAGACGCCCGCCTGATGGCGGGCGACGGCCCAGCCCGGCACCGGGTCGCCGTCACCGGGCTGAGCGCCAGGACGCCGGCCGGCGACACCCCCGACGCACTGTGGTCGGTGCTGCGGTCCGGGCGTTCCGTCATCGGTCCGATCCGCAGCTTCGACGCCTCCAGGTTGGCGACCCGCTTCGCGGGTGAGATCCAGGGTTTCGATCCGGCCGCCTATCTCACTCCGAAAATGGTCCGGCAGACCGATCGCGTCAGCCAACTCGCCTACGCGGCGGCCATTGACGCGTTCACCGACGCCGACACCAGACAGTTCGACCCGGACCGGTGCGCGGTCGTGGTCGGCACCGGCATGGGCGGATCGGACAGCTTCTACCGGCAGGTCCGCGCGTTCGTCGAGAACGGCCCGGACCGGATCAGCCCCTGGGCCATTCCAATGATCATGCCGAACGCGGCGGCGTCGCTCATCGCCCGGCAACTCCGCTGGCGCGGCCCGAACTTCTGCATCTCGACCGCCTGCACGGCCGGTGCGAACGCGATCGGCGAAGGCGTCCGGCTCATCCGTGACGGCAGCGCTGACGTCGTCCTGGCCGGCGGCGCGGAGGCGGCGGTCAACCCCATCGTCGTCGCCGGTTTCGCCCGGATGCACGCGCTGAGCACGCGAAACGCCGAGCCCGAGACCGCCTCACGTCCGTTCGACGGCGCTCGGGACGGCTTCGTGCTCGCCGAGGGGGCGGCCTTCGTGCTGTTGGAACGCCTCGACCGGGCGTGGGCCCGAGGTGCCCGCATCCACGGCGAGGTTGCCGGCTACGGGTTCAACAGCGACGCGTACCACTCCACCATGCCGCACCCGGAAGGTC
This sequence comes from Micromonospora sp. NPDC049171, assembly GCF_040648275.1. Lineage (NCBI taxonomy): Bacteria > Bacillati > Actinomycetota > Actinomycetes > Micromonosporales > Micromonosporaceae > Micromonospora > Micromonospora sp. NPDC049171. Next base: position 81,804 of record NZ_JBEZDJ010000001.1, read on the forward strand.
GCGGCGCCGTGCACTGCATGCGCCTGGCGCTGCGCGACGCGGGCATCGACCCGGCCGACGTCGGCCACATCAACGCGCACGGCACGTCGACGATGCTCAACGACGCCGCCGAGGCACAGGCCATCCACACCGTGTTCGGGGGCGCCGCACCACCGACCACCTCGGCGAAGGGCTCGCTGGGGCACCTGATCGGCGCCGCCGGCGCGGTCGAGGTCGTCGCGTCACTGCTCGCTCTGCGGCACGGCGAGATCCCGCCAACGGCCAACCTGCGCACCCGCGGATCCGACATCCCCATCGACGTCGTCGCCGACGCCCCACGCACCGGCCGCCCCGGCCCCATCCTGACGAACTCGTTCGGTTTCGGCGGGCACAACGCCGCGCTGGTGCTCGCCTCCGTCGACGACGGTGGCGCCACCGTCAACGCCAACTGAAGCAATCGCAGCGTCCAACCGAGAAAAGGTGGTCGAGGGGTGAGCATCCAGGCCGCCCCGGCGGGAGCCGGCAGCGTCATCGACAGCATCGGCGTCGCACTGCCCGACCGGGTCATGACCACCCGCGAGGTGCTCGACGGCTGCCGGAGCCGGCTGGCACTGCCGCTGGAGCAGACCACCGGCATCGTGTCGCGGCGCGTCGCCGGCGACGTCGAGTACGCCCTCGACCTGGCCACCCGGGCCGCCGAGGACTGCGTCTCCCGCTCGTCCATCGGGCTCGGCGACGTCGACCTGCTGATCAGTGCGAGCATCTCGCGGGTCGACAGCCCGCAACGGTCGACCTACGAGCCGTCGGCAGCCACCCACCTGCGCCACCGGCTCGGCTGCGAACGGGCGTGGGCGTTCGACGTGACGAACGCGTGTGCCGGTCAGTTCACCGGCATCTACATCGCCGACGCGCTCATCCGCGCCGGCGAGATCGGTTCGGCGCTGATCGTCAGCGGGGAGTACATCTCCCATCTCATGCGTACCGCCCAGCTGGAGATCGCCGACGAGCTCGACGCCCGCATCGCCTGCCTGACGCTCGGCGATGCCGGTGCGGCCGTCCTGCTGACCCGGGCCGACGACGGGTCGGGGGGCTTCGACCACATCGGCATCCGCACCGTCGGGCGATACCACACCCTCTGCGTGGCCGGGCCGACCGACCGGCCGCACGGCGGCGTGATCATGAAGACCGACATGATGGGTCTGGCGGCCGCCGGCATCCGGGAGATGGTGGCGCACACCCAGCAGACCCTCGGCGCGATGGGCCTGTCGCCGACGGACTTCGACCGGTTCATCCCGCACCAGACGTCGACGCTGGCGATCCAGGCCGCCGTGCGCCGGACGAACAAGGTCTTCGGCGGGGTGGTCCTGGACGAACGGGACGTCATCAACAACCTGCCGAGGCGTGGCAACACCGCGACCACGACGCACACGGTCGCGCTGCGCGACGCGAGCCTCGACGGGCGGATCCGGACCGGCGACCGGGTGCTGTTCGAGGTCGCCGCGTCCGGAGTCAACGTCGGCACCGCCGCGTACCGGCTGGACGGGCTGCCCGACCGGCTCGCCCGGGGGGCCCGGTCATCGCGTACCGCGCCGCCGCCCCGCCGCCCGGCATCGTGGCGGCACCCGGTGCGCGCCGTCGCGATCGGCCTCGCCGACCCCACAGCCGCGGCCGCACCCCACCCCGCAGCCGCAGCCCACCCCGCAGCCGACCCCCACCCCGCAGCCGCAGCAGCGGCCCAACCCGGGGCCGGCGCGACGACGCTTCAGCTCATCGGTGCCGCCACCGGCGACTGCCTGCGCCGGGCGGGCGTCCGCGCCTCCGGCGTCGACCTGCTCATCCACGTGGGCGTGTACCGCACCGGCATGATCGCCGAGCCGGCGATCGCCGCGATCGCCGCGGGGGAGCTGGGCTTCGACGGCAGCACCGCCGCCACCGGCGAGATCCTCGCCTTCGACGTCGCCAACGGCGCGCTGGGCATGCTCGACGGCTGCCGGATCGCCGCCGAACTCATCCGGGCCGGCAAGGCGGACACCGCCGTCGTGGTCGCCTCCGAGGTCGAGCAACGCGAACCCGGCGCGGTCGGGCCCGCGGTGGCCAGGTGCGGCTCGGCGGTGCTGCTGCGCCTCGACCCCGACCGGGCCAGCGGCTTCCTCGGCTTCCACAGCCGCTCCGTCGCGACGCCCGCCCCGGACCGGGGCGCCTGGGTGATGCAGGACGGCGGGCACAGCTTCATCCGCGCCACCGACCGAACCGAGCCCGCCGCCGCGTACGCCGAGCACCTGCCCGTGGTCGTCGCCGAGTTGCTGGACCGCCTGCGGGTGCGACCCGACGCGATCCGCGCGGTCGTACCGCCCTGGCTGCCACCGCCGGTCGCACGCCGGCTGCGCGACACCTGGCCGGTGCTCGGTCCGCGGCTGACCACGCTGCCGCCCGCCTGGGACGGCACCGACCTGTTCACCTCGGCCCTGCCGATCGGCCTGCGCGCCGTGTCCGCCGGTGGCGGCGTGTCGCCAGGCGAACTGGTGGTGGTCGTCGGCGCGAGCACCGGCATGGAGATCGGCGCCGCGCTGTACCGCATCTGAAGGGGGCGCGTATGTGTGGTGTCGCGGGCATCCTCGATCTCGTCGCGGCTGTCGAGCCGCACCGGCTGGCCCGGATGGCGCATTCGCTGGCGCATCGCGGCCCCGACGGTGAGGGCTACTTCGTGGGCCCGGGGATCGGGCTGGCGTACCGGCGACTCGCGATCGTCGACGTGGCCGGTGGGCAGCAACCACTGAGCGACGAGCGCGGGGACATCCAGGTCATCTTCAACGGCGAGATCTACAACCACCGGGCGCTCCGGGCCCGGCTCGTCGCGCGCGGTCACACGTTCACCAGCGGCAGCGACGGCGCGGTGATCGCTCACCTCTACGAGGAGCACGGTCTCGCCTTCGTCGACCACCTCGACGGGGACTTCGCCATCGCGTTGTGGGACGCCCGCCTTCGTCGGCTCACGCTCGCCCGGGATCCGGTGGGTGTCAAACCGTTGTATTACCACGTGGACGGTGGCCGGCTTCAGTTCGCCAGCGAGGTGAAGGCCCTGTTCGCGTCCGGGCTGTGCGCGGCGCGCGTCGACCCGCAGGGGCTGCGCGACGTCTTCGGCTACGGCCAGCCGACCGCGCCGGGCACCTTCTGGGCCGATATCCACGACCTGCCGCCCGGGCACCTGCTGGTGGCCGACGAGCAGGCGGTCGTCCTGCGCCGGTACTTCACCCCGCTGGTCGGTGACCCGCACGACCTGCTGCGCGGGCGGGCGGCCGTCGAGCAGTTCCGCTCGGCGCTCGTCGAGGCGGTCCGTAAGCGGCTGCCGGACGAGGTCGGCTTCGGCGCGACGCTGAGCGGCGGTCTGGACAGCACCGCCGTCGTCGCGACGATCTCGGCCGTTCTCGGCACACCGGTACGGACCGCCAGTATCCGACTGCCCGGCTCGGACCTCGACGAGGGCCGCTACTCGCGGCTCGCCGCGAAGGCACTGGCTGTCGACAACGTCGAGATCGAGTTCGGCGGCGCGCAGGCGTGCGAGCACCTGGCGAAGACACTGTGGCACCTGGAGGCGCCGCAGTGGTTCGGCGTGGCCACCCCGTTTCTGGAGGTGACCCGGATCGCCGCCGAGCGGGGCGCCAAGGTCGCGCTGACCGGCGACGGCGCCGACGAACTGCTCGGCGGCTACTCCTGGTACGTACTCCAGCGGCTGGAGCAGCGGCTCGGCCGGCTGACCCGGGCGGGCCTGGACCCGCTGCGCCGGCTGATCCTGGCCGGGGTGCTCGCCCGCAACGGCGCACCCACCGGCACCGCCGCCCACCTGACCGCCGTGCCGGGACGGCTCGCGGCCACCGCGGATCGCTTCGGCGGTGGCGCACCCGCCTGGTTCTACCTGTGGTCGGCGATGGACGCGGTCGCGCCCGCGCTGCTGCGACCGTCCAGCGGCGCTCTCGCCCCGTCGCCGCTGCCGGCCCCGCCGACGCACACGGCGCTGCACCGCTCGTTGCACTACGAGTACCAGACCCGCCTGCCCAGTTGGGTCCTCGTGCTCAGCGACCGGCTGTCCATGGCCAACGGCGTCGAGGTACGCGTGCCGTTCATGGACCGGGCGCTGCTGGACCTGTCGGCACGGCTGGATCCTCGGGTGCTCATGCGCGGCACCAGCGAGAAGCACATCCTCAAGCAGGCCCTGCGCGACGTGGTCCCGGCACCGATCCGACGCCGCCGCAAGAAACCGTTCTTCACGCCCATCACGCCCTGGTATCTGACCGGCCCGGGCGAGGAACTCGCGGCGACGTATCTCGGGCCGGCGGCGGTACGCGCCCACGGGCTCTTCGACCCGGCGCAGGTGACCGCCCTGCACCAGGCCGCGCTGCGGGGAGCCGGCCGCACCTGGGAGGGCACGGTCGCCGAGTGGGCCAGCATGGCCGTCCTCACCACCCACCTGCTGCTGGAGGTGTTCCGCGACGCGGCGGTCAGACCCGCACCGGACGCGCTCCCGGCGCCGCTCACCAGCGCCCTGCAACGTGCCGAGCGGCGATGACGAGCACCGAGGGGCACCCCTGGCCCGGCATCGATTCGCGCACCATCCTGGTCACCGGTGCGACCGGCTTCATCGGCGTCCGGCTCGTGCGGCGGCTGGCGGAGCTGGGGTGCACCGTCGTGGCGATGGTCCGCCCGACCTCCGACCGGACGGCCCTGGCCGGCATCCCCGGGCTGCGCTGGGCCGTGGCGGACCTCGACACCGGTGCGGGCGTGCCGGCGGCCGTCGCCGGCGTCGACACCGTCGTGCACCTGGCCGGCCAGGTGAAGGCCCGCCGTCCGGGGGCCTTCCGGCGTGGAAACACCGAGTCCACCGGCCGGCTGGTCGCCGCCGTCGCCGCCGCCGACCCGACCCCTCGGCTGGTGCTGTGCTCGTCCCTGGCCGCCGCCGGCCCGTCGCGGCCCGGCCGGCCCCGCGACGAGGGCACGCCTGTCGCGCCGGTCTCCGCGTACGGCCGCAGCAAGCTCGCCGCCGAGGAGATCGCCCGCGCCGCCGGTGTGCCCACAGTGGTCCTGCGCCCGACCATCGTCTACGGCCCGGGCGACCACGACTTCCTGCCGTCCTTCCTGCCGATGGCCCGCCTGGGCGCCCAGCTGCGCCCCACCCGCCCGGAACGCGAGTACTCGTTCGTCCACGTGGACGACCTGTGCGCCGCCCTGATCGCGGCCGTCGTCCGGGGCGAGACGCTGCCCCCGGACGGCGGTGCCGCGGGCGTGTACCTCATCAGCGACGGCCAGGTGTACGGCTGGAGCGACTTCTGCCGCGAACTCGCCACCGCGATCGGCCGCCCCCGCCCGCGCCTCATCCCGGTGCCGGGCCCGCTCGTGCACGCGACCGGCTGGCTGTGCGACCTGAGCCCGGTCCGGCGCGGCCCGGCACTGACGATGAACCGGGACCGCGCGCACGAGATCCGCCAGTTGGCGTGGACGTGCGCCACCGATCGGGCCCGGACGGACCTCGGCTTCACCCCCGCGTACCGCCTGCCGGAGGGCCTGGCCAGCGCGGTGGCGTGGTACCGCGGCCAGGGCCTGCTCCGCTGACCACCGCCAACCCGGCTACGCCTGCGGTTCGACCGCCTCGACGAGGACCTGGAGCACGTGCCGGTACGACTGTCCGGTGGCCCGGCTCATGCCCATCTCGCAGGTGCGGTTGCAGGAGGCATACGCGTCGTGGTCGCGCTCGTTGACCTCGGCGGCCTGGGCGGCGGTGGCGCCGGCGGTGACCTCGGGATGCAGCAGCCCCCGGTCACCGGCGAAGGCGCAGCACCCCCAACTGTCCGGCACGGTCACCGTGTCGGCGACCGCCTCGGCCACCGTGCGCAGGTCGTCACTGCCGCCCAGGTGCACCGTGGAGCAGGTGGGGTGCAGGGCCAGCGAGCCCAGCCGTCGGGGCTGCGGCAGCGCCGGCAGGAGGTGCTCGGCGGTGAAGGTCACGCTGTCGACGAAGCGCAGGGCGTCGTACCGTGCCCGGTCCTCCTCGGCCAGCGCGGCGGTCAGCTGGGTCAGCCCGTGTGTGCAGGACGACGCGTCGCACACGACGGGCAGGCGACCCTCGTCGCTGGCCTCCCACAGCGCGGCCAGGGTCCGCTCGGCCATCTCGCGGTGACCGGCGGGGTAGCCCTTGGACTGCCACGGCGTGCCGCAGCACAGGCCCGCCGTGGCGGCCGGCACGACGACCGGCACGCCGGCCAGCTCGCACAGGCGCAGGAACGCCGCCGCCGCACCGCCGGACGGGCCGTCGTCCGGCGCGAAGAGGCTGCCCACGCAGGCCGCGAAGAACACCGCCCGGGCGTCCGGCGCGCTGCGGGGTCGGGGGCGGGGAGCGCCGGCGCGCGGCATGTCGTCGCTCCACCGGGGTACGAGTTCGGTGGCGCCGAGTCCACGGATCACCCCGGTGGCGGCCCGGGTCAGCGGCGTCGGCACGGCGTGTGCGGCGGTCAGCCCGACCCGGACGCCGGCCACAGCGCCCTTCCAGTGCCGGGCGACACCGCGGGCGGTGCGCTGGGCGGCAGGGCTGTGCCGTTCGGCGCGCAGCCGCTTCATGGCCGCGCCGGTGTCGATGCCGACCGGGCAGGCGGTGACGCAGAGGCTGTCCGCGGCGCAGCTGTCCACCGCGGCGTACGCGTAGTCGGCGGTCAGCTCGCGGCGGCGCTCCTCGTCCCCGGCGGCGGTGGCGAGGGCGATCTGTCGTTGCAGGACGATGCGCTGCCGGGGTGTGGTGGTGACGTCGGCGGTGGGGCAGACCGGCTCGCAGTAGCCGCACTCGACGCAGGCGTCCAGCTCGGGGTCGACCGTCGGGACGGCCTTGAGCTGCCGCAGGTGCACGGTCGGGTCGTCGTTGAGCAGCACACCCGGGTTGAGCAGGCCACTCGGGTCGCACAGCCGCTTGAGGTCGCGCATCACGTCGTACAGGTCGTCGCCGTACTGGCGGCGGACGAAGGGTGCCATCGCCCGGCCGGTGCCGTGCTCGGCCTTGAGGGTGCCCCCCTCGGCGAGCACGAGGTCGACCATGTCCTCGGTGAACCGGGCGTAGCGGTCGATCTCGGCGGGTGTGTCGAAGGACTGGGTCAGCATGAAGTGCAGGTTGCCGTCGCGGGCGTGCCCGAAGATCACCGCGTCCGGGTAGCCGTGCCTGTCGAACAGGTCGATCAGCCCGTCGCAGGTGCCGGTCAGGCGCGGCATCGGCACCGCGATGTCCTCCAGCAGGGCCGTGGTGCCGGGCGGGCGGGCCCCGGCGACCGCCGTGTAGAGGCCCTTGCGCAGGTGCCAGAGCTTGGCCCGTTCGCGCGGGTCGCGGGTCAGTTCGGTGCCGGTGACGGCGGGCAGCCGGTCGAGCACACCCCGGGCGTCGGCAAGCGTCGCGGCCAGCCGCTCCGCGCTGTCCTCGGTGAACTCCACGAGCAGCGCGGCGTGCCCGGTGACCGTCAGGCCCCGCAGGGCCGCGCTGGCGTCCGGGTCGCGCTGGCTGACCCGCAGCGCGGCCGCGTCGAGCAGTTCGGCGGTGCGCGCACCGGCGGCGAGCAGGGCGGGCAACGCGTCGGTGGCGGCGCTGAGGCCGGGCAGGATCAGCAGGCCGGTGGCGGCGTGCTGGTGGATCTCGACGGTCCGGAAGACGGCCTCGGCCACGAAGCCGAGCGTGCCTTCGCTGCCGATCATCAGGTGGGCGAGCATGTCGGCCGGGCTGTCGTGGTCGAGCAGGGAGTTCAGCCCGTACCCCATGGTGTTCTTCATCGCGAACAGCCGCTCGATCGTGGCGCGCGACCCCGGTGTGGCGCGCACCCGGTCGCGCAGCCGCAGCAGCCCGGCGTGCAGCTCCGGCTCGTCGGCCCGCAGCCGGTCGTCGGCGTCGCGCGCGCCGGAGTCGACGACGGTGCCGGACGGCAGCACGAAGCGCAGCGACTCCATGGTGCGGTACGCGTTGTCGGTGGTGCCGCAGGTCATCCCGCTGGAGTTGTTGGCGACCATGCCACCGACCGTGCAGGCGGCCTCGCTGGCCGGGTCCGGGCCGAGCCGGCGTCGGTAGCGGGCCAGCCGGGCGTTGGCCTGCCGGATCGTCAGGCCCGGCTGGAGCCGGATGCGGCGGCCGTCGTCGAGCACCTCGGCGTGCCGCCAGTCGGTGCGCACGTCGACGAGCACGCCCGCGCCGCCGGCCTGCCCGGCGAGGCTGGTGCCGCCGCCGCGCAGGGTCAGCGGGACGCCGGCCTCCCGGGCGCCCGCCATCAGCGCCCCCACCTCGGCCGCCGAGGCGGCGCGCACCACGGCCTGTGGCTCGAACAGGTACGGCGAGGCGTCGTGCGCCGCCGCCAGCCTGCGGGGCAGCTCGCCGCTGGCCCGGCTCGGATCGTCGAGGCGTGAGCGCAGCAGCTCGGTGACCTCGCGGGCGCGGACGCCGGCGGCGGTCGGCGCGGGTACGACGGTGCTCATGGCGGGTCCTCCCGGGAGGGTGGTCAGTCGGCGGCGATCAGCAACCGGTCCGGAGCGGTGTCGACGGGTGCCGGCAGCCGCAGCGGTTGGCGACCGGGGGTGATGCTGCCGAGCACCGAGGCGTGCCGCGCGCCGGTGCCCGAGGGCAGGGTGCCCGGCAGCCCGTGCACGGTCAGGTAGCCCAGCAGCGCGAAGGCCAGCGCCTCCTTGGCGTCCGACGCCACACCCAGGTCGTCGCTGGACGACAGGTCGACGCCCGGCAACTCCTCGGCGAGCATGCGCAGCAGTGTCGGGTTGTGTGCGCCGCCGCCGGAGACGACGAGTCGGGTGACGCCGTGCTCGCGGCAGGCGTCGGCCACCGTGACCGCCGTCAGCCGGGTGAGCGTGGCCAGCACGTCCTGCGGGTCTGGCGTCGGCGCGTCGGCGAGGGCGGCGAGCAGGTACGGCAGGTGGAACAGCTCCTTGCCGGTGCTCTTCGGGCCGGGCTGCCGGTAGTACGGCTCATCGAGCAGCCGCCGCAGCAGGGCCTGGTCCACCTGCCCGGCCGCCGCCCCGCGCCCGTCCCGGTCGTACTCCTCGGTGCCGCCGCTGAAGTGCCGCACGGCGGCGTCGAGGAGCGCGTTGGCCGGCCCGGTGTCGTACGCGAGCGGGTCCGCGTCCGGCGCGACGACTGTGATGTTGGCGATGCCGCCCAGGTTCAGCGCGGCGGGGACGCCGGGCAGGCCCCGCAGCAGCAGCGTGTCGAACAGGGCGACCAGGGGAGCGCCCTGGCCGCCCGCGGCGACGTCGCGGGAGCGCAGGTCGGCCACGACCGGGAGACCGGTGGCCTCCGCGATCCAGGCCGGCTGGCCCAGTTGCAGGGTGCCCCGGACCACCCCACCGTCGACCCAGTGGTGCATGGTCTGCCCGTGCGACACGACCAGGTCGGCGTCTCCGTCGCACAGTTGGGCGAGCGCCCGCGCGCCGGCCTCGGCGAAGGCCTGACCGATGCCGGTGTCCAACACCGTGATCGCCTCGGTGGTGGTCGGCGCGGGCGGCAGGGCGGCGGCGATCCGGGTGCGCAGTTCGTCGGGGTACGGGTGGCTGAGCCGGCCCAGTGGCCGCATCCGCAGGGTGTCGCCGCTGCTGTCGAACTCGGCGGCGGCGGCTTCGATGCCGTCGTAGGAGGTGCCGGACATCAGGCCGATGACACGCATCACGGTCTCCTTCACGCCCGGCCGGCGGGCTCTGCCGCCGGGTCGTCGGCGTCGTCGCCGCGCCGGTGGTCGTAGGGCGCTGCCGGGGCCGCGTGGAACCGGCTCGACACCGCGCCGACCAGCAGGGTGATCAGGACTCCGATCGGCACCAGCCACTGCGCGGCGATGGCGGTGGGGACGGTGTGCCCGGCCGTCGTGATGTCGATCTTGACGTAGCGGACGATGTAGGTCATCACCGCCACGGTGACCAGGAAGGCGACGAAGGCGTCGACCTGGTTGGCCCGGCTGACCAGGCGGCCGAGCAGGAACGCCCCGAGCAGCGCCCCGTAGGTGTAGCCGGCGATGGTCAGACCGGTCAGGTAGACGTTGCCGGTGCTGGAGCTGAACGCGCAGGCGAAGGCCGCCATCAGCACCGCCCAGACCAGGGTCATCACCCGGGCGAGCCGCAGCATCGCGTCGTCGGAGGGCACCTTGCGGAAGAAGCTGTGGATGAAGTCGGCGACCGTGGAGTTCGACATCGAGTTCAGCGCCGACGACAGCGACCCCATCGCGGCGCCGAGGATGCCGGCGACCAGCAGACCCGAGATGCCCACCGGCAGGGCGTGCAGGATGAAGCTCGGGTAGAGGTTGTCGCTGCTGTTCAGGCCGAGTTCCTTGAAGGTCTGACCCTTGTTGTACGACCACAGCAGCGCGCCGACCAGGGAGAACGCCGCGAACTGGATGACCACGAAGATGCCCGAGGAGATCATCGCCTGCTGTCCCTCGCGCAGCGTGCGGGTGGACAGGATGCGCTGGACGATCAGCTGGTCCGAGCCGTGGCTGGCCATCGCGAAGATCGCACCACCGATGATCGCGGTCGGCAGGGCGAACGGGCTGGTGAGCACGTGCGCGAGGTCGAGGTTGGTGTCGAAGAGCTGGAACTTGCCGGCGTCCAGCGCCTGCGAGTAGCCGTCGAAGCCGACGGCGTGGCTGAGCACCGCGATGGCCAGGATCGCCCCGCCCAGGTAGAGCCCCATCTGGATGGCGTCGGTCCAGATGACCGCCTTGATGCCGCCGAGGTAGGTGTAGATCACCGTGATCAGGGTCAGGACGATGATGATCGCCTGATAGCCGACATTCAGCCCAAACTCGTCGAGGAGCAGCTTGATGGGGATGGCCGAGGCGAACAGCCGTACGCCCTCGGCGAGCAGGCGGGTGAAGACGAACGTGACGGACGCCAGACCCTGGAGTTTGAGGCCGAACCGCTCACCGAGGTACTGGTAGGCGCTCACGAAGCCACCCCGCTTGTAGAGCGGGATGAGCACCGCGGCCACGACCACGCGACCGATCACGTAACCCAGGGCCAGCTCGACGTTGCCGAACCCCTGCCCGCTGTAGGCGCCACCGGGGACGCTGATCACGGTCAGGACGCTGGTCTCGGTGGCGACCACGGAGAACGAGACGGTCCACCACGGCAGCCGACCCTCGCCCACGAAGTAGTCCTTCGCGGACTTCTGTTTGCCGGACAGGCGTAGTCCGACATAGGCGATCACCACGAGGTACAGCACGATCACGACAAGGTCGAGTTGACGCACGGCTCGCTCCCAACCAGGAGTTGTCAATAAGTGACGCATGTCTAGCGTATCGCGAAACTTTTTGCCAGTCCCCGCCCGGGCTGGCTACGCTGTGGTCCCGGCCTGCGGATACGGGGGATGCGGGGCCCGGCGCAACGGCCCACATCCACCGTGCCGTCCAGGCTGGCACGGTCGGAACGGCGCGTTGCGGACGCGGCGCCCGACGAGCCGCGGCCCGTCGTCCGACCGGCGACTGAACACCAGCGAGAGGAACGAGTAACCCCGTGGACCTCAGCACCCTCGGCACCGAGACCCGCAACGACAAGACCAGCGACCTCGACCTGATGTCCCCCACCGAGCTGCTCCTCGCGATGAACGACGAGGACCAGACGGTGGCCCAGGCGGTCCGCCGGGCCGTGCCGGACATCGCGGCCGCCGTCGACGTCGTCGTGGCATCGTTGCGCCAGGGCGGGCGGTTGATCTATGTCGGTGCCGGCACCAGCGGTCGGATCGGCATGCTCGACGCCGTCGAGATCCCACCCACCTTCGGTACGTCGCCCGACCGGGTTCTCGGCCTGCTCGCCGGGGGAGCGCGCGCCTTCGGCGTCGCCGTCGAGGGCGCGGAGGACGACCCGAACCGTGCCGTCGCCGACCTCGACGCGGTCGGCCTGACCGCCCGCGACACGGTGGTCGGGCTCGCCGCCAGCGGCCGTACGCCCTATGTGGTGGGCGGGCTGGAGCACGCCCGCGCGCTCGGCGCGTCGACCGTCTCGGTGGCCTGCAACTCCGATGCGGTGATCAGCCGGTACGCCGACGTCGCCATCGAGGTGCCCACCGGCCCCGAGGTGCTCACCGGCTCCACCCGGCTCAAGGCCGGCACCGCCGAGAAGCTCGTCTGCAACATGCTCTCGACCGCCACGATGGCCCGGCTCGGCAAGGTCTACGGCAACCTGATGGTGGACATGAACGCCACGAACGAGAAGCTCGTCGACCGGGCACGTCGGATCGTCGCCGAGGCCGCCGACACCGATCTCGACAGCGCCGCGCGGGCGCTCGCGGCGGCGAACGGGCACGCCAAGACGGCCATCGTGCTGCTGCTCGCGAACTGCACCGCCGAGGAGGCCGCAGCCCGGCTGCGCGACGCCGACGACGACGTCCGGGCGGCGGTCGCGGCCTGAGACGCGGCGGCCGCGCCGACGGCCGCCTGCTCGCCCTCGCCTCGATCCAGAGTCGACGAAGCGCCCCGTCCGGGTCGGACGGGGCGCTTCGTCGTGTCAGCCGAGCTTCGGGTAGGAAACCGTTCGGTCCCCGTCGGCGGCGGTCGCGGTGGCCAACTCGATCCGGGGGGACCGGTCCGGCGGGAGGTGGGCATGGTCGGCGATGACGACGACGTCCACCTCCCCGTCGATCATGGCCTGCTCGACGGTCTCCCACGATGCCCGCAGTATTCCCGCGAATCGGTACGAGTGTCGGCGAAGGTGCGCAAGACACGTCGCGACGGCGGGCTCCGCCGGTTCGATGTCGGCGGGAATCCAGATAACGGCTATCTCCATGGTCCTCTCCTGATCAACGTCGTGGACGCGAGTGGGTGATCAGGAGTTGTCGTGGCGGTGGGGGACCCCGCTCCACCGGTCGGCCGGCAGCGCGCCTGTCGACGGCGGTGACGGTGCGCCCTGGGCCCAGCGACGCGCTGGGCGGGGCAGCCTCGGCTGGCGACGTGGGTGGATCGGTGCCGCCGGTGCTGGCACCGGTGGGCGCCGACGCGAGGGCCAGCACGAGCGCCGGTGGCCCCGACGCGGGACGGGCGGGTGACCGGGGCGGCTCGTCGGTGACCGCGGCCGTCGCCACCCGCGCCCGACCCGGTGTCCGGCCGTCGGAGGTGCCGTGCACGACCGGGGACACCATCGCCGGCACGGGCATCGCCGGTGCCGACCGCGAGGCGGCGCGTGCCGCCGTGGAGGCCGGGTTCGACGGTGTGGGCGTGGCCCGCGGCGGCGACGGCGACGGGCGGGCCGGCCGCGTCGGTACGACGGTGGAGGGATCGACCGGCAGCGGGACGGCCGACGGCAGGGGAGCGGCGGACGGCAGGGGGAGTGCGGTCGGCAACGGCAGGGGGATGGACAGCCGCACCTCGACGAGGTCGGGCACCCGCACGGTGATGGTGCTCGGCGAGGTGCTGACCTCCACCAGCTGGAGACTCGTCGGCAGCGGTAGCGGCGTGTCGGCGTGGGCGGGGTTGGTGCCCAGGGCCGCGCCGAGCGCCGCGGCCCCGAACGCCGCCGCCGGAAGGCTGTGCCGCAGCCGCATCAGACGGAGGCCACCGACAGTTGCGCCGCGAGCCCGGCCCGGCCCGATTCACCGGTACGGTGCCGCCGGCCGAGCGGTTGCCCGTCGCGTTCTGCCGTTCCCTCCATACGCGAGTTCTTGCCCCGGGAATCTCTGGGCTACACCTTCTGTCGATGCCTCGGTGGCTGGCGTGCCCCTCCGCCCTGGACGCGGGCGCCGGCGGATCACACCCGGGCTTCGGCGGGCGCCGGCGCGGGGTCGAGCGGCAGGTCGCGCATCCGGCGGATCGGGGTCGACAGATAGATGATCGGGGAGAGCACGGTGAGCGCGCCGAAGATCAGCAGGGTCGTGCGCGCGCCGAGCGGCCCGGCCAGGGCGCCGGCGAGCAGACCGCCGAGCGGAATGGCGCCCCAGGAGACGAACTTGACAGTGGCGATCACCCGCGAGAGAAGCTCCGGCGGACTGGCGAGCATCCGGTACGTGCGGGTGGTCACGCTGAGCACCACCGTGGAGCCGGCGAGGACGAGATTCCCGACGGCGAAGGCGACGTAGGCGGCGGTGCCGGTGCCCAGCGGGATCATGAGCGCGCCGACCACGCCGACGAAGGCCGCGATGATCAGACCACGTGCGGTGCCGAACCGGTCGGTGAAGCGCGTGGTCAGCGCGGCGCCGATGAGCGTGCCGAGCCCGTCGGCGGCGAGTAACAGCCCGACCAGGAGCGGCGACGCGTGCAGCTCGCGGACCAGGTAGAACGGGACGAGAGCCAGCATGGCGCCGTTGACGAAGTTCGTCGCGGTGGCGTCCCACATCGCCGGCCCGATGATCGGGTGGCGCAGCACGTAGTGCCAACCCTCGCGGATCATCGTGACCATCGGTGGCCGCTGGTCCGGTTGCCGCACCTGCCGGGCCGGCAGGGTGCGCAGCAGCACCGCGGAGACCACATAGCTGACGGCGTCCACGAGCAGCGTGGGCACCGCTCCCACCAGTTGCACCGCGAGCCCGCCCAGGGACGGCCCGCCCAACTGGGTGGCGGCATGGGTGCCCGAGTTGAGACTGTTGCGTGCCTGCAACTGGGCGGCCGGCACGATCTCCGGCAGGAACGTCTGGTTCGCCACGTCGAACAGCACGTTGGCGAAGCTCACGACCAGGGCGACCACGACCAGGTGGGCCACCGTCAGGGCGTCGTACCACCAGGCCAGGGGGACGGACGCGATGGCGAGGGCCCGGACCAGGTCCAGGGCGACCTGCATGCCGCGCAGCGGCACGCGCTGCACGATCACCCCCGCCGGCAGACTGATCAGGAGGTACGCGAGGTAGCCGGCCGCCGTGATCAGTCCCATGTCGAACGCCGACGCGTCCAGCACGACAAGCGCGGTCAGCGGCAGGGCCACCCCGCCGACCGCCGAGCCGAGGTGGCTGGTCGTGCTGGCCACCCACCAACGCCAGAACGCAGTAAGTTCCATAATGGAACTCAATATAGCGGTGCGGGTGCGGGCGGTCGACCCGGCAACCCGGGCCGTGGCGCCGGCCGTACGGCCGGACCGCGCGCCGGGGCAGCCGGGCCCGACTCGACGCTCCCCGTCCCTCTCCTGTGGGGTGGGCTCTGCTTACGGGAGTACGAGTTTCGCGCGGACGGCGGCGGCGTCCGGGTGGTTCAGGGCGGTGAGGATGTCCAGCGCCAGTTGCCAGTCGGCCCGAGCGGAGGTGGGGTCGCCGAGGGCGGCGCGGGTGTCGCCCAGTCGGCTGAGGGTGTCCGCCTCGCCCCAGCGGTCGCCGAGGTCCCGAGTCAGTTCGAGCGTGCGCTCGTAACAGTGCACGGCCTGGTCGTACTGGCCGAGGTGGTGGTGGGCGAAGCCGAGGCTGTCCCAGGTGGCCGCCTCGCCCGCGTGGTCGCCGAGCTGCTGGAGGAGTTGGAGCGCCTGCTCGCAGTACGCCAGGGCCGAGCTGTGCTCGCCGAGCTGGGCGTGGCACCACCCGACCGCGTTGAGCGCGTCGGCCTGGGCCCTGTCGTGGCCCGCGGCCCGGGCCAGGGTGAGAGTCCGCATCGAGTGCGCGAGGGCCTTCCGCGGCTCGCCCTGCCGGTCCCACAGCGCGGCGAGATTCTGGTGCGTACGCGCCTCGCCCTCGGTGTCCCCGCCAAGGACGTACAGCGCCAGAGCGCGTTCGAGGTGGTCGTGCGCGTCGGCATAGTGACCGACCACGGTGTGGGCGCCGGCGAGGAATCGGTGCGCGACAGCCTGCGCGACTCCGTCGCCGAGACGCTCGGCGGCGAGCAGGGCCGCCCGGCAGCTCTCGACGCGGTCGTGCCAGTGCCCCTGCCGGTCCAGGAAGGTGTCGAGAGCCCGCCCCAGCCGCCACACGTGCACGTCGAAGCCGGCGCCGGCGGCCTGCCGCAGCACGGCGAGCAGGACCGGGTGTTCGGCCGTCAGCCAGGCCAACGCCTCGGCGTGGGTGGTGGGCCGATCGGAGAGCACGCCGGCCACGGGCGCGGCCCTGAGGTGGTCCACCGGGTCGGCGTTCGGGCGCAGCAGTTCGTCGGCGGCGTGGGCGGTGTCGGTGTAGTGGTCGAGCAGCCGGGTCGTGGCGGCCCTGCGGTCCGACTCGGGATCGGTGTCGTCGGCGAGTTCGGTGGCGTACGCCCGCAACAGGTCGTGCGCGGTGAACCGCCCGGGCCGGTACTCGGTGAGCAGGTTGGCGCGGGTCAGTTCGGTGAGCAACCGGCGGGCCGCAGCCGCGGTGAGACCGGCCAGGCTGGCCGCCGCGGGCACCGTGATGTCCGGGCCGGGGTGCAGACCCAGCAGCCGGAACAGCCCGGCCGCTGGTGCGGTGAGCGAGGTGTACGACCAGGAGAACACCGCCCGCACCTCGCCGACGGCGTCACCCGCGTCCAGTACGCCGAAGCGCTGACCGGCGGTGCCCAACTCGCCCGCGAGGGTGGCCAGCGGGAAGCCGGACTGCTGGGCCCTGGCGGCGGCGATGCTCAACGCCAACGGCAGGCGGGCACAGGCGGTGATGATCGCCTCGGCGGCCTCCGGCTCGGCGGCCACCCGCTGCGCACCGAGCCGGTTGGTGAGCAGGTCGTTGGCCGCTTGCCGGGTGAGCAGGCCGAGCGGGAGCGGGTGCGCGCCGTCGAGGCTGACCAGAGAGGTGAGCTGGTTGCGGCTCGTCACCAGTACCAGCGTGCCGGGTGCGCCGGGCAGCAGCGGACGGACCTGTTCGGCGTCCCGCGCGTTGTCCAGCACGATGAGGATCCGCCTGCCCGCCAGCACACTGCGGTACAGGGCGGCCTGGGCGTCGAGTTCGGCGGGCACCCGCGCGGCCGGTACGGCGAGCGCGTCCAGGAAGCCGCGCAGCGCCGTCGCCGCGCTCAGAGCCTGCCCGCCCGGGTCGAAGCCGCGCAGGTTGACGTAGAGCTGACCATCGTCGAACCGTTCGGCGACGCGGTGGGCCCAGTGCACGGCCAGGGCGGTCTTGCCCACCCCGGCGGTGCCCGAGATCGCGGCGACCACAACGGCGGTGGGCGCGGTGGCGAGCTTGTCGAGCCTGGCCAGTTCGTCGTCGCGGCCGGCGAGCCTGGCCACGTCTGCGGGTAACTGCCGGGGCGCCAGCCGGTCCGGTGCGCGCGCCGCGCGGCGGCGGCTCTCGTCGATCCGGTCCCGGGCGGTGGCCAGCGCGCCCTGCTCGGCTGGCGTGGCGCCGAGCAGTCGCGCCAGATCGTCGAGCCGGTCGGTGGGCGGCAGCGTCTTTCCGGTGAGGTATTCCGCGATCGCCGTGTGCGACCAGCCGGTGCGCGCGGCCAACTCCCGGTAGGTCAGCTCACCGCCGCCCAGTTGGCGAGCGTGCCTGCGCCGCAACGCCCGCAACAGCCCGGCCAGGTCGTCGAGCGTCTGCGCCCCGGTGGCATCCAGCGCCCGGCCCCCCACACTCGACTGCTGACGTACGTCAATGTACGGCGGTGTACGGGATTCCGGCCAGAGGCTCGGCCCGATCGGCGATCCTGCTCGCGTGCAGAGCGCACCGACCGCACCCAGTGGAGGTAACGTGCCCGTACAGCTCAAGTCTCTGGTCACGGCCCTGACCGTGCTCGCGGCAACCCTCGCCGTCCCGGCGGCGGCCGCCTCGGCGGCGCCCGACGCGTCCGTCTGCACGACGAAGGCGGCGTGCGCCGACGGCGGCCTGCGCGCGACGTCGTCGGGCGGCAAGACTCGCACCACAGGTGACATCACGACGAACGCGATCCCGGTGCCGACGCCGCCCGCGTTCCCGCCGGGCACCCCCTGCTACCGCGAGGAGGTCTCCGAGCAGGTCTACGAGACAGCCACCTACACCACCATCTACACGTTGTACTTCCAGGCGAGTGTCTGCCTGTTCGCCAACGAGATCGTGCTGTACGGCCTGGACACCTCCCTCTCCTTTCCCAACGACGTGCAGGACCCCCGACTGACCTCGATGCGGTTCGTCGTGCGGGACCAGGTCGTCACCTACAGCCCGACCGAAAAGGACGGTTACTCCGAGCTGTGGGTGACCTTCTGCCCCGACCCGGCGCAGCCGAGCACCTGCCAGCGCTACCTGCACCGGCTGGGCCTCATCTTCAACCCCGCCTGGGTCTACCCGTTCTCCGTGTTCCAGCGCCTGGGCTGACCGGGCGACGACCTTCCTTCCGTGACTGATCAGGGCGTCTTCAGCTCCCACGACGTGGAGCGCCCTGATCACTCGTGCCGGCGCCGGTTGCCAGCGGATCTCGGCGGCGTTACGTTGGGATCTCATCGACGGATGTCTACGTCGCAACGTACGGGGGCCGCATGTCCACGCCTGTCACTCGTCGCACCGTCCTGGCCGGTGGGGCCGGTGCCGCCATCGGCCTGGCCCTGCCCGGCCTCGCCGCCCACGCCGGTGGCCGCCATCCCACCACCGTGGGCTTCACCCTCGACGCGACAACGCTCGACGGCGGCGAACAGATCACCTCGGTCACCCTCGACACCCGCCGGCTCGGGCCGATCGACCCGGCCGGGCTGACCCCCGCCACGTTCAGCGTGCACGCCAAGGCCACCAGCCCGCTCCCGATCGCTCCCGGCGACCAGATCTTCAGCGAGTACGACCTGGACCGCACGGTGACCGCGGCCCGCCTCGACCGGCACGGCAACATCGTGCTGGAGCTGAGCCACGCCGAAGGTCAACCCGGCGGCGGCACCCTCGGCTACATCCTGAGCAAGGGCCGCAACGTCCGGCTGGACCTCGTCTACACCATCACGCAGAACGCCCCGATCGCCCGGCGCCACGGCTCGCCGGTCACCATCACGCGCTTCGTGCAGGGACGGCTGTCGAACCCCGAGGTGGACGCCTTCACCCACCACGTCTCGGGCTCGGGTATGAAGTACCGGCTGTACTCCCCCGACCAGTCGCCCCGGCACGGTCGACGGCCGCTGATCGTCTGGCTGCACGGCGCCGGCGAGGGTGCCTCGTTGCCCGACGACTACTACGACAACGAGACCACCCTGCGCGCCAACCGGGGGGCGCTCGGCTTCGCCACTGCGCAGGCGCAGCGGATCTTCTCCGGCGCGTACGTCGTGGCTCCGCAGAGCACCTCCTACTGGATGGAGGACGGCCCCCGCTTCGCCCCGCTGATCCGCGAGATCATCCAGGACCTGGTCCGCCGAAAGCGCGTCGACCCCGACCGGATCTACGTGGTCGGTTGCAGCAACGGCGGCTACATGTCCCTGGAGATGACAGTCACCTATCCCGACCTGTTCGCCGCGTCGGTGCCGATCTGCGGCGTCGTCGAGCCGCTCGACGGGCAGGGCCCGCCGCTGATCACCGACGCGGAGCTGGCGAGGATCCACACCCCGACCTGGCTGGTCACCTCGCGCGACGACGACACCGTGCCACCGGAGACCAACTCGATCCACGCCCACGACCTCATCCCGGGATCGCTGATCAGCCTGTACGACCACGTCGTCTGGAACGGCTACCAGTTCCCCGGCCACTGGTCCTGGATCTACGTGGCCCGCAACGACCCGAGCCTCAACGGCACCCACATCTGGCAGTGGATGGCCCGCCGCCGTCGGTGAGCGCAGCGAGCGCGGCCGCCCGAACCCGGGCGGCCGCACTCCCTCAGCTCAACACCAGGTGAGCGTCGAGTTGACCCGCGTGACGTTGCTGATGGTGTTGTTCGCCCCACCGCAGGGGCTCTGGGTGATGTTGGTGCCGCTGACTGTCAGGTTCTGCAACCGGATGCCAGAGGAGATCGGGAACTCGGTCCGTGCCGCGATCCGCACCTCACCGCCGCCGGTCACCGTCCCGGACACCCCGGCGATGACCACGTTGTAGCAGTTCTCCACCAGGATCGCGTTGTTGCCGGTGTTCGAGATCGTCACCCGGTCGATGACCGCGCCACCGGACTCGGACACGCAGAAGATCCCCCGACCGCCCCCGGACGCGAGCACGGTGCCGACCCGGATGTTCGTCGGATAGGAACTGCCCACCCGACCGTTGCGGTTGGCCATCCGGAACGCGGCGTACCCGGTGCCGGCCCCGGCGCCCTGCGCGTCGACAGTGCCCACCGTGGCGTTGATCGTGTCGTTGAGCAGCAGGCCGGAGTCCCGGGTGTTGCGTGCCGTGACCGTGCCGATCGTCAGACCGTCCACACCGTAGGTCTCCACCCCGTGCGTCCCGGTTCCGGAAACGTACACGGTGTCGATGCGGACGTTGCGAACCTTGACCGCCCGGTCACCGCCGTGGTTGTCGATGCGGACGCCCAGGCCGGCGGAGAGCCGCATGTCGATCTGCCCGAGGGTCAGGTTGTTCACGTTGCGCATGAAGATCCCGTACAACGGGGACCCGGTCAGCGTGAGGTTCTGCACCTCGACGTCGGTGGTCCCCCGTGAGTACACGGGTGCCTGGTCACCCGAGCCCGACCCGGTCACGTTGATCGTGCCGCAGACGGCCAGGGTCGTGTACGACGGCAGTGACAACCGGGAGCCCGCGCTCATCGAGCCGGAGCCGCGAACCACCACCCGCTGCTTCGACGTACGACCGGCCGAGAGCGAGCTGACCGCCGCCTGCATCGCCGACAGCATGTCCGAACCCGAGTAGACAGTCGACGAGCCGTTGCGGGCCGTCCAGGTGCCTCCGCTCAGCACGGCCTCGGCGTTGCTCGACCCGCTGCCACACCCGGTACCCCCGCCGCCTATCGGCACCAACTGCCACTGCTGGTTCGGGCCGTTGCCGTCGGCGTACTGGCTGATCCGGCCGCCGTCGGCGGTGGACCGCTCCCAGACCTCGAGTGCCTTGGCCGAGTGGCGGTTGATCAGCCGGACGTGGCCGCTGTCGGAGTCGAGGACCTGGAACTGCTGGTTGGCGCCGTTGACATCGGACCACTGGCGGAAGTCGGCGCCGTCTGCGGTGTTCCACTCCCAGAGGTCGACGACCTTGCCGCTGTGCCGAGCCTTGAGGCGGTAGTAGCCGCCGCCGGAGGGGACGAACTGGAACTGCTGCCACGCGCCGTCGTTGCGGGACCACTGCTGGAGCACAGCGCCGTCCGCCGTCGAGGCGTCCCGGACGTCGAGCACCTTGCCGCTGTATCTGTTGACCAGCACGTAGTAGGCGTTGGTGTCGATGCTCGCCGCCGCTGCCGGCGGTGCGCCGAGCACGACGGCGGCGGCCGCGCCGACCAGCGTGGTGATCATGGCGAGGACCAGCCCCGCACGGATCGATCCGCCGCCGGACGGTCTTGTCCTGATGGTGAAAGGCATCGCTCCTCCTGGGCTGGATCGGCTCCGGGCGAGCCCGGACGGGTGTCGGCGACGGCGCGCCTCGCAACCGGCGGGCGACTATTCCAGGTGAAAGGTGGCCGAGGCGCGGTCGGCGCTCGAACTCACCGGCTCCACGTAGAGCAGGCCGCCGCGGTGGCGCACGTGTCGGCCGGGGAAGTTGTGGGACTCCAGGGAGATCCCGGCGCTGTCGGCGAGGCCGGACTGGCGACGGAAGCTCGCGTCGCCGCCGAAGAGGGCCGAGCCGTCGTTCTTCTCGACGTACAGGGCGTAGCCCCGGTGGCGCAGGTAGTACCCGGGGAAGTTCGTCGACTCCAGCGACACCGACCCACCGCCGGCGAGCCCGTTGACGATCCGGAACTGCGAGTCCGCCAGATTCGTCACGTTCGGCTCGATCCGGGCCCGGTACTCCCAGTGCCGGATGTAGCTGGTGGCCAGGTCGTGCGAACGTAGCCGGACCGGGGTGGCCCCGTCAGGCACCGGAATGCCGAAGTTCGGGGTGCCGTCGGCGTTCCAGTACACCTTCTGCAGCCGGGTCCGCCGGTTCGGATCGTTGAGCGGATCGCCGCTGATGTCGCGGTAGTTGCGGTCGTGGTAGACCAGGATGTCGCTCTGCCCATCCTCGGAGACGGTGAACGAGTTGTGGCCGGGGCCGTACTGGCTGGTGGCGGCGTTGCTGACGAACACCGGGTTGGGGCTCTTGCTCCAGGAGCCGGCGTCGAGCAGGTTCGCGGTGGTGGAGGCGCTCAGCATCCCGAGGCAGTAGTTGGCGTCGGTGGCGCTGGCCGAGTAGGTCAGGAAGATGCGGCCGTTGCGCTGGATCACCGCCGGCCCCTCGGCGACCCGGAAGCCGCGGGTCTCCCAGTCGTACGTCGGCACGACGAGCCGGGTCACGGTGCCCGTGATCTGCCAGGGGTTGGCACCCATCCGGGCGAGGTAGACGTTGGAGTTGTTGGAGATGCCCGGCTCCTGCTGCGCCCAGGTCAGATAGCGCACCCCGTTCGCGACGAAGGTCGAGGCGTCCAGGCTGAAGGTGTCCCAGGGTGTCGTGATCCGTCCGCGTTCGGTCCACGAACCGGTGAGCGGGTTGGCGCTGGCGTTCTCCAACGCGTACATCCGGATCCGCCACACGTCGTCGGCCCGGCCGGCGGCGAAGTAGATGTACCACCTGTTGTTGATGAAGTGGATCTCCGGTGCCCAGATGTGGGCGCCCATCTCTCCGCTGGTGTGCCGGCTCCAGATCGTCGACTCCGCCGCCGTCGCCAGCCCCTGCAGGGTGGTCGCCCGTCGCAGCACGATCCGGTCGTACTGCGGCACGGTGGCGGTCAGGTAGTAGTAGCCGTCGGTGTGCCGGAAGATGTGCGGGTCGGCCCGTTGGTTCACCAGCGGGTTCGTGTAGTTGACGGCCGGTGCGGCCTGCGCCGGCCCCGCCGCTGGCAGGCCGGCCGACACGGCGAGCACCACCAACACCGCGGCCACGACCGACCGTAGGCGGCGGGGGGTGCGGCGGTCGGCGTGGGGGAGTGGCAGCGGCATCTGTCCTCCGTGAGGTTCGTGGGCGACCGGTGGTCAGGACGGCGGTACCAGCCGACCCGTCGGGGTCGACCGGTCGAACGCCCGAGCAGCGACCGCGAACCGGGCGGGGTCGGGCCGGGGCCGAAGAGCGAGCGAGCCGGGATTCGTGACGGTGGCGTTGCGTCCAGGTTGCGTCATAGTGTTGGCGTTAACATTGACGTGTGTCAAGGAATTCTGGTCGTGACCTGCACCGTCTGGTCTGCCGCCCGCGCGGGGCCTCAGCACGTCAACCACGCCGGTGACCTCGGGTGGCCACCGCCGTCGCCGGCTTCTGTGCCGGCCCACGGTCAGGGGGCGACCAGGCCGGTCCGGTACGCGACGACGACGGCCTGGACCCGGTCGCGCAGGCCCAGCTTGGCCAGGATCCGGGCGACGTGCGTCTTCACTGTCGCCTCCGACAGGTGCAGGCGGCCGGCGAGCTCGGCGTTGCTCAGGCCGTGGGCCAGCAGGCCCAGCACCTCCAGTTCACGCGGGGTCAGGGCGGACAGGTCCCGGTGGATGGTCGGCGGGTCGGTGTCGCGTTGGGCGAACCGTTGCACCAGCCGCCGGGTGATCGTCGGCGCCAGCAGCGCGTCGCCGGAGCGGACCAGCCGGACCGCACCCACCAGATGCTCCGGAGTGACGTCCTTGAGGAGGAATCCGCTGGCGCCCGCGGTCAGTGCCGCGTACACGTACTGGTCCAGGTCGAAGGTCGTGAGCATGATGATGCGCGGCGCCTCGCCAACACCGGCGAGGATCTGGCGGGCGGCCGCGAGACCGTCCAGGTCAGGCATCCGGATGTCCATCAGGACCACGTCGGGCCGGTGCCGGTGGACCGCGTCGACCGCCTCGACCCCGGTCGTCGCCTCGGCGACCACGTCGATTCCGTCGGCGGTCAGGATCATCCGGAACCCGGCCCGGACCAACGCCTGGTCGTCAGCGACCACCACCCGCAGTGGTGTGGTCATGCCTCGCCCCCCAACGGTGCGCCCGTCCGACCGTCGCCCGCGACGCCGTCGACCACGACATTCTCCATCGGGATCAGGGCCTGGACACGGTACCCGCCGGTGAGTCGTGGACCCGCCGCGAGCGTGCCACCGTAGACCGCGAGCCGTTCGCGCAGACCGATCAGCCCTCGCCCGGTGCCGGTGGTCACGCCGGCTCGGCCGCCGGTGTCGGTGACCTCGACGCGCAGGTGCTCCCCGCCGTACTCGACGAGCACACGGACGGATGCGCTGGCAGCGTGTTTGACCGCGTTCGTCAACGCCTCCTGCACCAGCCGGTAGACGGTCAGCTCGATGCCCGACGGCAGCGGCCCCCGCTGCCCGCGGACGACGAGCTCGACCGTGACCCCCGAGTCGCGGACCCGCTGCACCAGCGCGTCCAGCCCGTCGAGACCGGGCTGCGGCACCAGGTCGGACCCACCCTCCTGCCCGAGAACGTCGTCGTCCATGGTGAGCAGACCCATCACGTGCCGCAGCTCGGTCATCGCCGCCCGACCACCGGCCTCGACCGCGAGCAGCGCCGCCCGGGCGTCCTCGGGCCTGGACTCCATCACCTTGCGGGCCGCGCCGGCCTGGATCACCATCACGCTCACGTTGTGGGTCACCACGTCGTGCAACTCCCGGGCGATCCGGGCCCGTTCGACCTCCGTCGCCCGGCGCAGCGCCTCGACCTGCTCGTGCTCCATGGCCACCATCCGCGCCCGGCCCTCGTCGGCGTGCTCCTTCCACCGGCGTAGCCCGTCGGCCGCCACCGCGATCGGCAGCAGGATCAAAAACGGCACGGCGCTGTCGGACACCGAGCTGGCGTCCGACTGCAGCCCGGCGTGCAGGATCGCGGCCGCCGGTAGGCTGGCCAATGCCAGGATCTTGTACGGGCTGAAGACGGCGGCGCTGTAGCCGGCCACCACGCAGGCGAAGAAGGACAGCCGCAGCGCGGCCGGATTGCCGTCGACCAGCCCGGCGCTGGCCAGCACCACCCAGAGCGTCCCCAACGGGTAGCGGCGGCGAAACACCAACGGAAGCACGACGAGCAGGAGCAGCGCCGCCGTCCAGCCGGTGCCGTCGTCCTCGACCGGCAGGAAGGGCGGCCACACCGGGTCGGGTGGCACCGGCGGCCCCCGCCAGAGCTCACCCCGATCCACCTCGACCCGGTACGGCCTCGGCAGGTCCGCGTCACCCGTGCCCGCCTGGATCGCGAGGAGACCGAGCCCGAGCGCCAACAGCGCGTCGAACAGCTGCCCCCGGCGTGACAACTGCGGCAACTGGCCGACCGGACGCGCCAGGGACCGGATGTGCGACCACAGCCGGATCACCACCGCACGTCCCGTCATCGGTTCATTCTCGGTGCCGACCGCGCCGGTGGGCATCCGCCTGGCGAGTGGTGTCGCTACATCACACGCCTACCTCGCAGGGATGACGCCGCCACCGCTCATCCCGACGCGGTACCGAAGATGCCTCCCGCTGCCGATGTGTCCGACTCGTCCCCGCCCCTAGCGTCAGCCTCGCCAGCTCACCACCACCTGAGGAGACGGGGACATGACCACACCGCTGATCGAGTTGCACGAGGTGACACGCCGGTACGACGAGGGGCCACCGGCGCTGCGTGCGGTGTCGTTGAGTGTCGCGCCCGGCGAGGCGGTGGCGATCCTCGGCCCGTCCGGCAGCGGCAAGTCGACGATGCTGAACCTGGTGGCCGGGCTGGACCGGCCGAGCACCGGCACGGTCACCGTCGACGGGGTGCGGGTCGACCAGCTCGGCGAGGCGGCCTCCGCCCGGTACCGCAGGGCCCGGATCGGCCTGGTGTTCCAGTTCTTCAACCTCCTCGACGACCTGACCGTCGCCGACAACGTCATGCTGCCGGCACAGCTGGCCGGGATGGGCCGCGGCACCGCCCAGCGGCGGGCGACCGAACTGCTCGGCCGGCTCGGCGTCGACCGACACGCCGGCGCGTACCCCGGGAGGCTCTCCGGCGGTGAACGGCAGCGGGTCGCCGTCGCCCGCGCGCTGATGAACCGGCCGCCGCTGCTGCTGGCCGACGAGCCGACCGGGGCGTTGGACACCGCCTCCGGCGAGGAGGTCATGCGCCTGCTGACCGAGTTGCACGCCGACGGCCAGACCATCGTCGTGGTCACCCACGACCTGGTCCTCGCCGAGCGGTGCGCGACCCGGACCGTCCAGCTCCTGGACGGGCAGGTCGCCGCCGACTCCGCGTTGGAGCGGATCCGATGAGCGCGCTGGCTCGGGTTGTCCGCGCCGGGGTCGGGCGGCGACGCGTACAGACTGTCGTGATCGGTTTGGTCGTGATGATCGCGGTGACCTCGGCGGTCCTCGGCGGTTCGCTGATGGTGGCCTCCCGGGGACCCTTCGACCGGGCCTTCAGCCAGCAGCAGGGCGCGCACCTCGCCGCCCAGTTCGACGCGGACGCGGTCACCGAGGCGCAGCTGGCCGCCTCCGCGAGCGTCGCCGGGGTCGCCGGGTCGGCGGGACCGTTCCCGAACGCGGAGCTGAACCTGACCAGCCCGATGGGTAACCCGATGCCGCCGCTGACCGTCGTCGGGCGTGCCGATCCGGGCGGCGCGGTCGACCGGGTCGACGTCGTCGACGGCCGGTGGGCGACCGGACCGGGGGAGATCGTGCTGGCCACGGGGGAGAATCTGCGGTTGCCACCGAAGGTGCTCGGCCAGCGGTGGACGGTGTCCGACGCACCGGGCAGCCCGTCGGTGACAGTCGTCGGGCTGGCCCGGTCGGCCAGTCAGACCGCCGACGCCTGGACCACCCCGGCGCAACTCGTGGCCTGGACCGGCCCCGACGGCCCGCGCGCCTACCAGATGCTCTACCGCTTCACCGAGGCCGGCACGGCCGCCCAGGTCCAGGCCGGTCGGACCGCGGTGCAGGCGTCCCTCCCCGCTGCCGCGCTCGACAGCGCCGTGTCGTGGCTCGACGTCCGCCGGGAGGCCACCGGCGAGACAGTCCTGCTGGTGCCGTTCCTGATCGCCTTCGGCATGCTGGGTGTGGTCATGGCGGTGCTGATCATCGGCAACGTCATCGCCGGCGCGGTCTCCACCGCCACCCGCCGGATCGGCATCCTCAAGGCGCTCGGCTTCACGCCAGCCCAGGTGGTCCGCGCGTACGTGGGGCAGGCGCTCATCCCGGCCACTGTCGGTGCGGCGCTCGGTGTGGTCGCCGGCAACCTCCTGACCGTGCCGATCCTCGCCCAGACCGACCGGATCTACGGTACGGACGACAACGGGGTCGCGCTCTGGGTCGACGCGGTGGTGGCCGGCGGCGCGCTCACCCTCGTGGCGGTGACCGCCCTGGCCGCCGCGGCCCGGGCCGGCAGGTTGCGCAGCGTCGACGCGCTCGCCGTCGGGCGTACCCCCCGGCCCGGCCGTGGTCGGTGGGCGGCCCGCCTGACCAGCCGGCTGCCGGTCTCCCGGCCGGTGACGCTCGGCCTGGCCCACCCCTTCGCCCGACCGGTACGGGCGGTGAGCGTGGTCGCCGCGATCGCGTTCGGCGCCGCGGCGGTCACCTTCGCGGTCGGTCTCGGTACGTCGCTGAACCGGATCCAGGAGGTCGAGGACATCGCCGACGTCCAGGTCGGGCAGCCGCACCGGATGCCGCGGGGCGGCCCGCCGCCGGGGCCGGGGCAGCCGCCGGGCCCGGGGCAGCGACCGGGTCCGGTGCAGGAGCAGCCGTTCGGCGACCCGGCGGCGATCGAGCGGGTGATCGCCGACCAGGCGGGCACGGACGGGTACCTGGGCATGGCCCGCAGCGAGATCACCGCCGCGGGGATCACCGGCGAGCTGGACGCGGTCGCGGTCACCGGGCCGGACGCTGCGCGCTACTACCGGATGGTGTCGGGGACCTGGCTGACCGGCCCGGCGCAGATCGTCGTCTCGACGCCGTTCCTCACGGCGGCCGGAAAAGGGGTCGGTGACCGCATCGTGCTGACCGACAAGGGCGTCGACATCCCCGTCACGATCGTCGGTGAGGCGTTCAACATCGACGACGACGGCATGCAGGTCGTCACCGACGTCGCCACGCTGTGGGTGGCCGAGCCGGAGCTGGCACCGTCGATGTACTACGTCACGGTGGAGCCCGGCACCGACGCCCGGGCGTACGCCACGGCGTTGACGGCGGCCCTCGACCCGCTCGGCGCGGTGGCCGACGGCCTCAGCCACGAGCCCGACGAGATGATCATCATCATCAACGCGCTGACCGGGTTGCTCAGCCTCCTGCTGATGGTCGTCGCCGGCCTCGGCGTGCTGAACACGGTGGTCCTCGAGACCCGGGAACGCGTCCACGACCTGGGCGTGCACAAGGCGCTCGGGATGACGCCCCGGCAGACCACGGTGATGGTCATCGCCTCGGTCGTGGTCACCGGCCTGGTCGGCGGTGCGGTCGGTGCGGGGGTCGGCGTGCTGCTGCAACGCACGGTCATCACCGAGATGGCGAGCAGCGTGGGCTTCCGCCTGCCGGACGCGGTCCTGGACGTGTACGGCTCGGTCGACCTGTTGCTCTTCGGTCTCGGCGGGTTGGTCATCGCCGTGGTCGGTGCCCTGCTGCCGGCCGGCTGGGCGGCGAAGACCCGGGTCGCGGTGGCACTGCGAACCGAGTGACGAGAAGTGACCGCCGCTCACGGGGTTGCCCGTGAGCGGCGGTCACCTGCCCGCACACAAAGCTCAGATGGTCGCCGAGTGGCCGGGGCGCAGGTCGACGAGCAGGTGTCTCAGGCCCGCCGCCGTGAAGGCGCGCTCGACGTCGTCGGCGTCCTGGGTGTAGTGCGCCCAGCCGTGCTGGTGCACCGGGACCACCGCCCGGACGCCGAGCAGGGCCGCCGCGCGTGCCGCCAGCTCCGCCGTCAGGGTGAGGAACCCCTCGCCGCGTGCCGCGATGTAGGCCGCGCCCAGGTTGAGGATCGCGATCTCGATCGCCGGGAACCGTTCCGCGATCACCGCCACGACGTCCACCGACGCGTTGTCACCGCTGACGTAGACAGTCGGCCAGCCACCCGCCTCCAGCACGAACCCGATCACCGGGCCGTTGACCACGCCGATCTCCGGCGTACCGTGCAGCGCCGGAACCGCCGTGACCCGCAGGTCGCCGACGTCGGCGTGCGCGAACGGCAGAAGGCCGACCGCACCGGGGCCGAGCTTCGGTGCCCCCGCCGCCGTGGTGAGCACCCGCCGGGCCTGCCGCGCGTACTCCCGGCCGGAGATGTCGAGATTGTCGAGGTGGTGCTCGTGCGACACGAGCACCAGGTCGACCTGACCGAGGTCCTCGGGCGAGACGCTCGGGCCGACCAGTTTGGTCGCGGTGACCTTGCCGTAGTGGTACGTCTGCGGATCGTCGAAGGTCGGATCCAACACGACGCGCGAGCCCGCGTAGTCGAGGACGGCCGTCGGCCCGCCGATGGCGCGTACGGTCAGCTCGTTCATGGCGCCTCTCTGGTCTCCGGTGGCACCCGCGGTCGTCCGCGCGAGGTGCGCGAGTCGGCATTCCCACTTTTCGGCCGGGAACGCCTCGATCTCGCGCCGGCCGGTCAGGGAGGGGCGCCGGCGGCCGGTGCGGGATCAGTCCGCCCGGAGTCGGCCCTTCTGCACCTTGCCCAGAGCGTTGCGCGGCAGGGCCTCGACCAGCCGCACCTGCCGGGGACGCTTGTGTGTCGACAGTTGTCGGGCCACGAACTCGATCAGATCCGCCTCGTCGAGCGCGTCACCCACGACGTACGCCGTCACCTGTTGGCCGAGATCAGGGTGCGGCGTGCCCACCACCGCGGCCTCCCGCACACCGGGATGCGCCAGCAGCGCGTCCTCCACCTCGCCGGCGCCGATCCGGTAACCGCCGCTCTTGATCAGGTCGGTGGCTGCCCGGCCGACGATGCGATGCCAACCGTCCGGACCGATCGTGGCCACGTCGCCGGTGCGGAACCACCCGTCCGTGGTGCGGGCGGCGGCGTCCGCGTCGGGCCGGTTCAGGTACCCGTCGAAGAGGGTCGGGCCGCACACCTCGAGCTCGCCCATCGCCACCCCGTCGGTGGGCATCGAGCGGCCCTGCTCGTCGACGACCCGGGTGCGTACCCCCGGCAACGGCAGACCGACGGCGCCCGGGCGGCGGGGGCCGTCGGCGGTGGCGCTCACCGTGATCAACGTTTCGGTCATCCCGTAGCGTTCGACGATCTGGTGGCCGGTGAGCCGGGTCAGGTCGGCGAAGACCGTCGCGGGCAGAGCCGCGCTGCCCGACACCAGCAGTCGCGCGGCGCGCAGGGCCCGGGCCGAGGGCTCGTCGGCGGCGATCCGGGACCAGATGGTGGGGACGCCGAAATAGAGGGAGCCGGCCGCCGCCGCGTACCGCTGGGGGCGGGGTTGGCCCACGTGGTGCAGCCGGCTGCCCACGCGCAGGGGGCCGAGCACCCCGAGCACCAGCCCGTGTACGTGGAACAGCGGCAGGCCGTGCACGAGCAGGTCGTCCGGCGTCCACTGCCAGGCCGCGGCGAGCCCGTCGAGGCAGGCCGTGATGGCGCGCCGGGAGAGCATCACGCCCTTCGGCGCGCCGGTGGTGCCGCTGGTGTAGAGAATCAGCGCGATGCCGGCCGGATCCGGCTCCGGATGGTTGGTGTCCGATCGTCGCGCGAGGTCGATCGGAATGGTCGGCAGCCCGTCGGGTGCCTCGCGGCGCTCCGCGTCGGCCGGCACGAGCAACGCTCCGGGCGCCGAGTCGCGCAGGATGTGCTCCCGTTCCATCGGGCCGGCGTCCGGTGGCAACGGTATCACCGCCGACCCGGCCAGCAGCGCGCCGACGACGCCGACCACGGTGTGCAGGCTGGCGGTCGCGTCGATGGCGACACGGTCCACACCGCGCAGGTCGTCGGCCACCGCACCGGCGAGCCGCCGTAACTCCACCCACGACGTCGCCCGGTCGTCGATCCGGATCGCATCCGGGTGCTCGTCGGTCGACGCGAGCAGCGAACTCAGCAGCACAGGCAGGTGCCCCTTCTCGTCGTACCCCGCGGCGCGTCACCGGCGCACGACGGCCGGGCCCGGTGCGGGTCGCCGGGCGTGGCCGGTGCCCCGGCAGGCAACTGCCGGACGTTGTGAACCTAGCCCGGCCCACCGGAGCGGACCACCCCTAACCGGCATCCGCCGCGGGTGCCCGGCGGGCTCTGAGTTGGTCGACGGATCTCGGCCCGCAACGGCCGACAAAAGCAAAGGCAGGGAGATCAGACTCCCTGCCACTTCTAACTTATAGCGCACCAGGGGGCTTGCGGCAAGGCCCGGGTCGTGCCGCAGAATCGGCGGCCGAACGCGGCGTCGACAAGGAAAACGGGGGCCCGACGTGGGTGTGTGTTCGTTGTACGGGGGACGCGGCCACCGCGATCCGCGGACGGTAGTGGCGGTGCGGTGGCCCGCGACCGCGGCCGCCGCGGTGCCAGGCAGCACGGCTATCCGGGAGGTGGGGCAGTGATCGAGCAGTACGTGTTGGATCTTCGAGAGGTTGACCAGACGTCCGTCGCGCTCGTCGGCGGAAAGGCCGCGAACCTGGGCGGCCTGTCCCGGATCGACGGCATCCGGGTGCCGGCTGGCTTCTGCGTGACGACCGCCGCCTTCCGGCGGATCCTGGCGGACTCACCGGGGATCGACGATGCGCTCGATCAGCTGTCGCGCCTGAGCCCGGACGACCGGGAGGCGATCGGTGCGCTCAGCGCGCAGGTCCGCCGGAGCATCGAGGGGATCCCCATCCCTGGCGATCTCGCCACGGCGATCACCCGTCCGCTCGCCGTCCTCGGCGAGCGATCCGCCTACGCCGTGCGTTCCAGCGCGACGGCAGAGGACATGCCGACCGCCTCCTTCGCCGGTCAGCAGGACACCTACCTGAACGTCATCGGCCCGGCGGCGATCCTCGAGCACCTCAGCCGGTGCTGGGCGTCGCTGTTCACCGAGCGGGCCGTGACCTACCGCCTGCGCAACGGCTTCGACCACCGGAGGGTCGGCATGGCCGTGGTCGTGCAGCAGATGGTCTTCCCCCAGTCGGCCGGCGTCCTGTTCACGGCGGACCCCGTCACCGGCAACCGGAAGGTCGCCACCGTGGACGCGAGCTTCGGCCTCGGTGAGGCCCTGGTCTCCGGCCGGGTGAACCCGGACGTCTTCACGGCGCGCGACGGTGCGGTCATCGCCCGGACCGTCGCCGCCAAGCGGGTCGCCGTGCACGCCCTGCCGGCCGGTGGGACGCGCGAGGTGACGATCGACCCGCAGCGGCAGGAGCAGCCGGCGCTCACGGATGCGCAGGTCGTACGACTCGTGCAGCTCGGGCGACGGATCGAGGCGCATTTCGGTCGGCCACAGGACATCGAATGGTGTCTGGTCGACGACGACTTCCAGATCGTGCAGAGCCGGCCGATCACCACGCTCTTCCCCATCCCCGCCGTCGCCGACCAGGAGAACCACGTCTACCTCTCCGTCGGTCACCAGCAGATGATGACCGACCCGATGAGGCCGCTGGGACTCTCCATGTGGCAGCTGACGGCCATGGCGCCGATGCTCGAGGCCGGCGGGAGACTGTTCGTCGACGCCACCCGGATCCTGGCCTCGCCCGGGAGCCGGGCCGGCTTCCTGAAGATGGCAGACCGGACCGACCCGCTGACCAGGGACGCGCTGGAGACGGTCCTGGAGCGCCCCGACTTCGTACCGGCGCTCGCGGACAGCGGTCCCGTCGGGCCGCCGGCTCGGGGTGCGTCCGCCCCGATCGAGACCGATCCGGCCATTGTGACCCAACTGATCGCGCGCAGCGAGGCGGCCGTCGCCGCCCTGCGGCACGACATCGCGGCGTTGAGTGGCCCGGCGCTGTTCGACTTCCTGCTGACGGCCTTCGCGGAGCACAAGCGCGACCTCGGCGATCCGCTGAGCATGCAGGCGATCATGGCGGGGATGGAGGCCACCTGGTGGCTCAACGACCGGCTGGGGGAGTGGTTGGGTGAGCGGAACGCCGCCGACATCCTCACGCTGTCCGCCCCCGGTAACGTCACGTCGGAGATGGGGCTCGCGCTGCTCGACGTCGCGGACGTGATCCGTCCACATCCGGAGGTGGTGGCGTTCCTGCGGGGCGTCCAGGATGACGGCTTCCTGGACGAGCTGCCGAAGCTCGCGGGCGGGCCGGAGGCGCGCGACGCCATCGAGGCCTACCTCGACCGGTACGGCATGCGCTGCGTCGGCGAGATCGACATCACCAGGCCGCGGTGGCGCGAACGCCCCGCCACGCTCGTGCCGGTGCTCCTGGACAACGTCGCGAACTTCGCGCCGGGTGCCGCCCAGCGGCGCTTCGAGCAGGGGCGGCAGGAGGCGCAGGAGAAGGAGCGCGAGGTGTTGACGCGCCTGCGGGCACTGCCGGACGGGGAGCAGAAGGCCGACGAGACCAAGCGGATGATCGACCGGGTCCGGACCTTCGTCGGCTATCGGGAGTACCCGAAGTACGGCATCAT
Source organism: Micromonospora sp. NPDC049171 (assembly GCF_040648275.1). Taxonomy (NCBI): domain Bacteria; kingdom Bacillati; phylum Actinomycetota; class Actinomycetes; order Micromonosporales; family Micromonosporaceae; genus Micromonospora; species Micromonospora sp. NPDC049171. Next base: position 115,107 of record NZ_JBEZDJ010000001.1, read on the forward strand.
CAGCCGCTACTTCGTCTACAAGCAGGCCCTGATGCGAGAGGCCGAGCGCCTCGTGCGGGCCGACGTGCTCCGCGACCGGGAGGACGTCTTCTATCTCACGTTCCAGGAGTTGCACGACGTCGTGCGCGCGAACCAGGTGGTGGACGACGCCCTGATCCAGCGCCGCAGGGACGAGTTCCGGTCGTACCACGCGCTCACGCCGCCCCGGGTGCTGACCTCGGACGGCGAGGCCCTCACCGGGGCGTACCGGCGTGACGACGTGCCGGCCGGCGCGCTGATCGGGCTACCGGTCTCCGCCGGGACGGTCGAAGGGCGTGTCCGCGTCATCCTGGACCTGGCCCAGGCTCATCTCGAACCGGGCGACATCCTCGTCACGGCCCACACGGACCCGAGCTGGACGCCTCTCTTCGTCGCCGTCGCGGGCCTGGTGACGGAGGTCGGCGGCCTGATGACGCACGGCGCGGTGATCGCCCGGGAGTACGGTCTGCCGGCCGTCGTCAGCGTGGTGGACGCCACCCGGCTGATTGCCGACGGGCAGCGGATCCGCGTACACGGCAGCGACGGGTACGTCGAGATTCTCTCGTGACCGACCAGAACTCGGGGGCGGCCGTCGGGCAGGGTCGGTGCGGACGACGAGGCCGTCCCTCTAGGGTGGCGGGATGGCGTCGGTCAGGCAGGTCCAGATCACCTTCGACTGCGCGGAGCCGGAGCGCGTCGCCCGCTTCTGGTGCGCGGTGTTGGGTTACGTCGTACCGCCGCCGCCGAAGGGGTTCGCCACCTGGGACGACTTTGATCGGGCGCGGCCACCGGAGAAACAGGGTTCCGGGTTCGCCTGCGCCGATCCCACCGGGGTGGGTCCGCGCCTGTACTTCCAGCGCGTTCCCGAAGGCAAGGTCGTCAAGAATCGGCTGCATCTTGACGTACGGGTCGGCACCGGCCTCGTCGGCGATGAGCGGCTGGCCGCACTGGAGGCCGAATGCGCGCGGCTTGTCGCGCTCGGCGCGACGCGCGTACGGCTGCTCACCGCCGACGAGGACAACGAGTCGTGCCTCGTGATGCAGGACGTCGAGGGCAACGAGTTCTGCCTCGACTGAGCGGCCGAGAACGCGGCACCCGGTGCGGGCGGGCAGCTAGATGGGGAACCGGCCGCGGTGCCAGCGCCAGTGGCGGCCGGCCGCCAGGTGGTCGACGACCGCACGCTGGAGCACGGTGCCGCGCGGCAGTTGGTCGAGTGGCGTGGTCAGGGTGCGGAACGCGAACCGCAGCACCTCGACGTCGGCGTCGATGCCTTCGGGCTCCTCGTAGGGGTCCAGCTCGAACCGCTGCTGGAACCGGATGATGTTGGAACCCTCGGGCAGGTACTCCCGCAACTGCGGGTCCAGCAGCCAGGAGCCGCAGGCGAACGCGGTGTAGTGCTCGTCGGGGAAGTGGCGTGGAAAGAACGCGCGGGCCTCGTCGAGTGACGCGTCGACAGCCGTCGGGGTCAGCGGCCCCGCCTCGGGGATGTGCAGATCGATGGCCGTGCCGCCGCGCTGGTGCTGTAGTCGGCCCAGCTCGTAGAGGCCGCCGCGTGCGTGCAGCGTCAGCCAGCTCTGCATGACCGGCCACCCCTCGCGGCGCATCCGCCTGTCGATCGCGAGGTTGCGGCCCAGGTCCGCCAGGGTCACCCAGGACACGTCGTCGGGGATGCCGTGGTCGCGGTGGTATCCCCGGACGACGTCGACCAGGGCCAGGTACGCGTACACGTAGAGATGCCGCCAGGCGGGGCCCCGGTCGCGCGGCAGTGCGGGGCCGGGCGGCAGCCAGCCGTGGCCGCCGAGATCGGCGACAACCAGAGCGGTCGAGCGGTCGAGCAGCCAGCGCAGCTCCGGAGTCCACAGTGGCGAGCCGGGGTCGGGCCAGCCCGCCATGATCTCGGCGGCGTCGTCCGGCCGTACGGCGAGCCGGTCGAGGAGTGCGGGCGCGTCCGGCTTGACCGGTAGCGGAGCGGACGGCCGGCCGTCGGCGAGGCGGTGCACGCGGTCGACGTCCTCGACGGGCACCCCGAGCCGGTCGGCGGTGACGTCCAGATTCACGCGCTGATCGTACCGGCCGCGGACTCGCCCGGCCGGCCGCCGGGTTGGGGTGATCGACTCGGTCTCCTGAATGTCGGGGTGTCTGGGCCGGTCGGACAGCCCGGTTCTCTGAAAGCCGAGTTGATCATGGGGCTGCCGGGGGCTCGTTGGCGGTCTCCCGCTCCCGTTGCTAGAGTCAGATTGTTGCTGCCGCAACTTTATCGCCAGCAACTACTTCGAGAAGGGACCCTTCGATGGCCAAGCTCTCCGTCATCTACTACTCCGCCACCGGCACCATCCACGCCATGGCCCAGCGGCTCGCCGAGGCTGGCGAGAAGGCCGGCGCCGAGGTGCGCCTGCGTCAGGTTCCGGAGCTTGCCCCGGAGGAGGCCATCGCCTCCAACGCCGCCTGGAGCCAGCACTTCGACGCCACGAAGAACGAGGCGAAGGCGACCGCCGACGACCTCGTCTGGGCCGACGCGGTGCTGTTCGGCTCGCCCACCCGGTTCGGCAACATCGCCAGCCAGCTCAAGCAGTTCCTCGACACCCTGGGCCCGCAGTGGGCGCAGGGCCTGCTGGCCGACAAGGTGTACGCCGGCTTCACCGCGACCATGACCGCCCACGGTGGGCAGGAGTCGACGCTGCTGGCGCTCTACAACACGATCCACCACTTCGGCGGCGTGGTCGTCGCACCCGGCTACACCGACCCGCTGAAGTTCGCGGACGGCAACCCGTACGGCGTCTCGCACGTCACCGGCGGCGGCAACGACGCGCCGCTGGGTGACGCTCAGCTCAACGCCCTCGACCACATGGCTCAGCGGGTCGTCAAGATCGCCAACAAGCTCGCCGCCTGACCGCTCTCGCTGGGGGCCGGTTTCCATCGACGGAGACCGGCCCAGGCATACTCGAACGCTTCACGGGCTGGTCAGGGCGCCGCAGAGCTGGGGTTGGGGGCTGCGGACAACACGAGGGAGTCTCGATCAACACCATCGCCGAGCGGATGGCCGCGTCGTACTTCGATGCCATCCAGAACCTCTGTGCGGTCACCCCGAAGGGCTGGTACGCCGAGCGGGGCACCGCACGCGCAGCGCTGACCCACGCCGGAGTGGCGGCGCTGAACGCGGCCTACGACACGACGCTCAGACCGGACCTCGTGGCGCTCGACGAGATGGCGGTCGAGGTCGGCAGGCAGACCACGCGCTGGTCGATCATGGTTCGCGGCGAGGCGGACGACGAGGTCCGCGCTCTCGCGGCTCGACACGGGTTGCTCCACAGCAGTGCTGTGCCGATGCTGGCCTGCGGCGCGGAAGACGTCGTGTTCCGGGCCGACGCACGGCGGCGAGAGGTGGTCCGCCAGGTCCGCGCGGCGGAGGCCGACCTCTACACCGACACCCTCACCCGGGGCTTCGAAGCTCCCGAGGGCATCTTCGGTTCGCTGATGGGCGGCGGTGTGCTCGACGCCGACTCCATCACCGGCTACCTGGCCGAGGAGTCCGGCCGGCCGGTCGGCACCGGGCTCGGGATGTCGACCTCCGGCGTGGTGGGCGTGTTCAACATCGCCGTCGTGCCATCCGCACGAGGCCGCGGGCTGGGCCGCACGATCACGGAGGCCGTACTGCGCGACGGTGTCGCGGCCGGCGCGGACGCCGCCTACCTGCAGTCCAGCGCGATGGGCCGGGCGCTCTACGAGTCGATGGGGTTCGGTCTCGTGGAGACCTGGACCAGCTTCACCGCGGGCTGACCAGCACGCGTTCGCGCAGGATGACCGCAGCGCAGAGGGAAGGACAGAGATGGGTTTCAGCGACGACGTGCGCGCGGCCTTCCGTCGGGGCGAGACCGCCGCGGTGGTGCGGATGAGCGAGGTCGAGATCGACAGGGCGCGCGCCGCCGGTGATCCGGCGGGAGAGGTGGAGGCCCGCTACAGCCTCGCCCGGGTCGCCATCCGAGGAGGTGACCTCGCCGGTGGGGAGGCACGCGCTCGGGAGGCGCTCGCGGTCGCGGTCGCTGCCGGCGATCGGAGTCTGGAGGAGCGGCCCCGCCACGTGCTTGCCGCCGTGGCACGGATGTCCGGTGACCTGGCCCGCGCCCGGGAGCTCTACCGGGAGAGCATCGCGCTCAACGAGGCCCTGGGCCAGCCCGAGGTCGTCAACTCGGAGACCCACAACCTCGCGTTCTGCGAGTTGGGTCTCGGCAATCTCGACGCGGCGAGGGCGTTGTTCGCCGCGAGCCGCGAGAAGGTCTTCCGCAACGGCTGGGCGGACTTCGTCCCGTACGTCTGCGTGGCGGGCGCCGCGCTCGCGTCGGCCCACGGCGACCACGCGCGGGCCGCCCGGATGATCGCCGTCACCGACGCCGCCTTCGCGGCACTGGGCCAGGTGCCGGATCCCGACGACGCCGCCGACCTGGCGGCCGTGCGGGCGGCCGCGGTCGAGGCCCTCGGCCCGGCCGGCTACGCCCAGGAGTACGCGCGGGGCCAGCGTCTCGAACCGCAGGCGGCGTTCGCCGACGGTGCCGACTCCGGCGGCTGAGCTGGGTCCGGCGCAGGCCGACGGGGCGGTGGGGCGCACCGACGGGTGGTGGCGGAGCATGCTGACGGATCGATCCCGCTCCTCGATTCACCGCCGCGTCCGCGACACGCGCTTACGCATGCGTTTCCGGCGGCGGAATCGCGTTGAAACTGCCGGTGGGCGGCCTTTCCCGGATTCGCCTGGCAATACTGTGGCGATGGTCTCTCAGGTGAACCCGGATGTAGACGTCGTCGTCGTGGGGGCCGGTCCGACCGGGCTCACCCTCGCCATCGAGCTGGCCCGGCGCCGGGTGCGGGTGCGGATCATCGACCGGAACCCGGCCGACTTCTACCCCGGCACACGCGGCAACGGGCTGCAGCCGCGCACGCTGGAGGTATTCCACGACCTCGGCGTCATCGACCCGATCCTCGCGACCGGCCAGGAGTACCCGCCGGTCCAGGTGTACTTCGGACGGGACCCGGTGTACCAGGGGCACACCCAACCGCGTAGCGAGCCCACGCCCGACGTGCCGTACCCGATGCCGATCGTGCAGCCGCAGTGGCGCACCGAGCGGATCCTCCGCGAGCGGCTGGCCGGACTCGGCGTGGCGGTGGAGCACGACGCCGAGATGGTCGGGTTCGACCAGGACGACAACGGGGTCACCGTTTCCACAGCGGCCGGTTCGTCGATCCGGGCACGGTTCGTGGTCGGTGCCGACGGCGGCCGTAGTGGCGTGCGCAAAGCGCTGGGCGTCGGCTTCACCGGGACCACCCGGCCCGCCGAACGCCTTCTGCTGGGCGACGTCACCGTGCCGGGTATGCGCCGCGACGTGTGGCAGGTCTGGGTTGACCCGGAACGCAAACAGGTCCAGGCCAGCATCTGGCCGGTCGCCGGCACCGACTACTTCCGGATGTCGGCACCGATCACCGCCGACGACACACCCGATCTGACGCTGGCGGGATTCCAGCGGCTCCTGACCGAGCGCACGCGGCGGCGCGACCTGACCGTCACGACGCTCACGGCCGCGACGGACTACCGGGTCAGCATGCGGCTCGCCGACCGCTACCGTGTCGGCCGGGTGTTCCTCGCCGGCGACGCCGCCCACATCCACTCGCCGGCCGGCAGCCAGGGGCTGAACACCGGGGTCCAGGACGCCTACAACCTCGGTTGGAAACTCGCCCGCGTGCTCGCCGGAGCGCCGGACGCGCTGCTGGACACGTACGAGGCGGAGCGGCGGCCGGTCGCCGAGCAGGCAATCGGGCTGAGCACCGAACTGCTTGACGACAAAGAGGCCACGCCCGACGAACGGACTTTCCAACTCAGACTGTCGTACCGCGACGGTCCACTGGCGGCGGGCGGACGCGGCGGTGACCGCGCTCCCGACGCGCCGTGCCGCACCGCCGACGGCACGTCGACCAGCCTCTTCGACGTGTTCCGGGGCACCTCGCCCACGCTGCTGTGCCTCGAACGCTCGGGAGAGGTTCCGGAGGGTATGTCGGATGCGGTGCGGGCGTACCGCGTGGGCGTCGATCTCCTGGATCCGGACGGACACGTCCGGGCCGCCTACGGGGACTCGGGGTACGTGCTGGTGCGGCCGGACGGCTACATCGGTGTGGACACCAGTTCGGCCGACGAGGTGGCGGCCTACCTCACCGCGATCTGACCCCAGCTGATCTCGTGGATGCCCGATCCGACGTCGACGGTGCGATCGGTGTGGATCCTGGCGCTCGTCCCGGCGGGTACGGTGACGGTGAGGGTGCACGTCCCGCCGTCCACACGCCACGCGCTGGACGCCGGTCCGTACGGGGTGCGCACCGTCGCGGACGCGTGGGTGAGGCCGCCACCGGGCACGGGCCGCACGTCGATGACGCGGTAGCCGGGTTCCGCCGGAGTCAGCCCGGCGACGTACTCGGTGAGAAATCCGGCGACGACGCCGTGCGTGTAATGGTTGTGGGACAGGAGCCCGCGGCCCTTGTCGTCGTATCCGTCCCAGGTCTCCCACACCGTGGTCGCGCCGCGCTCCACCTGCGCCAGCCACGACGGTGACGCGGTGCGCATCAGCAGGGCGTAGGCGAGGTCGGCGCGGCCTCCGTCGGCGAGTACGGGCAGGATCATCGGTGTGCTCAGCAGACCCGTGGTGACGCGGGTTCCCGCGCCTTCGACCAGGGCCGCCAGCCGGGCGATCGCCGCCGGCCGCTGCTCACCGGTCAGCAGGTCGAACCCGAGGGCGCGGACGTAGTCGTCCTGGCCGTCGGCGCCGATCCGGCCGTCGGGGCGCACGAACGCGGCGCGCCACGCGGCTCGTACGGCGTGCGCGAGATCGGCGTAGGTCGCGGCGTCGGCGTCGCGGCCGAGGACGCCCGCCGCGCGGGACAGGAGGTGGGCGGACCGCGCGAGGTAGGCGGTGGCGACCACCGGCCGACGTACGAGAAGGTTGCGCACCTGCGATCCGGTGTCGGACCCGGCGCGGTACCACTCCCCGAAGTGGAACCCGGAGTCGAGGATGTACCGCTCCTGGCCACCGACCCGCTTCCCGAACCAGCGGGCCCAGCCCGAGCGGGTACGTGCCCGCCGTTCCAGGTGGTCGACCCAGCGGCGCATGCTGTCGTACTGGCGGTCGAGCACCCGCTCGTCACCGTGGTAGCGGTACAGCGTCCAGGGCAGGATGACGCTTGCGTCGCCCCATCCGACTGACCCGGACGCCAGCTTCGAGAACGTCCTCCGGCCGCCGGAGAACGTCGAGTCCTCGCTCGGGATCATCGGTGGTACGCGGCCGTCCGGCAGCTGCTCGCAGGCCAGATTGCGGAGGTAGCGGCGCAGGAACGCCTGCGCGTCGACACAGACGACCGCCGTGGGCGCGAAGGTCTGGATGTCGCCCGTGTATCCGGAGCGCTCGCGCGTGGGGCAGTCGGTCGGCGTGTCGGCGAAGTTGGCCCGCACACTCGCCAGCACGTTGTCGTGGAAACGGTTCAGTCGCTCATCCGAGGTGTCCACGCGGCCCGTCGCGGCCACGTCGGTGGACAGGACGATCGCCTCGGCGCCGGTGAGGTCCTCGGCCGGACCGTCGATCTCGACGTAGCGGAACCCCCGCACCGTGAACCAGGGCTGGTACCACGTCGGGCCGCCGTCCAGCGTCACCTGGTCCCGCTGCGGCTTGGCCCTGCCGTGGTTCGCCGTGTGCGCGGCGTCGAGCTCGCCCGCGGGGTCGAGGAGTTCGCTGTATGTCACGCTCACCGTGGTGCCGGCGGGGCCGGCAAGCAGCAGCCGCGCGACACCGGAGACGTTGCGGCCGAAGTCGACGAGCTGCCGTCCGCCGGGCGAGCGCCACACGCGAGTGGCGGGCAGCCGTTCGATGCACCGAACCCGCTCCACCTCCTCGGCCACCAACTGCCGATCCGGCCACGGCAGCACGTCCACCGGGTGCAGGGTCACCGGGGGCGGGGTGACCGGCGTTGTGGCGGCGGTGCGCCAGGCGTGGTCGTCGATCCGGAGGTCGACGCGCTCGCCCCACTTCGGGTCGGACGCGAGGATGCGGCCGCGCCCGGCGCACCACCGCTCGTCGGAGTCGAGCCGGGCCACGCCGCCGTCGGCCAGTTCGAGGTCGACCTGTACGAGGCCGGCGAGCCGGTCACCGTAGACCGAGCGTTTGTCGAGTGCCCCGAGCCGGCCGCGGAACCGTCCGTCACCGACCGCCATCGCGACGACGTTGGTGCCCGGGCGGAAGAATCCGGTGACGTCGTACGTCTGGTACTCCACCATGTGGTCGAGCGGTGTCCACCGCGGCACCAGGGCATCACCCGTGACGTCGTGCCCGTTGACGAAGAAGCGGTACCAGCCCAGCGCCGACACGTACGCGCGGCCGCGCACGATCCGATCCGACACCTCCACGGTGGTGCGGAGGTAGAGCGCGGCATGGTCCTGCGCGGACTCCGGCGGGCCGCTGATCCAATGCGCCCGCCAGCCGGCCGGATCCAGCAGGGCCGTCTCGAACCAGGCCGGCCCGCTCCACCCGCTGATCGTTCCCGCGTCGTCGACCACCCGCACCCGCCAGTGGTAGCGGCGGCACGACTCGAGCGGTGGTCCCGCGTACGCCACCCCGAACGGGCGGTCACCCCTGATGCGTCCGCTGTTCCACCATGCGCCGTCCGAAGTGGAGATCTCTATCTCGTACGCCGCCTGCAGCGTGCCCGGCCGCTCGGCTACGAGGCGCCAGGCGAACTCCGGCGTCGGGTTGTCGATGCCCAGCGGGTTGGTACGGGCGTCTGTGCGGAGGTCGTCGACCTGCAGCGACACGATGCTCTCCCTCAGGGGAACCGGGTCCGAATCGATACATGCTCGCCGCTGCGGCAGTCGTGCGCCACGCGGTTCGGACGGCGGAAATCGGCCCGGTTCTGCGGGTTTCGAGGATTCCGGCCGGATGATCCGGGCCGGCAATCCTGCCGCCGGAATTGCATTGTCAACGACCCGGACCAGTCAAGATCCTGGTCACACCGACCGTCACTCCGTCGGCCCCGCACGCTCAACAAGGGCCGGCCCGCAACGTCGAGGACAGCACACATGACCATTGAACGTTCCGAGGTGGCCACGCTTCGGATCGACGATCGCGACTGGCATGCGGCCGGTGTGCGCGCGTACGACCCCGCGCAGGGCCACACCGGGGGCGACCATCTGATTCTGGTGTACGCGGCCGGAACCGCTCCGCCGAAGGGCGCGTTCCCGACCCTGCCCGCCCGGCCGGTACCGGTGCGCGTGCACTCAGAGTGCCTGTTCGGCGACGTGTTCGGCGGCGACCGGTGTGACTGCGGCGCCCAACTCCGCGCGGCCCGGCGCCGCATCGTCGCCCGCGGCTACGGCATCATCGTCTACCTTCGGCAGGAAGGGCGCGGCATCGGGCTGTACGACAAGGTGCGCAGCCTCCTCCAGGACGGCGACACCTACCAACGCAACGTCGCGATCGGCGCCAAGGAGGACGCCCGCGGCTACGGCCTCGCCGCGCGCGTTCTCCACCACATCGGCGTCGACGACGTGTGTCTGCTGTCGGGCAACCCCGACAAGGCGAAAGCGTTGTCCGACGCGGGAATCACGGTCTCGGTCGACCCGGAGATCGCACCTCCCCGGTCGGCGGAGGCGACCAGCGAGGTCCTGTCGAAGCTGTCGCGCGGCTACTCGTACCTGATCCGGAAGTGACAGGTGGACCCGCGACTCCTTCTCCCCGGCGTCACGTCCGATGACGCCGGCGTGCGGCGTGGCGGCGTGGCGGTGCTGCCGGTGGGCAGCTTCGAGCAGCACGGGCCGTTCCTGCCGCTGGCGACCGACACCATCGTGGCAACCGCGATCAGCGACCGCATCTGCCTCGACCACCAACTGTTCCCGCTTCCGCCGGTGACGATCTCGTGTTCGCACGAGCACGCGGGCTTCCCGGGGACGGTGAGTATCAGCGCTGTCACCCTGCACTCGATGATCGGTGACATCTGGCGCTCGCTCGCCCGTGACGGCTGGTCCGGGCTGGTGGTGGTCAGCGGTCACGGCGGCAACTACGTACTGTCGAACGCGGTGCAGGAGCTGAACGTCGACGGTCCCCGGATCGTCCTCTTCCCCACGCCCCCCGACGTCGCGGCCGCCTGCGACGACGCCGCGCTGTCGACGCGCGCCGGCCACAGCGACATGCACGGCGGCGAGTACGAGGTCTCGCTGCTGCTGCACCTCCATCCCGAGCTGGTACGGCCGGGCTACGAGGAGACCGACTGGGAGACCGAGGAGTGGCGCGGCGGGCTGCTCACCCGGGGGATGCGCGCGTACACCCCGCACGGGGTGATCGGGCGCCCGTCGGCCGCCACGGCGCAGAAGGGCGCGCGGATCCTGGCGAGCCTGAGCGCGTCACTTCCGCAGCGCCTCGCCGACCTCGCCGAGACGCCGTGATCGAACGGGCCGCGTACGGGCACGTGCTGTTCGACTTCGACGGCGTGCTGTGTGACAGCGCCGCGCTGAGCGTCCGGATCTATCGCGAGCTCCGCGACGAATTCCCCGACCTGCCGGAGGTCGGCGGCGTGGCCGACCTGAACTGGGTGTGCGCCGGGCCTCCGGGGACGTGGCTCGCGCCCTGGCTCGGCGTCGACCGCGCAAACGCGTTCTGGCGCTGCCACGAGGCCCGGATGACCGACCTCGCCGCCGAGCTCGGGCTGTTCCCGCACATCGGCGATCTGCTGCTGGCGCTGCCGGCGGGCAGCGTGTCGATCGTCACCGGCGCGCGGGCGCGGCGGGTGCGTGAGGTGCTGACCCGGTGCGTCGGCGGTGTTCCACCGTCGGTCGCCTCCATCGCGGGTGCCGAGGAGACTGGCGACAAGGTCGAGAAGGTGCGGCGTCTGCTGGCGCGTCGGTCGCCGGTGTCGTCCGTGTACGTCGGTGACACGGCGGCTGACATCATCTGCGGCCGGGCGGTGCCGGTCGACGTGGTGGCGGTCGGCTACGGATACCAGGTAGCGCGGGCGCTCGACGAGCACCGGCCGACCTGGCACGTGGAGTCGCCGGAGCGGCTGGCCGCCTGCGTCCAGAGCTGGCACCGGGGGCCCGTGGCCGACCTGCCGTAGAGCCGCACGGCGCCCCGACCGTCGGCGTCCGCGACCGGGGGTGGACCGTGCCGATCCTCGGCGGGTCCGAGTGCCTCTCGCTGTGCCACGATCCCGGCATGACAGACACCGCGTCGGCGCTTGCCGACATCCGCGCCCAGATCGACGAGTTGGACGCGGCACTCGTCGGGCTGCTCGCCCGGCGGGAGGCCCTGGTCCGGCGAGCGGCCCCGCTCAAGAGCGACACGCAGGCGGTCCGTGCGCCGGACCGGGTCGCCCAGGTGGTGGCCCGGGTCCGCGCGCTTGCGGACGAGGCCGGCGCGGATCCGGACCTCATCGAGCGCATCTACCGCGCCATGATCCAGGCCTTCATCGACATGGAGACCGGCGAGCACCAGCGGCTCGGCGGCGCCTGAGCGCTCCGCGCCAGCACGGGTTTGTGGCGACGGCCCGTCGGGCACAGAATCACCATGGCGAATGAACGAGTCAAGTCAGTCGGCGGCTACTTCATGCGACTTGTCGGCGGGGTGGCGGTCATCATCGGCCTGCTGGGCATCTTCGCGACCCTGGCCCAGGGCAACGTCACCGGGCTGGTCCTCAGCATCATCTTCATCGTGGGCGGTGTCGTCCTGCTCAAGCGGTCACCAGACCTCGGCCGAGCGGGTCGGAGGGAACGCGGACACGCGTGACCCTCCACGGCGGCGCGACCGCCTCCCGCACCTGAGACGCGGGAGGCGGTGCGTCCGGCTCCCGTACCTCGGCGCGCGGTGTCACGCGCGACCCAGCTCGACGTCGATACGCAGTTGTTCGGCATCGCGGAGCTGCCGGTAGCGCCTCGCCGCAGTCTGCTGACCGACCCGGTCGGCCGCCTCGACGGCGACGCGCAGCACCACCAGGGGCAACCGGGGGACGTGGCGCGCCTGCCGGTCGGCCTCGACGAACACCACGGCGGCAAGCTCGGCGCTGGCGGAGCGGGCCAGGAGGAAAAGCTCCTCCACGTACATCCGACCCAGGCCGACCTCGGTCCAGCCGGACACGTCGTGCAAGGCTCGGCGACACTCACGTAACGCCTCCCAGGCGGCGGCGTGGTTGCCGGCCTGACGCTCCAGCCCGGCAAGGGACTGCCAGGCCGACGCCGCATCCCAGGCGTTGTCGGCGAACACCAGGCTCTCCCGCTGCGCCGAAGCGGCCTCAGCGAACGCACCGAGATCGGCCAACTCATATCGCAGCTGGCTCAGTGTGGCCCTGTCCCGAGGCCGGTCCACCGCCCAGCGGTCCAACCACTCGCGCGCCAGCACCTGTTCACCGACCAGTTTGGCGCGTGCGATCCAGGTGAGCGGGTCCTCGGCGGTCGGGTCGCCCGGGAAGCGCGATCGTGTCCCACCCCACCACTGGGCCAGGCCTTCCTCGGAGACGCCCGGCTCGCCCTCCTGGTCCACCAGGTACGCCAGCACGTCGTCCCGGTCGGCGTGCCCGCTGTCCCGCACGAAGGCAACGGTGGCCGACACACCGGCGGCGAACAGGTACTCCGCGTCGTAGCCGCACCAGGTGTCGAAGTTGGCCCGCTTGACCTCCCAGTGCAGCCACACGTCCTCCACCTGGCGATACTCGGCGAGCAGATAGCCGGCCAGCTCGGTCTCGTCGGTCAGCCCCTGGAACGGCGCCTCGCGTCGGCACTGCGCCTCCTGCCCGACCAGCCACCGCACCAGCGGAAGGTCACCGGCCCGACGGTCGTACTGCAGTGCCCACAACACGCTCGCTCGCCGGCCCGCGTTCTCGTCACAGGACTGGCCATCGGCGTCGGTGCCACGCGCGTAGCGCAGCTCGTGCCACCCGGCCGAGGAGCTTCGTGCCCGTTCGAGTGCGCGACGCGCCGCCTCCATCACCCGTACAAGATCCCACTGCCGACGAGCGTCCGCATCGTCGAATTGGCCGTGACACGAAACAGGAAGGCCCGGCCCCCGAGTGTGGGGCCGGGCCTTCCTGGACTTCCGGGTCAGCGCTGCTTGGCGAACTGAACGAACGAGCGCCAGGTCTGGGCGCTGAAGTTGAGCGTGCCGCCGTCGCGGTTCTTGGTGTCGCGCACGAGGACGACGCCGGGGAGATTGTCGGCGACCTCTACGCAGTCGCCACCGTTGCTGCCGCTCTTGGTGCTCTTGCGCCACTGCGCGCCGGTCATGTCCATGATGTTGCCGCTTCTCTCAGGAGTTCCACTGATCGCCCCCGGGGTAGAGCCTCACTCCGGATGCGTTCCCACCGTCGTTCGAGCGTACCAAGCTCGGACGCCTGCTCAACGATCTGCGCGTGCGCTTGGCTGTCCACGTGTGCCACTCGCGTCCCGTCCGGTAGATCGGCGATGGTGAACGGTCCGTTGAGCCCTGGGTAGGCCATCGTCTCGCGCGGTATCACATGAAGCTCGACGCTGGGCAGCTCGGCGCACTGCACCAGGCGGTCAAGCTGGGCGGCCATGACCGATCGGTCCGCGGTGATGGGACGGTCCAGTACGGCCTGGTCCAGGACGGCGACGAACAGTGGGCCGCGTTCCCGGGTCAGGACCGCCTGCCGGTCCATGCGCGCGGACACCAACTCGTCTGTCTCAGCAGGTGTCAGCGCCTCCCACGCGAGCGTGGCCCGCGCGTACGCCTCGGTCTGCAGCAGGCCCGGCACCCACGCGAGTTGGAATGCGCGCAGCGCGACCGCTTCCCGCTCGACGTCGACCCACCGCCGAAACCAGGAAGGTTCCCGACGTTTCAATACGTCCGGCCATAGGTCCGTTTCTTCACGACCCAACAACGCGGCGACCTTCGAGCGGTGCCGAGTCTGGGGATGCGTCCAGGGTTCGCCCACTTGGCTGCTGTCTTGGGGTCAACGCCGATCTGACCTGCGAGGCTGTCCGCCGTCTCGCCTACGGCCGACATGGCTTCGATAACCGCGTGGTTCATCCTTTGCCTCCTCAGATCGTCCCGATCGTCTACAGGAGATACTGCTACGCAGTGTGTTCGTGATGCAACAGTCGGCAAGGTGGCGATAGGCGGCGCGGCCCGTGGAGGCCCTGAGACTCGGCGGACGCGATCGTAAGCGGGGCTACTCCTCACGGCGAGCATTCGTCGGGGAGGCCCCTTCCCAGCGACAGTAGGGGGAGACCGTGCCCGGCGACCCGAAGCCCACTCCTGTGCAGCCGCTTGTTCCCGTGGCCGCCAGGATTCATGGTCCGATCTGGCCGGTGACGCAATGATCGGGCAGATGAGGGCCGGTGACGTAATCCTTCTGACGACCGCCGCGAGCGTGCAGTTCCTGCGCCCGATCACGGTCCGAGTGATTCGCGAGTTGCCTGATCGGCATACGTACGACGGGTGGGTATGGATCGATGGTTACGAATCAAGTGCGGCGGGCGACGCGGTGGCGCGGCGCGAGCTGTTCGTGATGCGGGGCGGTGTGCAGTTGCAGGCTCACCCCGCCGCACCGAGCAAGCCCCGGCCCGCCCACCGGCAGCCCATCCGTCGCGGCCCCGTGAGGGTCGGCTGATGCGCGGCGAGCCGGAGCACAAGCCGCTACGCCCGTCGTGGCGCTGCCCGAACTGCGGCATTCTGTGGCCCTGCTCGGCCGCGAAGCTGCGCCTGCTCGGCGAGTTCCGCGAGAATCGGCCGGGCCTGCTGCTTCACCTGGCGGGGGTCCAGAAGGAGGCCGAGGCCGACCTCAGTCAACTCAACCCAGGCGGCGCGCTGCCCGACCTGGCGCCACGCTTCGTCGGCTGGGCCGAGCGCCGCTAGCCCTTCTCGCCCGCCCGCCCCGGACTGCCATCGTCGCCTGCAGGGCAGACAGATAGGGGCGACACATTGCTGCTCTTTCCTTGCTGCTCTTTCCTTCTCGCGGGCTTGTCGGCTTCGATCCAGCCCCGAAGGGCTCCGGATCGAAAAAAGACGCCACGGGCGAAAACTCGCGCGGAATCATCAACGGAGTCGGCCCATTACCGAATGCGGTGGTGCCCATGTAAGGATGTCGTGTGAGCTGCGCATCGACAATTTCGTCCGCCGTCGATCCGACCGATTCTCCGCTCCTGCTGACCGGGGAGGGGGTGGTGTTGCGCGAATGGGCTGACTCCGATCTGCCGTACCTGCAAGGGCTCTTCGACTCGGCCGACGTGGCCGCGAACACCGATATTCCTTCTCCGTTCGACGCGGATGCCTTCCTGGTCAGGATCCGGCGGCGTCGCGCACAGCGCGTCGTCGACCTGGCCGTGACGCGCGACGGCGGGGAGCCGCTCGGCCTCATCGCCCTGCACGTGGCGAGCGGCGTCCTGGGGTACGCCATCGGCCCGGCGCATCGTGGTCGAGGCCTGGCGTCGCGGTCGCTGCGGCGGATGACTGCGTTCTGCCACGAGGACCTGGGCTTCTCCCGGCTGCGGCTCGCCATCGTGCGGGGCAATGTGCCCTCGCGGGCGGTCGCCCGGTCCGTCGGCTACGCCCGCGGCGACGACGCCCTGGTCGAGAGGATCAATGGGCTGGGGGAGTCGAAGCTGCTCGAGACGTGGTGGTGGACCGCGCCCGGGTCGACCGGACGCTGAGGGGCGCGGCGCGACGCCCTCAGCCGTCGGTCGATCGGCCATCCTCCGGCCCCGCCGGGCTCGGGGCCGACGGGGGTGTGTAGCCGAGTTCGTTGGAGATCTGGGTCGCGGTCTCCAGTAGGCGCGGCAGGTTGCCCTTCAGCTGGTCGAGGCTGGCGATGACCTCGATCGCGGTGATCGAGGCGGCGGCGATGACCTGGCCCCGCGAGTCCCTGATCGGCGCGGCGACGCACATCACGTAGGCGTCGTGCTCACCGTTGTCGGTGGCCCAGCCGAGATCGCGGATGCGGGCAAGCTCGGCGTCGAGGGCATCGCGGTCGGTGAAGGTGGTGTCGGTGAATCTCTTGTAGACGACGTGGGAGAGCAGGCGGTCGCGTTCCTCGCGGGGGAGGTAGGCAAGGATCGTCTTGCCGACGGCGCTCGCGTAGATGGACACCGCCCGCCCGACCCGGGACGGCAGCTTGACGGCGTCGAACGCCGGGCTGTCCACCTTGTCGATGTAGATGATCTCGTCGCCGGTCAACTGTGCCAGGTGTACGGTGTGGCCGGTCTCGCGTTGCAGCGCCCGCAGGTGTGCGGCGGCGGGCTGGCGGAGGTCCATCGAGCCGAGCGCGAGCTCGGACAACTCGATCAGGCCGCTGCCGAGCACGTAGGTGCCCGCGCCGGTCCGTCGGACGAAGCGCGCGGACTCCAGTGTCTGCAGGATGCGCAGGGCTGTGGACTTGTGGACGCCGAGCACCTCCGCAGCCTCCGTAAGGGACAGCGGGTGCTCTGCGGATCGACGGATCAGGTCGATCGCGCGGCGGATCGATTGCGCCAAGGCTGTGCCCCCCTTACGCGACGGTCGGACCGTCGCTGTCATTGCACATTATGCAACATGGATGACGCCATGTGCAATCGCCTCTTGACACCGTTGCGCATGGCGCTACGATCGTTGCAATTTCATCCAGATGATGCTGTCTCGTAACACTGGAGTAACAATGGGTAACCAGCGCGCTCGCTTCGGCATCGCCAGGGCGACATGTGCCCTCGGCTTGGTCGCCGCTCTCCTGACCGGTTGTGGCTCCGACGGCGATTCGGGGGACGGTGTCACCAAACTGACCTTCGCCGCCTCGACCTTCGGCGATCCGGGTCGCGGACCTCTGCTGACCAAGTGGCTCGACGAGTTCAACGCGAGCCAGACCAAGGTCCAGGTCTCCGCCGCCGCGGTGCCGTACCCGACCTTCGGGCAGACGGTGCTCACCCAGATGGGCAGCGGCAAGGGCCCCGACCTGGTCCGCTTCGACATGCCCGAGTTCGAGGCCGCGTCCGACGCCGGCCTCGTCGCACCGCTGGACAAGCTGATCGATGCCGGGAAGTACGACCTGCTCAAGCAGCCCGACCAGTTCATGGTCCACGACGGTGTCCGGCACGGCCTCATCTTCGAGGCGTCGAACTACGCGATGTTCTACAACGCGGACCTGATCCCGACGCCGCCGTCCACCTACGAGCAGTTCGCCGCCACCGCGAAGTCGCTGACCAAGGGCGACGTCTTCGGCCTGGCGTTCCGGCAGACCGAGGCCGAAGAGGCCGGCGTGTGGCAGGACATCTTCAACTACGTCTACGGCTTCGGCGGCGCGTGGTCCGACGGTAAGAACCTGACGATCAACTCGCCGGCGAACCTCAAGGGTCTGCAGGCGTACAAGGACCTGTACGACGCCAAGGTGATCCCGCGCGGAGCGGACGCGGCGACGTTCCGGCGCATGTTCGCCGAGGGCAAGGTCGGGATGGAGCTCAACAACGGGGGGTACGTGACCGCGACGCGCGGTCAGAACGCCAAGCTGAACTTCACCGTCGCGCCCATCCCGTTCCCGGTCCGCAAGCAGGGTGCGATCCTCGCGCCGATCGTGATCAACGAGGCGAGCGAGGGCAAGGACGAGGCCGCCACCTTCATCAAGTGGGCGCTGGAGCCGCAGAACCAGGTCAAGCTGCAGGAGATCCTCGGCGCGAGCAGCGTCGCCACCACCACGCAGCGCAGTGCCGAGTCGCTCAAGGCGACCCCGTTCCTCACCGTCTTCGACGGGCTCACCGAGACCAGCCTGCCGCAGATCGTGTTGGGCTTCGAAGCCAAGACGCCGGACATCCGCAAGGTGGTCGTGCAGAACGTGGTCGCGGCACTGCAGGGTAAGGCCGACCTGACGTCGGCACTGGACCGCGCCCAGCAGCAGGCGACCGACCTGGTCCGCTGACCGCTCGACACGGCGACGCTGCCGGCGCGACGCGACGTGCGCCGGCAGCGTCCTTCCCAGAAGGATCGAACCCGATGACTGTGGTCGAGCAGACCGGAGCACCGAAGACAACTCCCCGGCCCGGGGCCGGGCGTCGGCCCAGCCCGTTGGGCAGCAGGTGGACGCCGTACCTGTTCCTGGCACCCGCCGCACTGTTCATCCTCGTCTTCCAGGCGGTGCCTCTCGTTCAGGAGGTGTACCTCAGCTTCACCCGGACGAGACTGCTCAACCCGACCAAGAGCGAGTGGGTCGGCTTCGACAACTTCAACCGGATCTTCGGCGACCCGGAGTTCCGCCACACCCTGCTGATCACCGTCGTCTACGTGATCACCTGCGTCGTGGTCGCGATCGGCGCCGGGCTCGCCGTCGCACTCCTGCTCAACGGGAAGTTCCGGGGCCGCGGTGTGGCGCGGGCGCTCGTCACGGTCCCGTGGGCCGCTCCCGGCATCGCGGTCGCGCTCATCGCCACCTGGATGCTCAACGCGCAGTACGGGATCGTGAACCGGTTCCTCGACGCGGTGGGGCTCGGTGTGCCGGGCGGCGCGATCCTGGACAGCTCCCGCTACGCGCTCCCGGCGGTGCTCGCCACGACCATCTGGCAGCTGTTTCCGTTCACCTCCGTGGTGCTGCTCTCCGCGTTGCAGTCGGTCCCGCAGGACCTCAACGAGGCCGCGACCGTGGACGGCGCGGGGCGATGGGCCACCTTCCGCGCGGTTACCTGGCAAGTCATCAAGCCCACCGTTGGCCTGCTGGCGTTGCTGATGACGATCTGGTCGCTGCGGCGGTTCGAGTTGATCTGGCTGATGACCAAGGGCGGCCCGGTCGGCGCCACCGAGACGCTCGTCATCGACCTCTACTCGCAGGCGTTCGACTCGAAGGAACTCGGATCGGCGGCGGCCATCGGGATGGTCGGTGTCGTCATCTCACTCATCGTCGTCATCGGCAGCCGACTGGTCGCCCGTGCCGTGGAGAAGGAGCACGCCCGATGAGGCGCTTCCGTTTCGGTGTCACCGCACGAATCGTCGCCGTGCTCGTCGTACTCGGTGTCGCGGTGTTCCCGTTGTACTGGATGTTCGTCACGGCGCTGTCGAGCAACAGCGACCTCTTCGCCGACCGGCCCCGGCTCACGCCGGACCTCGGCCAGTTCGGGGTGTTCGTCGACGCGCTGGCCGAGGGCAAGGCGGCCGGCTGGCTGCTCAACAGCCTCATCATCGCCGTGGGAACGATGGTCGTCTCGGTCGGCCTGGGCATCCCGCTCGGCTACGCGCTGTCCCGGTTCTCGTTCGCCGGCAAGGCCGTGTTGACAGTCGTGCTGCTGTTCACGCAGATGCTGCCCGAGGCGCTCATGGTCGTGCCGCTGTTCGCGCTGTTCCGCCGATTCGAACTGCTCGACTCGCTGACCGGCCTCGTCCTGGTGAACTCCGCCTTCGTCCTGCCGATCGTCGCGCTGATCCTCAAGGGCGCGATCGACGGCATCCCGAAGGAGTTGGAGGAGGCCGCGCGTGCCGACGGCGCTCGGCCCTTCACCACCCTGACCCGCATCAACGTGCCGCTGATCGCACCGTCGATCGCGGCGACCGCGGTCATCGCCTTCTTCCACGCCTGGAACGAGTACGTGTTCGCGGTGACGTTCATCTTCAACCCCGACCTTCAGCCGGCCTCCGTCGGCATTGCGAACTTCATCGGCGAACTGGGTACACCGATCCAGACGGTGATGGCCGTCGCGTTCCTGTTCACGCTGCCCGCCGTCGGCTTCTACCTGCTGGTGCAGAAGTACGTGGTGTCCGGCATGACCGCTGGCGCGGTGAAGGGTTGAGTCGAAGAATGAAGATCGTCTCCGTCGACACGGTGGTCGTCGACTTCTACCGTACGAACCTCGTCATCGTGCGGGTGCACACCGACGAGGGGATCACCGGGCTCGGTGAGGCCACCCTGGAGGGCAAGGAACGGGCCGTCCAGGGCGCGATCGCCGAGCTGGCCGAGGCGGTGGTGGGCCTGGATCCCACAAGCATCTCGAAGATCCTCTACGAGACCGCGCGGGACTGGTACTGGCGCGGCGGGCCGGTCATCATGACCGCGTTGAGTTCGCTGGAGATGGCCCTGTGGGACATCTCGGCGCGCGACCTCGGTGTCCCGGTCTCCCGGCTGCTCGGCGGTGCGACCCGCGACCGGGTGCGTGCGTACGCGAACGGCTGGTTCTCCGGAGCGGTCACGCCCGGGGACTACGCGGCGGCCGCGCGCCGGACGGTGGAGTCCGGCTTCCGAAGCCTCAAGTGGGACCCGTTCGAAAACTACGACCTCACCATCACCACCGGGCAGTTGGATCGGGTGCTCGCCCAGATCGACGCCGTCCGTGCCGCGGTGGGTCGCGACGTCGAGCTGTTCATCGAGGGGCACGGGCGCTTCGACGTCCGCCACGCGATCAGGGTCGCGAAGGAGATCGCCCAGTTCGACCCGGTGTGGTTCGAGGAGCCGTGCCCGCCGGACAACCTCGACGCGCTTGTCGACATCCGCCGCGCGTCGCCGGTGCCCATCGCGGCGGGGGAGCGGTGGTACGGCCGGCAGGGTTTCGCGCCGGCGCTGGCCCGCCAGGCGGTCGACTTCGTCCAACCCGACGTGACGCACGCCGGCGGGATCGCCGAGTTGGCTTTCATCGCGACGCTCGCGGCGACCAGCTACGTGGGGTTCGCGCCGCACAACCCGAGCGGCCCCCTCAGCACGGCCGCGACGCTGCAACTCGGGGCGACGCTGCCCAACTTCCGGTACCTGGAGATCATGGCGACCGACGTGCCATGGCGGCCCGAGATCACCAACGAACGGCTGGTGCTGACCGCCGACGGCGATGTGCTCATCCCGACCGGGGTCGGACTGGGCATCGAGTTGGATCTCGCCGCGATCGAGCGGCACCCGTTCACACCGCATCCACTCCGGATGTTCCAGGACGCCGTGTACGACATCCGTCCGCGAGACGAGCGTTCCTTCTTCAACCTGGAGAGCGGCTCATGACGGTGCCCCAGCCCCGACGACAGCCCGACGGCGCGGACTGGTGCGGGACCGCCGCCGAGGCGCTGCCGGACGACGTCGACGACAGTGTCCTCATCGGCCGGATCTGGGATCCGGCCGGCGACGGCCCCTCACCCGTGACCGTCCGCGACGGCGAGGTCATCGACCTGAGCCGGCGGTTCCCCACCATCCGGGACATCTGCGAACTGCCCGACCCCGCCGCGACCGTGGCCGGCCTGGACGGGCCGCGGCTTGGCGACTTCGGGGAGATCCTGGCGAACACGGGTGCCGCGACCCGCGACCACACCCGGCCCTGGTTGCTCGCCCCGGTCGACCTGCAGGCACTCAAGGCCGCCGGCGTGACCTTCGCCGTCTCGCTCATCGAACGCGTCATCGAGGAGCGGGCCCGCGGTGACCTGGCGCTCGCCGCGGACATCCGGCACCGGATGCTCGCCGACATCGGCGCCGACCTGCACAGCCTGGTGCCCGGCTCGGTGGAGGCCGAGCGGCTCAAGAGCCTGCTGGTCAGCGAGGGTGTCTGGAGTCAGTATCTGGAGGTGGGGATCGGGCCGGACGCCGAGATCTTCACCAAGGGGCAGATTCTCTCCGCCGTCGGCACGGCCGTCCCGGTGGGAGTCCTCGCCTCGTCGACCTGGAATAATCCGGAGCCCGAGGTCACGCTGATCGTCCAGTCCAGCGGCCGGATCGTCGGCGCCACCCTCGGCAACGACGTGAACCTGCGCGATGTCGAGGGCCGCTCGGCGCTCCTGCTTCCCCTGGCCAAGGACAACAACGCCTCGTGTGCCCTGGGTCCCCTGATCCGGCTGTTCGACGAGCGGTTCGACCTGGCCCGGGTGCGCGAGCTCGAGGTGAGCCTGGAGGTCCGTGGTGTGGACGGTTTCCACCTGGCGGCGGTCTCGCAGATGACCCAGATGTCGCGCGACCCGGCGGACCTGGTGCGGCAGCTGATCGGCCCGCAGCACAGCTATCCCGACGGCGCCGCCCTGATGCTCGGCACGATGTTCGCGCCCACCCAGGACCGGGACCGCCCCGGCGAGGGCTTCACCCACAAGGTCGACGACGTGGTACGCATCGGCTGCCCGGCGCTGGGCACCCTGGTCAACCGGGTACGGCACGCCCAGGAGTGTGAGCCCTGGCAGTTCGGCGTCCGGGATCTGATGGGCAATCTGGTAAGGAGAGGACTGCTGTGAACGTGGTCAGCACTGTCGACCCCCGCGACGGTCGACGTCGTACGACGGAACTCACCGAGACCGACGAGCCTCGGCTGGAGGTGATCGCCAACCAGGCGTCCCAGGCCGCCCGGTGGCTGTCCGGCCTGGGCCGACTCGGCCGGGCCGACCTGCTGGACGCGATCGCCACGTCCCTGGAGGCCCGTCGCGGGGACCTGGTCGCGGCGGCGGAGGCGGAGACCGGGCTGAGCCACGCGCGACTCGACCAGGAACTCACCCGGGCGGCGATCCAGTTCCGGATGTTCGGTGACGTGCTGCGCGACGGGGGCTACGTCGAGGCCGCCATCGACCACGCCGCCGACACACCTCTCGGACGCGGCCCGGACCTGCGGCGGATGCTCGTACCCCTCGGGCCGGTGGCCGTCTTCGGAGCCAGCAACTTCCCGTTCGCCTTCTCGGTGGCGGGGGGTGACACCGCCGCCGCGCTCGCCGCGGGCTGTCCCGCCGTCCTGAAGGCCCACCCGTCACACCCGTTGACCTCGCACGCCTCGGCCGAGGCCATCGCGGCGGCCGTCCGCGACCTGGGTGGGCCCGACGGTGTGGTCGCGACCGTGTACGGCGAGCAGGCCGGCCGCTCGCTGGTGCGCCACCCCGAGATCCGCGCCGCCGCGTTGACGGGCTCCGTCGGCGCCGCCCGTGCCATCCAGGCGGCCATCGACGAACGCCCCGATCCCATTCCCCTCTACGCCGAGCTGAGCAGCGTGAACCCGATCGTCGTCCTGCCCGGCGCGGCCGTCGACCGGGCGGAGCAGATCGCCGAGGGGCTGTTCGCCTCCTTCACCAACTCGGGCGGCCAGTTGTGCACGAAGCCCGGGTTGGCGTTCGTGCCGTCCGATCCGAGCGGTGCGCGCCTGGTCGACACGCTGCGGAAGAAGGTCGCCGCCGCTGGCGGTGCGATCCTGCTCAACGACCGCATCCAGGCCGCGTACGAGCAGCAGGCGACGGCGTTCGAGCAGGCTGGCGCCCGTGTCGCGGCACGAGCCCAGGTCGACCCCGACGAGGGCTTCCGCGTCGCGCCAGCGCTCTTGGAGGTCGATCTGCCGGGCCTCACCGCCGAGCTCACCGACGAGTGCTTCGGCCCGCTGATGGTCGTGGTGCGCTATGACGACGTCGCCGCGCTCGACGCCGTCCTGGCGACCGTCCCCCCGTCGCTGACCGGTTCCATCCATCGTGGACCGGCCGACGACGCCGGTGTCGTACGCCGGCTCGTCGACAGGTTCGCCGGCCGCTCGGGTCGTGTCGTCTTCGACGGCTATCCCACCGGCGTGCGGGTGTCGTGGGCCCAGCACCACGGCGGGCCCTGGCCCTCGACGAACGCCGTGCACACCTCGGTCGGCGCCACCTCGATCCGGCGCTTCCTTCGCCCGCTGGCCTGGCAGGACGCCCCGGCCTGGGTCCTTCCGGAGGAACTGCAGGACGGCTACACCGCCATTCCCCGGCGCGTCGACGGGAGGTTGGAGCAGGCGGCGCGATAGCCGCCGCACCCATCGACCTCCCCGGTGGGCGGTGGGATGAACCCCGGCCGCCACCCCTGGTGTCAGGAGTGACGGCCGGGGCACCGCCGCCTCAGCCGGTCACCGGGTCGCTTCCGTGGCCCGCATCCGCAGCATCGTCCAGGATGCGGGGGGCAGGGTCAGCCGGACGTCCGCGTCGGCCTGTCGCGCCGTGTCGTTGGGGCGCGGCTCGGCGTGGTCCGGGCCGTCGGCGGTGTTCTTGGCGGCCAGGTCGGTGCCGCCGACGGTGACACACTCGATGATCCCGGTCACCTGGGCGCCGCTGACGTCGACGGTCACCGCGGCCGGGGCGTCGGTGCCCCGGTTGACGAGGAACACGGCCAGCTCGCCGGTGCTGTCGTCCCAGGTGCAGACCGCGTCGACCGCCGCCACCTCGCCGTAGCGGTCGGTGGCCGTCGTGCTGCCGGCGCGGAGCACGTCGAGCACCGCCCCCCGGGCGTGCCGGGCGGTGCGGGCGAACGGGTGGAAGATGGTCTGCCGCCAGGCCGAGCCGCCGGGCTCGGTCATGATCGGTGCGATGACGTTCACCAGTTGCGCCTGGCACGCCGCCGCCACCCGGTCGCTGTGCCGGAGCAGGCTGATGAGCAGGCCACCGACGACGACGGCATCGGCCACGCTGTAGTGATCCTCCAACAACGGCGGTGCGACCGGCCAGTCCTCGCCGCTCGGCGGCGTCGACGGGGCGGCGGACTGGTACCAGACGTTCCACTCGTCGAACGCGATCATGATCTTCTTGGTCGAGCGGCGGATCGCACCGACCGAGTCGGCGATGGCCGTGACGGCGTCGATGTAGGTGTCCATGTCCTCGGCGGAGGCGAGGAAGCTGCGCAGGTCGCCGTCGACCGGCTGGTAGTAGGCGTGCAGCGAGATCAGGTCGACGTCGTCGTACGCCTCGGTGAGCACGTCGCGTTCCCAACTGCCGAACGTGGGCATGCCGAGGTGGGACGAGCCGCAGGCGACGAGCTCCAGACCGGGATCGAACCGGCGCATCGCCTTCGCGGTCTGTGCGGCGAGGCGCCCGTACTCGGTCGCGCTGCGCTGGCCCACCTGCCACGGGCCGTCCATCTCGTTGCCCAGGCACCACAGCCGGATCCCGTACGGGTCGACCGCGCCGTTGTCGCGCCGCTGGTCGGCGAGGTGACTGCCGGCGCGGTGGTTGGCGTACTCGAGGAGGTCGACCGCCTCGGCGGTGCCCCGGGTGCCGAGGTTGACCGCCATGATCGGTTCGGCGTTCGCCTTGCCGAGCCAGCGCACGAACTCGTCGAGCCCGAACGCGTTGGTCTCCAGGCTGTGCCAGGCGAGGTCGAGCCGGGCCGGTCGTTGCGCGACCGGCCCGACGCCGTCCTCCCACCGGTAGGAGGAGACGAAGTTGCCGCCCGGGTAGCGGACCGTGGTGATGCCCAACTCGCGCACGAGCGCGAGGACGTCGCCCCGGAAGCCGTCGGCGTCGGCCGTCGGGTGCCCCGGCTCGTAGATGCCGGTGTAGACACAGCGACCCAGGTGCTCCACGAACGAGCCGAAGAGTCGACGCGGCACCGGCGCGACGCGCCGACGGGGGTCCAGGCTCAGACGCGCGGTGTGCACGGCGCCTCCCCGGTGACCATCGGCGCGATCCCGGCCTGCCGGTCCGGCCTGGGCCGGGCGGGCAGCCGGCGGCGGTGGGGGAGTGGGCATCCGGTGCCGGCCAGGTGCTCCGGCGGGTTGCGGTGGGGGTTCAGGACGGGCTCCCTTCATGCGGGCCCCGACGCCGAGATCTCTGCCGCGGCAGCGGAACCGAGGGGTGGTGGTGGCCGTGCGAGGTCTGGACATCGCGGTGGCGGTCGGTTACGTTCTCGATCTATGTAAACGTTACCGATTACGTTTGCAGTAGGGAACACGTCGCCCGCGATCAATGTTCGCCCGGCCGGGCGACCGCCGTGCAGGCGCCGACCGGATTCACCGCCACGGCGGCCCGGGCCGGTTTCCGGTGGCCCGCATTTCCACGTCGCCGTTCGCTTCGTCTTGTGTGGAATGGATTCCGACGGCGCTCGCCCGCCATTCTTCCGGGCCGGAGGTCGGCATCTCTAATCGGCCGCCCGGAGTGACAGTCGGCCACATTTTCGTGACAACCCGCGTCGGTCCATCGTGTCCCGACAACTGTCCTGGTAGGACGGTTGTCCCCGGTCCGGAGGTCTTGTGCTCGTAACCCCTGTCGGTTACGTTGGCAACACCCTGGAAACGTAACCGATAACGATTGCAGTCCAGAGGGAGCGGCATGATCGAGGTCAATGCCCCAGCGACAATGAGTGATGTGGCACGGGTTGCCGGCGTTTCCACCGCCACCGTCTCGCGGGTGGTCAACGGGCATTACGGCGTCAGTGCCCGCACGATCGCTCAGGTCCGTTCGGCCATCGAGCAACTCGGCTACGAGTCGAGTCTGGTGGCCACCAGCCTTCGGCGCAGCCGCACCAACGTCCTGGGCCTGGTGACGCACAGCTTCCAGTCGTACACGGCGGAGGTGCTCAAGGGGGCGATGAAGGCGCTGAGTCGCTCCGGCTTCGACCTGATCATCTACGCCAACAGCGACCTCTACGGATCGTATTCGGAGGGTTGGGAGAAGCGGCACGTGACGCGCCTGTCGGGCACCCTCACCGACGGGTGCATCGTCGTCACACCCTGGGGCGAGGTGCAGAGCCGGACGCCGATCGTGGCCATCGACCCGGTGCGGGGTTCGACGGCGCCCTCGGTGACCGCCGACAACCTCGCGGGCGCGACCACCGCGGTCGAGCACCTCCTGGGCCTGGGCCACCGGCGCATCGGGTTCATCGCGGGCCGATCCAGCCTCGCGGCGGCCTGGTCGCGGGAGGAGGGATACCGGGCCGCGCTGAGCGACGCCGGCATCCCGATCGACCCGACGTTGATCGGCGAAGGGGACTTCAACCCCGAGTCGGCGGTCCCGCTGGCGCGCGCCCTGCTGCACCGGGCGGACCCGCCAACGGCGATCTTCGCGGCGAGCGACGGGATGGCCCTCAAGGTGCTGGAGGTCGCCGCGGAGCTGGGGTTCTCGGTCCCCGGGGACCTGTCCGTCGTCGGATTCGACAACATCCCGGAGTCGGCGCTGACCGAGCCGGGTCTGACCACCGTGGACCAGTCGATGTACCAGCTCGGGTACGAGGCCGCGCGCATGTTGCGGTCGCTGGTGACCGGCGAGTGGGAGGGGCCGCGCCAGGTGGTGCTCCCGACCAGCCTGGTCATCCGCGGATCGAGCGCGCCACCACGAGGCACGGCACGAGGGTGACCCAGGCCCACGAAGGAGGTGTGCACGCAGACCCACGGCGAGATCCACCGATGAGTTGAGCCGGTCAGTCGGGTCGCATCCGCTGCCGGCGCAGGAAAGGAGTGGAGCGTGACAACCGAAACGTACCACTGGCGTTCACGCCGATCGGGCGTGCGCCGGCTCTCGGCGGTGTTCGCCGCCGGAGTCATGGCGGCCGCGACTGTTCTGCTCGCGCCGCAGCCGGCCGCGGCGGAGACGCCGTGGCTGGAGGTCTCCGCGGATCGCTACGCCTCGTTCACCGTTCCCGCGGCGTACATCCAGGAGCAGTTGGGCACGGTGTCGCAGGTCGTCGTCGAAGGCAACATCGGCCCCTCCGCGGCGTGGGCGGAGTTTGGTCTGACCCGGCGTGGCGACGTGTGGTCGGGCATTCTCGGCCCGCTCAAGCCGGGGCTCTACCAATACCAGCTCACCGCCGACGACACCAGGAGCCTCAAGGATCCGACGAACAGCACGGGTGTGGCGTCCAAACCCCTCCTGAGCACCTTCCTCGTCGCGGGTGACTCGGCACGGTGGCTGGCGGACGTGCCGCCGGGCACCGGCGGCAGGGTCGAGACCCTGACCTACCGGACCGGGAGCGGGCAGCGGTCGGCCCTGGTCTGGACCCCACCGGGGTACGCGGCCAAGGGTTCCAGGGGCTACCCGGTGCTCTACCTGCAGTCGGGCGAGGACGTGCCCACCACCGACTGGCTCGACCTCGGCCGGACCAGGCAGATCCTCGACAACCTCGCGGCCGAGGGCGCCAGCAGGCCGATGGTGGTCGTGATCAACGACGCCAACGGCGCGGATGGCAGGGAGCTGCGCAAGGCGGTCGCCGACAGGTACCGGGTCCTGCGCGACCCGGCGCACCAGGCGATCGCGGGCGTGTCCGACGGCGCGACGCAGGCGCTGACAGCGGCCGTGGCCAGTCCTGGCCAGTTCGCCCACGTGGGCTGGTTCTCGGGCCACGCGGCCCCGACCGTCGACCGGAGGAACGCCCGGGCGGTCAAGCTGCTGCGCCTCTACACGGGCAACGTGACGGATCCCGCGTACAACACCACCTACCGGCTGATGCGGGCGTTGGACCGGGCCGATGTGAGGTTCGAGTTCGACGGGATCAACCCGGACGGTGGTGCGAACTGGCAGACCTGGCAGGAGAATCTGGTCGACTTCGTGCCGCGGCTGTTCCAGCACGTGTCGGACCACGGCCCGAGCCCCGGTCACCGGCCGCTGACGGGGGAGTTCGCCCCGCCGCCGGCCGGCACCACCCCGACGCCCTTCGTCACCAGGGACGGTTTCGTCACCTTCGAGACCACCACCGACTTCACCGACGCCCAGCACGTCACGGTATGGGCGAACATCGCGCCGGGCGGCAGTTGGCTGCGCGTGCCGCTGACCCGCGAGGGCGACCGGTGGCGAGCGACAGTGGGCCCGCTGAAGCCCTGGTTCTACTACTACCGGCTCATCGTGGACCGGGTCGCGGTCAAGGACACCGCCAACCCGACGAAGGTGACCACCGAACCGACGTGGAGCACCTTCCTCCTCCCCGGGCCGGGCGCTCGCCTGCTGTCGGACGTGCCCGCCGGCCGGGGCGGCACGGTCGAGAGCATGACCTATCTGAGCACCGTGGCGGGCCAGGAGCGCACCGCGCTGGTGTGGACACCACCCGGATACGATCCGGCCCGGCCGCAGCCGTATCCCGTGCTCTACCTCCAGCACGGCGGCGGCCAGAACTATACCGACTGGGTCGAGATGGGCCGCGCCAAGCAGATTCTCGACCACCAGTTCCTCGACGGCGACCTGACGCCCATGGTCGTGGTGATGGGCAACGGCAACTCGTCCAACTTCAACAGGGAGTTGCTGGACAACATCGTGCCGACGGCCCGCGCTCGCTACCACGTCTCCAGCGAGTCGTCGCAGCAGGCCATCGCCGGCCTGTCGATGGGCGGCGGGCAGGCGCTGGGGGTGCTGCGGGCCTACCCGGGTGAGTTCGCCTACGTCGCGGCACTCTCCGCCGGGTTCGGCAGCGGCACCGGCGTCGACGTCGAGGCGATCAACAACGGGACCACGATGCTGCGCCTGTACGTCGGCGACCAGACCGACTTCGTGTACCCGAGCTTCATGGCATCGCTGACCACGTTGAACACCCTCGGCATCCGCTACGAGTTCGACGGGGTGACCCCCGGGCCGCACGGCTGGGACGTGTGGCAGAAGAACCTCATCGACCTGGCGCCGCGTCTGTTCAAGCGCTAGGAGCAGCGTGTCCGGCGGCGCCACCGGGAGCGGGGTCTCCCGCGCCCGGTGGCGCCCGCCGAGCAGGAGACTGTCGCACCGCCAACCCCGGAGGGAATCACGTCGATGAAGACGAAACGAATACTCGCCACGGTGACCATGCTCGCGGCCGGGGCTGGCCTCGTCGCCTGCTCCTCCGACGAGGGGGGCAGCGACGCGAGCAACTGCACGAACACCATCACCAAGCAGAACGTGCCGGTGGTGACGATGTGGGGCTGGTATCCCAACACCCAGCTCGTCGTCGACAACTTCAACAAGCAGCACGACGACGTGCAGGTCTGTTGGACCAACGTCGGGCAGGGCGGCGACGAGTACGACAAGTTCCAGACGGCCATCTCGGCGGGCACCGGCGCACCCGACGTGATCATGGTCGAGGCGGACCGGATCCCGACCTTCCAGATCCAGGGCGCGCTCGTCGACATCAAGCAGTACGGCTACGACGCGGTCAAGGCCAACTACGGCGAGGGCGCCTGGAAGGACGTGTCGGTCGGCGACGCGGTCTACGGCGTCCCGGTCGACGGTGGCCCGATGGGCATGATCTACCGCAAGGACATCTTCGACAAGTACAAGATCACACCACCGAAGACCTGGGCCGAGTACGAGCAGGCCGCGCAGAAGGTGAAGGACGCCGGAGGCCCGCTCTTCGGGGACCTGGGCGCGAACGTCCCGGCGGTCCTGATGGCGCTGCAGATCCAGAAGGGCGCCTCGCCCTTCACCTTCGATCCGGCGCAGCCCAAGTCGATCGGCGTGAAGCTCAACGACCAGGCCTCCAAGGACGTGCTGGACTACTGGGGCGGCCTCGCCAAGAAGGGCCTGGTCGGGACGCAGGACCAGTTCACCCCGGAGTACATCTCCGGCGTGATCAGCGGCAACTACGCGACGTACATCTCGGCGGCCTGGGCGCCGGGTTATCTCACCGGTGCGGGTGTCGGCAAGGGCCAGGACACCGGCAAGTTCGCGGTGGCGCCGCTGCCGCAGTGGGATGTGAACAACCCCGTGCAGGTCAACTGGGGCGGGTCGGCCTTCTCGGTGACCAAGCAGGCGAAGAAGCCGGACCTGGCGGCGAAGGTCGCCTACGGCCTCTACGCCGACAAGGAGTCACTCACCGACGGCTGGACCAACCAGATCATCTTCCCGCTGAACCTCACGGCACTCAACGATCCGGCGTTCATCGACCTGAAGGTGGCGTTCTTCGACGGCCAGCAGGCGAACAAGGAGGTCTACGTCCCCGCCGCCAACGCCTACAAGGGCGTCGCCTACGCACCGTTCGGTCAGTACTACCTCGACGCGATGACGAAGCAGATCAGCGAGATCATCAAGGGCTCCACAAGCGGCTCGCAGGCCGCCGACAAGCTCCAGGGCGACGTGACGAAGTACGCCAAGGAACAGGGCTTCACCGTTCAGTGACCCCAGGGGTGGGCCGCGCCGCCGCTCGACGGCCGGCCCACCCGCCCACGACCCGTAGCGTCCACGTCCCGGAGACCACAGATGACACTCCTGACCGAGCAGCGCGCCGCGCGTACCCGCGCCGAGACACGCAGGACCCGTGGCAAGGTGCACCTCCGCGAACACCTGATGGGGTGGTTCTTCGTCGGGCCGTTCGCGGTCGTCTTCCTGGCGTTCCTCATCGCGCCACTGGGCTACGCGCTGTATCTCAGTCTCTTCCAGAAGAAACTGATCGGCGGCACCAGCTTCGTCCTCTTCGACAACTACGTGAAGGCGTTCACCGACCCGAGCTTCCTGTCCGGGGCGTGGTTCGTCATCCGCTTCGCACTTGTCGCCATCCCGGTGCAGATCGCCATCGCGCTCGCGATGGCCCTCATCCTGGACGCGGTGACGTCCCTGTTCGCCCGCTTCTCCCGCCTCATGATCTTCCTGCCCTACGCGATCCCGACGGTCATCGGTGCGGTGATGTGGGGTTTCCTCTACAGCAAGGGCTTCGGCCCGCTCACCGACATCTTCGGGCTGTTCGGCGCGACCGCACCCGACTTCCTGGGCAGCAACCTGATCTTCTACGGCCTGCTCAACGTCGTCACCTGGCAGTGGGTGGGTTACTACATGATCATCCTGTACGCGGCGTTGCAGGGGGTCGATCCGACGCTCTACGAGGCCGCCCGGATGGACGGCGCGGGGCGGTGGCAGGTCGCGTTGCGGATCAAGATTCCGCTGATCGCGCCCGCGCTGAGCCTCATCCTCGTCTTCGCGCTCATCGGCACCCTGCAGTTCTTCAACGAGCCGCAGATCCTGCGGTACCTCGCCGCCGGCACGATCGGCGCGGACTTCACCCCCAACATGTACGCGTACCAGCAGGCGTTCTCGCTCGCCAACTTCAACTACGGATCGGCGATCTCGTTCGCCCTCGGCGGCATCGTGTTCGTCTGCGTGTACGTGTTCCTGTTCTTCACCCGCAAGCGGAGGAGCTTCCTCTGATGGCCAACCGCACGAGCGTCAGCGCAGGCCCCCGCCGACCGCAGCGCTACCTGCCGCTGCAGATCCTGCTCGGCTTCATGGTGATCTACTTCCTCGTACCCTTCTGGTGGGTCGTCGTCAACAGCTCCAAGGACGCACCGGGCCTGTTCGGCGGCGGCAACACCATGTGGTTCTCCGACCAGATCGACTACGTCGGCAACCTCAGGCAGCTGTTCACCTACGACGGTGGCATCTACCTGCGGTGGATCCTCAACTCCACGTTGTACGCGATCGCCGGCGGAATCGGCGCCACGGTCCTGTCGGTGATGGCCGGCTACGGCTTCGCCAAGTATCGGTTCGCCGCCCGGCGCTTCAGCTTCGCCGTCGTGCTCGGCGCGGTGATGGTGCCCGCCACCGCCCTGGTCATCCCGACCTTCATCATGTTCTCCCGGCTGGGCCTGACCAACACGGTCTGGGCGGTGATCCTCCCGTCGCTGCTCAACCCGTTCGGCGTCTACCTCATGCACGTGTACGCGCGGGACGCGGTGCCCGACGAGCTGCTGGACGCGGCGCGGGTCGACGGCGCGGGCGAGCTGCGCACCTTCGTCCAGATCGCCCTTCCGCTGATGCGCCCCGCGGTGGTCACCGTGCTCCTGCTGTCCGCCGTGGCGTCCTGGAACAACTACTTCCTGCCGCTGGCCATGCTCTCCGACAACCGGCTCTTCCCGGTGACCGTCGGCCTCGGTCTGTGGCAGGGGATCGCCTCCGCGAACAACTCGGGCGGCACCTCGCTGTGGAGCCTCATCATCCTGGGCTCGCTGGTGTCCGTGATTCCACTGGTCATCGCGTTCTTCAGCCTGCAACGGCACTGGCGCGGCGGGCTGTCCGTCGGCGGCCTCCGGTAGGTGCCACCCCGTGACCGCCGCGCACCCCGCGGCCGCACGCATGACAGAGAGGTGTGCTGATGTCGACGACGGATCGTCCGCTGCGCAGCGGGCAGTGGTTCGGTGCGGAGGGCCGCAACGGGTTCATCCATCGGTCCTGGATGCGCAACCAGGGTTTCGCGGACGACGTCTTCGACGGTCGCCCGGTGATCGGCATCGCCACCACCTGGTCGGAGCTGACACCCTGCAACGCCCATCTGCGCGATCTGGCCGAATCGGTGAAGCGCGGCGTGTGGGAGAGCGGCGGCCTGCCGTTGGAGTTTCCCGCCATGAGCCTGGGCGAGCCCCTGATGCGGCCCACGACCATGCTCTACCGCAACCTGCTGGCCATGGAGTTGGAGGAGTCGGTCCGCGCCAACCCCCTCGACGGGGTGGTGCTGCTCTCCGGCTGCGACAAGACCACCCCCGGCCTGCTGATGGGCGCGGCGAGTGTCGACCTGCCCACCCTGATGATCACCGGCGGTCCGATGCTGAACGGCAAGTTCCGGGGCCAGGACATCGGGTCGGGCACCGTCGTCTGGCGCTTCACCGAGGAGCAGCGCGCCGGCCGGATGACCGCGGCCGACTGCGCGGAGGCGGAGGTCGGCATGTCCCGCAGCCGGGGGCACTGCATGACCATGGGCACCGCCTCCACGATGGCCTGCGTGACCGAGGCGTTGGGCGTGCAACTGCCGGGTGCGGCCGCCGTGCCGGCTGTCGACTCGCGCCGGTACGCGCTCGCGCAGGCCGCCGGCCGGCGGATCGTCGCCATGGTCGGGCAGGACCAACGGCTGTCCACGGTGCTGACCCGGGAGGCGTTCGAGAACGCCATCCGGGTCAACGCCGCGATCGGCGGTTCCACGAACGCCGTCGTCCACCTGCTGGCGATCGCCGGCCGCCTCGGCGTCCCGCTGACCCTGGAGGACTTCGACATCCTCACCGCCGACGTGCCCATGCTCGTCAACCTGATGCCGTCCGGGGCGTACCTGATGGAGGACTTCGCCTACGCGGGCGGCGTGCCGGCGGTGATGAACGAGATCGCCTCGCTGCTGCACCTGGAGCACGTCACCGTCAGCGGGGCGAGCGTGGCCGACAACATCAGCGGCGTCCAGTGCTGGAACCGGCAGGTCATCGGCACGATGGCCGAGCCGTTCCAGCCCGCCGGCTCGGGCACCGTGGTGCTGCGCGGGTCACTCGCGCCGGACGGGGCCGTGCTGAAGGTGTCCGCCGCCTCCGCGCACCTTCTCGCGCACACCGGGCCGGCGCTCGTCTTCGACCGGATCGAGGACTACGTCGTCGCGGCCGACGATCCGGCCCTGGAGGTCACCCCCGACACGGTGATCGTGGTCCGAAACGCCGGCCCACGCGGCTATCCCGGCTTCCCGGAGGTCGGCAACGTGCCCATGCCGCGTCGGCTGCTCGAAGCCGGCATCACGGACATGGTGCGGATCTCCGACGCCCGGATGAGCGGCACGGGGTACGGCACCTGCGTCCTGCACGTGGCCCCGGAGGCGGCCGTGGGTGGCCCGCTGGCGCTGGTGCGCACCGGCGACCTGGTCCGGGTCGACGTCGCGACGCGGCGCCTGGACCTCCTGGTCGACGACACGGAACTCGCCCAGCGCCGTGCCGGCTGGCATCCGGCACCGCTGAGCGCCGACCGGGGCTGGGCAAAGCTGTACAGCGAGCACGTCCTGCAGGCCGACCAGGGCGCCGACCTGGACTTCCTGGTCGGCGGCAGCGGCAGCGCCGTGCCCCGCCACTCGCACTGACCGTCGCGAAACGGGAGCCCCGGCGGGTTGCCGGGGCTCCCGTGACGTCGGACCGCTCTCAGGGTCGAGCGGTGGTGTTCAGAGGGTGAAGACGAGCGTGGAGATGCTGCGCGCGCCGACGTTGATGGTGGCCTGACCGCCGTTGACGCTCGTCGGCTGGCTTGCCGCGTTGGCGTTCTGCGAGGTCAGGAAGTGCTCGGCCGTGGTGACGTTCTGCGGTGCCTGGATCACGGCGTTGTTGACCGCGCTGTTGGACCGGTTGAGGATCACCAGGGTGATCTTGCCGTCGCCCTGGTAGGCGGTCACCTCCAGCGGGGAGGCCTTGGAGCTCTTCGTCAGGCCGACCCGCTGGTAGCCGGGGCGGACGTACTTCGCGTACTGCGAGAAGGCGTACCCGCGCTTGAGCGGAGCGCCCGCGACGGTGCCGAACGCGGCCTCGCCGTCACCGATGAAGGAGTAGTAGCGCTTGCCGTACCACCAGATGTAGGCGCTCCAGTTGGCCTCCATCGACCGGTGCACGGTGCGCATGATGTCGTCGAGGGTCTCGTTCCAGACCGTCACGTTGGCGGGGTTGCCCCAGATGTTGGAGCCGCCACCGTCGGCCTCGTGCAGGTTCCACTCGGTCATCCACACCGGCTTGTTGTACTGCGCGGCCAACGGGTACGGCTTGAGCCGGCCGGAGTCCTCGGTGCCGTACAGGTGCCCGCCGATGTAGCCGATGTTGTTGCGGGCGGTGGTGTCGTTGAGGGTCGGGTCGGTGAAGTTGTAGTTGAGGTTGACCGCCTCGGCGACCATCAGCTTGGTGTTCTGCACCTTCGTGCCCTGGTCGCGGACGAAGTTGCGCAGCTCGGTGCCGCTCCAGTCCATCGAGTCGTAGTTCGGATGCCAGTCCGGTTCGTTCTGCACCGAGGTGACGTCGATGTTCACGCCCTGGCCACGCATGTACTGCACGTAGCTGTTGAGATGGTTGGCGTAGTCGTCGTAGTAGTCGGTCTTCAGCTTGCCGCCGTTGACCCGGCTGTTGTTCGTCTTCCACGCCGCCGGGGCGGTCCACGGCGAGGCGAGGATCTTCACGTTCGACCCGGACGCCTCGGCCGTCTTCAACGAGTTGACGTGCGTCGCCCACTCGCTGGACTCCGGCGACAGGCCGGTCCGCACGATGGACAGCCCCAACTGGTTGGCGCCCATTCCGACAAGCGTCTGCGTGTCCGTCGTCGACCAGGCGCTGCCCCAGATGGACTGCGCGGCCCCGAACCCGTCCACGGTCTGGTACCTGGTGGCGCTGTTCACAGTGATGTCCGCCGGTCCGTTCGGCGGCGGAGTCGTCGGCGGTGGCGTGGTGGGTGGTGGGGTGGTCGGGGGTGGGCTGGTCGGTGGCGGCGTGGTCGGCGCGGGGTCGCCGGTGCAGACCACCCCGTTGAGCGTGAAGCTTGTCGGAGCGGGGTTGCTGCCGGTCCACGAGCCGTTGAAGCCGAACGAGACGGTGGCGTTGGTGGCGATGGCCCCGTTGTAACTGACGTTCTTTGCGGTGACCGCGGCGCCGCTCTGCGTCAGCGTCGTGTTCCACGCCTGGGTGACGGTCTGCCCGGCGCCGTAGGACCAGCCGAGCGTCCAACTGCTGACCGGATCACCGAGATTGGTGATGGCGACGTTGGCGCCGAAGCCACCCTGCCACTGCGACGACACGCTGTAGTCCACCGAGCAGCCAGCGGCTGCCGCCCCGGCCGGCATCGCCAGGGCGACCCCGGCCGATGCCAACAGGACGGCGCTGGCCGACACCAGCGCCGTGTTTGTCCCTCTTCGTCTTCTCATGCGACCTCTCCTGACATGGTGGTGGCGGTCGACGCGTCCAGGGGCCCGACTGTTCGTCGAGCCCATGGGTGGCTCGGCCATTGGGAGCGCTCCCAATCGCCTCGTTGCCAGGAAGTTAATTCGTCTAATGATGTATGTCAATGCCGTAACGTCCCGGCCCGGTGGCCGTCATCGTCCACAGGCCCCGCACGCGACGCGGGTGCGCAGGTGGTAGTCGCTCGACGCCACGACGAGCCCGAGCCCGAGGACGCAGTACGCCGACATCGCCAGCCAGAGGAACGTGTCGGAGAACTGGCTGACCGATCCGGACACCAACTGCGTCAGCCCCATGCCGAAGTAGGCCACGATGCCCGCCCCGAGCCCGAAGCCGGGCACCAGCAACAGCGGACGGGGGATCGGGCGGCCGGCGAGCAGCGGCACCCACGCCGGCCAGATCTCCCCCCAACCGTGCACGAGCGCCAGCGGCAACAGCACTCCCGCCAACAGCAGGCCGATCTCCAACCCCGACCACCGAGGCGTCCCGGGTGAGCCCGTCGAAGCCCACCAGGAGCTGGGCCGCGAAGCGGCCGACGAGGCCGGCCACCGCGGCGTACGCGGCCCAGCGTGCCCAGCGTGCCGGGGCCACGCGCCGCCAACCCGGGCGGACCGTCCGGCAGCACTGCGGACAGTCGCCCCGGGTGCGCCGCTGGTAGTGGGCGGTGGCCAGGCCGAGCAGGACCGCCCCGGTCACACAACCGAGCCGGCTGGCGAACGCCGTCGGATCGAAGTACGGGCCGAC
This sequence comes from Micromonospora sp. NPDC049171, assembly GCF_040648275.1. Classification (NCBI taxonomy): domain Bacteria; kingdom Bacillati; phylum Actinomycetota; class Actinomycetes; order Micromonosporales; family Micromonosporaceae; genus Micromonospora; species Micromonospora sp. NPDC049171. Next base: position 152,107 of record NZ_JBEZDJ010000001.1, read on the forward strand.
CGTGAACAGCAGGAAGCCCACCAGCTCCGGCAGCAGGATCGCGGCCGCCGCGACAAGCGCCCCGGCGACCGCCCAGGCCACTCCCGCGAGCATCGGCCGCCACGTCGTCGCCCGGTCCAGCGCCACCGCCACCACGGCCACGGTCAGGCACAACGCCACCGACCACCAGCCGGTGAAGCCCAGCAGGTCCGACCCGAACCGCCGGAGGGCCGGAGCCTCGCCGACGGTCCACGCCAGACGCACGCCCCCGTATGCCACGGCCCAGCCGAGCACAACGTACGTCTGGCGGTGGCCCGTCCTGCGGGCGATCGTCGTCGCCATGCATCCGATCTTTGCGCCGCTTCGGCGCGGACGAACCCCGCTGACAGGGGACGGGTGCTCCCTCGCGGGAGGGATCTACTCTCCTCGCTCCGAACGCGGCGCGGCGCCGGGTCGGCGCCGAGGCTGAGGCCTCGGCGCCGACCCGGGTGTCCGGCACTCGTCCGGGCGGCACCGGTGCGTCAGGCCGGGGCGGCCGGGCAACTCGCACCGACCGGCGGGATGACCCTGCTGATCAGGTACCGCTCGACGCGGCTGCGGGTGCACTCCGTGCGGGGGTAGCTGGCGTGGCCCGACCCCTCGTAGGTGAGCAGGCGACCATGCGTGCCGAGTTGGTCCGCCACCCGCTGTGCCCCGTCGTACGGGGTGGCCGGGTCGTAGCGACCGTTGAGCAGCAACAGCGGGGTGCTCGTCCGCACCCGCAGCCGGTGTTGCGGGTTGTTCGCCGTCCAGCCCAAACAGATCGCGGTGAAGCGGACGACGACGGGGGAGGCCCGCAGGTGCGGTGCCGCGGCGCGGGCCAGTTCGAGGTACTGGTTCCACTCGGTGAAACCGTCGACCGGCAGCGACCAGTCCTGGCAGAACGCGGGCAGGGCGTACTCGGTCAGGCCCGCGTCGCCGTCGACCGGCACCATCGGGGACGCGAGCGGGTATTCCTCGCCCCGCTCCAACGCGAGCAGCATGTTCGCGAGGTCGGCCCAGGTCGCGTCGAAGAAGTTGACGAACGTCGCGAACCCGAGCTCGAACCAGGTGAGCGTCCGGCCGGTGCTCGCGTCGACAAGCGTGCCGGCGTCGGCGCGGCGCACCAGTCGGTCGTACAGCGCCGGCACGTCGCGTCCGTGCAGGGCGCAACTGGGGGTTCGCCCGCACCAGCTCACGAACTCGTGGAACAGGGCCTCGTTGCTGGCCGCGCCGCTGCGGACGTACCCCCGGACCCCCTGGCTGTGGTCCATCACACTGTCCATGGCCAGGGCCCGGACCCGGTCGGGGAACAACTCGGCGTAGGCCTGCCCGATCAGGGTGCCGTAGGACCACTGGTAGAAGCTGAGCTGCCGCTCACCGAGTGCCGCCCGGATGGCGTCCGTGTCCCGCGCGACGCTCACGCTGTCGAGGTGGTCGAACAGTGGGCCACTCTGCGCGCGGCAGTCGTCGCGCAACTGGCGGTTGTAGGCGCGGAGTCGCTCGAACTCCGCCGCGTTGGTGGGCGTCAGGGAGGGGTGCCGGCCCAGCAACGCCGACGAGCAGCGCACCGGCGCACTACGGACCGTGCCCCGGGGATCGAAGCCGACGAGGTCGAAGCGGCGCAGCACGTCCGGCCCGAGCTGGGTCTCGGCGGTCAGCGCCACGTCGACCCCGGACAGACCGGGCCCGCCGGGGTTGAAGACCAGCACACCGATGCGGGCGGCCGGGTCGGTGGCGGTACGCCGGGCCAGGGCCAGCTCGAAGGTCTCCCCACCCGGTCGGGCCCAGTCCACCGGGAGCCGCAGGGTGCCGCACCGCGTACCCGGATCGTCGGGCCGTTCCGGGCACGCCCGCCAGTCGATGCGGCCGTTCCACCCGCCGGTGCCGCTCCCGGCGACCGAACCGGTGCCGCCGGACGACGCCGGCGTGGGGCCCGCGAACGCCGGTGGGGCGTTGAGCGACAGGGCGACGAGGATCGCGACGACGGCCGGAAGGCGACGAACAAGTGGTGGGCGCCGGCGGTCGACCCCGCCGCGACGCCAGAGAGTGGTTCTCTTCGTGGTCAGCATGCGCCCAGCCTGCCGACGCCCGGTCCACGTCGGATCCATGCCGGCCCGTGGGCAGGCTCAGCGCGAGGTCGCCAACCGCTCGGACAACTCCCCGGCCTGCGGATGACCGACCCGGTCGAAGATCTCCAACGCCTGTCGCCACAGGTCCGTCGACGTGTCGTGGTCGCCCACCGCCCGATGGGTGTCGCCGAGCCGGACAAGTGTCTCGGCCCGCCCGCACTGGTCCTGAGCGCCGGAGTACAGCGCCAGAGCGCGCCGGTAGCAGGCCGCCGCCGTCGGGTGCGCACCGAGACCCTGATGGGCGAAGCCGAGGCTGTCCCAGGTGTGGGCCGAGCCCACCCGGTCCTCGACCTCCTCGTGCAGTGCGAGTGCCTGCTCGCAGTAGGCGATGGCACGGACGTGCTCGTCCAGCCGGGCGTGGCCCCACCCGATCGCGTTGAGCGCGGCGGCCACGCCGCGTCGGTCGTCGCTGCCGCTGGACAACGCCAGCGCCTTCTCGGCGTGCGGCAGCGCTGCCCGCGGGTTTCCCTCGGTGTCGTACACCCAGGCGAGATGCAGGTGGGTGCTCGCCTGCCCCGGCCGGTCACCGAGCCGGTCGTACCGTGCCATCGCGCTGCGCAGGTGACGGCGGGCCGCGTCGTACCGGCGGAGCTGGAGGTGTGCCAGCGCGAGGTCCCGGTGTGCCACCGCCTCGGCCCGCGGCTCGCCCCGGCGTCGGGCGACCGCGACCGCGACCGACTGTACGGTGCTCAGGTCGTGCCACCGGGACATCCGGCTGAGCAGCGGGGTGAGGGCCTGGGCGAGCTGGCCGGCGTGCGCCTCGAAGCGGTGGGTGGCCGCGTCGTTGACGGCGGCCAGCAGCGCCCCCTGCTCGATGGCGAACCAGGCCAGTGCGGACCGGTGATCGGCGAACGTCGGTGTGGACCAGTCGGCGGGCAGCGGATCGACCGGCTGGTGGCCGGCGTCGACAAGCCTCGCCGCGGCGAGCGCGGCCCGCAGGTAGTGGTCGAACACGCGCCTGCGCGCCGCGGCACGGTCGTCCGCGGAGTCGTGCGCGTCCGTCAGCTCCTCCCCGTAGGCCCGGAGCAGGTCGTGACAGCGGAAGCGGTTGGGGGACTGCTCCGCCAGCAGGTTCGCCCGGGTCAACTCGTCGAGTGCCGGCCGGATCAGGTGCGGCGGTGCCCCGGCGAGGCTGGCCGCCGCCGCCGCGCTGATGTCCGCCGTGGGGTGCAGGCTGATCTGCCGGAACAGCCGGGCCGCGTCCGGGCTGAGCAGACGGTACGACCAGGAGAGCACCGTCCGCAGGTCGGTGGCGGCGTCGTCGGTGGCCAGGGCGGCGAGGCCACCCCTGCTCACGGCCAGATCGTCGGCGATGGCCTGGAGCGGGAACGTGGGCCGGGCGGCGGCCCGCGCGGCCACGATGGACAGTGCGAGGGGCAACCGCGCGGTACGGGTGATCAGCTCGTCCACCGCGGCCGGCTGGGTGGCGGCCCGCCGTGCACCCAGTCGCCGGACGAGCAACTGGCGTGCCTCGGGGGTGCTGGGCAGGTCGAGTGCGACGGTGTGGGCGCCTTCGGCGGCGACCAGGCCGGGCAGCGTGTGGCGGCTCGTCACGATCACGCCACATCGGCTGGACCCGGGCAGCAGCGGTCGCACCTGTTCGGCGTCGCGCGCGTTGTCGAGCAGCACGAGCAGCCGTCGGTCGGCGGTCAGACTCCGGTACAGGGCGAACTGGGCCGCTGGCTCGGCGGGTATCTCCAGGGGCTTGACGCCCAGGGCGGGCAGCAGCGAGCGTACGACGACGGCGGACGGTGCGGCCTCCTGGGTGGCCGTGCCGAAACCGCCCAGGTCGACGTGGAGTTGCCCGTCCGGATAGTGGCGCAGGCTGTCGTGTGCCCAGCGCAACGCCAGCCACGTCTTTCCGACGCCCCCGGTGCCGGTGACGACGACGGTGCCGGCCGGGTCGGTGTCGTCGAGCAGCAGCGTCGTGAGCCGGGCCAGCTCACGGGTCCGGCCGGTGAACAACGTCGGCGGGGCCGGCAACTGCCGGGGCACGATCCGGGGCGCGGGTCGTCGCGGCGGTCGCGCCCCGGGCATCGACACCTCCCGGTCGGCCCGCAGGATGCTGGTGTGCAGCCGTTGCAGCTCGGCACCGGGCTCGACGCCCACCTCCTCGGACAGGACCCGGCGTAACCGCCGGTACGTCGCCAGCGCGTCCGCCCGCCGACCGGCCCGGGCCAGGGCCACCATGAGCTGCCCCCAGGGGCGCTCGCGCAGCGGATCCCCGTCGATCCGCGTCCGGAGCGGCTCGATCAGCTCGTGGTGCCGGCCGGCGCGCAACTGGAGGTCCGCGACCTCCTCCAGCAGAGTCGACCGCTGTTCCTGGAGTCGGGCCCGGACGGCGAGCAACACCCCCGCGCCGGGCAGGCCCGCGAACGGCTCGCCCCGCCACAGCGCCAGCGCCCCCTCGAACGCCCGCAGGGCATCCGGGGCGCGGTCCTGCCGCAACGCCTGATATCCCTGCTGGGCCAGGTCGTCGAAGGTGACGGTGTCCACCGTCTGCCCATCGAGGACGAGCCGATAGCCGGTGGCCCCCGCGAGGATGGCGGGGTCGGGTGCCCCCGGGGACCGCAGCGCCCGGCGCAACGCCCAGACGTAGGTCTTCACGTTGCCGGCTGCCGTCTTCGGTGCGCGGCCCTGCCACAGCTCGTCGACGAGCTGGTCGATGGACCACGCGCTGCCCGGCCGCGACAGCAGGACGGCCAGCAGGCGCACCTGCATCGGCGTGCCGAGGGCCAGCCGTTCCCCCGCGGGAGACCACACCTCGACCGGCCCGAGCAGGTGGTACCGCATCGCCGGCCTCCCCCCGTCACGCTGGACCATCACCCCACCGTACGGCCTGCCGCCGGTCCACTGCCTCCCGAGGAGGTCCGGCAGGGTCCCACCGGCACCGACCGCGGCGGTCCTGGCCGGCCGGCACGGGGACTCCGCTCGGGGTGGCGTGGATTCGTTGCCTTATATACCGTGGCACGGTCGCGGGCCGTCCCCGCCATGACATCGCGTACGCGATGAGAAGAGGGGTTCGTCGTGACCACGGATTCGCAGGCGACCGACCGACCCGAGGCCGGCGCGGTCGATGCGGTGCAGAAGATCGACACGTCGGTGCCGCACTCGGCACGGATCTGGAACTACTGGCTCGGTGGCAAGGACAACTTCGCGGTCGACCGCGAAGCCGGCGACCAGTACCGGCAGGTCTTCCCCGGCGTCGTCGACGTCGCCCGCGCCTCGCGGCAGTTCCTGGTCCGCTCGATCACGTTCCTCGCCGGCGAGGCGGGCGTCCGCCAGTTCCTCGATGTCGGCACGGGGTTGCCGACGGCCGACAACACCCACGAGGTGGCGCAGCGGATCGCACCGGACGCGCGGATCGTCTACGTGGACAGCGACCCGCTGGTGTTGGCGCACGCCCGTGCGTTGCTGGTCGGCACGGCCGAGGGCAGGACCGCCTATATCGACGGCGACCTGCACGACCCGGCCGCGGTCATCGCCGAGGCCGGCAAGACGCTCGACTTCCAGCAGCCGGTCGGCCTCATCCTCAGCGGTGTGCTGGGCCACGTGCCCGACTACGAGGCGGCCCGCTCGATCACGCGACAGTTGCTGGCGTCGCTGCCCAGCGGCAGCTACCTGTCCCTCAACGACGGCACGAGCCTGATCAGCGCCGAGATGCAGCAGGCGCAGGACGACTACAACGACACTGGTGCGGTTCCGTACACGCTCCGCTCGCCGGATGAGATCGCCGGGTTCTTCGACGGCCTGGAGCTGGTGGAGCCCGGCGTCGTGCCGTGCCCGCAGTGGCGACCTGACGACGCGGTCGACACGCCTGCCGACATCGACGCGTTCGGCGGGGTGGGCCGCAAGCGGTAGGACGCCCCGCACGGTCGCGGAATGAGCCCGTGGGGAAAGTGTGTTGTCTGAAATACGGTCTGCGAAACAGAACGTATTCTGAAAACACGACCACGGAGATGGCGAAGAGATGCCTGACTACGGGCACGAAATCCTGTTTGGGACCTTTCTGACCCCCGGGGCGCAGAACCCGGACCAGGTGGTGGCGCTCGCCGAGCTGACCGAAGCGGCGGGGCTGGATCTCACCTCCTTCCAGGACCACCCCTACAACGCCGAGTTCCTCGACACCTGGACCCTGCTGAGCTGGGTCGCGGCCCGCACGCAACGGCTGCGGATCTCGGGAAACGTCCTCAGCCTTCCGCTGCGTCCGCCGGCCGTGCTGGCGAGGGCGGCGGCGAGCCTGGACCGGCTGTCCCACGGCCGTTTCGAGCTGGGCCTCGGCGCCGGCGCGTTCTGGGACGGGATCGAGGGCATGGGCGCCCGCCGGCTGACGCCGGGGCAGGGCGTCGAGGCGCTCCGCGAGGCGATCGACATCCTGCGCGGTGTCTGGGATGTCACCGCGGCCGGGCCGCTGCGGCAGGACGGTAGGTACTACCCGACCCCCGGCACGCAGCGCGGCCCCGAGCCGGCACACGAGATCGACATCTGGCTCGGCGCGTACCAGCCGAAGATGCTGGCGTTGACCGGCCAGAAGGCGAACGGCTGGCTGCCGACCCTGGAGTACCTGCGCTCGCCGGACCGGGTGACCGCCAACCGGCTGATCGACGAGGCGGCCGTCGCGGCGGGACGCGACCCTCGAAAGATCCGGCGGTTGCTCAACCTGTTCACCGTCGACGTCTCGTCGCGCAGCCGTGGCTTCCTCCAGGGGCCTGCCGAACAGTGGGTCGAACAGCTCCTTCCGATGGTCCTCGAGGAGGGGTTCAGCACCTTCCTGATCGGCCGCGACGACCCGCGCCTGATCCAGACCCTCGGTCAGGAGATCGCCCCCGCGCTGCGCGAGGCGGTCGCCAAGGAGCGCGCGGCGGGCGGGCCCGACACCGGACGGAGCCGCGGCGTCTCCGCCCTGGCCGAGCGTCACCCGGGCGTCGACTACGACGCGCTACCGGAATCGTTGGCCGCCCGGGCCGTCGAGCCGGGCGACCCGGAGTACGACGGTGTCCGCCACAGCTACAGCTGGCACGGATCACCGGCCCTGGTCATCCGGCCGCAGGCCGTCGCCGAGGTGATCGACGCCGTGTCGTACGCGCGGACGCAGAACGTGCCGCTGTCCGTGCGCAGCGGCGGGCACGGCATCAGCGGTCGGTCGACGAACGACGGGGGAGTCATCATCGACATGTCGCTGATGAACAAGGTCGAGGTGCTCGACCGGGCGACCCGCCGGATCCGGCTCGAACCGGGCGCCCGCTGGGGGCACGTGGCCCAGACACTCGCCCCGTACGGCCTGGCGATGAGCTCGGGCGACTACGGTGACGTGGGCGTCGGCGGTCTCGCCACCACCGCCGGCATCGGATACCTGGCGCGCAAACACGGCCTGACCATCGACCACATCGTGGCCGCCGAGATCGTGACCGCGGACGGCCGCCTGCTCCGCGTGGACGACGAGCATCACCCCGACCTGTTCTGGGCCGTACGCGGCGCCGGCGGCAACTTCGGCGTCGTCACCGCCATCGAGATGGCGGCGTACGAGGTCGACAACGTCGTCTACGCCCAGCTCGTCGCGGACGCGACCGACACCGCCCACCTGCTGCGCCGCTGGGGTCAACTCGTCGAGGAGGCGCCCCGGGACCTGACCAGCTTCCTGTCCCTCTTCCCCGGTCGTCGGGGCGACCCGGCGACGGCCCAGGTCACCCTCGTCTTCGCCGGGGACGACATCGAGGCGGCGCGGTCGGCCCTGAGCCCGTTCCTGGAGATCGGACCGATTCTCGACCAGCAGGCGCAGCTCGTGCCCTATCCCGCGATCGTCGCGCCGCCCGGCAATCGGCACCGGGGTCAGCGGCTCAACGACACCCGCAGCGGGCTGCTGCACCACATCACACCCGAGGTGGCGGACCGCATGGCGACCATGATGAACTCCGGCGATGTGATGATCATGCAGGTCCGATCCGTCGGCGCGGCGGTCAACGACGTCGCCGGCGACGCGACCGCCTACCCGCACCGGACGCAGAACTTCTCGGTGCTCGCCGCCACCGTGCCGGACCGCAGGCCCCACCTCGACAAGCTGTGGACCGAGCTGTATCCGCATCTCGACGGCCTGTACCTCAGCTTCGAGACCGACACCGATCCGGACCGCCTGCTGGACGCCTGGCCCGAGCCCACCCTCGGCCGGCTGCGCGCCATCAAGGCCACCTACGACCCGGACAACGTCTTCAACCGAAACTTCCCGATCCCACCGGCAGACAACACCGGCGACAAGGCGCTCGCCAACTCCTGACAGGCCGGGCGGCGGGGGTCAGTGGGCGGCGGCGCGTCCGGCGACCTGGGTAAGGATCCTGTTCCAGAGAGCTTCCGGAATCGGCTCGTCGATGCTGGCCATCGCCACCTGGACCTCGATGAGCGGTCCCCGGATGAACGCGGTGCGGTCGTACTGGACCAGGTCCTGCCCGGCGATCGTGCCGACGAGCTTGTTGTCCACGACACCGACCACGTTGGCCGCGCCCCGGGTCGGCGCGAGTGTGACCTTGGTGGACATCGAGTCCACGGTCCAGTCGAGCTGCTCGTAAACCAGCCGCGTGATGCGCTCCGTGCAGGGCTGCAGCCTCGGGTTGGTCAACAGGCCGAAATCGACGTCGAGATCAGCTTCTGATCGGTAGCTCGCCGCCACGGACTGGATGAACACCGGCCCACCGGAGTAGGGCGTTGATTCCACTCCGGCGACCATGTTCGGGGTGGTGTCGCGTACTCCCATGCACGTCGCCGTCGCGGCGTTGACGTCCGGGTCCAGCATGCTCATCGACTCCGTGGTGACCCAGTCGGAAGGCACGTCCGTCGCCCGCACAACGATCTTTTGCAACTGTTGCTTGGTGGCTGGCGTACGCTCCGTTTGTTGCTTGGTGGGTGGCGTGCGCTGCGTTGGCCGCCGGGTCGGTGTGGCCGACCGGCCAGGACTCGTGACCGGCGGTGTAGGCGTCACCGTGGCAGAGGGTGGGACCGGTGTTGTCGGTGCGGCGGCTGGTGAGGTGGCCGGATCGCTGGCCGAGGCAGCCGGGTCGGCACCGCGCGCAGAACGCTCGGCACTTCCGCAACCGGCCAGCAGGACCACTCCGAGCCCGGCTACGCAGAGCCGGGTGAGACACCGCGAGAACATGGCACGGAATTTAGCATCCTCATTTCACCCTATTCATGATCGATGGGAATCTTTGCCGTAGGGGAAAGGCGAATTGTTTGATCGGCTGCCGGTCGCGCTACGGGCAGACGGTTGCGAAGGGTCTTCCGGGGAGGTACGTCTTCCACTCATCGCCGGCCAGCGACCCATAGAGGGAGCAGACCGTCCCGAATGTGTCGGCGACGACAGCGCGGTCGGTGATGGATAGTCCGCGTATACTGATGTGCGCGATGATTTTGCCGTTCGGGCTGAAGGCCACCGCGCTGACTCCCAACACACTTGTCAATTCGGCCGCGACGGATACCGGCCGCCCGATTTCCCGGCCGTCTTCCGGATTCCACAGGCGTACGGCGTCGTTCTGGGCGCCGCCGGCCAGGACGCTCCCGTCCGGACTGAAATCGAGGCCGGAGACGGAGCTTCCGGCGCTCATTGTGCTCATTTGCCGGCCGGTGGCGGGGTTCCACACGCGAATGGTCCCGTCGTCGCCGGCGGCGGCCAGCAGGTGTCCGTCGCGGCTGAAGCGCATCGCTGTCACCGGGCCGCGATGGCCGGTCAGTGGAGGGCCGACGGCGTGGCCGGTGGCGGGGTTCCAAAGGCGAACGGTGCCGTCGTCGCCTCCCGTGGCCAACAGGTCGCTGCCGAAGCTCACCGCGTTCACCGTGCCCGGATGGCCAGTCAACGGGTCGCCGACCGGCTGGCCGGTGGTGGGGTCCCACAGCCATACCGCCTGCTCGTCGCCGCTGCTGGCCAGCAGCGTTCCATCGCGGTTGAAGGCCAGTGCGGTGATCACCTTCCGGTGGCCGGTCAGCGGGCGGCCGATTGGCCGGCGGGTGGCGGGGTTCCAGAGCCGGATGCTGCCGTCACTGCCGCCGCTGGCCAGGATGGAGCCCTGCGGGCTGAACGCGACAGCGGTGACGTCCTGCTGCTGGGCGTCGATCGACTTGCCGAGTGGCCGCCCGGTGGCAGGGTTCCAGAGGCCGATCGTCCGGTCGTTGCCGTTCGCGGTGGCAACCAGGCTGCCGTCCGGGTTGAACGCCACGTCGCTCAGGTAGCCCCGGCCGATCCCCGTCGACCTGGTAACCGGTTGGCCGCTTGCGGCATCCCACAGCCGGATTGTGCCGTCGCTGCTGCCGGTCGCCATCAGCTGTCCGTGAGGGCTGAACGCGACACTCCAGACCCAGTCGCGGTGGCCGGTCAGCGGTGCGGCGACGGGCTTGCCGTCGGCCGCGTTCCACAGCCGGATCGTCCGGTCGGCGCCGGTGCTGGCCAGCCGCGTACCGTCCGGGGTGAACGCCACCCCGGTCACCTTGCTGCCACTGCCGCTGAGCACCGGTCCCGCCGAGCCGCCCGTGGACGGCTCCCACAGCCTGACGCTGCCGTCCAGGCCGGCGCTGGCCAACCGACCGTCGCGGCTGAACGCCAGGCTCCAGATCCAGTCGGAGTGCCCTCTCAGCGGCTTACCAACGGTTCGGCTGGTGGCCGGATCCCACAACTGGATCACACCGTGGCCCGCTGCCGATCGGGATGCTGCGGCAAGCAGCCGGCCGTCCGGGCTGAACGCGACAGCGGTGACCGGCCCGGAACGGGGGGTCAACGGTTGACCGACGGGGGAACCGGTGTCGGGGTTCCAGAGCCGAATGGTGCCGTCGTCACCGGCGCTGGCGAGCAGGCGATCGCGGGGGTGGAACGCGACAGTTGTCACCGGGCCTTGGTGGCCGGTCAGCGGGCCACCGACCGGGCTGCCGGTGGCCGGGTCCCACCGGCGGACGGTGCCGTCGTCGCTGACGCTGGCCAGTAGCGATCCGTCGGCGTTGAATGCCACGCGGCTCACTTTGCCCTCGTGACCGACAAGCGGGCGGCCGATCGGCAGGCCGGTGAGCGAGTCCCACAGCCGTACCGTCGCGTCGCCGCCGGCGCTGGCCAGTAGCTGTCCGCGTGGGCTGAACGTCACATCGTGCACGCTCGCCGTGTGGCCGTAGAGCACCGAGCGGGGTTCCGCGATCAGCATCCGCATACTGGCGAAGGCTTCGTCGGTGGGAGCCATCCGCCACGCGGCGGCGGCCAGCCTGCCGGCGAGGAGAGGATCATGTTGGCGGGTGACCTGACTCTGCGCGGCCAACTGGCGCGACAATGCCACGGCCTGCTGCCGGCGCAGGTCCGCTTGGCGGCTGGTGGCAAGCCCGGCCGCCACCAGTGCCGCAATCGTCAGCATCGACAGAGCCGCCATGACCGCGCGGCGTAGCCAGGCGTTGCGGACCGCGGCCCTCTTGCTGGCGGCCAGAAACTCCTGCGTACCCGGTGCCAGCGCCGGAAACCGGTTCGCTGCCGCGCTCCAGCGCTCGGCCGCCCGCACGGCCGAGCCCAGTTGCGAGCCGCGGTAAAGGAACGACGCGTCGCGTCCGCGTCTGTCCCAGAGCGACGCGTCCTCCGCCAGTTCCCGATAGAGCGTGCGGTCGGCCTGTTCGGCGTCCAGCCAGCCGCGTAGCCTCGCCCACCCCAGTAGTAAGGCGTCGTGGGCGATCCGGACGCTGTGACGCTCCAGCACGATCAACCGGCGGCCGGCGAACGGGGCCAGGACCGCGTCGAGGTCTTCCTGCGGAACGCCCGTCGCGGCCCCCAACTCCTCGCTGGTCGCCCGGCGGCAGGCCAGCTGTCCGCTGCCGGTGACGACCGTCAACTGAACGAAGACCGAGCGTGCGGCCTCGCGACTGGCGGCCGGTAACGCCTGGTACACCGACTCGGCGGTGCTCTGCACGGCCTGCCCGACCCCGCCCATCCGCCAGTAGGCCCGCACCGTCAGCGGGCCCCCGTCGCGCGACTCCCACAGGGCGAGCATCGCTTGGGACAACAGCGGCAACACACCGGCGTCGAAGCCGGTGACCAGCGTGCGATCGCGCAGTTCTCCGAGGATCGCCTCGTCCAGGCCCCGCTCGAGCGGCACGCCGGCCTCGGCGGCCGGCCCGCAGATCGCCAGGCGCAACTCCGCCTCGGTCATCGGCCCCAGCAGGAACGAGCCGGCCTGCAACGCCTCGCGCAGCTCGGGATAGGCGGCGGCCCGGTCCAGGAAATCGGCACGCACCGCGATGACGAGCAACGCGGCGGGTAGATCGCCCGTACGCCGTACTGCCGCCATCGCGTGCAACGCGGCGACGAATGCCAACCGCACCTGCCGACCCGGCGGATCATCGGCGACCAGGGTGAACAACTCCTCGAACTGGTCGATGATCAGAACCAGACGCCTGGAGATCACACCGTCCCCGCCGGGCGCATCGCCACGCGTGGCTTGCCGCGCCAGCAACCGGGCACTGGACGGATCGGCGACCAGGGACCGATGAACCGCGGCAGCATCCGTGCCGGCGAGGTCCGCCAGATGAGCGGCCAGCTCCTCCAGCGGGTTACCGGTCGGCGTCATGACCCGGCGGGGCCAGGCGGCCGAGCCCGGCACCAGCCGATCGCCGGCCAACCGAGGAATCAGACCGGCCCGAAGCAACGACGACTTGCCGGCGCCCGACGCGCCGACCAAGAACAACAGCTGGCCGTGGGCTAACCGGGCAGCCAACTGCTGGACGAGACGCGAGGTCGCCTCGGCTCGCCCGTAGAACACGCCCGAGTGGCGTTCCTCGAACGGCGCCAAGCCCCGGTACGGAGAGCCCACCCAGGGCGCCGCCCGCACGGACGCGCCCGGATCGGCACTCGTACGAGCCTCCACGGCGGAGACCTTCTCCAAGACCAGCCGCAACGTCACCTGTTGGTCGGCAACCCGTTCCAGCCCGACCCGCTGCAGCTCCTCCTGCCGACGCAGCGAGGCCTCGAAACGCCACAGCGCCTGTCGCGCCTCCGCCACGACGAACCGGAACTCCGCGAACCGGCTCGCGAGCAATGCCAGAGTTTCCAGGACGCTGTCCCGCAGCTCCGCGTCGCCCGCCTCAACCAGGGCACCCACCGCGTCGATCCGCTTGAGCAACTCCGCGATCTCGGCCCGCGCCACGCTCGCCTGCTCTCCATCCTCGGACAGCACCTCATCGAGCAGGACAATCAGCTCCCGCTCGATCGCCTCGGGCGAAGATTGATCGGGCTCAGTCCCGCGCAGGTGCTCGATCGCGGTGGAGACGACGTTCGTCAGAACGTTCGCACCAACCGAGCCGAGACCCGCCGAGATCGCCAGACCGACAGACGTGTTGGTCAACCCGGCCGCCACCACGGGCACCAAGCTCGTGGCGCACAGGAGGCCGACCAGGTACGGGCCGGAGGACTGTTTCAGAACTCCGCCGCGGCGAGCGAGCCCGGCCACCGCCGCGCGCATCTTGTCGCGCAACTGCGCGTCGTCACTCTCGCTGGTCAATCGTTCCCACCCGGGGCCGGACCTGCCGAACATCGTAGACCGGGCGGCCGACATCGATCTGTCGGAAAGGCGGCAGCCCTCGAATGCCCACTCACGCGCTCGAACGGCCCCATCTTGATCGCGGCCACGACACCGTGGGCTGAGCCGGCATGTGACGGCGCTCGCCGGGTACGCCGCCGTGGCCCCGGGCTGGCAGGACGCCCGGGAGCTGTCGCTTTCCGCGCAGCCGAGGAGCACCGACATGCCTATCGCAGGGCGGGCCCGACTCTCGCCGGCGGTATCCCTGGTGCTGCTGGCGTCGATTCTCGTGTCGTTCCTGGCCGCGTCGGCGGCCCCGACCCCGCTCTACGGGCTCTACCAGCAGCGCTGGCACTTCTCACCGGTCACGACCACCGTGGTGTTCGCCGTCTACGCGCTCGCGGTGCTGGCCTCGTTGCTCACGTTCGGCAGGTTGTCCGATCACGTCGGCCGGCGGCCGGTCCTGGCCGTCGCGATCGTGGTGCAGATGCTGTCGCTCGTCGTCTTCGTCTTCGCCAACGGCGTACCCACGTTGCTGGCCGCCCGTCTGCTCCAGGGGCTCGCCGCCGGGGCCGCCACCGGCACCGTCGGTGCCGGCATGCTCGACATCGACCGCGCCCGGGGCACGCTCGCGAACTCGATCGCCCCCGGTATCGGCACCGGGAGCGGTGCGCTGCTCTCGGCGCTGCTCATCGATTTTCTGCCCGCGCCGACGCGGCTGGTGTACGTCGTCCTGCTCGTGATCCTCCTGCTCCAGGCCGTCGGGGTCGCGCTGATGTCGGAGACTGTCACGCCGATGGCGGGCGCGCTACGTAGCCTGCGGCCCGACGTCACGCTGCCCCGATCCGTACGCCAGCCGGTGCTTGTCGTCGTCCCGGTGCTCTTCGCGGTCTGGGCGCTGGCCGGGTTCTTCGGTGCCCTCGGACCAGCGCTCGTCCGCAGCCTCATGAACACGTCGATCGTGGTCGGCGGCCTGGTCCTCTTCGTCTTCGCCGTCTTCGGGTCGATCGCCGTCCTGTTGTTGCGCGATACCGCCGCGCGGACCGTGATCCTGACCGGGATCGTCGCGCTCATCCTCGGCATGATCGTCACGTTGGTATCGGTGCTGGGCGAGACCGTTCCGGGCTTCTTCGTCGGCCTCGCCCTCGGGGGCGTCGGCTTCGGTGCCGGTTTCCAGGGCAGCCTCAAGACGATCATGCCGCTGGTCGAGGCGCACGAACGTGCCAGTGTGCTCTCTCTGCTGTACGTCGTCTGCTATGTCGGCTTCGGCCTCCCCACGGTGATCGCCGGCTTCCTCGTGGTCTACGCCGGTGGCCTGCCGCGCACCGCCGACGAGTATTCCGTCGCCGTCATCCTGCTCGCCCTGATCGCCCTGTTCGGGGTGCGCCGGGCCACGAGGGTGTCGTCGGGCTGATGCCGGGAAGGCGGCATCCGGCACACGGTTTCGGTGATCGGCGGATCGGGAGGGGGCGATGATGAGCCCGAAGAGTGCCCAGGGTGCGGCGAGCGGCGGGTCGAGCATCGAGAGCGTCGACGTGAAGCTGGAGGTGATCGTCATCCCGGTGTCGGACGTCGACCGGGCGAAGGCGTTCTACGAACGGCTCGGGTGGCGGCTCGACCAGACACCGCCCGGCATCGTGCAGCTCACGCCGCACGGCTCCGCGTGCTCGGTGCAGTTCGGCCCCGGCCTCACGCCAGCGGCACCCGGCTCGGCCGTGGCGTACCTGGTCGTGTCCGACATCGAGGCGGCCCACGGCACCCTCGTCGCCGCCGGTGTCGAGGTCGGCGACGTCTTCCACGTCAGCCCGGACGGCCCGGTCGACGGGCTGGACCCGCAGCGGCGCAGCTACTTCTCGCGCGCCACGCTGCGCGACCCGGACGGCAACACCTGGCTGCTCCAGGAGATCACGACCAGACTGCCCGGGCGCGTCGAGGGAGGCCTGACGTCGTTCGGCTCCACGAGCGACCTGGCCGACGCGCTGCGGCGCGCGGCCGCCGCGCACGGTGAGCACGAGAAGCGGACCGGCCAGCACGACGACAACTGGCCCGACTGGTACGCGGCGTACCTGGTGAGTGAGCAGTCCGGGGCCAAGCCGCCCGAGTGAGCCCCGGGTCGGCCTGATGCCGGTGGGTCAGCACGACGACTCGCCGGCAGCACTGTCTTCCGCGGCAGGCTGAGCCCGTCCCGCGCCGAGTTTCCACGCAGTGGGCGATCCCTTGTGTATACCCCACTAAAACTGTAGGAATAGTGGGTCATCCTGATCGGGAGAAGCCATGACTGTTGTGACCGCGGCGCAGACCGTGGGCTCCGATGTCGGTGCCCCACCACCGACACGTCCACCGCGGGCGGGGGAGCGGGCCGGGTGGTGGCGACGCGTCGCGCTGCGCGCCGTGTCCCTGGTGGTCCTGCTGGCGCTCTGGCAGATCCTCGCGGTGCTGACCGACAACCCCACGTTCATCCCGTCGCCGGGCGCGGTGTGGGCCCGCCTGGTGCAGACGTCCACCACCCACGACGGTGTCCGGGGTTACAGCGGTCACCTGCTGATCGAGCACCTCGGCGTGAGTCTGCGGCGCATCCTCATCGGCTCGGTGGTGGGCGTGGCCGCCGGGCTGGTGCTCGGCCTGGTGATGGGCACCGTCACCTGGGTGCGGGTCGCGACCGAACCGGTCGTCACCTTCGTCCGCGCGTTGCCGCCCCTGGCGTACTTCAGCCTGTTCATCATCTGGTTCGGCATCGACGAGACGCCGAAGCTGTGGTTGCTGTCCATCGCCGCGCTGCCCCCGGTCGCGGTCGCCACCGCCGCCGCCGTCAAGGCCGCGCCCGCCACCCTCGTCGAGGCGGCCCGGGCACTGGGCGGCGGACGCTGGGCGGTCACCCGCGACGTGGTGCTGCCGCACGCGCTTCCGGAGATCTTCACCGGCATCCGGCTCGCCGTGGGCATCGCCTACTCGTCGGTGGTCGCCGCCGAGACCATCAACGGCGTACCGGGCATCGGGGGGATGGTCCGCGACGCGCAACGGTACTCGCAGACCGACGTGGTGGTGCTCGGTCTGTTCGCCATCGGCCTGTCCGGCCTCCTCATCGACGCACTGCTGCGCACCGCGGAGGACCGGCTCGTTCCCTGGCGCGGTCGAAGCTGACCGCGCTGTTCCCCACCTCGCAGAACGGACGTCCCGTGCGCAGACCACTTGTCGGAACTCTCCTCGCGGCTGCCCTGCTGCTGGCCGCCGCCCCCCTCGCCGGGTGCGGCAACGGCGCCGCCAGCGGCGGCGGCGACCCGCAGCGCAAGAGCATCCGGCTCGCCTACCAGGCGTTCCCGAGCGGCGACCTGATCGTGAAGAACCAGCGGCTGCTGGAGGAGGCGCTGCCGGACTACGCGATCACCTGGACCAAGTTCGACTCCGGCGCGAGCATCAACACCGCGTTCGCGGCCGGCAGTGTGGACATCGCCGCGATCGGCTCCAGCCCGGTCGCGCGCGGTCTGTCGGCGCCCCTGAACCTGCCCTACAAGGTGGCCTTCGTCCTCGACGTCGCCGGTGACAACGAGGCGCTTGTCGCCCGCAACAGCGCCAACGTCGCCACCATCACCGACCTGCGGGGCAAGAAGATCGGCACCCCGTTCGCCTCGACCGCGCACTTCAGTCTGCTCGCCGCCCTGGAGCGCGCCGGAGTCAAGGAGAGCGAGGTGACACTCGTCGACCTGGAGCCGCAGGACATCCTCGCCGCCTGGACCCGGGGCGACCTCGACGCCGCGTACTCCTGGCTGCCCTCGCTCGACGACCTGAAGAAGACCGGCAAGGTGCTCGTCACGAGCCGCGAGCTGGCCGCCGCCGGTAAGCCCACACTGGACCTCGGTGTGGTGTCCACCGCGTTCGCCGACGCCCACCCGGAGGCCGTCGACGCGTGGCGCAAGGCCGAGGCGAAGGCCCTGGACCTCATCGCGACCGACCCGACCGCCGCGGCGACCGCCGTCGGCCGGGAGCTGAACCTGGACACCGCGGCGGCCCAGCACCAGCTCAGTCAGGGCGTGTTCCTCAAGCCCGCCGACCTGGCCAGCCCCGAGTGGCTGGGCTCGCCGGAGAAGGTCGGCGCGCTCGCCGACAACCTGTACAACGCGGCGGTCTTCCTCAAGGGGCAGAAGAAGGTCGACGCGATACCGGACCGGTCGGTGTTCGAGGCGGCCGTCTACACCAAGGGCCTGCCGAGTGTCCTCCAGCCCTGACGCCGCGGTCGAGGTCCGCGACGTCACCCACACGTACGGGACCGGGCCGGCGGCGGTCACCGCCCTCGGCCCGGTCGACCTCCGCGTACCCCCGGGCACCTTCCTGGTCCTCGTGGGCGCCTCCGGATGTGGCAAGACCACACTCCTGCGGCTGATCGCCGGCTTCGAACGGCCGACGGCCGGCACGGTGACCGCCGCCGGCCGGCCGCCGGTGCCCGGCCGCAACGCCGGTCTGGTCTTCCAGCAACCCCGGCTGCTGCCGTGGAAGACGGTCGGCGGCAATGTCGGTCTCGCGCTGCGCTACGCCGGTGTGCCCCGGCCCGAACGGTCCCCCCGGGTGACCGCCCTGCTGGACCGGGTCGGCCTGCCGCACGTCGCGCACCGCCGCACCTGGCAGCTCTCCGGCGGCCAGCAGCAGCGGGTGGCCATCGCGCGGGCGCTGGCCGTGGACAACCCGTTACTGCTGCTCGACGAGCCGTTCGCGGCGCTCGACGCGCTCACCCGGGAGCGGTTGCAGGAAGACCTGCGCCGGGTCAGCGCCGAGACCGGCCGTACGTGTGTGTTCGTCACGCACAGCGTGGACGAGGCCGTCTTCCTCGGTAGTCGGGTGATCGTCCTGACCCGCCGGCCGGGCCGGGTGGCCCTCGACCTGAACGTCGATCTTCCACGCAGCGGCGTCGAACCCGACGAGTTGCGCGGCTCACCGGAGTACGCGGCCCTGCGCGCCACCATCGGCCACGCCGTGCGTGCCGCCGCCGCCTGAATGTGAGGGGCACCGCCATGACCGACACCCTGCTGCACCTGACCTTGGACCCCCTCGGGCCGCACTTCGGCGCCGAGGTGCGCGGCCTGGACCTGCACCGAGCCACGGACGACGAACTCGCGGCGGTGCGCGCCGCGCTGGTGGACCGCAAGGTGCTGTTCTTCGCCGACCAGCGCCTCGACGACGACGGGCAGGTACGCCTCGGTCGCCGGCTCGGCGAGCTGACCGCCTCGCACCCCGTGGTCGGCGGGGTGGACGAGCGACACCCCGAGGTATACGCCCTGGACAGCGCCGACAACGGGTTCGCCGACGTGTGGCACACCGACGTCACCTTCGTCGCCCGTCCACCGCTCGGGTCGATCCTGCGCGCGGTGACGCTGCCGCCCAGTGGCGGCGACACGACCTGGGCGGACAGCCAACTCGCGTACGACTCGCTCGCCGAGCCGGTGCGCCGACTTGTCGACACGTTGGTGGCCGTGCACGACGGCAACCGCGAGTTCGGCTACTACCTGGCCCAACGCCGTGGTGGCCGGGGCAGTGTGTGGGACGGCGAGGTCGTCACCCGACTGGATCCGGTGGAGCACCCGGTCGTGCGCGTGCATCCGGAGACCGGCCGCCGGGGCATCTTCGTCAACCCCGGCTTCACCTCGCACATCGTCGGGGTGTCGGAGGCCGAGAGCCGGGCCATCCTGGACCTGCTCTACGCCCACCTCACCAAGCCGGAGCACCTGGTCCGACACCGGTGGCGCCCCGGCGACGTGGCGATGTGGGACAACCGCAGCACCGCCCACTACGCCAACCGCGACTACGGCGGCGCCCGGCGGGTCGTGCACCGCATCACCCTGCGCGGCGACCGCCCGCAGGGTCCGGCCGATCCCTGGCGTGGCCCGCCACGCTGAGCCGCGCTGGCCCTCCTCGCTCGCGGGGAGGGCCTGGCCAGGAAGGGGTCAGGGCGCCGATCGCCAGACCCAGTTGCGGCGCTCGTAGAGCGGCACCAGCCCGGCCCGGCGCAGATTGTCCAGCGACGGGTTCCGCGTACCGGGCGTGGGCTTCCCGGTCTCGGCGAACAGCCACCGGCACCCGGCCTCCGCCGCGGCGCGGGCGCGGGCGGCGATCAGCGCCGACTGCGCACCGAGGCCGCGGTGCCCGGGTGCCGTCGCGGCGGCGTTGAGCGAGGCCGACTCGCCGTGCAGGAACAGGTTGCCGCCGGCCACGACCTCGTCGCCGTCCCACGCCGCGTGCGGCCGCCAGGCCGGCTCGCCCACGGTCGACGCCAGCATGTCGGTGAGCCCACCGGCCGGCATGCCGAAGCCGGCAAGCAACACGTCGGCCCAGCGCCGCGCCTCGGCCGCCGGCACCGGGGCGACCCGCAGGTGGGTCCGCGCCGCGGCGACGTCACCCGCTCGGGCGGCGAGCTTGACCCAGGTGCTGCCCGGCTCCAGCCCGCGTGCGGCGGCGACCGCGTCGAAGCCGTCGGGCAGGACCGCCGGGACGAGCTGGAGGACCGCCTGGTCGACGCCCTGCTCCCGGTAGAAGTCGAGGACGCGATCCAGGACCCGCACGGTGAACGGCTCGGTGACGCCGAAGCCGAGCGCCTTGCTCCAGTATCCGCCGGAGGGGTCGTTGCGCATGGCGAGGGCGACACCGCCGCCGATGCGCGTGGTCGCGACCCCCAGATCGGTGTACGCGGGCTCGGGCGCCCGCGACTCGTAGGCGTACATGAACTCGCACTCCACGCCCTCGGCGAGCGGGGTCAGGTCGGTCGTGTCGGTCATCAGCCGATTCTCGCCCGGTACCGGTCCCTGGCCCGCACCAACTGCATCCGATGGTGAATGCCCAGCTTGTGATATATGGAGCGGAGTCGCCTCGGCCGGGCGGCCGGACCGCTCGGTCAGCTCCCGGCGGGTGCCGGGGAGGTGGGAGCCTCGGCGGGTCGTCGGCGTCGGGACACCGCACCGGCGACGATGTCGATGACGAGGAAGGCCAGCAGGGTGAGTCCGAACAGCGGCAGCGCCCAGCCCACCGCCACGACCACCGGTACGCCGATCAGCAGTGCCCACAGCGGCAGGCCGCGTACGCCGGCACGGGCCGGCGGGGTGCCGGCGAGGGCGCGGCGGTCGGTGCGGGTGGGTCGGCGTTGCCACCACATGCGGTAGCCCCAGACGATGACGCAGAGCAGCCCGAGGGCGAGCGCGGCGAGCAGGATCTGGTTGACCAGGCCGAAGAGCAGACCCATGTGGGCCTGGATGCCGAGGCCGCTCAGTTTGGCCAGCAGCGGCCAGTCGGCGAAGTCGCTGCGGGCGGTGATCGTGCTGGTGGCCGGGTCGACGGCGATGCGGTCCTTGGCGACCGGCCAGGTGTTGTCGATCTGCGTGACGGTCCAGGCGAAGCCCGGCTCCGGCGCGGGGATGATCTCGACCGGCCCGGAGAGTCCCGCGTCGCGGGCGACCGTCTGGACCCGGTCGAAGGCCGCCGACTCGACGGTCCCGCCCGCCCCGGCGTCACCGTGGTGGTGACCGCCGCCGGTCTCGCTCGGAACGGCCGCGAGGCTTGTGGAGATCTCCGGCGTGCGGGCGTTGAGCGCGTCCAGACCGGAGGCGAAGTTCGCGCCGGCGTAGCGGGACCAGGTCAGGCCGGTGGCCGAGAGGAAGAGCAGGCCGACGGTGAGCCAGATGCCGGTGGTGGCGTGCCAACCCCGGGTGCGGCGGACGCCCCTGCCGGTGGACAGGTCCGGCACGAGCAGGTGCCGGGCGGTGGCTCGGGCGGCGCCGCGTCGACGCCACCAGAGGATGACTCCGCCGAGCGCCAGCACCCACAGCCAGCTCGCGGCCAGCTCGGAGTAGTTTTCGCCGACCGTGCCCAGGTGCAGGTGGCGGTGCAGGTCGTCCAGCCAGGTGGTGGCCGGGGTGGAGCCGAACCAGGTGGTGAGCTGCCCCTGGGACTCGGCCGTGTACGGGTTGACGTAGACGGTGTGCTGGTTCTCGCCGAGCTCCGGCAGGGAGAACACGACCTTGGTGGTCCGGTCGCCGTCGCCGGGCTGCACGGCGGTGATGCTGCCGGTGGGGTGCGCGTTCCGCGCGGCCCCGACCTGCTCGGCCAACGGGAGCTGACGCTCACCCACCTGGGCGACTCTCAGCTTGTCGCCGTAGAGGAACGAGTCGAGTTGCGGGGTCGTGGTGTAGGCCAGGCCGGTCAGCGCGGCGACCACCAGGAACGGGGCGACGAGGATGCCGGCGTAGAAGTGCAGCCGCAGCAGCAGCGCGCCGAACGGTGAGGTGCGCCGGGGCGGCCGGGCCGGTCTGTCGGGTGTGGAGGTTTCCGGCCTCGGCGTGCCGGACAGCTCGGTAAGAGACATGGTGATCCGATCGGAAGAGTCGGGACGCACCCGAAGGCGTTTCCCGTCCTGGTCTGGTCGCCCGGTGCCGTGTCGCGTCGGCCCAGTCTGGTAGTCGGGTCATCGACCCCGGTGGTTCCCGGACGATGGGGAAGATCGGGTCGGCCAGGATCGCGGGCGAGCGGTCGGATCAGCGACGGGTGGCCCGTCGCCGCCACAGCAGCCCGGCCGCCAGCACGGCGAGGACGGCAAGCACGGCCCCCGCGACGAGTACGCCGGCACCCGGGCCGCCGTCGCTCTGCACCCCGGCGGCGGCGGAAGCGGTGGCCGCCGACGTACCGGCGCCGGCAGTCGGCGCGGCGCTGGACGCGGGGTCGGCCACCGTGAAGGGGTACGACCCCTGCACCGGGTGCCCGTCGACGGAGACCACCCGGTAGGCGACGGTGTACGTCCCGTTCGGCAGCGTGTCGGTCACCTGGACCGTGCTCTTCGCACCGGCGACCACCGGCTCGCCGGTGGCGAGTTTCCGCTTGGCGGCGTCGGTGAGCACGATTGTCGTGAACGCGGGGTCGAGCCGCTGCATGAATTCCAGGGCGACCTCGGTCGGTGCGCTCGGTACTGTCGCGTCCCGAGCCGGCGTCGCCGACTTGAGCGAGTTGTGCGCCCAGGCCGGGGCGGCCGGGACGAGCAGCGCCACGAGGACGGCGAGCACCGCCGCGCCGAGCCGGACGGCGGTGGGGCGGGACGGCGGTACGGTCATGGCGATTCTCCGGGTTGGCTGACTCATCCGAGCACCTGCTCGCCGACCCATCCTCCCGGTTGGCAGCCGGGCGGGACGGCGAAGACGGCGGACCCGATCGGCGTGGTCCACTCGTTGAGCAGGTCCCGGTCGGCCAGTCGGCGTTGGATGGGCAGGTACTGCCGGGCGATGTCAGCCTGGTACGACGTGAAGATCAACCCGCTGTCGGCGTGGCCCTCGGCCGTCGGCACCCCGTCGTAGTTGTAGGGCCGGCGCAGGATCTTCAGCCGGTCGTCGGTGACATGCGCCCGGGTGAGGTGCGAGAAGTCGGGAATGACGGTGAGCCCGTCGGCGCCGGTGGCGGCGAAGTCGGGCTCGTCGTGCTCGGCGGTGCCGGTGAGCGGGGCGCCGGTGTCGAGCCGCCGCCCGATGGCCAGCTCGCGATCGGCGCGACCGAGCAGGTCCCAGGTCTCCATGTTCATGCTGATCCGCCGCACCACAAGCGTGGTGCTGTCGCGCAGCCACGCCGGGCCGTCCGGCACCCAGAGGGCGGTGTCCAGTGGGGTGCCGGGCCGGGGATTGGCGGTGCCGTCGAGCTGGCCGAACAGGTTGCGTTGGGTGTGGCCGCCCAGCTCGACGCCGGGGCTGCGCCGGAAGCCCTGCTGGACCCACCGGACGGTGGCGAACGGCCGGCTGTCCTTGATCAGGACTCGTTGGGCGTGGGCGACGGTGACCGCGTCGTCCGCGCAGATCTGCACCAGCAGGTCACCGCCGGACCAGGCCGGCTGGAGGCGGTCGACGCGGAACGAGGGCAGGTCGGTGACCGAGGCCGGCCGGCGGTCGTCCACACCGGCGGCCCGGTACAGGCCGGGCCCGAAGCCGAAGGTCACGGTCAGCCGTGCCGGCAGCAGCCCGAGTTCGGCCTCGGTGTCGGCAAGCGCGGGTTGGCCCTGGGTGAGACGGGCCGCGTCGTCGGTGAGCAGCCGCAGCATCCGACCCAGCGCGGCCCGGTCGGTGCCGGCCCGCAGGGTGAACGCCACGAACGAGGCGTGCGCCTGTGGCTCGGTGGCCACGCCGGCCTGCCGGGGGCCGTGGAACGGCTCGACCAGGCCGCCGACGGTCGCCGCCAACGTCGTGTCGGCGGCGGTCGCCGGCGGTGGCTCGGTCCTCCCAGCGCGGGTCGCGGCGATCGCGGCCCCGCCGGCCAGGACTCCACCGGCGGCCAGGGCTCCGCCGGTGAGCAGTCCACGCCTGCTCACCGGCCGCACGGGTGGTGACTCGGTCACGACGCCGGGCTCATGCTCATTCCCGGCGTGGCACTCATGCCGGTCACGGGCGCGCCGTGCCCGGGGGCGTAGCTCTCCTGCGCGCCGGTGAACGGCTTGACCACCGCGGTGAACTGCTGGGTCCTGCCGTCGGCGAAGGTCAGCGTGACTGACAACTCGTCGCCGGCCTGGACGGGCTTGGTGAGGTTCATCAGCATCAGGTGGTCGCCGCCGGGCTCCAGGGCGTGCGTGCCCCGGGCCTTGACGACGATGCCGCCCTGCTTCTGCCGCATGACCATCTTGCCGTCCTGCATGGCCATCTCGTGCAGCTCCATCGACGACACCGAGGTCGTGGCGCGGGTCACCGTGACATCGCTGTCGCCGTTGTTGACCAGGGTCCCGAACGCCGCCGTCATGCCCTTGTCGGCCGCCTTCACCCACGGGTCACGGATGCCGACCACGCCGGCGTCCGGGTTGGCCGAGGCCGACGCGGACGGGCCCGGCTGTGCGGTCGCCGGGGAGTCGGACGAGCCGCAACCCGCCGCACCCGCCGCCAGGATCGCGGCGGCGAGGACGGTGACCGAGCGGCGTAAACCGAGCGGGCTGGTGGTGCGCATGTGTTCTTCCTCCGTTGATCGCTGCTGGCTGTTTGGTCGGCCGCAGCGGGGAGAAAGTTCCGGTCTCAGGGCACGTTGATCGTGAACTCGGCGGTGTGCACCTTCCCGGCGATCTGGAAGTCGAAGAACGCCCGGTACCGGCCCGAACTCGGGGCGGTCAGCCAGAACTTGACCGACCCGTCGACCAACTCCTGCTCGGGGTGGACGTGCACGTACCCGAGATCGCCCTCACGGACGACGACCAGATGCCCGTACGCGCCCAGGTACCGCTCCAACTGGGCGGGAATGGTCGGGTCGGCGCTGACCTGGAAGTGCATCGGCGCTGTCACCCCCACCGTCGGGGTGCCGTTCATCGACACCGCGTACGGCCCGGCCGTCGCCTCGGCCCGCACCGGCGGCAGCGCGGTCGGGGTGTGCGCGCCGGGCACGGTGTGGTCGACGCCCAGCACGAGCGGGATCTGCGTGCCGTTGGTCGCGGTGACGGAGAAGTCGGCGTAGACGCGGTAGCCGCCGGGCCGGGCCAGCGTCAGGGGGACGCTCCAGGTGCCGTCGGGCGCCATCGTCGGGTGCAGGTGCTGGTAGCCGGACAGGTCGCGGCCGACCACGATCATGTGCAACGGCTTGTCGTGCACGACCGCGAAGCGGGTCGCCGGCTGCCGGTCGGTCCCGACGATGCGGAACCGGTAGTCGGCGCGTACACCGGGGGGTTGGGTCCGCTCCAGCGGTTGCAGGGTGTAGCCGCCGGCGCTCACCGTCGTGCCGGTCGCCAGCGCCGCGCCCGTCGCGTCGTCACCCCGATGCGTGTGCGGCCCCGTACCGGACGAGTGTTGGTGCCCATCGGTCGCGGAGCCCTCCTGCCCCGCGGTGGCCGGACCGCCCGCGGGCTGTCGGGCGTCGCGGCCCGCCGGGGTCTCGTCGCCGGTCCCGATGCGGGCCAGCCCGAACCCGGCCAGCAGGGCGAGCACCAGCCCGCCGACGAGCAGCGCCAGGTGGGTGTTGCTCAGCCGGGACCCGGGCGTCGCGGCGGCGAGGTCGGTGTCGGGCCGTGGTCCG
Organism: Micromonospora sp. NPDC049171; assembly: GCF_040648275.1. Lineage (NCBI taxonomy): Bacteria > Bacillati > Actinomycetota > Actinomycetes > Micromonosporales > Micromonosporaceae > Micromonospora > Micromonospora sp. NPDC049171. The sequence goes on from NZ_JBEZDJ010000001.1 coordinate 177,752, forward strand.
GAATCGACCGCCGGCTCGTCGTCCGTGCTGGCGAGGGGCTTCTCCACCTGATCGGTCGGCGTCGGCTCGACGGTGACGCCCGTGCGGGCCGTGACGACCGTGTCACCCTTGCGCGCCGCCGGCACGGTGGCGGGCCGCCGCCTGTCGCTAGCGGTACGCGCGACGACGCCGGCCGCCGCGCCGACCTCGCCGGCCGTGCCCCCGCTGGTCCTGCCGCCGCCGGCCTGGGCCCCGACGGTCTTGCCAGCGCCGGTCTTGCCAGCGCCGGTCTTGCCTCCGCCGGTCCGGTCCCCGGCGGCCTTACCCCCGACGGTCTTGCCGCCGGTGGTCTTACCAGCGCCGGCCCGGTTCGGAGCACGGGTGCCACCGCCGCGTCGACCGGAGGTCGCCGCCGAGGTACGGCCCCGGCCGGTGGGTGTGCCGGCGGAAGCCGATCGGCGACGCCAGACGACGAACCCGGCCACCGCCCCGACTGCCGCGACCAACGCCAACCCGGTCCAGGCCAGTGCGCCGGGACCGCTCTTGTCGGTCGACCCGGTCTCCGGAGCCGCCGCAGCCGGCGGGGTCGACGGATCGTCCGCCGTGGTCGGCACCGCAGACGCCTGCCCGGACGTGTTGTGCTGCTCGGCCGCGGCCACCAGCGCCGGGTCCGGCTGGGTCGACGGCGGGCTCCACCCCTTCGGCGCTGCCGTCACCCGCCCCTCGTAACGGAAGGTCAGGGTGCCCCGCACGGCGTCGCCGTCCGAGGCGACCGACAGGTAGCTCACCGAATACTGGCCCTTGGCGGGCAGGTGGGCGACGGCCACCACCGCGGGGAACCCCGTCGTGTACTCCCGAGGCTCGAACTTCCCGTTGACCAGGAAGTACTCCCGTACCGGCTTCTCCAGCGGCTGCGGCTCCCCCGGCGACCAGCCGTTGTCGACACGGGTGCCGCCCGGGGCGGTGATCGTGAAGAACGCGTTGGCGGCGGCCTTCTCGGTGAAGAGGAGCCGCACCGACGTCAACGGCTCGCGCACGGTGGCGCCGCTCGCCGGTGTGGACGTGGCGAGGGTCCCGTGCGCCGCGGCGGGTTGGGTGGACGCGAGGAGGGCGACCGCCGAGGCGAGGAGGAACGCGAGGAGGCCCGAGACCACCCGCCCGCAAGTCTGGGGGAGACGACGCATCTGGATATCCTCACCCGCGCGAGACTTTTTTCAAGAGGTGACGATCTTCTTCCTCGAACGACAAAAGTCGACGATGCGGTCATCCGCCGCCGCGGCCGGACGCCCCGGGTGGACAGATCCCCAGGCCAGCTATGCTCCCCGCGGCGCTGGTTCGCCCCGTCGTGACCGGCTGGGCGTCGTAAGAGGGAACCCGGTGGAAATCCGGGGCTGCCCCGCAGCGGTGAGTGGGAACGACCGCCGTCATCAGCACTGGGCCAGTGGCCCGGGAAGCGACGGCCAGTAGGGGACCGGCACGACCGGTCGGGCCCGCGAGTCCGAAGACCTGCCGGCGCCGCGTACACAACCGTGTGCGCTGCCGTCGGCCTCGCGGGTGGGCTGAGCGGGTGACCGGCCGTGCGTGTGGTGCGCGGCCAGATCCTCGTCAGCGTGTCCGCGAACCGGCGGTGTGGGTTCCGAGGGACGGACTACCGCTGTGCACGACACCGCCACCATCGCCGGCCGAGCGCCGTCGGCGTCGCACCTGACCCTGTCGCAGATCATGGACCAGCACCACACCAACCTGATGGGTACGGTGCACGGCGGCCGGATCCTCAACCTCATCGACTCCGTCGCCGGTGTGGTCGCCGCCCGGCACTCCGACGGGCCGGCGGTGACCGCCGCCATCGACGAGACGGCGTTCCTACGCGCGGTGCGGGTCGGCGACGTCGTACACGTCGACGCCCGGATCACCTGGGCCGGCCGCAGCTCGATGGAGGTGGCCGTCAAGGTCACCGCCGACCGGTGGGACCGGGCGGTGCCACCCACCGACGTGGCCACCGCCCACCTGGTCATGGTCGCCATCGACGACGACGGCCAGCCTCGTACCGTGCCGCCGCTGCTACCGGAGACCGACGGGGACCGGCGACGCTACCGGGAGGCGGAGATCCGCCGGAAGCACCGGCTGGCGCTGCGACGCGCGTTGCTCGACGGTGCCGAAGAGGACTGACCCGCGCCCGGCCCGCCCGTGGCGGCGCTGGCGTGGTCCGAGGAACCCGCCCCGCCGCCGGTCCGGTCGGATAACGTCCACGTGAAGACTCGATCACGGAGAGTGTGGATGGTTATGCGCGCTGCGGTGCTGCGGGAGTTCGACGTTCCACTGACGATCGAGGAGATCGATCAACCCACCCCCGGGCGCGGGCAGGTGCTGGTGCGGATCGTCGCCAGCGGCGTCAACCCGCTCGACACGAAGATCCAGGCAGGAAAGGCCGCGCACGCGCGTGTCCAGCCTCCTGCGGTGCTCGGCCTGGACCTCGCCGGCGTCGTCGCGGCAATCGGCACGGAGGTGACCGGCTTCGCGCCCGGAGACGAGGTGTACGGGCTGTGCGGGGGCGTGGGCGACCTGCAGGGTTCGCTGGCCGAGTACGCGGCCGTGGACGTGCGGCTGCTGGCCCGCAAGCCGGACACCCTCTCGATGCGGGAGGCCGCCGCGTTGCCCCTGGCCGCGATCACCTCCTGGGAGGGGCTCGTCGACCGGGCCGGGGTCCGCGCCGGGCAGAAGGTGCTGGTGCACGGCGGTGCCGGCGGTGTCGGCTACGTGGGCGTGCAGCTCGCCCAGGCGCGCGGCGCCGAGGCGTACGCCACGGGCGGGCCGGCGAGCATGCGGGTCATCGAGAGCCTGGGCGCCGTGCCGATCGACTACACCACAAGCAACGTCGAGGAGTACGTGCAGAGATACACCGACGGCGAGGGGTTCGACATCATCGTCGACAACGTCGGTGGCCCGACGCTCGACGCGTCGTTCGCGGCGGTGCGCACCTATCACGGGCATGTCGTCAGCGCGCTGGGCTGGGGCTCACACTCGCTCGCCCCGCTGTCGTTCCGAGGCGCGACCTACTCCGGGGTGTTCACCCTGCTGCCGATGCTGACCGGGCGGGGCCGCGAACGCCACGGCGACATCCTGCGCGAGATCGCGACGTTGGCCGATGCCGGAGCGCTGCGCCCGCGACTGGACCCACGCACGTTCACCCTCGACACGGTCGTGGACGCCCACCGGCTGGTCGCCAGCGGCACCGCCGAAGGCAAGGTCATCGTGGCCGTCGCTGATTGAGTAGAGCCCTTCGTTCACCGCGGAGTGCTCAGCGGTTCTGCGCAGCGGTCGACAACGCTCTATGTTGCCTGGCAGGGAGGTGTGCGCAGGTCAAGGCGGTAAGGAGCCGTTGGCTGGCCCGGCCTTGCAACTGGGAGCAGATTGGGTGCAGGTTGGCGAAGCGGTCTCCGCGCCCGAGGTGCTCACCGACGCCGGACAGAGACGATGGCTCTGACCTGCGGTGATGCGGTCAAACGGTGCGGTGTGACCTCCCAGTAGATGTCGAAGTGGTCAGGCGTTGCTGCTCCCGGGATGGCTGGTGCCGGCCGACCTCTCGGTTCGCCTAAGGCCACGCCTATAGGTCTGCGTCAGATCGATGTGGAGCGTTGCGGGTGAGCTTGGTGGAGTCCGTTGCAGTTCCGTCATTCGAGACTCCGATCCCACGGGCAACGCCCTGACCAGGCGCTTCGGGGTGAAGACCTCTTCGGCGGACCCGAAGTGGCCTACCAGGTAGTGCAGGGGTTTTGGGTCGCTGGTGGTCTTTAGCAGTCCACTCTTCTGCCTGCTCGGCGCTGTGGCCGCTACCGATCAGCCATGGGTGGGCTGTCCGTTGTCCTGCCGGCGGCAGGACTGCCGTGCGTGCCTTGACAGGAAGGCGGAGCAGCAGGACAGTCGACATTCTCATAGACGTCCAGCTATTTACGGCGAGGTGTGCCATGCGGAGGTCGCTGACTGCTGTGGCCGCCATCGCTGTTGCCATGGTCGCGATGATGGCCGCGATCTCGCACGCCAGTGCGGCGAACGCGGCGGCCGGGTGCCGGGTGAACTACGTCGTCACCAGCCAGTGGACCGGTGGCTTCCACGCCGACATCGCGGTCACCAACTTGGGTGACCTGGTCAACGGGTGGACGCTGCGGTTCGCGTTCCCTGCAGTCGACCAGCGGCTCACGCAAACCTGGAGCGCCACCTGGGCCCAGGCGGGCCAGCAGGTCAGCGCGACCAATCTGGGCTGGAACGCGACCCTGGGCACCAATGGCTCCGCGAACATCGGTTTCGTTGGCGCCTGGTCGGGCAGCAACCCCATACCGGCGTCGTTCACGCTCAACGGCGTCACGTGCACCGGCGGCGTCCTGCCCAGCGTGACGCCGACCCGGACGACCACACCGCCGGTCGCTGACTACCCGGCGATTGTCACCTGGCTCAGCCCGACCGCCGGCGCGGTGTACACCACGCCGGGAACCGTGCCGCTGGCGGCGACCGCGACCGTGGGAGGCGGCCACAGCATCACCTCGGTGTCGTTCCGGGTGGACGGCGTCACGGTGGCCCGGGGGGTGAGGACGACCGGTGACCGGTACGAGGCGCTGTGGACACCACCGATCGGGGAGCCCGGCACCAGCACCACCTTCGTGCTGTACGTCTCGGCCGGCACCGACCAGTCGCTGTCTGGCGCTGCGCCGCCGTTGCTGGTCACGGTGGTGACGCCGGCGTCCACCGGCACCAACCACCCGCCGGCGGTGGCGTTGAGCACCCCCGGCGGGCAGACCTACTTCCTCGAGCCGACGACCGTCACGCTGGTCGCCGACGTCGCCGACACCGATCCCGGGGACCTCGTCAGCCGGGTGGAGCTTTACCTCGGCGCAACCCGGCTGGCCGTGACGCCGACCAACAGCGGACAGCGCTACCAGTTCCAGACGGCCCTGTCGGCCGGCACGTCGTCCACCTTCACCGTGCGGGTCCACGATTCCCACGGCGGCCTCGGCATCTCGAACCCGCTGACCTTCACCATCCGTTAGCGCCTCGGCCCTCCGTTAAGGGCTGACCAAGGTCCTTCCACTGGCCGTCGATACGTTTGCGAGTCGGCACGGCGCTCTGGGTCAATTCGACCAGGCCATCGGGGTTGGCGGTGACCGTCGTGGTGGGTGAACCTGCGGCGGTCGCCTCAAACAGCTTGCTGGAGCAGTGGCGTTGCGGGTGAGCTTGCTGAAGTCCGCCGTAGTTCCGTCATTCGAGACACCGATCCCACGGGCAGTGCCCTGACCAGGATCTTCAGGCTGGAGACCTCTTCGGCGGACCCGAAGGCGTCAGCGTTGGCGCCCCTGCGGAGGCAGTAGGGCGTCGTCCCGCACATTAGCCGATGTGGGTGCACTCGATCTTGCGACATGCGGGCGGCTGATCGCGGCACCGCGGAAAGGGGTTGGGGAGCCTCCGGGACCGCGCCGCGCAGCCTGGCCGCCTCGGCGAGGGTGAGCGGTTGGGCCGGACGCGTAGCAGCTGGCGGGTGTCGAGGTCGAAGAAGCTCAGTGTCTTGTCGGTGCGGATGCCGACGCGTTGCCCGCCGAGGATCTCGGCGGCCAGGACGATGTGCTGGCCCGGGAGACAAGGACAGCGACGCTCACCGCGCGGATCGCCGAGGGCAGCCGCGGTGGTGAGCTCCGCGCGGGTACGCCTTCCGCAGCCCGTAGACCGCGATCGCTGAACTCGTCACGCGACACCATGGGCGGCCGGTCTGACACCCCCTGACGCGGCCACCGCCACGCCGTTCCACCGGCTCGCGGTCAACCGCCGGTCACGAGCGCGGTTCGTGTGCTGGTTGTGGGCTGGGCGAACAGGCCGATGCGTCGCTGTTCCGGACCGAATTCGGTGGCGGCGATGGCAGCGGCCCGGTAGACCTGGGGAATCATTCGCCGCCGCAGATGGGCGCGGCAGGCGCTCGGCCACCACGAGGAGTGACAATGCGAGCAGCTTCCACGCTCCGGACCCCTGACCGTCTGACCGTGGAGTGCTGCTGTGGCCCTGTTGAACCTCGGGATCGTCGCCCATGTTGACGCCGGAAAGACCAGCCTGACCGAACGTCTGCTCTACGAGGCCGGCGCCGTCGCCCAGATGGGCAGCGTCGACGCCGGCACGACGCGCACCGACTCGATGGAGTTGGAGCGCCGGCGCGGCATCACCATCCGGGCGGCCGTCACGTCGCTCACGATCGGTGATCTGAGCATCAACCTGCTGGACACCCCCGGCCATCCCGACTTCATCGCGGAGGTCGAGCGGTCGTTGGCCGTGCTGGACGCCGCCGTACTCGTGGTCTCGTGCGTGGAGGGGGTGCAGCCGCAGACCGTCGCCATCTGGCGGGCACTGCGGCGCATCGGCGTGCCTACGGTGTTCTTCCTCAACAAGGTGGACCGCCGCGGCGCCGATGTCGACCGGGTGGTGGCCCAGCTACGCCAGCGGCTCGGCGCGCGTCCCGTCGTGCTCACCAGGGTCACCGGCCAGGGCGGGCACGCCGCCCAGGTCCGGGCCGTCGCCCTCGACGCCGACCCGCTGGTGGAGGCGGTGGCGGAGGTCGACGACGCGCTGGCGGCACGGTGGCTGGCCGACGAGCCGGTGCGCGTCCGCGAGGTTCGGCGCGCCATCCGCACGGCGGTACGCCGCTCGGTCCTCACTCCGGTGGCGTGCGGCTCGGCGATCACCGGAGCCGGTGTGCGGCAACTGTCCCACCTTCTCGCCGACCTGCTGCCGCACGGCAGGGATCGGAACGGTCCGCTGGCGGGTACGGTCTTCGCCGTCGACCGGGACGGGCACGGCCGGCGGGCCTGGGTGCGGTTGTGGTCCGGGCGTCTGCGCGTACGGGATCGGGTGCAGCTCGCCGGAGCCCGCCCCGAGACGGTGACCCAGATCGCGGTCAGCGAGCCCGACGGCGTGGTCGTGCGCCCCTCGGTGTCCGCCGGGCAGATCGCCGCAGTGCGCGGCGTGTCGGCCCGGATCGGCCAGCACGTCGGCGACCCGCCGCGGCGGCACGTCTACCGTTTCCCGCCGCCGACCCGGCAGGCGATCGTCGAACCCGTCGACCCCGCCCAGCGTCTGGCGATGTTCGCCGGCCTGGCCGAGCTGGCCGACGAGGACCCCTTGGTGGACCTGCGGCTCGACGAGCAGCAGTCGGAGGCGGTGATCCGCCTGCACGGCGAGGTGCAGAAGGAGGTGCTGGCCGCTCTCCTGAAGGATCGGTACGGCGTGCGGGTGCGCTTCTCCGGCACGCTGACGGCCTGCATCGAACGGGTCGCCGGCACCGGAGCCGCCGAGGAGCGGGTGCAGGAGCGCGGCAACCCGTACCTGGCCGGTCTGGGGCTGCGCGTCGAGGCCGCACCGGTCGGGCACGGCGTCGAGTTCCGACCCGGCATCGAGCCCGGCCGGCTGCCGCCGGCATTCGTCGCCGCCACGGAGGAGGGCGTGCGGGCCGCGCTCCGGCAGGGCCGGTACGGCTGGCCGGTCACCGACTGCGTGGTCACCATGGCGGCTTCGCGCTACTGGCCGCGACAGAGCAAGCCGCACCAGAAGTTCGACAGGTCGATCTCGTCCGTGGCTGCCGACTTTCGCAATCTCGCGCCGGTCGTGGTCGCGGCGGCGCTACGCCGGGCCGGCACCCGGGTGTGCCACCCGGTCGAGCGGTTTGACGTCAACCTTCCGCAGCACGCGGTGGAGGCGGTGCTGGCGCTGCTCGGCCGACTGGGAGCGGTGGTGGACGACACCACCGTCGCCGGCGGCTACCTGGAGGTGAGCGGCACCCTGCCGTCCTCCCGGGTGCCGCGGGTCGTCGCCGCGCTTCCCGACCTCACTGGCGGCGAGGCCGTCCTGACCACCACGTTCGACCATTACGCGCCGGTGACCGGTCAGGACCCGCCGGCGCTGCCCCGGCGCGGACCCGATCCGGGCGACCGGGAGGCGTGGTTCCGTGCCGTACCGCGGTAGGCCGCCGACGCCGAAGGCCCGGCTCCTCCGTCGGGAGGAACCGGGCGGTCGGTCTGGTCAGCCGACCATCGTGTTGCTGGCCCAGGTGGGCGTTGCGTCGCTGTCGCGGTAGAGGACCAGGTTGCCGTCCTCCTGTATCCACAGGGTCGAGGCGCCGCGACCACCGGTCCTGGTGGACCAGGTGATAGTCCCGTCGGCCCGGTAGAGTGCGAGGTTGCCGTCGGAGGCGTTGACCAGCCGTACGCCGTCGCGGGTGTTGGTCGCCCAGAGCGCGGCGCCGGTGCTGCGTCGGTAGAGCACCGTGTTGCCGTCGTCCTGCACCCAGAGTTCGAAGCGGCCGTCGGAGGAGCGCAGGCCGGCCCAGCGGCGCAGGGCCTGCCCGGTACGCAGGTTGGCCGGTACGGAATCCGACAGCCGGACCGACAGATCGCTGAAGATCGGCTCCTTTGGGGCGTAGTCCCGCGTCACCACACCAAAGTTGCACTCCGGGTTGCCGGAGTCGACGCAGGCGTCCCGGTAGGAGAACAGGAAGAGCGGCCCGGTGTAGCTGAGCGTGCGCCACAGGTGCACACCTTGGACCAGGTGATCCCGGAGGGTCTCCCGACTCAGCGCGGTCGCCCCGGACGTGGGGTAGCCGAACTCAGTACCCCAGATCTTCTTCGCGCCGTCACCGTGCTTGACCATGACCGAGTGCACGTAGGCGAGTTCACCGCAGGGCGGATTCTCGCCGGACGGGCCGAAGAGGTTCCACCAACGGTTGACGCACTCGGCCTTGGCCGGGCCCAGGCCGGAGTTCCACGCCGGGTACGGGTGGTGCGCCACCGCGTCGAAGTACCGGCCGTACCCGTTGCGGTAGGCCCAGTCCAGCCAGAGCGCCGACTCGTTCGGGTTGCCGGTGCTGGTGACCGGGGAGCCGTTACCTGAGCCGCCGGCGAGCACCACACAGTCCGAGCAGGCGGCGTGGATGCGGGGATGGGCGAGCTGGACCAACTGCCAGTAGCGGGTCTTGCGGTCGGTGGCGTAGTTGCCGAAGCCCTCGTAGTCGCCGGAGCGCCCGATGTTCGGCTCGTTCCACACCTCGTAGGCGTGCACCCGGCCGCTGAAATGCTGCACGGTCTTGTCGACGATCGTGGTCCAGTCGGCGTCGACGGTGGGAAACCACTTGTCGGTGGTGTTTCCGCCGTTGGCCCAGGGTGGTGCGTAGGCGAGCACCATCAGCACCCGGATGCCCCGGTCGCGGGCGGCGTCCACCACCGGGTCGAGCCGGTCCCAGCGCAGCGCGCAGGTGCGGCACGGCTGCACGTACCACCAGTCGAGGTCGATGCGGATCATCGGCGTGCGACCGGGCAGGTAGGCGACCATGTCGTCCAGCCTGCGGTCGAGGCTGGTGTCGAGCAGTCCGCTGCCCTCGGCGAAGCCGACGTCGAACGGGCCGTGCGTTGCCGCGACCGGCACCCTGGCCGGCACCCGGCCGGTGGCACCCGGCGGTGCGGCCAGAACCATCAGCATGAGCAGGGCGAGCATGGCAAACGGCAGCCAGCGGGCGGGCCGACGGATCCGGTCCGGCAACCTGCCGATCGAGCTGGTCGACACTCTGAACCTCCCCGTGACGAGACAAATCCACCGCGGACGATGCCGCGGGTGAGTATCGCGCATGCCATCGGCGCCGCCGGAGCCGGCCGGGTGCCGCGGTGCCAGGGCCGCACGTACGGCTGGGGTCGCGTTCGCGCTCAGCGGAAGGCGTCGCGCGCAACGCTGTAATCGTGTAAGCATGTAATCAAGACAGCGTAGGAGGTTGCCATGTCCCCTCGTCTCGCCCCACCCGGAGCACGCCAGGACCCACCGCCCGCCGACGACGCCACCGGCTGGATCACCGGCGCGATTCCGGACGGATGGTTCTCCGAGCCACCGCAGGTGGTGATCGACCGTGACGAGATCATCATCTGGGGGCGTCTCCCCGAGCCTTACCTGGCCGACGACGCCACCGACGCCGACCGGACCGCCGCCCAGGCCGGCCGGATCCACCAGTTCCGCGAGGACACTCGCGACGACCGGATCCGGGTCGCCCGACAGGCCGAGCACCGCTACCAGCGCAAAGTGGGCTGGGGCATCCGCTGCGGCGACACCGCACAGCTCTTCACCCACCTCGCCGCGCCGGTGATGACCCGACTGCGTCAGCCCGAGCGGCAGATCCTCGACACGCTCGTCGACGCGGGCGTCGCGCGGTCCCGCTCGGAGGCGCTCGCCTGGTGCGTCCGGCTGGTCGGCCGGCACACCGACGACTGGCTGTCCCAGTTGCGCCAGGCCATGACCACGGTGGACGACCTCCGTCGGCAGGGGCCGGACGTCGCCTGACCGCCAGCCGGCGGAGTTCACCCTCCGGCCGGCGGCAGGCACGGACGGGCCCCTATGTGACGGCGGCCCGTCCGTGCCGGCCGGATCTGCCGGCACCTCCGGCTGATCTCCCTGCGGGGCCCTGTCCCCGGCGATATGTGCACGCGCATCGCGCGCAGGTTGGGTAGCGTGCCGACCATGATCGACCTTGTCGAGCGGCACTCCGTCCTCGCCGTGCTGGTCGCTTTCCGGGCGTAGGGGCTGCACGGCCCGGGTTCAGGCCACGACCGGGTCAATGAAACAAGTAGCCGAATTGAGTGCGCCCGCACAACTGTGGAGAGCTGCTGCGTGACGCCAGGAAGGTCGGCCTGCTGCCGGGCGGTGTGCGTGGGGGCGGAGAGGGGGCCTCAGCTCAGAAGCTTTTCCGTGAGGTCCATCAACCGCTCGGCGTCGCGGGGGTCGAGGGTCGGGAAACTGGGCGGGAGTCGCTTGCCCCGGTCGACGGCGGTCACCGGCGCGGCCGGCGGCGCATCCAGGAACTGGTGAATCGGCGCCACCGCGTCTGCGACAGGTCGGGCCGCCACTGCCGCCACCGCCAGCAGTCCTCGGACCACCAGCGGGAGTGCGCTTCGATCGCCGCTCTTGGTGAATCCGGGATGGTAGAGCACGTATCGGGCGCGGCTGCCGGACTGTTGGCCGAAGCCCACGCCGAGCAGGTCGTTGGCTCGACCGGCCTGCAGTTGTGCGGCGATGGCCGAGTAGCCCGACGTCGGCTGCGGGTCGGCCCAGTGCACCTTGCCTTTGGTGACCCCGACACCAGCTACGTTCACGATCACCGGCGCGGTAGCCCGGTCCAGGGCCGGACGCAGGCCGAAGCTGAGCAGATATCGACTGAGGTAGTCCTCACCGGCTGACCACCGGGTCCGGCCCAGGGCAACGCCTTCATTCAGTTACGAGACACCCCTTAAGTAACGAGCGCCCGAAGGTCAGCATCCAGCGGCTCGTCTGACCCAGCAGTACCGCAGCGAAGTGCAGCAACCGTGCCGGCCGCACCGAGCCGGCAAGCGCGTCAGCAAGCCGTCTGACCTCGCACCAAGCCTGGCCTGACCGGCTTGCCCTTCTCGTGTACAGCGAAGTTGTCGGGGCCTGCTGCTGCTCCCGGGCTGCGCTCGGCCAACCGACGGGGCCGGTGCTCTAGGGGCTCAGGCAGGCGCAGGGGTCCGTGCGGATCTCGGAAACCTTGTATGTTTCGCACTGAAGATCATCCACGTGAGCGAAGGGAACAATTGGTCCACATGCGACTAAAGATTGCCGCCGGCATCCTCCTGGCACTGGCCCTCCTGGCCCCGGCGACATCGGCGGTGGCTCAAACCAGATCGCTCGGGGCCGCCGAAGCATCCTGCCAGGCGATCGTGTACACGGATATTCGCGAGCTTGTCACGATCGACCTCGATACCGCCTCGGACACCGAGGTGCGGGTCCTGGCCAACCAGATCATGGCTGCGGCGGTCAGGGACTCGTTGACCACGTTGCCCGGCCGGATCCAGGCGGGGTTGGATGGCACTGCGGGCGATCTCCGTGCGTTCCTCAAGGCGGGCCTGTGGGTCAGTTGGACTACGGATCTGCGGATCGCGGCGAACCGGACGATGCCGAAGGGTGGGGAGAACGTGCGGGCGGCCGCGCAGGTGGCGCTCGACAACGGGACCATCGATGCCCTTCTGACCTACCTGAACCACGGCCTCTACATCGCGCGTGCGCTCGACGCGGGGTCCCTCAAGCTGTTCACGGATGTTCGCGAGCTTGTCACCGTCGACCTCGATATTGCCTCGGACACCGAGGTGCGGGTCCTGGCCAACCAGATCATGGCTGCGGCGGTCAGGGACTCGTTGACCACGTTGCCCGGCCGGATCCAGGTGGGGCTGGACGGCACTGCGGGCGATCTCCGTGCGTTCCTCAAGACGGGCCTGTGGGTCAGCTGGACTACGGACCTGCGGATCGCGGCGAACCAGACGATGCCGAAGGGTGGGGAGAACGTGCGGGCGGCCGCGCAGGTGGCGCTCGACGACGGGACCATCGATGCCCTTTTGACTTACCTCAACCACGGTCTGTACGTCGCGCGTGCGCTCGACTGCGCGTATCAGCCAGCGGCGTCGGCCTGACGTCTCGGAGTCCGTCGGGTGTCTTCGTCGGCTGTGGACGACGGGCTCGGGTGGGCCGCACCATGCGGGGGCGGCCCACCCTCTCGGCGGGCCCGACAGGTGGGAAGTCGGCTGACCCGCTCCAGGCTGGCGGCGTCGAACAGGTCGACCAGGACGGTCTGGTCGCATCCGCCCAGGCCAGTAACGGCGATCTGTTGAGAACACCTGCGGGACTCTCCGTCTCCGCTCCGGTGGCCGCAGCCCGGTCACGAGCGGGGATCGGGGGAGCCGGGGAGCAGGGGAGTAGCTCTCTATGTCGCCTGATCGGGAAGTGTGACCCGAACAAGCCGGTTCACCCCAAGCACAAACGGCCCATACCCTGCTCAGGTGGACGTGGAACAGTGGAGGTGGGCGGGGCAGGAGCGCTTTGCGGGCTTTTGCCTCACCTTCGTGCAGAATCGAGAACCGGCCGCAGTCGCGGCGTCGCTCGGCGCCGACTCCCTGACGCTGATGACACTGGCCGAGGCGGAGCAGGCCCACCCAATCAGCGGGCCCGGGGCGCTGATCCGACTCGGCGCGTTCGGCAACTGGGTTTTCTGCTTCGAGGACCGGGCCCCGATCGCGAACAGGACGTCGGCGATCACGCGCCTGTCGGAAGGCACGTGAATGCTGCAGGTCGTCAAGAGCGGCGACGGGATGGTTATCGTGCGTGACGTCGTCGACGGGCGGACGATGGAGATGTTCGAGCCCGGCGGGGCCGTCTACGTGGATGGACCGCTACGGCCACGGGTCGCGGCCCTCCTGCCTGTGACCTCCAGGATCGTCGCGGCGCTTGCCGTGGTGGGCGACGAGGTCGGGGCCAACCTGGACCGTGCAACCCTGGATGGTCTGCTCGCCACCGCCCTGAGCAGGCACAACGAGCCGGCCGGCCGACGCTGAAGATCCGGCTGACGTCGCCTCCACGAATGGAGAGTGATGGAAGCGATCACCCGACTGTGGCTCGCGGAGCGCCTGCCAATCCGGGACGGCCTGTATCGGTCGGACGGCTCGGCCCGGGATGTGCGCGTTGACGAGATGGTTTCCGGTGGGCTGGCGCTGCTGGAGTCCTTCAACCTCGAGGCGTTCCTCGAGCCGGACCCGGAGGAGACGACCTCGATCATGGTGACGGGGGAGCGCGAGCTGCCCGACCGCGCCGGCTACCTCTGCTGCGGGGAGGGGTCCTACGGATCCGAGGGGTTCTTCGCTCGCCTCGACCAGAGCCGGGAATTGATGTGGGTCGTCTACCTTGAGAACGCGAACCCATTCGTCCAGATCAATGTCGCCGGTACGCAAGCCGGCTTCCTCTCCAGTTCCGGGGTTTCCGTCACGGTCGACCTGACCGGTCCGGACTTCGGTCCGTCCGGACCGAGGGACCGTTCGCTTCCGACTGAGTCCTGACCGTGTACCCGGAGCGAACCGTCGGCCACCCAGGCCGCGATTCAGGCGCTTCACGCCAACCTGGCCGCCGATTCGGCCGCGTACCAACGGCAGCTCAAGCGACGCCGCGATCCGTCTAGCCGAGACAGAGGGCCAAGGTCTACCTGCCCACCCTGGTCGGCGGTACCGCGGTCACACTGCCCACCACCGTTTCGCTGCTGGGCGACGGCGGCGCGTTGATCAACGTCGGTGACGTCACGGCGCCCCACGAGGGTGAGGACATGATCTTTACCTGGGTCCGTAGGGTGGCGGCGTGGCAGAGGTGACCGAGGCGAATAGGTCTCTAGCGCGGACGGTGGGGGCGGTCTTCGGCGGACGGCCGAGGGTCACCCGCTTCTGGGATGGCAGCCACGAGTCACACGTCGAGATCCTGACCAGTGCCGGCCAGCCGCAGGAGGGGGTGACGTCCTACGCGACCATCGGGTTGTCGGATACGCCTTTGCCCGGACGGGTCGTTCCCCCGCTGGGGGTGGAACTCGTCGGGGTCTGCTACAGCGACATTGCCGCTTATCCGAAGGTGCTTGCCCGGGCTGCTTTCCAGGTAATCAACTCGGGCTGGCGCTGTGAGCCCGGCGCGGTCTTTCCCGGGGTGGTCTCCGCGCACCTGGAGACGGCCCTCAACCACCTCCTCCTGGCACCGCCCTTCCTCTGGGAAGACGAATTGCCCTCCCGGGTGGTGGGCGACAAGACAGTGGCTTGGCTGTTGGCTCTGCCGATCTCCGAAGGGGAGGCGGACTACCGGCGGCGGCACGGCGCTGACGCCTTGGAAGACCTGTTCGAACGTGCGCAGATAGACATCTTCGACATCGGCCGCCCGTCGGTCGCCTGAGCTGGCGATCCGCCGACGGGCCGGGAGCGGCGCCGGACAACCGGCGCTCTACCTGCGGCTCCACGTTTCCGAAGGTCAGAGTCGATCTCCGCGCGTGGTCGGTTCCCGCGCTGGATGACAAGAGCATCAGAGTGTCGTACCCGCAAGTCATGATCGGGGCATGACGGCTGCCTCGCAACACGCGGCGTACTCGATCCAGGTGCTGATCAGCGACTGGTTGCTTATCGACGGGACCATGGACAGCCACGTCCAGTCGGCCATCGATGGTGCTGTTCCCGACGGCCGGGAGGAACTGCCGAGGTGGGATGCCGAAGCGGAGACAGAGACGACGCGACTGCCGACGGTGGCCCAGCTGGGTAGCAGCATTCGGCAGGCGGGGTGGGACCAGATTCCGGGGTGGCCACATGATGCCGAGGGCTTCCGAACATGGCCGGCTTCTGGACAAACGGCGACGATGGTGCTAACCAACGTCCAATGGAACCTGGTTATCTTCGCTTTGCATTACTGGGCAGAGGTCGCTGTGCGCTTGTCCGACGCCGAGGGAGCGGCCAGGTCTCGGGCCATCGCCACTGTCATCGGGCAGCGGCTTGCCGAACAGGGCTGGTCGCCAGCACCGCCCTGACGGATCCGTGGTGCGTGGGGGACGAACTCGGTGCGCTCATCTGCCGCCGACCAGGCGTCAGTTTGAGTAACAGTCGACGCGCGAGGCGCGACCTTGCCGACGACAGTGCGCCTGGTCGTCCCGGGCATACCGCCGCCGTGCGCCGTATTGCCGGCACTCCACTGAGGCGGGAGCTGGGGGTTAGGAATGGAACGCCCGGCGTGGATCCCCGGGCCTCCTGCCTGAAGCCGTTCTGTTCAAAGGTACTGTTCGCGACCGGCAGTGCCGGTTTGGACACGACCTGGATGGCAGCGGCGCCGGCCGCCACGGCGCGCCGTAGCGCCTCTCGTCTATCGCTGGGTCGGGCCGGTTTCCTCGACACACTGACCGGCAAGCTGATCCAGTTGACCAGGCCTCGAAGAAGCGGCACGTCGAGAAGGCCTCGGTTACGAGACGTGCGACTACGCCTTGTACAGCTGGAAGAAGTAGCGGATGCGAGTGGTAAGGGCAGATCGTGGCAGGTGAGCAGGGCAACCGGTTGATCGTCGAGCACGAGGAAATTGTGGGGGTCGACTTTTCCGGTCAGGGGTTGACTGGGCTCGTTGGCGTCGGTGCCCGTTTCGAGCGGTGCCGCTTCGACGGATTGCGGTTCCAGGACGTCGCGCTCGGCGCGGGTATGGAGTTGTCGCAGTACGTCGAGTGTTCCTTCGACGGTGCGGTGCTGACCGGAGTGGCTGGCTACTCCCGGCTTGTTGGTTGCACCTTTCGCGACGCGGACATCCGTGATCTGACGGCGGGCCATTTGGAGCTTGTCGACTGCGTCTTCTCCGGGCGGATCAGGTCGACGACGTTCTGGGGCGCTCCGCCGCCCGGCTCCGCGGAGCAGTTCGCCAGCGATCTGGCGTTTCTGGCGAGGCAGGGGCGGGCGGAACCGCCGGGGTATCGGGAGCTTGTGCTGCGGGAATCCAACGAATTTCACGGCAATGATTTCTCCGCCGCCGACCTGGTCGGTACGGCGTTCCGCTTCGGCGTGGACCTGACTCGGCAGCGCCTGCCGGGCGGCCCGGACTACCTGTACGTGCCGAACGCCGAGGCCGCCCTGCACCGTGCCCTGTCACTGTTGGCCGACCGGCCGGCGGATGACGTCAACGCCCGGGTGGAGCGGTCGTTGCGGCGGATGCTCGACCGGGAGGTCGGCAACGGTCAGCGGCAACTGCTGTTCCGCGAGACGAACTACAAGAGCCGGGGGGCCCTGAAGCCGCACAACCAGCTCATGTTCGAACTCCTGCGGCAGGCCGCCGGCACGTAGCCCACTCGGGACCGTGCGCGACACTAGACTCGTGGATCAACGGCTGAAGGTGCTGTGGTGACGGCTTCTGCACCTGCGTTCGAGCGCGGCGGCGTCCGGTGCGCTTCTTGTCGCGGAGCGACACTCGCGTCTGGTTCGACTGGACCCCCAGACGGGAGCGCCGTTGTGGGAGCAAAACGTTGAGGGCTGCCGGGGCACTACCGCCGAGCCGGATGTCTGGTGTCGCATCCCGTTCGAGCCGCACGCACTCCGCCGGAAACAGCGGTCCAGGACTGGCCAGGGTTAGGCGAGCAGATAGCTGGCAGGGACGGCGTCGGTGAGCCAGACGCCGTTGGCGCTGCGGTGGAACACGTGCCCGTCGGCGGCCATCGCCGCCGCGTCGATGGTGAGGATCACGACCCGGCCGGCCCGTCGGGTGCCGACCCGGTGGGCGGTCTCGGTGTCGGCGGAAAGGTGGACGTGGTGCCGGCCACCGCGGTGCAGACCGGTGGCCCGGATCGACTCCAGCGCACCGGCGCTGGTGCCGTGATAGAGCCGGTCCGGTGGGGTCACCGGGGGCAGCCCGAGGTCCACCGGGACCGAGTGACCCTGGTTGGCCCGGATCCGCAGCACCCCGTCGGTGCCGCGCTCGACAGCGAACCGCTGCTTGTCGTTGCCGGCGACGACCGCGTCCAGCTCGGCCCGCTCGATCCGTAGGGCGGCGAGCAGGGCGTCGACGGGAGTCCAACCGGCCGGGTCGAGCACCAGGCCGACCCGGTCGGGATCGTGCCGGAGTGCCTTCGACATCCGTTTGCTCAACTTCACCAGGTGCTCGCGTTCCACGGTCGTATTGTGGTCGACCTCCGTCGCTCGAATCGAGAGGTTTTCCGACGACACCGAGCCCTGGTCTTCCGCGGGTGGGCCTGTCGGGTACGGCCGGCCGGCTCCGACCTGTCTACTGGAAGGCGGGCCATCCGAAGATCGTCGCGTCCCGGGACCCTCAAGGAGGCCGACCGCAGTGCCCGGGTGATCGACGGGAACCAGCATGGCGCAAGCGAATCGGCACGAATCCAGCAGGAGCACCCTCGTCTGTCGCTGGCAAGGCGCGGTGATCGTGAGCGTGCTGCCCGATCGACCGAAGCGGCTGCGGGAGAGCCAGCGCTGTCGCCAACCAAACACTGGCCGGCAGCCCACGATCGGTCGGCGGTTGGCGGCCCGGGGCGAGCTCCGGCGTCCTGTTTCACACCGAAGAGTTCGCTGGTTCGATGCCAGCATCGCCTACGCAGATAAAGGCCACTTCCCAGTCCTGGGAGGTGGCCTTCCTGCTTGTACAGCGGCTCGTGGTTGGTCTCTGGGTGGTGTGACTGTGCGTGCATCGGTGTGGTACTGATCGAGGTTGCTGATATCCGGCTCGGAGGGGTGAGGGCTTATGGATCCGGATGTGACTTGGTTGGCTGGTGCGGTGGTGCCGTACGTGGCGGCGGCTGCCGGAGCGTATGGGGCGGGTGTAGTGGCGCGGGTGCAGGAGGTGGCGGCAGACGCGACGGTTGGCCTGGGTGGGCGGCTGTTGCGTCGATTGCTGGGGCGCGAGGAGTCGGCTCCGATGGTGGAGGCGGCGGTGATGGATGTGGCCGAGGACCCGGCTGATGAGGATCGGTTGGCGGCGTTGCGGTTGCAGATCCGCAAGGCGGCGGCTGCCGATAGCCAGTTAGCTGTCGAGTTGTCGCAGATGCTGGCTTCGGCTGGGGTGACGATCACAGCATCGGGTGGACGGTCTGTCGCGGGGCAGACGATTAGCGGGGTGGTGATCACCGGGGATGGCGGCCAGGTGACTCGGTGACCGATCGGAATGTTGCCGGCCCTGGTGGGGTGAGCGCTGAGGGCGGCCGGTCGGTCGCGGCGGGTGAGATCAGCGGGTTTGCCATCACGGGGGACGACGCGAAGATCGATGCGCGACGGATCGAGCTGCATCGGGCGTCGGCGGCACCCGATACGGGGAGGCGGTTGCACAACCTGCCCAAGCCGGCGATGCGGTTGTTTGTGGGGCGTGAGGAGGAGTTTGCTGAGCTGGAGGAGGTGTTGTCCGCCGGTAGTGGGGTGATCTGTCAGGCGGTGCATGGTCTGGGTGGCGTGGGTAAGACCGAGTTGGCGTTGCAGTACGCCCACCGGTGGCGCGACCGATATCTGGTGCGGTGGTGGGTTACTGCTGATAGCCCGGCGGCGATTGAGAGCGGCTTGGCGGCGTTGGCGGCCCGGGTGAATCCGGAGTTGGTGCTGACGGCGACGGCAGCGGAGGCTGCGGGCTGGGCGGTCGGCTGGTTGCAGAACCAGTCCGGTTGGTTGCTCGTGCTGGACAACGTGGAGCAGCGCTCGGATGTGGAGCCGCTGTTGGCGCAGTTGGACACCGGGCACCT
The DNA here is from genome assembly GCF_040648275.1 of Micromonospora sp. NPDC049171. Lineage (NCBI taxonomy): Bacteria > Bacillati > Actinomycetota > Actinomycetes > Micromonosporales > Micromonosporaceae > Micromonospora > Micromonospora sp. NPDC049171. The sequence goes on from NZ_JBEZDJ010000001.1 coordinate 196,803, forward strand.
TTTGATCACGACGCGGCGTGATGTGAACTGGGAGACGCTGGTTGACGGGTGTCTGCGTCTGGACATGCTGGATCGTGAGTCCGCGGTGCGGCTATTGCTGGAGCGGGGGGAACAGCAGGATCTGTTGGCGGCGGCGGTGTTGGCCGACGAGTTGGGGTACCTGCCGTTGGCGTTGCAACAGGCAGCCGGCTATCTAAGGCAGACCCGCCTCCCGGTGTCGGTCTATCTGGATCGGCTGCGAGCGCAGCCTGCCGAAGTATTGAACACAATCGCGGAGGGAGACCAGGCAGAGCGGGCGGTGGCGCAGGTGTGGCTACTTACCCTCGGCCGGCTGCGCAAAGTCCGGCCGGCAGCGATCGATTTACTGCGGATCTTGTCGTGCTACGCACCCGACGACGTGCCGCGCTCGATCTTGGCCGGATATGCCGACCAGGCCGGTGCTGTTGACGAGGCGCTGTCGGCGTTGGCGTCGTACAACCTGGTCACGCTGACCCTGACGACAGTCAGCACTCACCGACTTCTCCAGACGGTGGTCCGCAGCCAAGCGCAGACGCCGGCGGAGGTTGACTGCCACGACGAGCGCGGCGACCTGTCCGAGTCGTTGTGGCAGCAGGTCGTTGATCACGCGTTGGCCCTACTCGACCAAGCCCGCCCATCAGGCAACCCATCAGAGGAAGTCGATGCCTGGCCGCAGTGGAGGGTGTTCACCCCACACGCCGAAGCGATCGCCCGACACTTTCCCGAGGACACCGTAGATCTCACCTTCGCTTACCTGCTGGGCCAACTGGGGTTCTATCACTACACGCAGGCCAGGTACCACCAGGCCGTACAGGCTGAAAAGTGGGCGTTGAAGATCAGTGAGCTGGCGTTGCCGGCGGGGCACTCCACCATCGCGCTCCGGTTGGACAACCTGGCGCACACGTTGGGTGCTTTGGGGCAGGCGGAGGAGGCGCTGCCGTTGCAGCGGCGGGCGTTGGCCCTCAGTGAGGCGGCGTTGCCGGCGGGGCACCCCACCATCGCGCTCCGGTTGGACAACCTGGCGCACACGTTGGGTGCTTTGGGGCAGGCGGAGGAGGCGTTGCCGTTGCGGCGGCGGGCGTTGGCGATTAGTAAGGCGGCGTTGCCGGCGGGGCACCCCGACATCGCGACCCGGTTGGACAACCTGGCGCACACGTTGGGTGCTTTGGGGCAGGCGGAGGAGGCGTTGCCGTTGCGGCGGCGGGCGTTGGCGATCAGTGAGGCGGCGTTGCCGGCGGGGCACCCCGACATCGCGCTCCGGTTGGACAACCTGGCGTCCACATTGGGGGATCTGGGGCAGGAAGAGGCGCTGCCGTTGCGGCGGCGGGCGTTGGCGATCAGTGAGGCGGCGTTGCCGGCGGGGCACCCCACCATCGCGACCCGGTTGAACAACCTGGCGCACACGTTGAGCGCTTTGGGGCAGGCGGAGGAGGCGCTGCCGTTGCGGCGGCGGGCGTTGGCGATCAGTGAGGCGGCGTTGCCGGCGGGGCACCCCGACATCGCGCTCCGGTTGGACAACCTGGCGCACACGTTGTGCACTCTGGGGCAGGAGGAGGAGGCGCTGCCGTTGCAGGAGCGGGCGTTGACGATCAGTGAGGCGGCGTTGCCGGCGGGGCACCCCGACATCGCGCTCCGGTTGGACAACCTGGCGCACACGTTGTGCACTCTGGGACAGGAAGAGGAAGCGCTGCCATTGCAGGAGCGGGCGTTGGAGATCAGAGCAGAAATTCAGCGTAGAAGGTCTAGCTCGAATGATGCAGGCTGACCGCAGCAACCCTGGTCAGCCCGGATCGGGCGAGTGACTTCCTGGTTGACGATAGAGTCGCACCCTCGTGGACTACCACGGACGTCGCGCGATGTCCGAATTGAGTTCAGCGACGCGTAATGGCTGCTCAGATGGGCTTGGCTGTCACCTCGAGGTCAAGGATTCCGAGGACACGACGCATTGCACAGGCGCCATGCGCGGCTATGGGCGTGTGCTGACAGGCAATGCTCCCGATCCAGACGCGATGCCCGCTCACCGAGCCTCAGCGAGCGGTGATCGAGCGTCTGCTCCTAGCCGGCGTCGCTGGCGGTGATCACGACGGCTACTTCGACACTGCCGAGAAGGGTGGAGGTGTTGGCCCACCAGTCCAGCCAGCAGTGGCCCTCGAAGCGGTCCACGCCACCCCTCTTTGAAGATCAGAATCCGACCGGGAGATGGTCGGTCTTGCGTGGTCGGTGGGCTTTGATGCTGCGGACCGGTTGGTCGTTGGTCCGCCGGAACGTGCGGGGGCCATCGTCGCATTCGACCGTGAGGGTGGTGTCGGTGACGTCGATGGTGACGGTCTTGCCGGCGTGCACGCGGCCGAGGGCGATCTTCTGGCCGACGACCATGACGACTCCGCTGTTGGTGGCCCGCCGCTGCACCCCGGTGGGTCCGGTGGCGAGTTGTGGGGTGGTCCGGCCGGGCGGGCACCTCGCAGCCGGATGATCTCCTCGCCGGTCAGCGGGTTGGGGCGGCGGGGCCTCAGGACTACATCTGCTGTCTGGCCACCGCTGACGGGGTCACGGCGAGCAGCGGATATCCAACCCGAACCACATCGCCCTCGCCAACGAACACAGCCACGATCAGTCCGGCGACTGTTGCCGGGATTTCTGTATCGACCTTGTCGGTCGACACTTCCGCTACCACGTCACCAATCTGCACCAGCTCGCCCGCGTGTTTCATGATCCGGATGACCGTTGCACTCGTGACTTCCTGACCCAATTGAGGCATCTCGACCGGCATTGTGCCCCTGGGCAGATCTGGCCAAGGCCGTGCGTCCACAGCGGCTCGCGCAAGGTGACGCCTGCGAGCATCAACTGCGAGGGCGATCACAAGCGCGAGCCCGACCAGTGGCGCAACAATGTTCCACACCGCATGCAGCAATCTCACTCCCCAGATTATGGCTGACTTCTTGGACCCCGCCGGCCGCTCAGCGAGGGCGCCGGCGCCGCCGGGAGTTGCGAGCCGAGTACGAACGAGCCCCGGTTTCCCTGGCCATCTACCTGGCCGCCCAACTCGTCGACGCTGTCCAGGGCCGTGGTGTGAACGTGACCGCGCCGTTCCTGTCCCTCGCTCAAATCCGCAACCGTCTTACGCTCACCGCCCGAGACGGCCCTGCCGATGAGCGGAGGTTGCAGGCAGGAGACGCTGGGGTACCTCCTGCGCATGTTCGAAGTTTTCACAGACGAGCGGGTCGACGTCGGTGAAGTGGAGCTGCGGGTCCGGTACGCCGGACAGGGTCCACCGGTCCTGCTCGTCCACGGGCATCCGCGTACCGGATCGACGTGGCACCGGGTCGCGCCGCGACTGGTGGATCTCGGCTTCACGGTGGTCTGCCCGGACATGCGTGGCTACGGACAGTCCGGAAAGGCGCGGATCCGCCCCGACCACTCCCAGCAGTCCAAGCGCGCGGTGGCCGGGGACATGCTCCGTCTGATGAACGCGCTCGGCCATCCGAGGTTCGCCGCTGTCGGGCACGACCGCGGTTGTTATGTGGCGTTGCGCCTGGCGCTCGATCACGCCGACGCGGTCAGCCGGCTGGTGGTCATGGACGGCGTACCCATCAGCGAGGCCCTCGCCCGATGCGACGCGAGGTTCGCTCGGGACTGGTACCACTGGTTCTTCTTCGCCCAGCCAGAGAAGCCGGAGCGTGCCATCATGGCCGATCCCGACGCCTGGTACGACAGTGCCGACCCGGAGCGGATGGGGGCCGAGAACTACCGGGAGCTGCGGGAGGCCATCCACGATCAAGCGACCGTGCGGGCAATGTTGGAGGACTACCGCGCCGGCCTCGGCGTGGACCGGGAGCATGAGGAGGCCGACCGGCGTGCCGGGCGTACCGTCCGTTGTCCGACGTTGTTCCTGTGGTCGACCCGTGACGACATGGAAGATCTCTATCGTGACCCACTCGCCGTCTGGCGGCCCTGGGTCGCGGACCTACGCGGCGAACCGATCCGGTCCGGACACCATGTCGCCGAGGAAAACCCCGACGCCCTGACAAACGTGCTGCACCGTTTCCTCGCCTGACCGATGCCGTCGATCCGCATCCGCCTCTGCCGTCGACCGCGCGCCCGCCAGGTGACCTCAAACCGTGTCGTCACACAACCTCGGCCAGCCTCCCTGGACAGCACAACCAGGAGGTCGTGAACTGATTCTCTGACAGACCCGGGTTGATCGTGCGGGCTCCCACCGATCTGCTCGACCAGGCTGTCGGCAGCCGCTGATCGCCGCCATGGTTTCGAAGGGGAGTGGACGTGGCTCGGTCGTGCCTGGTAGGCAGGCGGTTGTGCGCATCGTCTCCCTGCTGCCGGCGGCCACGGACATCGTGGCCATGCTTGGCCTGACCGGGCATCTGGTCGGGCGTACCCATGAGTGTGACTGGCCGCCGGGGGCCCTGGCCGACATCCCGGCGGTGACCGCGACCTCCCTGCCCGAGGCTCTGACGAGCCGGGAGATCTCGGCGGCGATCGCCGGTGACGCGCACCGGGGATCGTCGCTGTACCAGCTCGACGTCGCCATGCTGGAGGACCTGAAGCCGGATCTGATCCTGACCCAGGATCTGTGCGATGTGTGCGCGGTCTCCTACGAGCGGGTCAACGACGCGGTGCGTCTGATCGATCTCGACACCAGGGTGGTGTCCCTGGAGGCGCGGACCATCGACGGCATCCTGGACACGGTCGATGCCGTGGCCGCGCTGACCGGCACCGAGGGCAGGGCGGCGGAGATCCGCGCCGACGGCGGCCGTCGCCTCGCCGCGTTGCCGGGACCGGTGACCGGCGCGCCGACGGTGCTGTTCGTCGAGTGGCTCGACCCGTTGATGCCTGGCGGGCACTGGGTGCCGGAGCAGATCGCCTACGCGGGTGGGCGGTCGCTGCTGCTCGGGCCGGGCGCGCACAGCACCCCGCACCGGTGGTCGGTGGTCGCCGACCTCGCTCCCGAGGTGGTGGTGTTCGGGCCGTGCGGGTTCACGCCGGAGCGCACCTTCGTCGAGGTGTCGGTGGCGGCGACGCAACCGGGCTGGGCGGACCTGCCCGCGGTTCGCCAGGGGCAGGTGTGGGTGGTCGACGGGCCTGCCTACTTCAACCGCCCCGGCCCGCGGGTCGTCGACGGCGCGGAGATCCTCGCCGGCATCCTCGCTGGCCGCCCCGACTCCCGCGCTCGGCGGGTCCCCCTCGACGTCGGTTGACCCTGCCGCCCCTGGGCGGCGCGGACCGTGATGGCGGGGTTGGCACCTACCAAGGTCGCGCCTCATGGCGATCACCAACTGTTGTTCACGTCGCGGCCTGGTGCCGAACACCCGCCCGGAGCTGCCCGTTTCCGGGCGTTCGACACGGTGGGCCCGATCCCTGCCGCCGCTATCCCGGAGCGTTTCGTGCCCCTGCCCAGACGTCGTCGACGCGGCGCGGCGACAGCCCTCCCGCTGGCGGTGCTCGCCGTCGCCGCGGCGGTCCTGGCCGTGCCGGCCCCGGCGTCCGGGCACCCGTCCGGTGACCCGCAGACCGTGTCCGTCGCGCGCGACGACCAGCGGCCAGAGGTCGTCCGGGTACGGTGGCGCGTCGGCGGACCCGACGACCTGACGCTGCTCGGCGTCTCGCTCGGCCTGCTGCCGCCCGACCGCGTGCTGCTCGACGGCGCGGTCGACTACCGAACGACCGACCCCGCGGTGATCGCGTCGTCGGAGCGGTTCTCCGCGTACCTGCTCAAGCAGATCACCGTGGCCGACGGCGAGCGTCGCTGCCTCGGCGTGCTCGCCGAGTCGACAGCCCTGGCCCGGGCCGGTGCCACAATCGACTACACCTGCCCCGGGCCGGTCCACACGGTCACCGTCGCGGTGCGGACGCTGACCGACCTCAACCCCGCGTACCGTGCGGCGGCCACCGGCCCGGACGGACAACGCGCGGTGTACGGCGCGGGGGAGGACTCGCACGACTGGATTCTCGACGGCACGCCGGCCGTGGTCCGCACCCGCCGTGGCAGCGCCACCGCCGTCCCGCCGGGCCTGCCGGGGATCGGGGCCGCGGCTCTCGTCGGCGGGGCACTGGTGGTCGCGGCCGGGGTGCTGCTGGTGTCGCGGCGACGGCGACGACTGCGGGCCGTGGCGTCACGCCCCTGAGGCGCCGCCGACCAGGACGACCTCCAGTCGGCGTGGGCCGTGCACCCCCTCCACCCGGTTCAGCTCGATGTCGCTCGTCGCGGACGGGCCGGAGATCCAGGTCTGGGGCGCGCGCGGGTCCAGTCGGGTCAGCGCCTCCGGCAGCAGGCCCACGACCTGGTCGGCGCGGACGACGCAGAGGTGCCGGTCGGGCACCAGGGTGAGCGCGCGCCGCCCCTGCGTCGGGCCGGCGTCGAGGATGATGGTGCCGGTGTCGGCGACCGCCACGGCACAACCGGTCAGGACCGCGTCCATCGTGTCGAGCTCGGCCGGTGTCAGCGGGGGAGCGTCGCGGTGTAGCTGCCCGGTGTGGCCGGCCAGCCAGTCGGCGGGGACGTCGGTGGGGACGGCGAGCCGGTCGACCTCGGCCAGCAGCCCGGCCAGGGCGTCGAGCCCACGGTGGACTGTCGCCCGGTAGTCCACCAGACGGTCGACGAGGACCTCGACCAGGTCGGTGCGGTGGTCGGCCCGGCGGTATCGGCGGGGCACCGCCACCGGGGGCGGGTTGTCGGCCAGGGCCGTCCGCAGTCGCGCCAGGATCTCGTCACGGGCGGTCACTGCTGGTCCCACCATTCCCGGAAGGTCTGCGGCGCGGGCAGCGGCAGGTCCCGTGAGCGGGTCCACGCCGAGGCGGGCCAGGGCAGCCGGCGCAGCGTCCGGGCACCGGTGCGCCGCTCCCGGTACGCGCCGAGCGGGCCCGCGCCGGTGCGGGCCAGGCGCAGGGCGGCGGCCCAGCGTCGAGGGCTGCGCATCACCCAGGACAGGACGCGCATGGTGGCTCGTTCCGCCAGTGGATGCGGGGCCTGCTGGCGGAGGTGGACCAGGATCTCCGGGATGTTGATCTTCACCGGGCAGACGTCGTAGCAGGCGCCGCAGAGCGTGGACGCGTACGGCAGCGAGGCGTTGTCGGCCACACCGGTCAGTTGGGGCGACAGGATCGCGCCGATCGGCCCCGGATACACCGAGCCGTACGCGTGCCCGCCGGCCCGCTCGTACACCGGGCAGACGTTGAGGCACGCGGAGCAGCGGATGCAGGACAGCGCCGGCCGCCCGACCGGGTCGGCCAGCACCGCGGACCGCCCGTTGTCGACGAGCACGACGTGGACGTCCTGCGGGCCGTCACCGGAGGTGACGCCCGTCCACATCGAGGTGTACGGGTTCATCCGCTCGCCGGTCGAGGAGCGCGGCAGCAGTTGCAGGAAGACCTCCAGGTCGGTGAAGGTCGGCAGCAGCTTCTCCACGCCCACGACGCTGATCAGCGTCTCCGGCAGGGTGAGGCACATCCGCCCGTTGCCCTCGGACTCCACCACCACGAGCGTGCCGGTGTCGGCGATGGCGAAGTTGGCCCCGGACACGGCGACCCGGGCCGAGAGGAACCGCCGTCGCAGGTGCGCGCGGGCCGCCTCGGCCAGGGCGGCCGGCTCGTCGCTGAGGTCGGCCGGCGCGTCCGGCATGCGACGGAGGAAGATCTCCCGGATCTGCGTCCGGTTGTAGTGGATCGCCGGCACCAGGATGTGCGAGGGGGTGTCCTCGCCGAACTGCACGATCAGCTCCGCCAGGTCGGTCTCGTACGCGGCGATCCCGGCCGTCTCCAGGGCCTCGTTGAGCTCGATCTCCTGGGTCGCCATCGACTTGACCTTCACGACCTCGTCGGCCCCGGCGGCCCGGGTCAGCTCGACCACGATCCGGCAGGCCTCGGCCGCGTCCCGGGCCCAGTGCACGGTGGCGCCGGCAGCGGTGGCGGACGCCTCGAACTGCTCCAGCAGCTCCGGCAGCCGCCGTTGGACGTCCGCCTTGATCGCCGAGCCGGCGTCGCGCAGAGCCTCCCAGTCGGGCACCTCGTCGACCACCCGGGCGCGCTTGCCACGAATCGTGCGGGTGGCCCGGTGCAGGTTGGCCCGCAGTTGCGTGTCGGCGACGGCGGGCTTCGCCGCGGTGGGGAAGGGCAGCGGGGTGCGGATCCGCCCGGCTCCGGTGGCCGGTGCGACCGGGCGCGTCACGAGGTGGCTCCCGTCGCGGCGAGGATCTCGGCGTAGTGCAGGGCCCGCACGCCCGACCGGTGCCGGGCGAGGCCACCGCCGATGTGCGCCAGGCAGGAGTTGTCGGCGGCGGCGAGCACCCGGGCCCCGGTCTCGCCGACCCGGGCGCACTTGTCGGTGAGCATCGCGGTGGAGACGTCCGGGTTCTTCAGGGCGAAGGTGCCGCCGAAACCGCAGCACTCCTCGGCGTCGCCGAGCTCGACCAGCCGGATGCCGCGTACCTCGCGCAGCAGTCGCAGCGGCCGGTCACCCAGCCGCAGCAGCCGCAGGCCGTGACAGGTGGGGTGGTAGGTCACCGTTTCCGGGAACTCGGCACCGACGTCGGTGACGCCGAGGACGTCGACGAGCAACTCGGACAGCTCGTAGGTGCGGCCGGCCACCGATGTGGCGGGCGGGTGCAACCGCGGGTACTGGTCGCGGATCATCGCGGTGCACGACCCGGACGGCACGACGACGGCGTCGTAGGTGTCGAAGACGTCGACAAAGTGGCGCACCATCGGCATCGCCTCGGCCCGATAACCGGTGTTGGCGTGCATCTGCCCGCAACAGGTCTGGCCGGTGGGGAAGTCGACGGTGTGGCCGAGCCGCCGCAGGACGCGGGTGACCGCGATGCCGGTGGCCGGATAGGCGAGGTCGTTGACGCAGGTGATGAAGAGGGCAATCCGCATGGCGGCGTCGACCCGCCTTGACTGTATTGGTGTGAGCGAGTACACACTGGCGAACAAGATCCTATCGGAAACGGCTCTGCCGCCACCAGGCACCGGAGGATGGTTCGTGAGATTCATGCGCGTCGGCCCCGTCGGCCGGGAACGCCCCGTCCTGTACGTCGACGGGCGGCACTTCGACCTCTCGTCGCTGACCGCCGACATCGACGCGGAGTTCCTCGCCGGAGACGGCGTCCGGCGCGTCCGCGAGGCCGCCGACCTGCCCGAGATCGACGTCACCGGTCAGCGGGTCGGCGCGCCGATCGCCCGTCCCGGTGTGGTCCTCTGCGTCGGGCAGAACTACGCCGCGCACGCCGCCGAGTCGGGCGCCGAGCCACCGACCGCCCCGATCATCTTCTACAAGGCGCCCAACACCGTGGTCGGCCCCCACGACGACGTCCTGATCCCGCGTGGCTCCACGAAGACCGACTGGGAGGTGGAGCTGGCGGTGGTGATCGGCCGTCGGGCCCGCTACCTCGCCTCGCCGGCCGACGCCGCCGCGCACATTGCCGGGTACGTGCTGTCCAACGACGTCTCCGAGCGCGACTTCCAGCTCGCCGTCTCCGGTGGCCAGTGGTCGAAGGGCAAGTCCTGCGAGACGTTCCAACCGCTCGGCCCGTGGCTGGTCACCGCCGACGAGATCGACGACCCGCAGGCGCTGCGGCTGCGCTCCTGGGTCAACGGCGAGCCCCGCCAGGACTCCAGCACGAAAGACATGATCTTCGACGTGGCGTACCTGGTCTGGCACCTGTCCCAGTACACGGTCCTGGACCCGGGCGACGTCATCAACACCGGCACCCCGCAGGGTGTGGCGCTCTCCGGCCGGTTCCCGTACCTGGCCGCCGGTGACGTGATGGAGGTCGAGATCGACAGCCTCGGCCGGCAGCGCAACACGCTGCGCAGCGCCTGACGACGGTGCGTCGACTCGGAGGACTGCTCAAGAGGGGAGAGAAGGATGCGGTGTGACGGTCTCGTGGCGGTGGTGACCGGAGGTGGCTCGGGGATCGGCCACGCCTGTGTGCGGGCGTTCGTGGCCGCCGGCGCCCGGGTGGGCGTACTGGACCTGGACCTGTCGGCTCTCCCCGAGGATCCTCGCGTCCACGGCGTCCGGGCGGACGTGGCCGACCGGTCCTCCCTCGGTGCGGCCGTCGCCTCGGTCGCCGAGCGGTTCGGCGGCATCGACATCCTGGTCAACAACGCCGCCATCTCCGCCGTGGGCACGGTGGAGGACGACGACGACGAGGTGTGGAGCCGGGTGCTCGACGTCAACGTCTCCGGGGTGGCCCGCACGAGTGCCGTCGCACTGCCGTACCTGCGCCGGTCGTCGGCCGCGGCGATCGTCAACATCTCCTCGATCGCGGCGACCGTCGGCCTGCCCCAACGCGCCCTGTACTCGGCGTCGAAGGGCGCCGTGCACGCCCTCACCCTCGCCATGGCCGCCGACCTGGTGGCGGAGGGAGTCCGGGTCAACTGTGTCGCCCCCGGCACCGTGGACACGCCCTGGGTGGCCCGCCTGCTCGCCGGTGCGGACGATCCGACGGCGGAGAAACGACACCTCGCGTCCCGCCAGCCGACAGGCCGCCTGGTGACCGCCGACGAGGTGGCCGCCGCCGTCGTCTACCTGGCGTCGCCCGCCACCGGGTCGGTGAACGGGTCGTCGCTCCCGGTGGATGGCGGCATGTCCGGCCTGCGGGTACCCGCCCGGGTCGCCCCCGCACCCGCCCCCGCCGGGCCAGGAGCGGTCGTCTCCTGAGGGTGGCCGGCGGCCCGTGACATGATTACGCCCATGGGGAAACAGCAGGACGTCGGCGAGCCCGACCGTCACAGCGGGTCCGACGTCACCGACCACCGTCCGATCGGTGGCGACGCTGACGCACGGCTCGCTCTCGCACAGGACCCCAGCACGCCGCAGATGACCCTCATCGACCTGGCGTCCGACCCGTCGGCCGTGGTCCGCAAGGCGGTCGCCGCTCGGGCCGACGCGCCCGCGCAGGCACTGCGCCCGCTGACCCGCGACCATGATCGTCAGGTCCGGGAGGCCGTGGCGAGGAACCCCTCGGCCTCGATCGCCAACCTGATGCGTCTGGTCAAGGACGCCGACCGGTGGATCCGGTGGGCGGTCGCCAGCAACCCGGCCTGTGACGAGTCGGTCCGCCGAGCCATGTCCGAGGCATCCGACAAGGAGCTTCGCGGTCTCCTCGCCGAGCGCCGGGACCTGGAACCGGAGCTGGCCGCCAGGCTCGTCGACGACGTCTCACCCGAGGTACGCGAACGACTCGCCACCCATACCCACGACCCGGGCGCGATCACCGCCCTGCTGGGCGATCGCACCGCACGCGTACGCAAGGGGTTGGCCCGCAACCCGCGGACCACCGCCGCGCAGCGCAGCGCGCTCGCCGCGGACCCGGTGGTCGACGTCCGTGCCGCGCTGGTGCGTGCGGTCGAGCTGGGCGAGGCCGACCTGGCGCTGCTGCTCGACGACCGCTCGGTCCAGGTCCGCCTGGCCATGGCGACGAGCGAGATCGTGCCGGCGCACATCCGGCAGGCGCTCACCCGCGATCCCGACGAGATGGTGGCAAGCGCGGCCCGGGACTTCCGCCCGGGGTCCGGCACCTCCTCGGCGGTGCGGGCTCCCCGCATCGCCCACCGGCCCTCCACGGCCGGCGCGGGTCGACGCGGCGGCCCGCGCTAGGGCGGGCACGACCGGGCGGAGCCGGTCGCCTCCCCGGGCGGCGGGCGCGACCTCCGCGAGGTTGACCCGTGCGTGACGGAAAATGCGGCCCGGGTACTCAGGAAGGTCTCACCGCATTTACCAGTGTCGTCCCGATCCTCTCTAGGCTGCGAATGTCCAGTTCTTGGGCCTATGTCGGCAGGAGAGGACCAGCGGTGCGTATCAGAAGATCGAGGGCAAGGTTCGGGGCGATGGCCGCGGCGGTGGCACTCGCCGTGCCGGGGGGAACATTCGTCGGCGGCGCGGCGCACGCCGCCGGAACGCACGCGTGGACGTGGGGCAGTTCCCGTTACGCCACCACGAGCGTCAGCGGCTCCGGGCGGGTGCTGGAGACCGCCGACGCCACCGACACGAAGTTCAGCTTCGCCGTCCTGCCGGACACCCAGCAGGAGGTGCTCAACAGCAGCGACACCCGCTTCCTCAACCGCACGAACTGGCTGGTGCAGAACCGGTCCGCGCTGGACCTGCGCTTCGTGACGTCCTCCGGTGACGTGGTCAACTGGGACACCGCGGACCACGCGCAGTACGTCCTCGCCCGCAACGCGATGCGTCCGATCGAGAATGCCGCCATCCCGTACGCCCTGGCCGTCGGCAACCACGACACCCAGGCGCCCGGTCCCGGCGGCTCCGCCCGCGACCCCGCCCGCACCCGCGAACTCATCCGCGACACCAGCGTGTTCAACAGGTACTTCACCGTCAGCCAGTACCGCGCGGCCAAGGGGCAGTTCGAGGCTGGCAAGGTCGACAACTCCTACTCGACCTTCGAGGCCGGCGGCGCGCAGTGGCTGGTGCTGACCCTGGAGCTGTGGCCCCGGGTCGCGGCCGTGAACTGGGCCAGAAGCGTTGTCGCCGCCAACCCCCGGCACAACGTCATAGTGGTCACCCATGACTACATCGACGGCAACGGCAGCATCGAGCAGAGCGCCGGCTACGGCGAGACCAGCCCGCAGTATCTCTTCGACAACCTGGTCAAGCGGTACGCCAACATCCGGTTCGTCTTCTCCGGGCACACCGGCATCGCCGGCAACCGGGTCGACACCGGGGTCAACGGCAACAAGATCTACTCGTTCCTCCAGACGTTCCACTCCAACTCCACCAACCCGGTCCGCCTGGTCGAGGTCGACACCGCTGCCAACTCGCTGCGGACCTGGATCTACGCGCCGCACAACAACCGGTCGTTCACCGAGTACGACAGGTCGTTTACCGGTATCGGGGTGGTCCGCTGACGGTGGCCGGCTGATCGTCTGTCGGCCGGTGGAAGTCGATGCGGTGGTCGTACAGCCAGGCAAACGCCTCGGGGGTGCTGAACTTCCTCATGAACAGGGGGAACGTCACGTCGCGCAGGACTCGACTCATGCCGGTGGCCGCCTTGCTGCGGTTGACCTGTCTGGCTCCCGCCAGCACCTTGCTGACGCGTTCGGCCCGCAACCGTTGGTACGCGTGGAACGCCGCCGGCGGATCGTCCCGGTCCCGCAGGCAGCGGGCCAGCTGCACGGCGTCCTCGAAGGCCATCGACGCGCCCTGACCGGAGCTGGGTGAGCTCACGTGCGCGGCGTCACCGATGAGGACGACGCGTCCGCGGTGCCACCGCTTCGGGGCACGCATGTCGTGCAGGGGAAACCACGTGGAGTCCGGCGGTGTCGCGCGGATGAGCGGCACCGCCGGCGACCTGTCCCCGGCGAAGACCTCCAGCAACCGCTGGCGCCACTGCGAGCCGGAGGTCGCGGCGAGGTCGGCTGCGGTGGGTTCGTCGGCCCGGGGGAGATTGGCGAACCACCAGACGCTGCCGTCGGGGCTGGCCATGGAGGCGAAGAACGCCCGCCTGCCAAAGACCATGTTCATCACGCCGGGCTCGGTTTGCGGTGTGACCTCGCGGGTGATCCCGCCCGTGCCGATGAGCCCGACGTACCCGAGGTCGTGGTGCGTGTGGGGCTACGAAGCGCCGGGTCGTCGAGCCGATGCCGTCGGCGCCGATGAGCAGGTCGCCGACAGCTTCCGTGCCGTCGGTGAACACCGCGGCGACCTGGTCACCGCGGTGTTCGGTGTGGGCGAGGCGCTTGCCGTGGTGGATGGGCACGCCGCGCCGCAGGGCCTCGTGACGCAGCGCGGCGTAGAGGTCGTGGCGTCCGATGACGATCGGGAGCGTCCCGTCGGGCAGCGGTGTGCCGGTGTGTCCCTCGCCAAGGCGTCTGCCGTTGCCGAGCCACATGACGCCGCGGGGCACCGGGAAGCCGGCGTCGCGGACGACGGTGTGCGCGTCGAGGGTGCGTAGCGCGTCGAGACCGTTGAGGGAGATGCCCATGCTGGCACCCACGTCGTGAGCCGTGGTGGCGTACGCCTCGTAGACGGTGGCGTCGATTCCGACTTTCCGTAGTGCGATGGCGGCGGTCGGACCCGCGACACCACCGCCGATGATCAGTGCGTGAGTCACGTCCACTCGCTCCTGTTCTAGGCTTTCCGCGGGGTCATCCCACCAAAGAAGTAACTTCTCAAGGAAGTTACTTCTTTGGGAAGCTATCTGGGGAGAGGTGGGCATGTCAACGGGGCACGAGGCGCTCGTGGCGGCTGCCTGGGTGGAGATCCCGCAGTTCGTCAGTGCCACCGCGCTGTTCCAGTCGGCGGTGGCCGACCAGCTCGGCGTACCGGTCAACGACCTGCACTGCCTCAACCTCGTCAGCGCGGGTCTCGCCGTCACACCCACTCAGCTCGCCGAACGGATGGGCATGACCACCGGTGCGGTGAGCAAGATGCTCGACCGGATGGAGGCGCAGCGACTCGTCCGCCGCGAGCACGATCCGCACGACCGCCGCCGGATCACCGTGCACGCCAGGCCCGACCGGGCCGACGAACTGGCCGCGCTCTACCAGCCGATGGCCACCTACCTGACCGAGCGCATCGCCGGATTCACCGACGACCAGCTGCGCCTGTTGACCGACTTCGCCCACACCGGCCGCGAAGTGGCGCTGCGCGAGGCCACCCGACTCCGCGAGGGTGGCCGGTCCCACTCCACCCGGAAACGCCGGCCGCCGGATGGTCCACCGAGCTGAACGCGCGGCGTTGCGTGCGGGGAAAAGGGAGGCGCCTGCTGGCGTCAACGCTCCCTCTCGCGTGCTCCGCTCACCTGGTGGTCGTCGGGCCCGGCAGTCGGATGGTGAAGTGCGTGCCCCGGCCCACCTCGCTCCGCACCTCGATCGTGCCGCCGTGTGCCTCGGTCAGGTGGCGCGCGATCGCCAGGCCGAGGCCGCTGCCGCCGGTCACCCGGCTGCGCGACTCGTCGGCCCGCCAGAAACGGTCGAAGATCTTCGGCAGGTCGGCCGGGGCGATGCCGCTGCCGGTGTCCCGAACGGAGATGGTGGTGCCGTCCGCGCCGACCGTGACCGAGCCGCCGGGCGGGGTGTACCGGATGGCGTTCGAGATCAGGTTGCCGACCACCTGTCGTAGGCGTACCTGATCGGCCCGCACCACCGGGTCGGACACGACGCTGAGTTCCAGGCGCACCCCGGCCGCGAGCGCGCTGCCCCGGTGGCTGTCGACCACCTGCGTGAGCACGTCCCGCAGGTAGGTCGGTTCCGGGTCGATGCGCAGCGTGCCCGCGTCGGCGGCGGCCAGGTCGCCAAGGTCGTCGATGATGTGCTGGAGCAGCAGCGCCTCCTCGTGCAGCAGCGCCAGCAGCTGGGCGTCGGTCGGGGCCAGGTCGTCCTGCGCCGCCTCCAGCCAGGTGCGGATGTTGCTCAGTGGCGTACGCAGCTCGTGTGCCACGTCGTTGACCATGGTGCGGCGTTGCGCCTCGGCCCGATCCCGGCGTTGCGTGGAGTCGTTGAGGGCGCGCGCCAACCGGCCGATCTCGTCGCGGCCGGACACCGGGGCGGGCGTGCGCTGATCGGCCGCGTCGGTGAGGGTGCGCAGTGGCCGCACCAGGCGCCGGCCGACGAGCACGGTCGCCGCGACGGTGGCGAGCAGGACCGCGCCGGTGACCGCCACGATTCGCCCGATGCTGCCGCCGGACAGGCGCAGCGTGGTGTCGCCGGTGCCGGGGGCGGTGACGAACAGCAGCGCGCGGGGCGCCACGTACGGCCGGAGTTGGGTTCTGCGCGCCGATTCGACGCAGCCCCGCACGACGCCGACCGGCCCGGCCGGTTCGAGCAGCGACGGTGGCTTCACCTCGGTCTTCTCGTGCGCGGTCCGGACGACCGCCGATTCGCCCAGATAGGCATCGAAGGTCGGCGTGATGCGCAGCTCGGAGGTGCGGTCGCCGAGGTTGAGGCAGTGGGCGGTCAGGGTGGTCAGCGTCTGGAGTGCCTTCTTCTCGGCTGCGCTGACCAGGCTGTCGAGCGCGAACCCGCAGCTCTCGGTCACGGACCGGGTCAGGGGCCGCTCGGCCTCGGCGCGGACGTTGGTGAGCACGACGCTCGGGCGGCCGGTTGTCGCGACCTCGATGACCCCGTCGTAGCCCACCTTGTGGAAGCAGGCCAGGCTGTTCTTGGCCACCTCGCTGAGCACGTACCGGTCTTCGGTCGGCACGACGTAGGGCCCGACGGCCCGCTCGTCGATGTGCTCGTCGCCGCCGGTCAGGCCCAGGTCGACCTGGAGCGGATCCACCACGGCCGCGGGGCTGGTGTTCCGCAGCGCCGGCCCGGTCTGCGAGTCGAGGATGACCCGGTGGTCGTCGGTGGTGAGCGTGATGCGGCGGTCCAGCTCGGCGGCGCGCGATCGCACCAGGGCGGCAGCCCCGGACCAGTCGTGGTGGGTGGCCGCGTAACCGAGCAGCGCCTGGTAGACGGCCTTCTGGTCGGCGACCGCGCCGCCCTGCTCGTAGTTGATCGCGCGGGTGGTGGTCGTCGCCGCCAGCCAGGCGGTGGCCGAGATCGCGGCCAGCGCGATCACCACGGCGGCGACCAACAGCCGGGTCACCAGGCTGTGCCGCAGCGGCACCTGGTCCCCGCTCACGGTGTCGGACCCAGCGCCAACTTGTAGCCCACCCCGTGCACGGTGAGCAACTGCCGGGGTCGTCTCGGGTCGGTCTCGATCTTGCGGCGCAGGTTCATCATGTGGACGTCGATGGTGCGCTCGGTCGAGCTGCGGTCGAGGCCACGGGTGTGGTGCAGCAGCTGCGCTCGGGTGAAGACCCGGTCCGGTTGCTCGGACATCGCGGCCAGGATGGCGAACTCGCCACGGGTGCACTCGATCCGCTCGCCGTCGACGGTCACGTGGTGCCCGACCGGATCGACGCCGATCCGACCGATCTGCCGGATGCCCCGGTCGGTGGGCTCGGGCGCGCCCCGGGGCGCGCGGCGCAGCAGGGTACGGGTGCGGGCCACCAACTCCCGGGGGCTGAACGGTTTGGTCAGATAGTCGTCGGCGCCCAGTTCCAGGCCGAGCAGCAGGTCACTCTCGGCGCTGCGCGCGGTGAGCATGAGCACCAGGACGTCCGACTCCTGCCGCACCGTGCGGCACACCTGTAAGCCGTCCAACCCCGGCATCATCACGTCCAGGATCAGCAGGTCGGGCCGGGCCCGGCGGGCGGCGTCCAGCGCCGCCCGCCCGTCGTGCACCACGATCGTCTCGTGGCCGGCAGCCACGAGATAGCGGCGGATCCCCTCCGCGTGCCGCGGATCGTCGTCAGCGACCAAGACCATCGCACACATGCCGGCGATGATAGGCCGGCGCTGCGGCACCGAACCGGTTCCAGGCCCGACCTGACAGATTCCTAACGACTGCTCAGACACTGGACAGCGACTCGGTGGGGTCGAGCGAGGCCGCCCGCATCGCCGGGTAGACCCCGGCCAACACCCCGATGATCAGCGCACCGCCCAGCCCGACGGCGGCCGCCGTCGGTGGGATGGTCACCGGCCAGTGCTGGAGGGTGGCATAACCGGCGACGGCCACCGCGCCGGCCAGCACTCCGGCCACTCCGCCGAGCGCCGACAGCACGATCGACTCGGTCACGAACTGGATGCGTACCTGGCCCCGGTTGGCGCCCAGGGCCCGACGCAGGCCGATCTCGCGGCGTCGCTCCAGCACCGAGATGTACATCGTGTTGGCCACCCCGATGCCGCCCACGAGCAACGCGATCCCGGCCAGCCCGAGCAGCAGCGAGCTGAAGGTCTGCCGCACGGCCTGCTTGGCGGCGAGCCCGTCCGAGGGACGACTGACCTGCACGTCGCTGGGATGCTCCGGATTGGCCGTGGCGGCCAGCACCTGGCGTACCGCCACCACCTGGGCGTCGGTGGTCTGCACATAGATCCGGGTCGGGTGCCCGTCGAAGCGCAGCCAGCGGTTGGCCGCCTCCCAGCCGATCATCGCGGAGCGGTCGATCTCGGGTGCGAGGGGCACCGGGTCGAGGATGCCGATCACGCTGAACCGCTGCCCGCCGAGGTGGACCTGGAGCGGCTGGGAGAGGTCGACCGTGGCGAAGCCGAGCCGCTGGGCGGCGACCGAGCCGAGGACCACCGTCGGCAGGCGTTCCATCGCGGGATCCAGGAACCGGCCGGAGCGTACCCGGCCGTCGATCGCCGCGAGCAGGTTCGTCCTGGTGGCGACGACCGCGATGGCGTTGTAGTCGCCGGCGCCGGTCCGGTCGGAACGGGCGACGTTCAGCCCGAAGTCGGCGGTCGCGCTCGCCACCGTCACCGGCGCGATCCGGGACACCATGTCCACCGACTCGACGGGCAGCTGGACCGGTGGCTCGCGGTTGGGCGCCGGTGTGACCTGTAGTCGGTTGGTGCCCAGGGCGGCCAGTTTCTCCTCCAGTGCCCGCTGGCTCGACGCCGGGATCCCGGTGACCAGGATCAGGGTGGCGATGCCGATGGCGATGCCGAGCGCCGACAGGGCGGCCCGCGCCGTGCGCGTCCGGATGCCGAGCAGACCCAGGCCGACCAGGTCGGCCGGGGCCAGTCGGACCGGTGCGGCGTCCCGGTCCACCCTCGCCTCTTGCCGGGTACGCCTCATGCCGACCCACCGCCCGCCGCGGAGTCGGACACCAGGCGGCCGTCCAGGATGCGGAGCTGTCGGGGCACCCGGGCGGCCACCTCGTGATCGTGGGTGATCAGCGCGATCGTGGTCCCGTCCCGGTTCAGCTCGGTCAGCAGGTCCAGCACGGCCGAGCCGGTGGCCACGTCGAGCGCCCCGGTCGGCTCGTCGGCCAACACCAGCGCGGGCCGGTTGACGAGCGCCCGGGCGATCGCCACCCGTTGGCGTTCACCGCCCGAGAGTGCCTGCGGGTGGTGGTCGGCGCGGTGGGCCAGACCGACCCGTTCCAGTGCCGCCAGGGCCAGCGCCCGGCGGTGCCGGCGGTGGACGCCGGCGTAGAGCAGACCGGTCGCGACGTTCTCGGTCGCGGTCAGCCCGTCGGTGAGGTGGAACTGCTGGAACACGAAACCCAGCCACCGGCCACGCAGGCTGGACAGGTGCCGGTCGGACATGGTGGTGACATCCCGCCCGCCGATCAGTACCCGACCCTCGGTGGGCCGGTCCAGCGTGCCCATGATGTTGAGCAGGGTGGACTTTCCCGACCCGGACGGGCCCAGGATGGCCACGAACTCGCCCGTGTCGATCCGCAACGAGACGTCGCGCAGCGCCGTCACGTCCGCGCCGTAGCGCCGGGTGGCACCGTCGATCTCCAACACCGGGGTCACGACGTCGTCACCACCCTGGTGCCGGCGGTGATGCCGGTACCGCTGATCTGCACCATGCCGTCGGCGAACAGGCCCACCTTCACCGCGGTCAGGGCGCCGTCGGAGATCTGTACGCCGTAACCGCCACCGCTGAGCGCGAGCAGTGCGCCGACCGGGACGGCGAGTACGTCGCGCTCGGTGGTGCCGGTGAACCGGACCTCGACGGTGGCAGAGCTGATGTTCTGGATCGTCGAGGCGTCGTCCACCGCGATGACGACCTGCACCTTCGGGCCCTCCGAGCCCGGGTTGTCGCCGTCGGACTGGGCGGCCTGGACGTTGCTGCTCACCGAGGTGATGGTGCCGCTGGTGTGTGCGCTGTCCGGAAGGGTGATCTGCACCTTCTGCCCGGCACGGAGGTCGTCGGCCCGGCTGGCGTCGATCTCGACGGTGACCGCCTTGGCCTGATCGCTGATCGCCATCAGGTTGCCGGTGGCGTCGTCGCCGAGTTGGGCCGCGGCCGTGCCGACCCGCACCGCACCGGGCAGCACCAGAATGTCGCCGAGTGTCACGGTGCCGGTTGCCGGACGTACCCCCTTGGCCGTCTGCCAGCGCTTCACGGCGTCCTTGAGTGACCGGGTGAAGACGGCGTCCTGGCTGGTCACGACGGTCTGGTACGCCCCGGTGCCGGCGGCTGCCGGCGGCGAACCCGGCTTGTTGGCCCCTCCGTTCGTGGCCTCGCCGTTCGTACCCTGGTCGTTCGTACCCGGGTCGTTCGCGGCCGGTGGTGGCCCGCCCTGGACGGTCACCCGGGTCCCCGGTGCGGGTTGGGACCCGATCCGGTAGCCGAGCGCCCGAAGGTTGTCGGCCAGCACCTTGACGTCGCGGCCGACCATGCCGACCACGCTGATGTCGCGGAACATCGGCGACGACCCGTAGAAGAGGATCACCGGGCGGTCACCGGAGCGGTACATGATGTCGCCGCGGGCGATGGTGCTGCCGGACTGGGGCAACCAGGTGAGCACCCCGGGCGCGACACCCCGCAGCGTGCGCTGCTTGCGATAGCCGACCGTGCCGCTCTCGGCCCAGTAGTCGGAGAGGTCGGTCCGGACCACCTCGGCCGTGGCCACCCTGGCCGCGGCCGGCTGCGCGGCTGGAGAGTCGTCGCCGGCGCTGGCGTGGACGGCGTAGGCCACGCCGCCCAGCGCGAGCACGCCGCACGTGATGGTGATGATGAGGGGTTTCGTCTGCACGGTCGGCTACCTCTGCGTGAAGGCCGAGATCTCGCACTGACGCTGGATCTCCAGCCCCGCGTCGCTGTTCGCCTTCTCCAGGTTGGCCTTGGTCTCCGGCGCGACCCAGATGTTGGCGTTGTCCGTGCCTCCCTGCCGGATCTCCATCGACAGGCCCTGGTCCCGGACGCACTGCAGTTTCTCGCGCAGGTCGTCGGCGAAGTTCGGGTTCTGGTGCGGGTCGAGCTCCGGCGGGCCCAGCGGCTCCTTGTCGGCGCACGCGTCCACGGCCGGCTGATACTTCTTCTCGTCCATCTTGTAGCTGAGCAGCGGACCACCGTTTCCGCCCTGCGCCGGCGCCGACGGCACACCGTGCTGCGTCCAACAGGCGTAGTAGGCCTCGTAGCGGCGGTCGACCTCCTGCTTGGTCGCGCCGAGGGGGAGCTGGCGGTCGGCGGCGTTGCTCGACGCGGCCGGGCCGGCACTCGCCGACGTGGTCGCGCCCGGGAGCGCGGCCACCTGCGGCTCCGACGCCTTCGGGTCGTCGCCGCAGGCCGCGAGCGACAACAGCAGAACCGCCAAACCGGTGATCTTCACATTCGCTTTGTGCATGCGCGCCAGCTTGGTCGCCGCATGTCAGCTAATTGTTAGGTACGCACGCCTTTTTCGCACAGGTGCGATCAGGTTCCGGGAACTTTCCCGGGCCGGCCACCGACCACCAGAGTGCGCGGCTGAGCGGCGCGATCCGACGACGGCAACTCGGCATGGAGGAGCGCCCGTGGCACCCAGGACGGTGGTCTGTGCGCAACGGCGCCGCTGACGACGATCAGGTGACCCGGTGGGCGCAGGAGGCGGGCCGGGGCGACCGGCAGGCCGCCACCGCGTTCGTCCGGGCCCTGCAGGATCAGGTCCGGCGGTTCCTGTCGCACCTGGCCGGGCCGGGTGAGGCCGACGACCTGACCCAGGAGACGTTCCTGCGGGCGTTTCGCAACCTGCCCGGCTTCGCCGGCCGGTCGTCGGCGCGTACCTGGGTGTTCACCATCGCGCGACGCGTTGCCGTGGATCACGTCCGGACGGCGGTCGCCCGGCCACGGTTGGCCTCGGTGACGGACTGGCAGGCGGCGGCCGAGGCCGCCGGTGCGATCACCGCCGGCGCCGACGAGGGCGTCACCCTCCAGCAGGTGATCGCCGGCCTGAGCCCGGAGCGTCGCGAGGCGTTCGTCGCCACGCAGGTGCTCGGCCTGTCCTACGCCGAGGCGGCGGACGTCTGCGGTTGCCCGGTCGGCACCATCCGCTCCCGGGTGGCCCGGGCCCGCGAGGATCTCGTCGCCGCCTGGCAGGCCGAGGGTGGCCCGACCCGCGAGCAGCGAACCGGCTGAGGGCGGATACCGCCGCGCTCCTCGGCGCTCTGTCGAGGGCTCAGCTCTGCGCGTAACGGGTCCCCGTCCAGCGGTAGGTGCGATCCACCGGCACCTCGGGCTCGGCGTACTTCTTGGTCGAGGAGATGACCAGTCGCCCGCCGGTGACCCGCACGTCGTTGACCACCTCGGCCACCGGCCCGACCCAACTGCCGACCAGTTGACCGGTGCGCCCGGTCACGACCAGCACCTGACCGGAGGCGTCCTCGTCGCCGGCGCCGGCCAGACAGGACCCGTACACCACCGCCTCGTCGCGGCCGTCGCCGTTCAGGTCACCGTACGTCGCGGCGCCCTCGTCGTACGCGGAGGAGATGGAGATGTGCGGAGCGTCGCCCGGCTGGCCGCCCCTGCCGTCGACGAATCGGATCCTGCCGGTCAGGCACTCGTCGCCCGTCGATGCCGTCATGGTGATCGTGGCGTTCACCCAGTCGACGCCGCGCACGCCCAGCGGCGTCGGAGCGCTGCCGGTCGCGCTCGGAGTGCCGGTCGGTGACCCCGACCGCGACGGGGTCCGCCGGTCGGGTGGAGTCGAGGGCGACGTCGTCGGCGGCGTCGGCGGTGCCGCCGGCGTGGGGGAGACGCTCACCGACGGTGTCGGCGTGGGCCCGATGATCGGTGGGTCCCGGTCCGGATCGGGACCGAGCCTCGTGATCGTCGCGATGCTCCCGGCGGCGACCGCCACCACCGCGGCGAAGGACAGCGCGACCTTCGTCCTGGTGCGACGCCGGGCCCGGCGCACGATCACGTCGGCCGATGGCGCGGCGAACGACAGATGGCCGCTGTCGGCGTACGACCGCAGCACGAAACCGGTGACGTCGTCTCGACCGGGATCCGGCTCCGGGGGTGTCACGACGCGACCGCCTCTCCGCTCGACGTTTCGCTCAGATGCTCCGCCAGTTTCGCCCGGCCGCGGTGCAGCCACGACACCACGGTGCCCTGCGGCACGCCGAGGCTGGCGGCTATCTCGGCGGTCGGCAGGTCGGCGATGTAATGCAGCACGATCACCCGGCGCTGCCGCTCTGGCAGCGTACGCAGGGCGGCGACAAGTGCCACGTGGTCCGGCTGCACCGCCGGCACGGGCGCCACGATGGGCTGGCGGCGTAACGCGCGGGCCGCGACGGTGAGCCGGCGCAGCCGGTTGGTGGCGAGGTTCCAGGCCACCCGGCGCACCCACGCCACCGGATCGTCGTACGAGGAGATGTCGCGCCACTTCTGCCAGGCCCGCAGGAACGCCTCCTGGCTCACGTCCTCGGCCTCGGCCCGGTCGCCGAGATAGGCGTGGACCTGCGCGCTGATCCGGCCGTAACAGGTCTGGAAGAACCGGTCGAAGGCGGCACGGTCATCCGGCTGGTCGCCTCGCACGGCACCTCCTGCGGTCGGGGATCCTCCACCACAGACACACCCGGGGGCGGCCGCCGATTGCACCTGACCCGGGTGCAATCGGCGGGACCGCCGCGGTGTGTCTGTGGTGGAGCATTTCCCCCACCACCCTGGCGTTACCCCAGGCGGGCCTCGATGGCCTCGATGATGCGCGGACGCAGCTCGGCGGCGCGGATGACGGCGTCCACCGAGCCGACCTCGACGGCGCGTTGGATGTTGTGCACCCGGTCGAACTCCGTCGCCACCTCGCCGACCTTCTCGGCGCGCACCGACGAGCGCAGCTCGTCGAGTTCGGCGGTCAGCGCGGCGCGTTCGGTGCCGGCGGCGGCCGCGGCACGGGCTTCCAGGTCCCGCACCCGGGGGTCGGCCGCCGTGCGGGCGTTGACGTCGGCGGAGAACACCACCGCGGCGGCGGGGGCACCGCCGAGCACCGAGGCGAACGAGCCCTCCAGCGCGAGCACCGTCATGTTCGGGTTCAGCGCCTTCGAGAACACCACGAACGCACCGCCGTGGTAGCGCGAGATCACGCAGAAGACGATGGGCCCCCGGAAGTTGACGATCGCCCGGCCGATCTCGGCGCCGTACTCCAGTTGCAGCTTGCGCATCGACTCCGGTGAGCCGTCGAAGCCGGACAGGTTCGCCAGTACGACGAGGGGCCGGTTGCCGCTGGCCGCGTTGATCGCCCGCGCGGCCTTCTTCGACGAGCGGGGGAACAGCGTGCCCGCCGTGTAGGTGTCCGGGCCGTCGGTGGGCGGGAAGCCGTGCCGGGGCACCGACCGGGACTCGATGCCGAGCAGGCAGACCGGGATGCCGCCGAGGTGGATGTCCTGCACGACCGCCGTGTCCGCGTCCGCCATGCCCGCCCACCGCTCCAGCACCGGGTGGTCCTGGTCGGCCAGGGCACGCATCACCGTACGGATGTCGAACGGCTTCTTGCGGTCCGGGTTGTGTTCGACGGAGAAAATCTCCCCGACGGTGCCGAAGGCGCTGCCCGCCACGTTGTGCGGGAAGCCGGAGATGTCGCGGTCGGCGGGGTCGGTGGTGACCGCCCGCCGGGGCGCCGCCTCGCCGGGCGCGACGTACGTGTGGTCGTAGTGCGACATCACCACGTCCCGGGCGGCCGTCAGGTTCGGCGCCCAGTACTGCGCCTGCCCGTTCGGACCCATCACCCGGTCGTAGCCGCCGATACCGAAGTTGTCCTCGGCGGACACGCCGCCGGAGAAGTCGAGCGACTGCTTGCCGGTGAGCACCATCGCCGAGTCGGGTGTCATCACCAGGATGCCCTTGGTGTGCATGAGCATCGTGGCCTCGGCGTTCCAGTACGGCTGCGCGCCGACGTTGATGCCCGCGACTACGATGTTGATCTCACCGCCGGCCTGGGTGAACTCGACGATCCGCTTGAGCGCCGCGGCCACCCAGTCCATGTTCTCCGTGCCGGAGGTCATCGAGATCCGGGCACCGGCGGACAGCGCCCACCACTCCAGCGGCACGTTCATCCGCTCCGCGAGGTCCAGAGCGGCGATCACGCGACGGCACTCGGGCTCGGACAGGGCGCCCAGGGACTTCGTCGGGTCGCCGAGCAGCACCACCCGGGTGACGCCCTGCGGGTGCCGCTCGGTGGGGGTCGTGACCACCCCGGCGACGATGGCGGCGCTGTTGCGCCCCTTCGGCCGGTCCACCGGCACCAACGCGTGGTCGGCGTCGAGGTCGTGCTCGACGAAGGCACCGAGCCGGCCGGTCAGCTCGTACGGGTACACGGTGTTGCGGCTGCTGGCCCGCAGCACCTTGAGCCGGTACTCGTCCAGCGGCTCGATCGGCTCGACCGGCGGCTCACCGACGGCCAGCTCCGCGCCGCCCGCGGCGTCGAACGTGATCCGTACGGCGATCTTGGCCAGCTCGCCGGTCCGGCGGTCGCGCTGCCGCGCGATGAACAGGATCTCCTCCAGGCCGGCACCCACGGTCGTCGGGCGGACGCGCCCGGCGATCATCTCCATCTCCTCGCGGGTCAGCTCGCTCGGCGGCCACACGTAGACCACGATCCGGTTGGTGTGGAAGCGGGTCTTCGACGGTCGCCGCGACTGGGCGCGGCGGATCGAGTCGAGGCAGGCGGCGATGGCGTCCTCGGTCGTCGGCAGCGCCACCAGGCGGCCGTCCTGCTCGCGAAGCTCGGTCAGGTCACGCACCTGCGCGAACGCGACGAGGCGGTCATCCGCCCGGTTGTCCCGCGCCACACACTGGAAGAGGTAGACCTCCTCGTCCGTCGCCGGCAGTCGGGTCAGGTCGAACTTGTGCAGCCGCTCCAACTGCATCCGCTGCGCGATGTACGGGTGCAGGCCGCGGATCAGCCGGTCCTCGGCGAGCTGGGTGCCCGACGGGCGGAAGGTGAAGTGGTGGTGCATGACCGCCCCGCCGCGCCCCGCGACGGTGGTGGTGACCCGACGCACCTGGGGCGGCAGCGGGTGCGCGGCGATGACCTCGGCCAGCGCCGCCGCCATCGCGTCGAAGTCCTCCGGTTGGTTCTCCCAGCCGAGATAGATGTCGGCGTCGACGGAGTCCTCGTCGGCGGACAGTTCGGCCAACCCGCGCAGCGCGCTGCCCAACGCGTCGAAGCGCACCGCGGCGGAGACGACACTGGAGTCGGCACGCTCGGCGACGACGAACGTGCAGCCCGCAACCTGGTGCGTGCGTACGCTGGTGAGCGCCCTGTTGCCGTAGTACCGCCGGGTCAGCACCTCCAGCATCACCGCGTTGTCGAGGTGGTCACGGACGAGCCGCTGGCCGAGCAGCCGGACCAGCGGTTCGGTGCTGCGGACCATCTCGGCGACGCGCTCGGCGCGGTCCGCGGCGTCCGGGTGGGCGTCCAGGTGCCGCAGGTGCCCACGGACCCCGGCGTAGACGCGGGCGCGGTTGCGGCGCAGCAGTGGCTGGGCGAACCAGGCGAACACCACGCCACGGGCGAGGTCCGCGATCGCGGGGAAGCGGACCTGCGTCGCGGCGATCAGCCGTTCCAAGGCGAGACCGGCGGGCTCGCGCAGCGCCTCGTCCGGCGGGGTCTCCCGCAGCCAGGCGCGCAGCAGCGTCGCGATGACCGTGGCGTCGGCGGACGCGCGTTGCTGGGCGAGGAAGATCCGGAAGACCGCCGCTTCGAGGGCGGGGGAGCGCTCCAGGTCGGTGACACCGTAGTGGCCGAGCGCCTTGGCGAGCTTGGTCTGGAAGGCGTCCGGCACCCCGGCCCGCTCGACGTCGAGGCTCTGCAGGTAGGTGTGGAAGTACTCGCGGGCGCTGTGCACGTACGCGGCGCCGCCGTCCTCGCCGGTCGGCCGGTTGCGACTCAACTCGGCGAGGTCGGCGAACACCTCGATGAGGTCGAGCTCGGCGGCCAGGGGCCGCCGGCTGGTCGCCGCGCCCGAGGATCGCGGACCGGCCTCGGTGGCGGCCCGTCGGGCGGTGAGGTAGTCGTCGAGCACCCGCCGTTCGTCGTGCGGGTCGACGTCGAAGCCGAGCAGCAGGCCGCGCAGGTCCTCCTGACCGCGCCTGCTGCGCTCGTACGCCGGCACGTCCTCGGCGGCGGTGGGCAGGTCCAGTTCGACGGCCTCGGCGGTCGGGTCGGCCGCGGTCTCGCCGGCCTCGTCCGCGAGCGGCTCCAGGCGCAGCAACGGCGCACCCGCCTCCACCTGGCTGCCCACCGAGACGGCGCACTCCTTCAGCCGCGCCTTGAACGGCGCCCGCAGCACCGTCTCCATCTTCATCGCTTCCAGCACCAGCACGGGTGCGCCCGCCTCGACCTCGGCGCCGATCTCCAGCGGCGTGGCGACGACGAGCGCGGGCATCGGGGAACGCAGGACGCCACCCTCGTCGCGGCTGACCCGGTGCGTGACCCCGTCCACCTCGACCAGGTGGGTCGGCCCGTACGTGCCGGTGAGCAGGCGGTAGCGGATGCCGTTGACGACGATCTGGCCGGTGTGCCGGTCGAAGCGGTCCAGTTCGACGTCGGCGGTGCGCACCACGGGGCCCACCTCGATGCCGACGCGGAACCGGTGCGCGCCGACCCGGGCCACGCGCGTGCGGTAGCCGACGCCGCGCAACTTGAGGTCCAACGGGCGGCCGCTGGCGTGCTGTACCTGCGGGCGTCCACCGGACGCCGTGGACAGCAGCCGCTGCCGCTCGATGCGTTCGTCCTCCTCGTACGCCTCGATGGCGGCGGCGGCCAGCGCGACAGCGGAGTGCCGGTGCGTGACGAGCCGGCCCTCGCCGCGGACGCGGTCGATCCAGCCGGTGTCCGCGCTGGCGTCGATCACCTCGGGCTGGTCGAGCAGGTCGAGCACGAAGCTCTTGTTCGTCGCGCCACCCTCGATGATCACCGTGGTGTTCGCCATCGCCCGACGCAGCTTGCCGAGCGCCTCGTCACGATCGCGGCCGTACGCGATGATCTTCGCGATCATCGAGTCGAAGTCGGCCGGGATGGTGTCGCCCTCGCTGACGCCGGTGTCCACCCGGATGCCGGGGCCGCTGGGCAGGTCCAGCCGCGCGATACGCCCCGGCGACGGCGCGAAGTCACGGTCGGGGTCCTCGGCGTTGAGCCGCGCCTCGATGGCGTGCCCCCGCTCGGCCGGTGGCGCACCCTCCAGCCGCCCGCCCGACGCGACATGCAGCTGCGCCTTGACCAGGTCGAACCCGGTGGTCAGCTCGGTGATCGGGTGCTCGACCTGGAGGCGGGTGTTGACCTCGAGGAACGCGAACAGCCGGTCGCCGGGGTGGTACAGGAACTCGACGGTCGCCGCGCCCCGGTAGCCGACCGCGATGGCCAGTCGCTCGGCCGACGTCTTGAGCTCGGCAGCCTGCGCCGGGTCGAGCACCGGCGACGCCGACTCCTCGATGACCTTCTGGTTGCGTCGCTGCACCGAGCAGTCGCGGACGCCGAGCGCCCACGCCGTGCCCTGCCCGTCGGCGATCACCTGGACCTCGACGTGCCGAGCGCCGGTGACCAGCCGCTCCAGGAACACGATGCCGCTGCCGAACGCCCGCGCCGCCTCCTGGCTGGTCCGCTCGTACGCGTCGACCAGCTCGGCCTCGCTGCGGACCACGCGGATGCCGCGCCCGCCGCCACCCGCGGTCGCCTTCAACATCAGCGGGTAGCCGATCTCGGCCGCCGCCGCCCGGGCGGCGTCCAGGGTCTCGACGGCGCCGCGGCTCCACGGCGCGACCGGCACGCCGACCTGCTCCGCGATCAGCTTGGAGCCGATCTTGTCGCCGAGTTGGCGCATGGCGTCCGGGCTCGGCCCGACGAACGTGACGCCGATCTTCTCGCACAGCTCGGCGAACGCCGGATCCTCGGCGACGAAACCCCAGCCGACCCACGCGGCGTCGGCGCCGGTCTCGGTCAGGGCACGCTCCAGCACCGCCAGGTTGAGGTACGGGCGAGCGGATGCCGGACCGAGATCGTAGGCGATGTCCGCTTCGCGGACGAAGGTGGCGGTGCGGTCGACGTCGGTGTAGAGAGCGACGGTTTCGAGCTGTCTGCCGGTTTCCGCAGCCAGCTCGCGGACCGCGTGGATGAGCCGCATGGCGGCTTCACCTCGGTTGACGATGGCGACACGGTTGAACACCCGACTGACCCCTTAACTAGACCTCGAACTGCGTGCCGCGAGACGACGGCTCCCAGCAGTGATCACCCTTCCGTCTGGCGGCGGCCAGCGCTATGGCGCAACCACCGAACCAACAGTCCCTCAGTTGTAGGAAGTGCACAAAAGTTTTTGGCTGTCGCACATCGTCGATCGACAGGCCGGCCGGTCGGGTCCAGCGTAATAACCTATTTTTCAGATAGGGATGAGTGGTTAACCGGTCGTCCCTATGGTCATGGGCAACCGTGACCCGGAGGTGCCCGTGAGTCTCCTGTCCGCGCCTGCCGCAGCCCCCATCAGGACAGACCCGCCCACCTTGACAGTGGTGCCGGCCCGCCATCCGTGGCGTTGGGTCGCCTCCGTCGTCGCGCTGGTGCTTGCGGCCCAGTTCACCCACGGGCTCGTCACCAACCCGGGCTGGGACTGGCCGACGTTCGCCGGCTACTTCCTCGAACGGTCGGTGCTCCGCGCGCTGCTGACCACCATCGAACTCACGGTGGCCGGCGCGGCGCTGGGTTTCCTCGCCGGGATCGCGCTGGCCGCCATGCGGCTGTCGCGCAGCCCCGTCCTCCAGGCGGTCAGCTGGACCTACATCTGGGTGTTCCGTTCGGTGCCGCTGATCGTGCAGCTGCTGTTCTGGGCGAACCTCGGCTACCTCTACGACACACTGCAACTCGGTGTGCCGTTCGGGCCGGGCTTCTACCAGGTGCAGACGGCGAACCTGATCGGACCGTTCGGTGCCGCGCTGCTCGGCCTCACCCTGCACCAGTCGGCCTACGCGGCGGAGATCGTCCGCGCCGGCATCCTCTCGGTCGACCAGGGTCAACTGGAGGCCGCCGCCGCGCTGGGCATACCTCGGCACCGCCAGTTCCGCCGCATCGTGCTGCCGCAGGCGATGCGGGCGATCCTGCCCAACGCCGCCAACGAACTGATCAACCTCCTGAAGAGCACGTCAGTGGTCTACGTGCTGGCGATCGGTGAGATCTTCTACCAGGTCCAGGTGGTCTACGGCCGAAACGGCAGAGTGGTGCCCCTGCTCATGGTGGCCACCGTCTGGTACGTCGTGCTCACCGCGCTGCTGTCGATCCTCCAGTTCTACGTCGAGCGGCACTTCGCCCGGGGTGCGCTGCGGACCCTGCCCCCGACGCCGCTGCAACGCCTGCGCGTCGTCCTGCGCCGGACGGTGACGCGGTGACGGTCATGGTGGACGTGCGTGACGTCCACAAGACGTTCGGCACGCACGAGGTGTTGCGCGGCATCGACCTCACGGTGCAGACCGGCAGCGTGACGGTGGTCCTCGGGCCGTCGGGTTCGGGCAAGTCCACTCTCCTGCGGGCGATCAACCACCTGGAGAAGGTGGACCGAGGCACGATCCGGGTGGACGGTCAGCTCATCGGCTACCGCGAGGTCGGCGACCGGCTGTACGAGCTCAGCGAACGTCAGATCCTGCGGCAACGCGCCGACATCGGTTTCGTGTTCCAGAACTTCAACCTGTTTCCGCACCTGACCGCCCTCGACAACGTCGCCGAGGCGCCGCTGGCCACGCGACGCCGACGGCGGGCGGCTGCCTTCACCCACGCCCGGGAGTTGCTCGACCGGGTCGGGCTGGCCGACAAGGTGGACGCCTACCCACGGCAACTCTCCGGGGGCCAGCAACAGCGGGTGGCGATCGCCCGTGCGCTGGCGCTGGACCCGAAGCTCATCCTCTTCGACGAGCCCACCTCCGCGCTCGACCCCGAGTTGGTCGGTGAGGTCCTCGACGTGCTCCGCGCGCTGGCCCGATCCGGCACCACGATGATCGTCGTCACCCACGAGATCGGCTTCGCCAGGGAGGTCGCCGACGCTGTCGTGTTCGTGGACGCCGGACGTGTCGTCGAGAAGGGGCCGCCCGCGCAGGTGCTCGACAAACCCACCCACGAACGCACCAGAACCTTCCTGTCCAAGGTCCTGATCTGAGGAGACGCACCATGCGCACCCGCCCCCTCCTGCTCGCCGCCGTGCTCGCCCTGGGCCTCGCCGCCTGCGCCGCTCCGGAAGAGACTCCCCGGGCGACGGCCGCCACCCCCGGCACCGTGAACGACAGCCCGGACCAGAAGCGGATCGTCCCCGCGAAGGTCGACGCCGTCGCCGCGCTCCTGCCGGCGGACATCCGCGCCGGCGGCACGCTCGCCATCGGGGTCGGCGCCGCGGGTGCCGGCTCGCCACCGTTGGCTTTCACCGCCACCGACAACAAGACTCTGATCGGCAACGAACCCGACATCGCGGTGGCCGTGGCCGGGATCCTCGGCCTGGAACCGCGTCTGGAGAACACCTCCTGGGAGAACCTCTTCGTCGGTCTGGACAGCGGCAAGTACGCCGTTGGCGCCTCCAACATCACGGTCACCGAGGAACGGAAGCAGAAGTACGACTTCGCCACGTACCGGTTGGACAACCTCGCGTTCGAGGCGAAGAAGGGCGCGGGTTGGAAGGCGGCCGGGCCCAGGGACGTCGCCGGCAAGCGAATCGCGGTGGGCTCCGGCACCAACCAGGAGAAGATCCTCGTCGAGTGGAGCGCCGAGGCGAAGCGGCAGGGTCTGGCACCTGTGGACATCAAGTACTACCAGACCAACCAGGCCACCCACCTGGCGTTGGCCTCCGGGCAGATCGACGCGTACCTCGGCCCGAACCCCAGCGTCGCCTATCACGTGGCGGTCGCCGGTGAGACCGAGATCATCGGGACCTACTCGGGTGCCGGCGCCGCGCTGCAAGGGAAGATCGCGTTGACCACGAAGAAGGGCAGCGGCCTGGTCGGCGCGCTCGCCGCCGCGATCGACGAACTGATCCGTTCCGGCGACTACGGCAAGATCCTGGCCCGGTGGAACCTCGGCGACGAGACGACCACCAAGTCGGAGATCAACCCGCCGGGCCTGCCAAGCGAGGGCAAGTGACAGACACGTACACCGACGAAGCCCTGGACAACCCGGTGTGGGCCGCGTTGACCGGCCCACACCGGCGGTTCGCCGAGATCCACGGCCGGGCCGCCCGTTACCAGACGGACGTCGCGCCGTTCGCCTGCGTCAGTGTGGATGACGATCCCGGTGTCTGGGCCGACCTCGCCACGCTTGTCGGGCCGGGCGCGGTGGTCGCGGTGACCGGGACCACCGCACCCCTGCCCGACGGCTGGGCGGTCGACGCCACCATCGCCGGGGTGCAGATGGTCGACGTCGGGGTCGACGCGGCCGACGACTCGGAGGCGGTGCGACTCACCGCTGCCGACCTACCGGAGATGTTCGCTCTGATCGCCCGCACCGAACCGGGCCCGTTCCTGCCCCGGACCGTCGAGCTCGGCACCTACCTCGGCATCCGGCGAGGCGGCGCGCTGGTGGCGATGGCGGGCGAGCGCCTGCACCCGCCGGGCTGGACCGAGATCAGCGCGGTGTGCACCGCACCGGAGGTCCGCGGTCAGGGCCTGGCAACCCGACTGGTGCGGGCCGTCGCGGCCGGCATCCGCGCTCGGGGTGAGCGACCCTTCCTGCACGCGGCGGCCAGCAACACCACGGCGATCCGGCTGTACGAGTCGCTCGGCTTCCGGTTGCGGCGGCATACCACGTTCCGTGCGGTCCGGGCGCCGAGCACACCCGGGGTGGACCGCCGACTCGGAGTCTGAGCAGCTCAGGCCCGCACAACCGTTGATCAAGAGGGTGCGGGTGGTTCACCGGGATCGTCCGCCGTGTTCACCTGCACGTGATCGGCTCGTCGGGAAGATCAACGCTGGTCCGGTCGACAGCGGAACCGGCGCGACCATCCCGGCGCGAGCCAGGGACCGAATCACGAAAGGAGCGGCGATGAGGCCATCGACGTTGGTCCGCCCGAGTCTGGCACTGCTGCTCGCCGCGGGACTGAGCACACTCGTAGCGACGCCCGGCGCCGCCCAGGCCGCCATCGCGGCGACGTCCGGGTCCGTGACGGACACCCCGATCACCGTCACCTCGACCGAACAGCTCGCCCCAGGTGTCACCTACGGCTCGTTCCAGGTGAGCACGCCCCGGGGCGTCACCGTCGGCTACCTGCTCACGGCCGACCTGAAGAAGAACAAGGTCTCCCTGGACCTGCTGCACCCCGCCGCTGTCGCGCAGCGCCAGGTCGTCTCCTCGATGACGAACGACCAGGGCGCCGTCGCCGGCGTCAACGGGGACTTCTTCAACAACAGCGAGACCCACACCGGCGTAACCCCCACCTACTCGTCATCCGGTCCGGAGATCGACGACGGCGAGGAGCTGAAGTTCGCGGTACCCACCGCGCAGCGTTTCGGCCCCGGCCTCGCTCCCGGCACCTCGACCCGGGACGTCTTCGGCGTGGGCGTGAACGGCAAGGCGCGCGTCGACACCCTGAGCCTGGACGGCGAGGTGCGCAGCCGGAAGGGCACGATCGCCCTCAGCGGCCTCAACCAGTACGCGCTGCCGGTCGACGGCGTCGGCCTGTTCACCTCCGACTGGGGTGCCGCCTCCCGGGTCCGGTCGACCTGCGGCACCGACACCAGCCGCAACGACCCGTGCAGCACCCACACCTACGAGGTGACCATCCGCGACGGTGTGGTGACGGCGGTGGGCCGGACCCCCGGTGCGGGCGCGATCCCCGCCGACACCCAGGTGCTGGTCGGGCGCGAGGGCGGCGCCGACACGCTCGACGACCTCGCCGTCGGCGACCGGGTGCAGGTTCGCGAGAAGCTGGAGTCCGCCGGCAAGCCCAAGCTGACCTTCGCGGTCGGTGGCGCGCCGATCCTGCGCGACGGTGCGCCGCTGGCCGGCCTGGACACCAAGACCGCCGCGGTACGCAGCTCCGCCGGTGTCAGCCCCGACGGCAGGACGGTCTACCTGGTCGCCCTGGCCGGCCGTGCCCCGGCCAGCGCCGGCTTCACGATCGCCGAACTGGCCGACCTGATGCGCGCGCTCGGCGCCCAGGACGCGGTGAACCTGGACGGCGGCGGTTCGAGCACGGTCGCCGTCCGCGAGCCGGGCCAGGCCGCGGCCACCACCCGCAACAGCCCGTCCGACGGTACGGAGCGTCTGGTCGCCAACGGCATCGGCATCTTCCTGGGCAAGCACTGATCGGTGCACCAGCTCAAACTCATCGCCGTCGGCGGGATCGGAGTCGGCAACAGCGTCGCCGCCACCACGCCGGGCGCGGTGGTTCGCAAGATCGAGGTGTTCTCCTCCACCGGTCAGAGCCTGGGCTGGATGCCGGTCTACAACTCGATCACCTGATTCCGTAGACCGACGTGACGGTGCGCGCTTGCATCGATGTTCGTCGACTGCGATGCTGTGGTCGGTCGTGCTCGGGAGCCAGCGCGCACCACACCTTCTCCGGTCCACGGGGCGCACGCGGTGGTCACGTCACCCGTGCCGGGCAGTCCTCGTCGGTGACCGGACACCCGAGCGCGGCACCGGCCACCACCTCGGTCCTCGGTGCCTGCTAAACCACGGAGGCACCGATGCTTCGCACGTTCCTCGCCGTCACGACCATGGCGCTGGCCGCCTGGGCCGGGACCGCCGTCGCCGAGGCGACGCCAGCACCGACACCGTCGGCCACGTCGATACCCACAGCGGTACCCACGCCCACTCCGATAGCCACGCCCACGCGCACTGCGGCGCCCACGCCCACCCCGATAGCCACGCCCACGATCGCCTGCCCGCCGGCGCTGCCGATCGGCGCCAGTGTCACCGCTGTCACCACCACGAGCGTGACTATCTCGTACTCGATATTCTTCCGCCCGCCCTGCGGCTACGACCCGCCGATGACCGTCAGCCTCTTCGCCAGCCGCGAGGACGCCCAGCAGTGGCGGGCACCGGTGGCGACGGCCGTCTCCGGGCCGGAGCGCACCGGCTCGGTGACCATCGACCGGCTGACGCCCGGCACCGAGTACTGGTACCGGTTCACCGACCCCAACGGCAAGCGGGATCCGTACTTCATCGGGTCGGCCCGGACCGCCTCGCTGACGTCGTGCCGTGCGACGGCCACGATCGACGCCCACTGGGGCAGCGGTTACGTCGTCACGGTCGTTGTGCGCAACATCGGAAGCCAGCCGGTGGACCGGTGGCGCGTCTCGTGGCGGTGGCCCGGAGACGAGCGAGTCGAGTCGATCTGGGGTGGGGTGATCGAGACGACCGGTGCCGACGTCTCGGTCCGCAACGCCACGTACAACGGGACCCTGGCGCCGGACGGTGTGGCGAGGCTCGGCCTTGTCGTGTCGGCCAGTGCGGTGCCCGACGGGTTGACGCTGACGTGTGACGCGTGAGTGACGTCCGCCCCGCTGTCGCGCTCAAGGCGGCGGCGGGGCGGCGTCCGGTCGGTCAGGGCTTGCGCGCCACGGCGCCGTAGGCGTCGATCCCGACCGCGTCGGGATCGACCGGTCGCCACCGGGGGATCGGCACCAGGCCCGCTGCACCATCGTCAGCCCGTCGAAGCAGCTCTCGAGCTCCTCCGGGCTGCGCAGGATGTACGGCACTCCGCCGCTCTGTGCCAGCCGCTCCGCGCCGGAGACCACCGCCGGGCTGGTGTTGGTGCCGTCCCAGAGCACCAGGTACGAGCCGGAGGGCATCGCGTCCATCGTCCGCTCGACGATGGAGCGCACCACGGCCAGGTCGGGCTCGTAGCCCAGCACACCCATGTACATCACGGCGACGGGCTTGTCGAAGTCGAGTGTCTTCGCCGCCTCGGCGAGGATCTGCTCCGGGTCGTGATAGTCGGCCGGGACGGAGGTGGTGACGCCCTCCGAGGTGGTGCTGCCAGCAGCGTCCGCGCGTGCACCAGCACCATCGGGTCGGTAGGTGTCGGCCGGGGGAACTGCCTGGTTCGACCGGCCGGTGCCGCCGACCTGGCGGCGTTCGACGCGTCGGCGTTGGTGGCCGGCGCTCTGGCCGGTCGCGGCCCCCGTTGGCGGTGCGGACCGGTCGACCCGGGTGGTCCCGGTCCGGGCGAGCGGTTTCCGGCCCGGTTACGAACTGCGGAAATAGTGCCGTGGTCGGTGGTCCCGCATGGGATGCTCACCGTCGTACGACCGGCCAGAGTGATTTCACAATTCACTGCGAGTTGAGGGAATACCGGTTGACGGGTCTCCGACAACTCGTGGGTCGGATCGGGCATTGTGTAAACACCTTGGTTCGCGGCACTTGGCGGACCCTGAGGTCGTGCCATCTTCGCAGCGGTAACCCCGCAAGCGGCGCGCCGATGAAGATCAACATTTGGGTGCTCGCCCGGCGTGGGGAGGCGGCACAAAATTGTGATTATCGGACTTTGTCCGGGTGCTGCTAAATACTGGGCCGGGTCGCCCGAGAGGCGGCTGGGCATCCTAATGGTCTGGCGGGCAGCTTCGGCGGCGACCCTGTGGGCGTCCTGAATATGGGAACGTGTCTGTATCGTCGCAGCTCAAATGGCATATGCGGGTGATTAGCCGGGCAACGTCGGGGCATTGGTGGGCGCAGGTCGGTGGATACGTACGTGAATCTTGCCGAATGGGTGCGGGACGGTGCGGAGACGACGCTTCTCCCGCTCGCATTTATCCGTGTTCGACCCGCGTCGCCCGATGGTCCCCGGTTCGTCGGAGGGCAGGCCCGGCCGCTCCGGATGGGGTGGCGCTCTGGCGTGGGAGCGGGTGTGGCGCGGGCGTGGCGGCAAGGGGCGCCCCGCCTGGCCGCCGTGAGGTCCATCGGGGCCGAGTTCCCTCGCTGCGGCTCAGCGGCGGTATGGCCGCTGGTGATCGGGCGCCGGCCGGCCGGCGCCCGGTCGAGGGGTTGACCGCCCGGGCGGGATTCGCCGGTGGGTCCAGCCTGGGCGGGTGGGCGCCTTCGATCGACACCTGTCCCGTTCGTGGAGGTGTCAATAGCACACCCATATCGGTTGCCACCAGCGGATATTCGGAAGAACGGTGGCCGGCGGCCGGAGTCATTCGAGGATCGGTCGGAGGTGGCTCGGCGGCTCATCCCGCGCACCGTTTCGCGCAGAGCCCATTCGCGGCAATTTGGACCTACTGGAGCGTAGCTGTCACCCCATTGCGAAAGCTTCTGTCAGAAAACGGTCAGTCCGGCCCGCAGGCGCCGCCGGGCGTGCCGGCGGCGTGGCCTGCGACCTTCGTGGACATCGCCGCAGAACATCGGTTTATCTGCGTTTTTGTTGTGCCCGCTTCTGTGTCCTTGGGAGTCGGTGAATCCTCTACCAGGGTTAAGGTAACCAGCAAAGCGAGTGATTTGCATGATTGGCTCATCCCATGCATGATGGGCGCGGAACAAGCCGCCGTCCAACATTGGTCCAGTCACTTGGACTATTCGGGCCTGTTCGAGTTGCGAAGGCACTCGGCCCAGGGTGGATCGTGTGGCGAGCACGGGGGGTTCCATGTCACAGCACGATGGAGAGGCTGCGGCCTCGGACGATTTACTTGATCATTTTCACCGGACGGCACGCCGTCTCCCGGAGTCACCGGCGATCAGCGATAACGGTCGGGTGCTCAGCTACGCGCAGCTTGAACGGCTGGTCCGGGAGACGGCCGCCGAGATCGGCCCGCAACCGGGTGTGGTCGGCGTGCGGACCGCACGATCGGCCGACACGATCGTCCGGCTGCTCGGCGTGCTCGATGCGGGTGGGACCTACTGCCCGATCGACCCGACCTTCCCGGTCTCCCGACAGCAGGAACTGGTGACGGCGAGCGGGTCCGCCCGGATACTGCCGGCGGCACCCGAGCCGTCCACGTCGGGAAGCAGCGTGGACGGTCCCACCGACCCGTTCGCGGACAGCGTGCACGAAGCGGTCGGCGATCCGGCGACCTTCGGCGCACCGGACCCCGACGACCCGGCGTACGTGCTGTTCACCTCGGGATCCACCGGGACACCGAAGGCGGTGCTCACCCCGCGCCGGGCGATCACCGCCGCCACCCGCTCGCTCGCGGAGCTGTTCGACATCGGTCCCGGCGACCGGGTTCTCCAGTTCGCCTCGCTGAACTGGGACACCTGCTTCGAGGAGATCCTGCCGACCCTCACCAGCGGAGCGACCCTGGTCTTCAACAGCGAGGCCTACTCCGGATCGTTCCCCCGCTTCCTGCGGATGGTCGCGGCGGAGGGGGTGACCGTCCTGGACCTGCCGACCGCGTTCTGGCACGAGCTCGTGCACTACCTGGTGGAGGACGAGGCCACGCTGCCCGCGTGCGTACGACTGATGATCATCGGTGGTGAGGCGGCCAGCCCGGCCCGACTGGCCGACTGGTGCGCCCGCGACACCGCGGCGATCCGCCTCGTCAACACCTACGGCTGCACCGAGACCACCCTGGTCACCCACGCCGTCGACCTGTACGGCCCGTGTACGCCCGGCGCCGGGTCCGGGTGGGACCCGACCCGGCGGGTGCCGATCGGACGGGTGCTCCCGCACGTGCGGGAGCACATCAGCGACGAGGGTGAGCTGCTGATCGGCGGTGCGTCGGTGGCGTTGGGCTATCTCGGCCTGGCGGCCGAGACCGCCGCCCGGTTCGAACTGCTCGACCTCGGCGACGGGCCGCAGCGCTACTTCCACACCGGTGACCGGGTGAGCCGGGCCGTGGACGGCACGCTGATCCACGAGGGTCGGCTCGACAGCCAGATCAAGGTGCGCGGTTTCCGCGTCGACCCGGGTGAGGTCGAGGCCCAGATCTCGGGTCACCCGGACGTGGCCGCCACCGCGGTCGCGGGTGTCACCGTCGCCAACCACACCACCATGACCGCGTACGTGGTGCCCCGTCCCCGGGCCGACACCGAGGTGCTCGGCGCGGAGGTCCTGACATACCTGCGTACAAGGGTTCCCCGACATCTGGTGCCCAACCGGATCATCGTCGTTCCGGGCCTCGTCTACACGTCAAGTGGCAAGGTCGACCGCGCCGGGTCGCATCGGCGGTACGGGTCCGACCACGTTTCAAGGAGCTGAGCCAATGAGCGCCGCCGGAGTGACCGACATCTTCCGCAGGGTTCTGCAGACCGACGATATCGCGATGAGCTCGGACTTCTTCGAGCTGGGCGGAGACTCCCTGCTCGCGACGCGGGTGCTGAGCGCAATCGCCCGCGAGTACGGCGTCGAGCTGTCCTTCGACGACTTCCTCAGCGGTCCGTCGCCCGACCATCTGTCCGAGAAGATCGCGAGCGTGGTCCAGTGAGCGTCATCGTTGTCGGCGGCGGTCTCGCCGGCCTGACCGCCGCGACGGAACTCGTCTCGGCCGGTGTCGAGGTGACCGTTCTGGAGGCACGCGACCGGGTCGGGGGTCGTACCCACGGCATCGAGGTCGCGCCGGGCGACTGGGTCGACGCGGGTGCGGCGTACCTGGGCGAGCGGCACACCAGCCTGCTGGCCCTGCTGGCCCGCACCGGCCTGAAGACCACGCCGACGACCATGGCGGGGGCCAGCACGTTCGCGCTCAACGACGGGCGGGACACCAGCCCGGGGCGGTTCCCGCCGCTCAACGCGGTCGCGTTGGGCGGGATGTTCGACCTGCTCGACGAGCTGGTCGCGAGCGTACGGGTGGACGCGCCCTGGCTGACGCCGAACGCGGCCGAGTTGGATGCCATGACGGCGGCGCAGTGGGCGCGACACAACCTGCCGCATCCGGACGCGCAACTGTTCTTCCCGCTCTTCCTCGGGGAGATGATGGCCGCCGACCCGGCGGACATCTCGGTCCTGCACATGGCGTTCTACCTGCGCTCCGGTGGCGGCGTCAGCTACCTCAACGCGTTCGAGGGCGGGGCACAGGAGGAGCGGGTCGCCGGTGGCGCGCACCAGGTGTGCGAGGTGCTCGCCGCCGCGCTCGGCGACCGGGTCCGGCTCTCCGATCCGGTACGGGCGATCCACCAGGACGCCGACGGTGTCACGGTGTACGCGGCCAGCGGCGAGCTGCGCGCGGACCGCGTGATCGTCGCGTTGCCGCCGCTGCTGGCCGACGGCCTGGAGTACCACCCGGCGCTGCCGGCTCCGCGCGCCTCCGCGCAGACCGCTCCCGGGTGTGCGGTCAAGCTGCACCTGGTCTATGCCCGCCCGCTGTGGCGCGAACACGGCCTGTCGGGTTGGTCGGTCAGCGCCAACGGCCCGTTGCTGTCCACCGTCGACGACTCCCCGGAGGGCGGGGTCGGGGTGCTGACCGGGTTCGTCACCGGCAGCGAGGCCCGCCGGTTCGGCACGCTCACCTACGCCGAGCAGCGCACCGCGGCCTTCGCCCAGGCCCGCCAGCTCTTCCCGCAGCTACCGGACCCGGTGTCGTTCTTCGTGACCGACTGGGTCACGGCGGAGTACAGCCGTGGCTGCTACGCCGCGCTGTTCGGCCCGGGGGACTGGATGCGGCACGGCCCTCACCTCACCGAACCGCACCAGCGGGTGCACTGGGCGGGCACCGAGACGAGCACCGAATTCTTCGGCCTGATGGAGGGTGCGATCCGCTCCGGCCATCGAGTGGCCGCGGAAATCACCGCAGAGCAGCACTGAGCCACGCAGAGTACTGAGAGCCTAGGAGATCTCGATGAGCGCCATCAGCCCCATCGCCCCACTGTCGGTTCGGCGCGAGATGATGACCGACCCGACACTCGGCGCCGGCAACTTCCTCCAGCGTGCCCTTGAGCTGAACCCGAACCGCAACGTGCCGTACGCGTACAGCCACTCGACCGACCACCGGGGCGCCGTCGTCCTGCGTGGTCACAGCCTGGTGGATCTCGCCGCGCTGCGGGACCGGTACGCCAAGTGGTACTGGGCGAACGGCGTCCGTCCGGGCGACCCGGTGGGTGTCCTGGTCGCCGAGGGACTTGAGCCGTTGCTCCACTACTTCGCGCTCACCTCGCTCGGGGCGATCCCCGCGATGGTGAACGACGCGATGCCGACGAACGGCGCCGTGCGGTACCTGGACCACGTGGGCGTGGTCGGCGTGGTCTCCGACGACCCGACCCGGCTGGTCGCGGCGTACCGGGCGAACCAGCGCAAGCCGCGGTTCGTCGTGCCGGCGGCAGAGATCCGGGCGTACGACCCGCAGCCCGGTGAGCTGCCCGAGTGGTTCCCGTACCAGCACAAGGACGACGAGGTGGTGGCGCTCATCCACTCCTCCGGCACCACCGGCACCCCGAAGTCCACCATGCTGGCCCACAAGCAGTTCTGGAACGGCAAGCAGCCCCGCATGGTGCGGTTCCCGGCGGAGTCGTACGACAAGCTCATGTCCCTGATGCCGCACACGCACGCCGGCGGCCTCAGCTACTTCCTGACCACGACGCTGCTCGGTGTACCGACGGTGGTGATGGGGAACTGGCGGCGCGAGGTCGTCGAGCCGGTGATGGAGGCGTTCAAGCCGTCCATGGTCGCATCGTTCCCGCGCACCTATGTGGAGCTGGCCACGGGTGACCTGCCGGTCCGGGGCGCGGCGAAGGTGCACAGCTGGTTCAACACCGGCGACGGCGCGCACTACGGCCACATCCGTCGACTGGTGACGCTGGGCGAGCGGCCGGCGGGGCTGATCAAGCCGTGGCTGCTGCCCGACGAGAAGGCGGAGCAGCCCGCGCTGCCGGGGTCGCAGTTCATCGACGGACTGGGCTCCTCCGAGATGGGGATGGCGCTGTTCGGACAGGTCACGACGCCCGAGTCGGCCCGCAACGACCGCTGCGTCGGCAAGCCGCTCGAGGTCGTCCACCGGGCCGCCGTCCTCGACGAGGAGGGTCGCGAGCTGCCCGACGGCACGGTGGGTCTGCTCGCCGTGCAGACCCCGTCGCGTACCCCGGGCTACTGGAACGACCCGGTGCTGACCCGCTCGTTCGAGCTCAACGGGTACTGGTTGACCGGTGATGTGGCGTACCGCGACAGCGAGGGCAGCTTCTACCACCTCGACCGTACGGTCGACGTCATGGACACCGCGTCCGGGCCGGTGTACAGCCTGCCGATCGAGGAGGTCCTGCTGGCCGACTGCGCGGAGCTGTTCTGGGACTGCGCGGTGGTCGGTGTCGCGTCGGCCGATGGGGCCGGTCAGGTTCCGGTCGCGACGGTCCGGTTGCAGCAGGACGCCGGCGACCCGCCGCTGGGTGAGCTGCTGGAGCACGCCAACAAGGCCCTGACCGAGGCGAACCTGACGCCCCTGGCGGCGCTGCTGGTGGCCCGCACCGACGCGGACTACCCGACCGGCGTCACCGGTAAGTCCCTCAAGCGCGAGCTCAGGACCCGGCTGTCCACCCTGCTCACGGATCCCGCGCGTCGGAGCGAGTACTCCGACTGACATCGACGAACTCGCCGCTCTGTGCCCGATCAAGGGCACAGAGCCGGTCGGTCGCGTCCGGGTGGCCCAGGTTTGACCGCCCTTTGCTCGCACCGCTTCAGACCTTCAATTCAGACTCGGGGAGACGAAGAGCTGTGACGGAGAGCGACACCACCACGCTGTGTGTCATCGGAATGGGACCGCGAGGGTTGTCGGTGACCGAGCGGGTCGCTGCCAACGCCGCCGTGACCGGACAACGCGTGGTATTGCACGTCGTCGACCCGCACATCGGTGCGGGCGGACGGGTCTGGCGGTCCACCCAGTCGCCGGTGCTGCTGATGAACACGGTCGCCTCCCAGGTGACCATGTTCACCGACGAGAGTGTGCAGTGCGACGGCCCGATCCGGCCCGGACCCAGCCTGCACGAGTGGGCCGGACTGGTCACCCTGATGGAGTCGGTGGACCGGTACCCGGCGGCGGTACGGGACGAGGCCAGGCAGTTGGGTCCGGACTCGTACCCGACCCGCGCGTTCTACGGGCACTATCTGCAGTGGGTGCTCGACCATGTGATGCGTACCGCCCCGGCCCACATCTCGGTGCACCTGCACGCCGACACCGCAGTCGCCCTGGACGACGCGCCGGACGGTACCCAGTCGGTGACCCTCGCCGACGGGCAACGGCTCACCGGGATCGATTCGGTGGTGCTCACGCTCGGGCACGTCGACATGGCGCTGAGCGGTCCCGAGGAGGAACTGGTCGCCTACACCGAGGCGCAGCGGGTGACCTATCTGCGCACCGCGAATCCGGCCGAGGTGGACCTGGACGTGATCGCACCGGGTCAGCGGGTCGCGTTGCGCGGCATGGGGCTGAACTTCTTCGACTACATGGCGCTGCTCACCGTCGGGCGCGGCGGACGGTTCGTGCCCGGCGACGACGGGTTGACCTACCGGCCGTCCGGCCACGAGCCGCTGATGTTCGTCGGCTCACGCCGTGGTGTCCCGTACCACTCCCGGGGCGAGAACCAGAAGGGCGCCTTCGGGCGGCACATGCC
Organism: Micromonospora sp. NPDC049171; assembly: GCF_040648275.1. Classification (NCBI taxonomy): domain Bacteria; kingdom Bacillati; phylum Actinomycetota; class Actinomycetes; order Micromonosporales; family Micromonosporaceae; genus Micromonospora; species Micromonospora sp. NPDC049171. The sequence goes on from NZ_JBEZDJ010000001.1 coordinate 239,990, forward strand.
GCTGTTCCTCACCGTCGAGGTGATACGCGAGCTGCGGGATCGGCACGAGGGCGGCGACCCGGTGGAGTTCGTCTCCGACGTGTGGCCGTTGGTCGACCGGGAGGTCCGGGCCGTCTACTACCACGCGCTGATCGCCGCCCGGGACGGGCAGGAGGCGGCGGACTCCTTCCTGTGGGAGTTCTGCCAGTGGCAGACCACGACACCGTCGGTCGACGAGAAGCTGCTCCGGCACTCCCGGGTGCCCGAGTCGGACTGGTGGGACTGGGACCGCGTCGCCCAACCGTACGGTGACCAGGAGTTCCGTAGTAACCGGGAGTTCCAGGACTGGCTGCTCGGGTATCTGCGCCAGGATGTCGTGGAGGCACGGCTCGGTAACGTGCGGGGTCCGATGAAGGCCGCCCTGGACGTGATGCGGGACCTGCGCAACGAGATCCGGCTCGTGGTGGACCACTCCGGCATCACCGGCGGCTCGTACCGCAGCGAGTTGCAGTCGTGGTACACGCCACTGAACGCGTTCGTGTCGATCGGACCGCCGCCGAGCCGGATCGAGGAGCTGATCGCGCTCATCGAGGCCGGCGTGGTCAACGTCATCGGACCGGGGTTGACGGTCACTCCGACCCGGCACGGGACGGGGCTCGTGGTGAGCTCCAGCCAGATCCCGGACTCGACGGTGGAGGTGTCCGCGCTCATCGAGGCGCGACTGCCGGAGGTGGACATCCGGTCCACCGAGGACCCGTTGCTGCGCAGCCTGGTGGCTCGGGGACAGTGCCGCCCGTACCGGATACCGGACCCGGAGCGGGGGGAATACCAGACGGGGGCGATGGCGGTGACCCGTCGACCGTGTCGGCTACTCAACAGATCCGGTCGAGTTCACCTGAATCGGTACGCACTGAGCATACCGACCGAGACCGTACACTGGGCGACCGCGGCGGGCATCCGACCGGGCGTGGACTCGGTCATCCTGGGTGACGCCGACGCCATCGCGCGGGCCTGCCTGGCCATCCCGGCCGTTCCCCAGGTGCCGTCGACGATGTCGACACCCGTCGCGTCCTGACCGGTCCGCCAGAGAGGAGCCGTCGTGACCACCAGCAACGACCACAGCGTAGATCCGGGTGCCGACACCGGCCTGCTCAGCCCGATGTGGGCCGGTGCCGGCCTGGAGGGGCTGCTGTCCGACGAGGCGTGGGTGGCGGCGATGCTGGAGGTCGAGGTCGCGCTGGCGCGGGTACAGGCCCGGCTCGGGGTGATCCCGCCGCCGGTCGCCGAGGTGATCGCGCGGGTGGCCGCCTCGGCCCGCCTCGACATCGCCGACATCGCCCGCCGGGCCCGGGGCGCCGCCAACCCGGTGGTCTCCTTCGTGCAGGAACTCACCCGTGCCGTCGCCGAGACCGACCCGGACGCGGCGGAGTACGTGCACCGGGGCAGCACCAGCCAGGACATCCTGGACTCGGCGAGCATGCTGCTCACCGCCCGGGTCCTGACCCGGATCGAGGGGGACCTGGCCCGGGTGGCGGAGGCGCTGGCGACCCTTGCCCGGGAACACCGGGCCACACCGATGGCCGGTCGCACCCTCACCCAGCACGCGACGCCCATCACCTTCGGTCTCAAAGCGGCCGGCTGGCTCACCCTGGTACTCGACGCGGTCGACCGGGTCCGGCAGGTCCGCGCCAGCCTGCCCGCACAGCTCGGCGGGGCGGCTGGAACGCTCGCCGCGTACGAGGAGTACGCCCGCTCGGCCGGGATCACCGGCACCCCCGGCGGCCCGGGACACGGCGTGGACCTGCTGGCCGGGTTCTCCGCCGAGCTGGGCCTGCGTGAGCCCGAGGCGCCGTGGCACGCCCAGCGCACCCCGCTCGCCGACATCGGATGGGCGCTGGTGGTGGTCACCGGCGCGCTGGGCAAGCTGGCGGTGGACGTCCTGGGTATGTCACGGACCGAGGTCGCCGAGGTGGTGGAGCCGGCTGCGCAGGGCCGGGGGGTGTCGTCCGCGATGCCGCAGAAGCGCAATCCCGTACTGGCCACCGTCATCGTCGCGGCGGCCCGGCAGGTGCCCGGGTACGCACTCATGCTCGGGCAGAGCCTGCTCGCCGAGGACGAGCGGTCGGCCGGCGGCTGGCAGTCCGAGTGGCAGCCGTTGCGGGAGGCGCTGCGACTCGCCGCCGGTGCGGCCGGCAACGCGGTCGAGCTCACCGAGGGGCTGACCGTGTTCCCGGAGCAACTGTCGCGCAACCTGGCGATCACTGGCGGGACCATCGTCTCGGAAAGACTCAACGTGGCCCTCGCGCCGCGGCTCGGCAAGGTCGTCGCGAAGCAGTTGCTGGCCAGGATCTCGCTGGAGGCGGCGTCCGGGGGCGGGTCCTTCGACGACCTGTTGGCGGCGGCACCCGAGCTGGCCGGGAGCCTCGGCGAGGACCGGGCAATACACGACCTGCTTGACCCTGGCAACTATCTCGGCGCCGCCGAGGACGTCGTCGCCCGCGTGTTGCGACGTCACTATGTTTCGTACGGCCAAGAGGACCGATGACTGCCACAGTGCAAGAAGTACCGCACGATGTGCGGAATCAGCAGCCCTACCAGTATGTACGAACTCCACTCGTCGAACCCGACTGGCGCCGCTTCCCTGGCTGGCGGGACGTCACCGCCGAGCAGTGGCGCGACGCCCAGTGGCAACGCGCGCACTGTGTGAAGAACGCCGGACAACTGAGCGCGGTGGTCGGCGGTCTGCTCGACGACCACGTCTATGACGATCTCGCCGCCGACCAGAAGCACTTCGCCACCATGTCGATGCTGCTGCCACCGCAGATGCTGAACACGATGGCACCGTACGACCGGACCGACCGGCGTGCCTACAGCGAGGCATTCGTGGCCGACCCGGTCCGCCGGTACATGCTTCCGCTGCACAGCGACCGGGACCCCGACGGCCCGAGCCACCCGTACGCCGAGCGTGACTCGCTGCACGAGGCGGAGATGTGGGTGGTGGAGGGCCTGACCCACCGGTACCCGACGAAGGTGCTCGCCGAGCTGGTCTCCACCTGCCCCCAGTACTGCGGCCACTGCACCCGGATGGACCTGGTCGGCAACTCGACCCCGCAGATCGAGAAGCTCCGGCTCACCCTCAAACCGGCGGACCGGCAGAGCCAGATGATCGACTACCTGCGTCGTACGCCGGGCGTGCGTGACGTCGTGGTGTCCGGCGGCGACGTGGCCAACGTACCGTGGCCGCAGCTTGAGGCGTTCCTCATGCGGCTGCTGGAGATCGAGTCGATCCGCGACATCCGGCTGGCCACCAAGGCACTGGTCGGCCTGCCGCAGCACTGGCTCCAGCCCAGCGTCCGGGAGGGGCTGGCCCGGGTGGCCGGTACCGCGGCACGCCGCGCGGTCAACCTGGCCATCCACACGCACGCGAACCACGTGCAGTCGGTGACCCCGCTGGTGGCCGAGGCGGCCCGGGCCGCGTTGGACGCCGGTGTCCGGGACGTACGCAACCAGGGCGTGCTCATGCGGGGCGTCAACGCCACCGCGACCGACCTGCTCGACCTGTGCTTCGCGTTGCAGGGCGAGGCGAACATCCTGCCGTACTACTTCTACATGTGTGACATGATCCCGAACGCGGAGCACTGGCGGATCGCCGTGTGGGAGGCGCAGGAACTGCAACACGACATCATGGGTTACCTGCCCGGGTACGCCACGCCTCGGATCGTCTGCGACGTCCCGTACGTCGGTAAGCGTTGGGTACACCAGGTGAGTGAGTACGACCGCGAGCGCGGCGTCTCGTACTGGACGAAGAACTACCGGACCGGGATCGAGACGGCGGATTCCGGCGACCTGGAGCACGGGTTGGACCGTCGCTACGCCTACTACGACCCGATCTCCTCCCTGTCCGACTCCGGTCGGCGCTGGTGGCGGGAGCACGGCCAGTTCGACGACTGACCGGGGCGGGTAGGGCGGCAGACAAATCAGCGGCAAGCGGAAAGAGGGTTTGTGGTGGACATCCAGGAGCTGAACCGCCGGGCGGTGCGGCAGAGCGTGGAGATCGTCTCCAGTGCGCGGGAGGAACAGTGGGATCTGCCCACCCCGTGCGCGCAGTGGAGCCTGCGGCAGTTGCTGGCCCACATGACCGCCCAGAACAACGGCTTCGCGGCGGCGGCCGACGGCGAGACCGAGGACGATTCGGTCTGGCGGGAGCAGCCGGCGGCCGACCCGGGCGGTGACTACCTCCGGTCGGCGGAACGGGTGATCGGCGCGTTCGACGGACCGGACGTCATGCGCCGAGAGTTCTGGCTGCCGGAGATCCGGCGGGTCGGCGGCTTCCCGGCCCGGATGGCGATCAGCTTCCACTTCCTCGACTACGTGGTGCACGGGTGGGATGTGGGCGCCGCGCTCGGTGCGCCGCCGAAGTTCGACGACGACATCGTCGAGGCGGCGTTGGAGGTCACCCGACGGGCGGTACCCGTCGGTGCCTCCCGCAGCCTGCCGGGTTCGTCGTTCGCGCCGCCGCTGCCGGAAGAGGGCTCGGACCAGGACCGTCTGCTGCGGCTGCTCGGTCGGTCCCCGGCCTGGCCGGCCTGACCGTGGGCGCGTCCACCCGGGACGTGCTCGGGCGGCTCAGACACCCGATCGTCGCGGCGCCGATGGCCGGTGGCGCCTCGACCCCCGCGTTGGTCGGTGAGGTTTCGGCGGCCGGCGGCCTGGGTTTTCTGGCCGCCGGTTACCGGTCGCCGGCCGGCCTGCGGGCCGTGCCGACGACGCGGTGGACCTCGACCTGATCGCGGCAGGCGGCATCTCGATCCGGACGGGATGGCGTTGTGGGCCGGCCAGGGGCACCGGTTCGCCCGGGACCTTCCCGCGCGGCGGCTGGTCGAGGTGCTGGCCGCGGAGGCGGCCGAGGCGGCCGCGCTCAGGGCGGGGCGGCTGCGCCCGGTGCCCGGTCAGCCGGGGGCGTCCCGATGACCGGCCTGCCGGCGAGCATCTGACTCTGTCCACGGAACTCGGCGATCACCACGCCGTCGGTACGGCGAACGGTGACGTCGTAGATCCCGGCGCGCCCGAACCGGGTCCGCTCCACCGCCTCGGCCCGCAACTCGTCGTCCACCTCGGCCGGTCGGAGGAACGTCACCTGGGCGCTCTGGGCCACGGTGACCGGGCCGTAGGTGTTGCAGGCGAAGGCGAACGCCGCGTCGGCCAGGAGGAACAGATAGCCTCCGTGGGCCATCCCGTGTCCGTTGACCATTGTCGGGGCGACCCGCATCCGGACCTGTGCGTACCCTGGGCCGACCTCCTCAAGGTCGATGCCCAGCGTCTGGCAGGTGAGGTCGGTGGCGTAGAGCTCGCGGGCCCGGGCCTGCGCGGTGGCCCGGACGTCCGCGCCGTTGTCCCCCCGCTTGTCCAGGGTGGTCGGGTTGTCCGTCGACTTCGGTGCTCCTGCCGAGGTCGCCCCGCCCGCGCCGGGCGTCGTGTCCGTTGTGCCGGCCCGCGTGCTCACCGTGCCGAACCGGTGGTGGTCCGGCCCAGGAAGACCAGGATCGCCACGACGCCGAGGAACGATACCGCGCCGGCCACGATGCTTGTCGTGTGCATCGACGTGATGAACGCGTCGTTCGCCTGGTCGACCAACTGGGGGAGGTTGTACGACTGGGCCGCGAGCCGGGTGGCCTCGGCCGAGGCGCCCGCGGCCTCCTGTGCCTGCGTTGGCAGGACGTCCAGGCTGGGTGCGACCTCGTCCTGGTAGACACCCGACAGCACCGAACCGAGTACGGCGACGCCGAGGGCGCTGCCGACCTGACGCATCGAGTTGTTCGCGGCCGAGCCGGCGCCGGTGCGCTCCGGGGGCAGCGTGGCCATGATCGCCTCCGTGGTGGGGGCCATCACCGCACCCATGCCGAGGCCCTGGGCCACCATCAGCACGCAGAACCAGATGATCGGTGTCTCCAGCGTGAAGAAGACAAAGCCGAAGAACGTGCTGACGGCGAGGAGCATGGCCAGCGCGACGACCGGCCGGAGGCCGAACCGTTGCACCAGCCGGACCGAGAGCGGTGCTCCCAGCACCACCCCGATCGCGACCGGGGCGATCGCCGCGCCGCTCTCCAGGGGTGAGTACCCCCGTGCGCCCTGAAGATAGAAGTTCGAGTAGTACATCGCGCCGGCCAGTCCGAAGAAGGTGAGCATCACGGACACGCTCGCTCCGGTGAAGTGCCGGTTGCGGAACAGCCGCACGTCGAAGCAGGGGTGCGGCACCCGTAGCTCGACGAAGACGAACGCGGTGAGCAGAACGACGCCACCGAGGATCGGGCCGAGTACGTGCGGCTGCGTCCACTCGTTGCGGTGGCCACCCTCGATCACCCCGTAGACCAGGATGAAGATACCCACGGTGGACAGCAGTACCCCGAGCGGGTCGAAGCGCTGCTGCCGGCTGCTCTCCGCCTTGGGCACCAGCCAGAGCGCGCCCACGATCGCGGCGATGGCGAAGGGTACGTTGATCAGGAAGATCGATCCCCACCAGAACTGCTCCAGCAGTGCCCCGCCGACCAGGGGACCGGCCGCCACCGCGAGCCCGCTGGCGGCGGAGAACACGCCGATGGCCACCGCCCGGTGTCCTCCGATGAAGACCCTCGCGACCAGTGCCAGGGTCGCCGGCATGATCAGGGCACTGCCGATGCCCATCGCGCCCCTGGCCACGATGAGCTGGGTGGTGTCGGCGGAGTACGCCGCCCAGGCGGATGACACGCCGAAGAAGGCCATGCCGAACAGGAACAGCCGTCGGTGACCGAACCGGTCGCCGAGCACCCCGCCGGTGAACAGCAGCCCGGCGAAGACCAGCGTGTACGAGCTGATCGACCACTGTAGCTGGCTGGTGGTCGCGCCGAGCCCCGCCACCGGATCGGCCAGTGTCTTGAGCGCCACGTTCAGGATTGTGTTGTCGAGCCAGGCGGTGAGCTGCGCGATCGTGAGCACGGCCAGCGTCAGCCACTGCCGTGTCGTCGGTGGCCGGACCGCCGTCGCGGCGGCGGGCGACCCGGACGGCGAGTCCGACTGTTTCTGCGCTGTCATGGAAATCCAATCTCGTTCGGTAGCGACGCCACGGCACAGTGTAGGTGCAGGGGTGCCCGGTTTGCTCTCCCGATGTGCGTCCTCGCGGGTGCGCCGGCGCCGTTTGTCATACGCGGGTCGGACGTATCCGATGGCCGGCACAGGTCAGGCAACAAATCGCCGCCGGCGTGACAGGTGCGGTTTTACCGACACTCTGTCTACTCGCCGCAGTGCGGTCCGATGTCGATCGGTTAATGCTCCCCGAGGATGCTGCCGGGGTCCGTTCCACCGGGTGTCCCAGATGCTGGCCATGATCATGAGTGAGTCGGGATGGTGACAGTTTCTCGTCGAGTGGGGCCACTTTCCCGTGGGTGGGGCGGGCGAATCAACCGCTGCCATGAAACAAACCGACACATCCGGCGTCGATGTGATGTTTGTCACGTGCTTGGGTATGGCTGCCCGGCCGTCCGGGCGGCATCTTGCCCCGGCCATTGAATCCCCAGTTCATCGCGTTGCGGAAGGGTTTCGGTTCGCGCCCGGTGTGGCATCGAAGGGTGTTTTGGGAGGGAAGTAGCTGAACTGACATGGGCTCTGAATTGTGAGTACGTTCATGTGTCGGAACGGGTCGCTTCCGTGGCGATCCTGCGTGGAGACGCTCGCCGCCAGTGCCGGCGACCTCAATCCCGACGTCCGTAGGGGGACCGATCTTGACTGTCAATCCGCCCTGGTACCAGCAGTTGGCTGACACCCCACTGTCCGAGCGCGCCAGCGTGCTCGAGGCCCTCGTCGTGGCGGAGTTCAAAGTCTGGCTCCTGATGGGCGACTCGGACGTCTTCCCGCTCGACGAGAGCTACTTCGGGCTCGGGCTCAGCTCGCTCGGCGCGACCGAGATTCAGCAACGACTGGTGGCCGGGCTCGGTCGCCCGATCAACGCGGCGAGTTTGTTCAATAATCCGACAGCGGCCCATCTGCTCACCTACCTGCGCACCGAGGTGCTGGTGGATCTGTTTCCGCAGACCGCGTCGTCTTCTGGCAGTGCGACGGCCCCGGTCGAGAGAGACGTGGTGAAAGTGCCGGCGTCGTACAGTGACGGCCACACTTCACCGAAAGACCTACTCAACGACATGCTCAAAGACCTTTACTCTTCTTGACCGCGGGGTTGACTGATCCATGGGGGATGACATGACGGCGATGGCTTCGCAGATCCGGAATGACGACTTGGTCCGAAAGCTCTTGATGGAGAAGTACGAGCCGATCGCCATCGTGGGCATGGGTCTGCGGCTCCCCGGAAACAACGAGACCCCGGAGGAGTTCGCCGAGTTCCTGCGGGCCGGGCGATCGGGCACGGGTCCGATTCCCGACGATCGCTGGGACGTTCAGGGCCTGTACAGCGACGATGCGGCGGAGAAGGGCAGGGTCCTTACCGCCGGGGGCGGATTCATCAGCGGAATTGACCAGTTCGACCCCAAGTTCTTCAACATCTCGCCAAAGGAAGCGGCCTACGTCGACCCGCAGCACCGGTTGGTGCTCGAGTGCGCGTGGAAGGCGCTCGAAGCGGCGAACATCGATCCGGCGACCCTGCGTGACAGCAACGGCGGCGTCTACATGGGCATCAGCTCGATGGACTACACCATCGAGGTGGACCGGCTGGACCCGACCGAGTTGACCTCCCACATCGCCGCCGGTACGGCGCACAGCGCGATGTCGGGACGGTTGTCGTACTTCCTCGGCTGGCGCGGCCCGTGCATGAGCATCGACACCGCGTGCTCCTCCTCGCTGGTGGCCCTGCACCTGGCCGCCCAGGGACTACGGCGGGGCGAGTGTGACATCGCCCTGTTCGGCGGGGTGAACGCCGTCCACCACCCGCGTAACCACGTCGTGTTCTCCCAGGCCAACATGCTCGCCGCCGACGGCCGTTGCAAGACGTTCGACGACAGCGCGGACGGCTACAGCCGCAGCGAGGGCTGTGCAGTGATGGTCCTCAAGCGACTCTCCGACGCCCGGCGCGACGGTGACACCGTGCTCGCGCTGGTACGCGGTTCGTCGGTCCGGCAGGACGGCGAGAGCGGTGGCCTCACCGTACCCAACGGCACCGCCCAGGCCATCCTCATGCGCGAGGCGCTGGCCAGCGCGATGCTCGAGCCCGGTGACGTGCAGTACGTCGAGGCGCACGGCACGGGGACGTCGCTCGGCGACCCGATCGAGATGGGTGCCATCGACGCCGTGCTCTCCGAGTCGCACGCGGACCGGCCGGTGATCGTGGGCTCGGTCAAGACCAACATCGGGCACATGGAGGCCGCCGCGGGCGTCGGTGGCGTGGTGAAGACCGTCCTTCAGCTTCAGGAGGGGGTCATCTACCCGCACATCAACCTGGAGACCCCGTCGCGCCACATCCCCTGGGACCGCTACCGGGTGACCGTGCCGACGAAGCAGGTCACCTGGGAGGGCGCCCCGAGGCGGGCACTGGTCAACTCGTTCGGGTTCGCGGGCACCATCGCGACGGTCGTCCTCGAGCAGGCACCCCCGCCGCCGGCCTCCCCGACGTCCGCCGTCGCGCCCGACGACGAGCTGCTCTTCACGCTCTCCGCGCGCGGCCAGTCGTCCCTGCGGGCGCAGGCCGAGCGGTACCGTCGCTTCCTGGACGAGCAGGCCGACGTCGACGTGGCCGACCTCTGCTACACCAGCAACGTCGGTCGGACCCACTGGAACGCGCGGCTGGCCGGCACGGTGTCGTCGCGGGCCGACATCGAGGCGCTGCTGGACAGCTACCTCGCCCAACCCGAGTCGGATTCCGGCGCGGAGGGCGAGTTCCGGGGCGGGAACGTCGCGTTCCTGTTCACCGGTCAGGGCTCCCAGTACGCGGGCATGGGGCGCGCGCTCTACGCCCAGTACCCGGTCTTCCGAACCCACCTGGACGAGTGCGACCGCCTCTTCACGCCGGCGCTCGGTCGGTCGATCAAGGAACTCGCCTTCGGTGAGGCGTCCGGCGACCCGCAGGACATCAACCAGACCATCTACACCCAGCCGGCCCTGTTCGCGCTCGAGTACGCCATCGCCCAGTTGTGGATCTCGTGGGGTGTGAAGCCGACCGTGCTGCTCGGGCACAGTGTCGGCGAGATCGTCGCCGCCACCATCGCCGGGCTGTTCAGCCTGCCGGACGCGATCACCCTGGTCGCCGCGCGGGCCCGGCTGATGCAGTCGGTCACCACGCCGGGCGGCATGGTGGCGGTACGGGCCGCCGCGGAGCAGGTGGCTCCGCTGCTGGCGGGGTACGCCGACGTCAGCTTCGGTGCGATCAACGCACCGAAGCAGTGCGTCGTCTCCGGCGGCACCGAGTCACTGGCGAAGATCACCGAGGAACTGCTGGCCCAAGGGATCACGGCGAAGCAGCTACCGGTGTCGCACGCCTTCCACTCGCCGCTGATGGTCGAGGTGTTCGACGCGTTCCGCGACGCGATCAAGGACGTCACGTTCCGCGAGCCCGAGCTGAGTTTCGTCTCCAACCTGACCGGTAAGGTCGCGAGTCTGACCGACGTCGGCAACCCGGACTACTGGGTACGCCACATCGGCGAGCCGGTGAACTTCGCCGCCGGCATGCGCTTCGTCCAGACCCGGGGCCGGCACGTGTTCATCGAGGTCGGCCCGTCCGCCGCGCTGACCAGCATGGGCAAGCGGTGCGGCGACCCGGCCCCGCACCTGTGGCTGTCCAGCCTGACCCCGAAGGACCAGGACGGCTCGACCATCCGGGGCGCGCTGGCCCGCTGCTACACGTCCGGCCTGGCGATCTCCTGGTCCGGTTACCACGAGGGCCGGCGTCGTCGCCGGATCACCCTGCCGACCTACGTGTTCGACAAGCGGCGCTACTGGTTGCCCGTGCCCAACCGCGGCGGCATCTTCGCCCCGGCCGGGACGCTGGCCACGGCGAGCGACCGGCACCCGCTGCTGGGTACGGAGGTCTCGACCGACGCGCAGCGCGCGACGGGAGAGCGTGAGTTCTCCACTCAACTGCACCCGACGAGTCCGGCCCACCTCGCCGACCACATCGTCATGGGTCAGGTCGTCTTCCCCGGCGCGGGTTACGTCGAGGTTCTGCTCGCGTTGCAGGACGCGGTGTTCGGCGAGACCGGACGCCTGGTCCAGGACGTCCGCATCCTCGAGCCCCTGTTCCTGCCCGAGGAGTCCCCCACCGAGGTGCGTACTCGACTCCGGTCGGACGGGGACGGGCGGTGGCAGGCCGAGATCGTCAGCCGTATCGCCGCCCGCAACGGCGCCATCGAGCGCCGCCACGTCACCGCCACGCTCGGTGGCCCGCCGGAGAACGCGGTCACGCTGGCCGACGTCGTCAGCCGGCTGCGGTCGACCGAGCGGGCCTGCGACACCCCGGTCGCCGTCCACCGGGCCGACGACATCTACGCCGACTTCGTCGAGTTGGGGCTGCCGTACGGGCCGGAGTTCCGGCGCATCCGCACGGTGGCGCAGTACGCCGACGGGTTCGCGATCGGGGATCTGCGGGGCATCGACACGCCCGCGGTCGGGACCCTGCCCGCCTCGGTGCTGGACTGCGCCATGCAGACCCTGGCCGGGGTCGCCGAGCTGGGCGACACCTACCTTCCGGTCGGATTCGGCAGCGTCGAGCTGCTGAAGAAGCCCAAGGGCGACCTGCGCACCCTGCTCCAGCTCAACCTGCCCGGTGACGCCCAGGACGGGGTCGCCGCGTCGGAACTCACCGCCGACATCGTGGTGCTCGAGGGCGACCGTCCGGTGTTCGTCGTACACGAGGTGCGGCTCAAGCGCGTCGCGAACACCTCGTCGGACGGTGGACGCAGTCTGCTCCACGAACCCCGCTGGCTGCGGCGTTCGCTGGTTGCCGCGAAGGCGGGTGCCGAGGGACGCGGTGACGTGCTCGTCCTGCACCGTACCGAGGCGGAGTTCGCGTCCGTGGCGCCGTCGTTGGCGGATTCGGGCGTACGGCTGCGGTTCGCCACCGATACCGAGCAGGTGCGCGCGACTCTCGCCGCCGAGCCCACCGTCACCGACGTGTACTGGTTCTGGCGTGCCGCGCCCGACCAGGTCGGTGCGGAGCGCCTGCGCACCGAGACCGAACGCAACTATCGGGACCTGCTCACGCTGGTCGCGCAACTGGACGGCCTCGGGCTGGGCCGGGAACTGCGGGTCACGCTGGTGACGCAGGGCGCGCAGTGGCTGCCCGGCGACGTCGCCGACGACCGTACGGACGAGAGCCTGGTGGCCGCCTCCCTGTGGGGCTTCGGCCACGTCCTGCTCAACGAGTACCCGACGCTGCGGGCGACCCTGCTCGACCTGCCCCCGGTCAGCGCCGGGGTGGACTTCCAGCCGCTGGTGGACGAGCTGCTCACCGGGGACACCGGCGGCGGCGAGTTCCAGGTGGCCTACCGGGGTGGCAGCCGGTTCGTGAAGCGGGTGCTTCCGCAGGCCGCCGGCGCCGGCAACGACGACAACTTCGAGCTGTCGATCGTGGAGTACGGCCAGTTCGCGAACATCAAGCCGGTCCCCGTCCAGGACGTCGCGCCCACCGGTGACGAGATCGAGGTCCGGATCGAGGCCGCTGGTCTCAACTTCAAGGATGTGCTCAACGCTCTCGGCATGCTCAAGCAGTACGCGCTGGACAACGGGATCGAGTACAAGCCGCTGCCGCTGGGCTTCGAGGCCGCCGGTACCGTCGTCGCGGCCGGTCCGGACGCGGAGTTCGCGGTCGGCGAGGACGTCGTGCTCAGCCAGCTCGGTTGCATGCGTAAGCGGATGACCGTGTCCTCGGGGGTGGCGGTCCGCAAGCCGTCCGGGATCGGTTTCGCCGAGGCCGCCGGGCTTTCCGCCGCGTACGTCACCGCCTACTACGCCCTGCACAACCTCGCGAAGATCAAGTCCGGCGACCGGATACTCATCCACGCCGCCGCCGGCGGGGTCGGCCAGGCGGCCGTGCAGCTCGCCCAGCTCGCGGGTGCCGAGGTCTACGCGACCGCCAGCCCGCGCAAGTGGCCGCTGCTGCGGTCGCAGGGCGTGCGGCACATCATGAACTCGCGCAACCTTGAGTTCTCCGACGAGATCCTGCGGATCACCGAGGGGCGCGGCGTCGACATCGTGCTCAACAGCCTGAACAAGGAGTACGTCCCGGCCGGGCTGCGCTGCCTCGGGCAGGACGGCCGGTTCGTCGAGCTCGGCAAGATCGGCATCTGGTCCACCGAGCAGGTACGGGCCGAGCGTCCGGACGTCGACTACCACAACTTCGACCTCAGCGAGTTCCCGCAGGACGAGCTCAACCGCCTCAACAAGCAGATCCTGCAAACGGTGGTGGATCTGGTGGAGTCGGGGCAGGTCGGCGCGCTGCCGACCGTCGCGTACTCGCTCGACGAGGTCGAGGAGGCGTTCGGGGTACTCAGCCGGGGCGCCAACACCGGCAAGCTGGTGCTCACCCTCGGCGACACCCGACCGGTGGACCGGCCGCTGACGATCAGCCCGGACGAGACGTACCTCATCACCGGTGGCCTGGGTGCCCTCGGTGTGGTCACCGCACGTCGGCTCGCCCAGGAGGGCGCCCGGCACGTGGCGATGGTCAGCCGGCGACTCGTGGCTGACGAGGAGTTGGCCGCGCTGACCACGGCGATCGGTGCGGACGTGCGGGTCCGCGTGCACCAGGGCGACGTGGCCGACGCCGCCGACGTGGACCGGATCATGGCCGCCATCGCGGAGTCGGACGCCCCGCTCGGCGGGGTCATCCACGCCGCCGGTGTGCTCGCCGACGCGCCCATCGCCAATCAGAGCTGGGAGAGCTTCGAACGGGTGCTCAGCCCGAAGGTGTACGGGACGTGGCTGCTGCACCGGGCGGCCGCGGCCGTACCCACCGTGAAGTTCTTCGCGGCGTACTCCTCGATCGCGTCGATCATCGGTGCGGCCGGCCAGAGTAACTACGCCGCCGGCAACGCCTTCATGGACGGACTGATGCACTGGCGGGTCGCCCAGGGGCTGCCCGGGTTGAGCGTCAACTGGGGACCGTGGGCGGAGGTGGGCATGGCCGCCAACCTGACGTCGGGGCAGATCAAGAGCATCGAGGAGCGTGGCGTCAAGTTCGTCAAGCCCGCCGAGGCCACCCGGGCACTGGTCAGGGCAATGGGCCGTACGGCGCCGCAGAGCATCATCTGCGAGTTCGAATGGGAGAAGTTCGCCGCCGGTCAGCCGGTGGCCAACGCGTTGTTCAAGCAGGTTCTGACGACCGAGGTGGGACCGGCGCAGACGATCGACCTGGACGAGTTGATGAGCCTGCCCCGAAGCGACCGGGACGCCGCGATCCGGTCGTTGCTGCGGGCGAAGGTCGCCGCGGTGCTGCAATTCGACTCCCTCGACGACATCGAGGCCGACGCCAGGTTCGTGGAACTGGGGCTGGACTCGCTGGCGGCGGTGGAGTTGAAGAACGCGCTCGAATCGGTGTTCCGGGTGCCGCTGCCGACGTCGATCCTGTTCGACTACCCGGCCGTCGGGACGCTGGCGGAGTTCATCGGCCAGCAACTGGCGCCGGTCGAGTCCGAGTCCGGGACCGAGTCCGAGTCCGGGACCGAGTCGGAGACGGACCAGGTCGACGTCGAGGACCTCGACGACAGTGCGGCGGACGCGGAACTCGACGCGCTGCGCGAGTTCATCTAGAAGCGACAGAACCAGGGCAGGCGCGACGTGGAGAACGGGCTTTGACGAACTACATCGACTATCTTGAGTCGCTGTCCAAGAAGCAACTCATGGTGATGCTCGCCCGGCAGCGGCAGGACGAGAACCAGGGCATCGCGGTGGTCGGGCTCGGCTGCCGCCTCCCCGGGGGGATCGATGATCCGCGGAGTCTGTGGACCGCGTTGCGGGAGGGACGGGTCGTGCCGACGGAGTCGGCCGGCCCGCCCACCGACAGCCTCGGTCGGGCGCGCTGGAACCTCGACGCGCCCGACCTGGCACCCATCGCCGACGTGCTCCGTTCGGGTGCGTACCTGAACGACGTCGACCTGTTCGATGCCGACTACTTCGGCATCACCGAGCAGGAGGCGGAGCGGATGGATCCGCAGCAGCGCCTGCTGCTCGAGGTCACCGTGCAGGCGCTCGCCGACGCGAACCTGACCCGCGCTGACCTGCGCCGCCAGCGGGTCGGGATCTTCATCGGCGCGAGCACGGTGGAGTACCCGATAGCCTGGGTGCGCAACCGGGTGCCGGCCGACGACCTGTCCCCGCACATGGCGCTCGGCAACACCCTGAGCGCGACGTCCGGGCGGATCGGTTTCATGCTGGGCGTCAACGGCCCGGCGATGACCATTGAGACGTCGTCGTCCTCGGCGCTGACCGCGATGCACCTGGCCGCGCAGGCACTCCGGCGACGCGAGTGCGACGTCGCCCTGGTGGGCGCCTGCCAGTTGCTGCTCTCCCCGCTCACCACCGCGGTGCTGGGTAAGCCGGGCATGCTGTCGAGCGCCGGCCGCAGCCGCCCGTTCACCACCGAGGCCGACGGCCACGTCCGGGGCGAGGGCTGCGGCATCCTGGTCGTCAAACGGCATTCCGACGCGGTCGCCGACGGCGACCTGCCGTACGCGCTGCTGCGCGGCAGCGCGGTCTACTCCCACGGCGACCGCCCCTCGATGGCGGTGACCGCGGGGGCCGGGCAGAAGACGGTCATCGAGTTGGCGCTGCGCAGTGCTGGCGTCGAACCGCTCGACGTGCAGTATGTCGAGGCTCAGGCCAACGGGTCCCGGCTGGGCGGGCTGATCGAGGCAGAGTCCCTGGCCGAGGCGTACGAGCGTCGGTCACCGACGGCCCCGCCGCTGTACCTGGGATCCTGCAAGGCCAACCTCGGCTACCTGGAGACCGCCTCCGGCGCGGTGGGCCTGATGAAGACGGTGCTCGCCCTCGCCCACGGCGAGGTGCCCCCGCAGGTCGGCACGGAGAACCTCGACCCCGGCGTCGCGTGGGACCGGACCGGTCTGCGGTTCGCGGACAAGCCGATGGCGTGGCCGTCGGACGGACGCCGCCTGGCCGGGGTGAGCTCCTTCGGTTTCACCGGGATCAACGCGCACGTCATCCTGGAGGGCGTCCCGGGCCGGCAGCGGTCGGAGGCGGCCCCCACGGCACCGGGTGTCCCCGCCCTGCTGGTCCTCTCGGCGCACAACGACGCGGCGCTGGCGGCGACCGCCGATCGGTTGCACCGTCACCTGGACCAGCGCGCGGAGTGGGACCACCACACGGTCTGCCGTACGTTGGCGCACGGTCGCGACCATCTCCCGGTCCGCGCCGCGGCCGTCGTCACCGGCCGGTCCGAACTCCTCGACGCGCTGGCCGCTGGCCCGGTACAGCGGGTGACCCGGGCGGGTATCCACGTCGAGCTGCCCGAGCTTGACGACTCGCGGCTGAGGGCGGTGCTGACCACCAGCCTGGGTGCGGGGTTCGAGCCGCTCGCCGCCCGGATACGCGGGTGCGCCGAGGCCATGGGCCTGCCGGCACTGGACGGACTGCTCGCCGACGGTCAAGCACTGCCGGAGGGCACCTGGCTCGCCTGGGCGATGGGCTGGTACGAGCTGCTGACGGCGGTGGGGCTGCGGGTGTCCGGCGGACTGTTCGGCGGTCGGTACCGCCACGTACTGTCCGATGTGGTGGCCGAGCGTACCGGGACGACCGAGGTCGCCGCGCGGTGGCAGGCCGGTGCGCTGGGAGCCGTACCGCCGCGACCGGTCGCGGCGGACGTGACGGTCACCGGGAACGTGTGGGTGCTGGGTGCGGCGGCGACTGCCGAGGCCGTACCGGTGCCGCTGGCCGAGTTGGACGCGGCCGGCTGGTTGCACCTGGTGGGGGAGCAGTACGCGGCCGGCGCCGAGATTGTCTTCACCGAGCTGTCGGCGCGGGCGGGGCAGGCACTGTGCCGCCTTCCCGGCCCGGCCCTGACCGGCAGACGGTACTGGCCCGAAGGCTATCAATGGTCCTGACGCGAGCTGATGGGATGCCACAGATGCACTACCCGAACCTCAAGACAGTCGTCGACACCGCGACCTTTCACGCCGAGCGGCATCCGGACCGTGTCGCCATCGAATGCGAGGGTCGCGAGGTCACCTTCGCGCAACTGCACCGGGGAAGCAACAGGTCGGCCCGCGCGATTCTCGCGGCCGGCGTGACACCCGGAACACGGGTCGGCTACCTGGGCAAGGAGTCGGAGTACTACTACGAGATCGTCTTCGCCTGCGCGAAGAGCGGGGCCGTGCTCGTGCCGATCAACTGGCGGCTGACGCCGACGGAGATCGAGCACATCCTGCGCGACTCGGGCACGGAGCTTCTCTTCACCGAACGCGAGTTCCGCACCACCGCGCTCGACCTCCAGCGGGAGCAGAATCAGCTACGGCTCGTGGTCGACATGGACGGCGAGGGCGAGTTGGGTGCGGGTTTCCGGGCCTGGACCTCGGAGCACTCCGGCGACGACCTGGACACCTCGGTCCGGCCCGAGGACCCGATCGTGCAGCTCTACACCAGCGGCACCACGGGCCTTCCGAAGGGCGTCGTGCTGCCGCACCGCAGCTTCTTCCGGATCAACGACCTGCTGGTCGAGAACGACCTGGACTGGCTGGACTGGCGGTCGGACGACAAGAGCCTGATCGGCATCCCGGGTTTCCACGTCGCCGGCCTCTGGTGGGCGATGCAGGCGCTCAACGCGGGCGTCACCAGCGTGGCCATGCGTCGGTTCCTGAGCACGGAGGCGGCCACCCTGATCCGCGAGTCGGGAATCACCACGACCCTGGTGGTTCCGGCGATGTTGCAGATGATCCTGGCTGAGCCCCGGGTCGGGTCGGACGACTTCGCCAGCCTGCGCAAGGTCGCCTACGGGGGCTCGCCGATCTCCGAGAGCCTGCTGCGGCAGAGCCTGGATGCGATGGGCTGTGAGTTCGTCCAGCTCTACGGTCTCACCGAGACCGGGAACTGCGCGGTGTGCCTGCCGGCGGCCGAGCATGTTCCGGGCAGCCCACGTATGCGGGCCGCCGGTCGCCCGATGCCCGGCGTCGACCTGAGGGTGGTCGACGCGGACGGTGTCGAGGTGCCGCTCGGCGAGGTGGGAGAGATCTGGCTGCGTACCCCGGCGATCATGATCGAGTACTGGGGCCTCAAGGAGGCGACCGACGAGGTATTTGTGGACGGATGGTTCCGCACCGGTGACGCCGGATACCTCGACCAGGATGGTTATCTCTACATTTCCGACCGCATCAAGGACACGATCATTGTGGCCGGGGAGAACGTCTACCCCGCCGAGGTCGAGAACGCGTTGTGCAAGCATCCCGCGGTCGCGGAGGCGGCGGTGATCGGCGTACCCGACGAGCGCTGGGGTGAGGCGGTCCGGGCCTTTGTGGTACTACGCCCAGGTCAGCAGGCGACGCCGCGTGAGTTGATGTTGTCGCTGAAGGGGCTGATCTCCGACTTCAAGATCCCTTCCCAGTACGATATCATCGACAAAGTCCCCCGTAACCCCAGTGGCAAGATCCTGCGTCGGATCCTCCGGGACCAGTTCTGGGCGCATGTGGACCGCAACGTCAACTGAATTGAGATTCCTATGAGCATCGCCCTTTCCACGGTGAAGGCTGGGCTGCGGGTCGCCTCGGTGGTCGTACCGGGTCTCGCCGGGAAGTGGACGTTCGCACTGTTCTGCAAGCTCCGGACCCCGTCGCGGGTGCGCCCCAACGAGGCCGAGGTCCACGCCCAGGCCCAGGTGGACAGCATCGAGTACAACGGTCGGCGGGTCGTCACCTACCAGTGGGGGGACGGCGCCAAGCCCGTCCTGGTGGTCCACGGCTGGGAGTCTCGCGGCTCGCGGTACGCACCCCTGGTGGCGGAGTTGCTCGCCCGTGGATACAGCGCGGTCACCTTCGACGCACCCGGTAACGGCGACTCCGAGGGAAACCGCACCACGCTGCTGGAGTACGCGGACATCATCGAGAAACTGTACGAGCGGCACGGCCCCTTCCAGGCGGCCGTCGCCCATTCGTTCGGGTCGTTGGCGCTCTTCCACGCCATGCGCAAAGGGGTCAAGGTCGACCGCGTGGTGACGGTGAACGCCGTGTGCGACTTCGACTACCTGGTCCACCGGTTCAGCGAGGAACTCGGTTTGTCCGAGCGCCTGAGGAAGGATCTGAGCCGCCGGTTCGAGGGCCTGTTCCCGCAGGAGCAGGACATTTACCGCCGTTTCTCCGTCCCGTACCAGGCGGACCGGGTGACCGGTCCCGTGCTGGTGATCCACGACGAGGACGACCTCCGGATCGAGATGTCGCAGGCCAAGAAGATCGCCGCGGCCTTCCCCGACCAGTCCCGGATGATCACCACTCAGGGCTTCGGACACAGCAAGATCCTCACCGACCCTGGGACGCTGACGGCCATCGCGGACTTCGTGTCGGAACCCACCGTCTGACCGCGCCGCCGGTCGTTCTCCCAGGTAGCGCGCGCCCGGTGGGTCTGTACCCACCGGGCGCGGTCATCGTGACGATCGGGTACGGCTACCGGCCAACTACCTTGTCAGCAGCTCACGCAGTGCCTTGACGACCTCGGCCGGGGCTTCCTCGGCCATGAAGTGGCCGCAGACCTGGGCGATACGGCTAGAAGAATGTGTGTCACATTCCGGGACTGGGCTTACTGGCCCTAGCCAGCCCATAGCGACCGGACGGTGATCGGTCGTGTGTGCACAACGCGGCTTGATATGGTCGTTGTCCACGTAGACGGTCCGCGACTCGGGCGCGACGCTCTGGGCGACCGCGTGCGTGTTCTGCATGGTGGGCAGGCCGGTGCCGATGTCCAGGAACTGCCGGATGCCGGCCTCGGCCGCGAGGTGACGCACGGCGCGCACCAGGAACACGCGCGACTGCTGCGCCATGAGGACGAGCTCCGGGTAGACCTCGGCGACGGCGTCACCGGCCGCCCGGTCGGACTGGAAGTTGTCCTTGCCGCCCATCCAGTAGTTCCAGATCCGGGCCGCGTGTGGCACGCACGGCTGAAGCGTCGCGGCGAGGTCGGCGTCCGGACCGGCCAGGCCAGGCTCCTGTCGAGGGGTCGTCGGCGGGAGATCACCACCGGAGTACGACCGGGAGCGTACGCCGATGTCGTCCACTGTCGACGCTGGCCAGCAGGGGTGACGGGTGTCTCGCTCGATCCGGGGGGCTTGAATTCCTACCGCATTGGTAGGAAAATCGAGGGCATGCCGCCGGTTCGGTTGTTCACCTCCCGCCGGGTCGTCGACCTGATGCGCGTCGCCGCGCAGCTCTGTCCCGGCGCTCCCAGCGCGGCCTGACCAGGCCGCCCAGCCCTCGCCGGCCCCCTTTCCCGTCGTCGACGCACGGTCGCGACGCCCGCACCCAGCGCCCGCGGCGGCGCATCTCGTGGAGGAGGACCCTGCCATGACCAACGACACCGTTTCACCGACAGCGGTGGACCCCCGGCTCGACTTCGAGGTGGCCTGGTGGGAGTGGCACCGACGCCACGAGGAGGTTCGGGCCGACCCGCACGGCTTCCTCGCGGTCACCGGTCTGCACTGGCTGACCTCGGTGCCGCAGCGGTTCCCCGAGGTGCCGGGGGAGTGGCACACCGCCGCAGACGGGCCGGTGGTGGCTCTCGACGACGGCGAGTTGCTCGTGATCGACGGCCGGCAGGTCCGGGGTCGGCACGAGTTCGGGCCGATCGCCGAGCGTGCCGGCGTCACCGTGGGCATCGACGGTGGGGTGCTGGAGGTGGCCCGCCGGGGCGGGCACGACATCCTCCGTCCCCGGCGACCCGAGCACTCGCTGCGCCTCGGCTACCGGGGCACCCCCACCTATCCGCCCGACCGGCGGTGGGTCCTGAGCGGGCACTTCGTACCCTTCGACAGTCCTCGCCCGACCACCGTCGGCGCGGCGGTGGAGGGGCTCACGCACGTCTACGACGCCCCCGGCCAGATCGAGTTCGCCGTCGACGGGGTGCCGCTGCGCCTGACCGCCTTCAACGGCACGGCACCCGGGAGCCTGTCGGTGCTCTTCACCGACACCACCTCCGGTGTGACGACATATCCGGCCAACCGAATCCTGGCCGTCGGCACACCGGACGAGCAGGGTCGGGTGACTCTCGACTTCAACCGGGCCACCAATCTGCCGTGCGCGTACACCGACTTCGCGACCTGCCCGCTGCCCCCGGCGGAGAACCGGCTGCCGGTCGCCGTCGAAGCCGGCGAGAAGATCCCGTACGAGCGGTTGGCGGGCGATTCCGTCGACCGTTCGTAGCCCTCTGCGTACCAACCCCTCGGGAGGATCGTCATGCCTCAGTCCACCGACGCCCCGATCGACGCCGACAGCGACGCGCTGCGGACGCTGCTGCGCCACCAGGCCAGCACCGTCACGGTGGTCACCGCTCCCGGCTCGCCCGCGGTCGGCTTCACCGCCACCTCGTTCACCTCGGTGTCGCTGGCGCCGCCGATCGTCTCGTTCTGCCTGAACCTCGGTTCGTCGAGCTGGCCCGCGGTCTCCCGTGCCCGGCACGTGGCGGTGCACCTGCTCGCCCACCACCAGCAGGAGCTTGCCCGCACCTTCGCGACCAGCGGCATCGACCGGTTCGCCGCTCCCACCCGCTGGCAGACCGGCCCGGAGGCGGTGCCGATCCTGGACGACACCCTGGCCTGGCTGCTCTGCCGGGTCGTCGACCGGGTGACCGTCGGCGATCACGCCGTCGTGTTGGCCGAGCCGGAGGTGCTCCGGCACGCCGACGTCGGCTCGCCCCTGCTGTACCACCGGGGCCGCTACGCCGGGCTGGCCGGCGACCAGAACGCGGCGGCCCGTCGTTCCGCCGCCTGACCGGGCGCTCGCACGCCCAAGCCACACCGAGCACGCCCAGTCACAGGGAGCACGCCCAGTCCACACGGAGGAGGATGCCGTGCAAGCGATAGTCGCCGCCCCGGACACCCGCGCGGGGTTCCGGGTGACGGACCTGCCCGATCCCACTCCAGGCCCGGGGCAGGTTCTCGTCGAGGTGCGACACGTCGGCGTCAACGCCGGCGAGATCCGCCACCTCGACGTCTGGCCGGCCGGGGCCGTGCTCGGGCACGACGCCGCGGGTCACGTGGTGCGTGGCGGCGACGGGTCCGGCCTGCGCGAGGGTGACCAGGTGGTGGCGTTCGGGCCGGGCGCCTGGGCCCGCCTGGCGGTGTTCGACGTGGACAGTGTGGCGGTGGTGCCCGCGGCCGTCGGCCTGGCCGAGATGGCCGTGCTGCCCACCGTCGGCCTCACCGCCCTGCGCACACTGCGGACGTCGGGGCCGCTGCTCGGCCGTCGGGTGCTGGTCACGGGTGCGTCCGGGGGTCTGGGCCGGGTCGCCGTCCAACTCGCCCGGCACGGCGGCGCGTACGTGGTCGCGGTGGTCGGCTCGCCGGCTCGTGGCGCGGGGCTGGCGGATCTCGGCGCCGACGAGGTCGTGGTTGGTCTCGACGCGATCACCGACCCGGTCGACGTGGTGCTGGAGACGGTCGGTGGCGCCCACCTGGTGGCCGCCTGGGGTCTGCTGGCCCCGGGTGGAGTGCTGCACAGCATCGGCTGGGCCTCCGGCGAGCCGGCCGTCCTTCCGGTGAACTCCACATTCGCACCGGGCGCGGCACGGACACTGCGTTCCTTCGGCGACGCCACCGCCCCGGGGTCGGATCTCGGTCTGCTCGCGGACCTGGTGGCGCGTGGAGCCCTGCGAGCGCCGATCGGTTGGCGCGGCTCGTGGCAGCGTCTCGAGGAGGCGGCCGACGCGCTGCGGGAGCGGCGGGTGGCCGGGAAGATCCTGCTCGACCTGGACTGAGCCGGAGCGGTGGCCACCGGTCACGGCACTAATCCTGTAAACCCTATAGCCTTAGTAGGATATTCGTCAACGGATCGACGTCCACGCGTGCGATAGCCGACATCCACCGACGGATTCGTTGACACCACCACCGCCCGGAAGGTGGACTCGGCTCATGTCCAGCGAGCTGCGGTTGACGATCCGCGGCCACATCGACTTCGGTCGGGTGTGGTCGAGTTCCTGTCTGGCCTGACCCGGCACCCTCGCCCGTAACCCGGCCCGCCGCACCGGCCCGCCGGGGTGAGGCGCACCGCCGCGCCGCCACCGCACCGACACCGTCGCCAGCCCGCGCCCACGCGCCGGGTCAGGTGTCGGCACACCCGCTTCCGCCTGCCTGGACAGGAGATCCCGCATGCCCGCGTACCGTCTGCGTACCCTGGCCGCCGCCGCGCTCGCCCCCCTGCTGGCCGTCGTCGCCGGCTGCTCCACCGGCACCACCCCGGCCGCCTCGGCGGCCGGCCAGCCCCGCTCCGGCGGCACCCTCACCTGGGCCGTGGAGACCGAGCCGATCACCCTCAACCCGCACCAGTACGCGCAGGCCAAGGCCCGCCTGCTGGTCTGGAACACCTTCGAGTCCCTGCTCACCTACGACAAGCAGGGCAAGCTGGTGCCGTGGCTGGCGACCGGCTGGCAGGTCGCACCGGACGGGCTGTCCTACACCCTGACGCTGCGCGACCGGGTCACCTTCACCGACGGCACCCCCTTCGACTCGGCCGCCGTCAAGGCGAACGTCGACAAACTCCGCGAACCGGGGTACGCCCCGGGCGTCGCGGCCGTCCAACTGCGCAACCTCAAGGCCGTCGAGATCGTCGACCCGCGCACCGTACGGCTCGTCCTCACCGCGCCGGACGTGCTCATCCTCGACTTCCTCGCCTCCCCGCAGGGCGCGCAGGTGTCCCCGACGTCGCTGCGGCAGGCGAAGAACCTCAAGGCCGGTGGCGCCGACGTCGTCGGCACCGGGCCGTTCGTGCTGGACCGCTACGTCCCCGGTCAGGAGCTGCGCTATCGGCGCAACGCCGACTACGACTGGGCGCCGCCCACCGCGACGCACACCGGCCCGGCCTACCTGGACGGCATCACCTACCGGTTCCTCAAGGAGTCGGCGGTGCGGGTCGGTGCCCTCACGTCGAGCCAGGTGCAGCTCATCGAGGGGGTGCCCGCGACCGATCAGCCGCTGGTCACCGGCAACCAGGCGCTGCGCCTGACGCGCGAGCTCAACTCCGGCTCGGCGTACTCCTACTACTTCAACACCTCCCATCCGCCCTTTGACGACCTGCGGGTCCGGCAGGCGTTCCGGGAGGCCGTCGACGTCGACACCGTCCTGCGGTCCGTCTACCGCGACACCGCCACCCGCGCCTGGAGCGTGATCAGCCCGTCCAGCCCGCTCTACGACAAGCGCCTCGAAGGTGGTTACGGCGGCGACGCCGCCAAGGCGAACACCCTGCTGGACCAGGCCGGCTGGGCCACCCGGGACGCCGACGGCTACCGGACGAAGGACGGCAAGCGGCTCACCGTACGACTCGTGCAGTCCGCGCCCTTCGTCCGGGACCGCCGCGACGTCCTGGCCCAGGCCGTGCAGGCCGCCGTGAAGCAGAGCGCCGGCATCGACCTCAAGGTGTCGCTCGTCGACCAGGGCACGGCCACGGAGGCGTTCCAGCGCAACGAGTACGAGGTGTTCGACAACTCCCGCGCCGACACCGACGCCGGTGCCGCACTGAACCTGCTGCTGCACTCCAGGGGCGGCATCAACCGCACCCAGCTCAACGACCCGAGCATCGACAGGTTGCTGGAGGCCGGTCAGGCGGCCGCCGACCCGACGAAGCGGGCCAGCATCTATGCCGACGTGCAGCAACAGGTCGTCGCCGAGCGGGCCGTGGCGCTGCCGCTGTACGCGCCGGCCGACCAGATCGCCGCCAGCACCGCCGTCGGCGGGGTGCGCTTCGAGCCGACCGCCGGGGTGCCGGCGAGCGCCTACGACCTGTGGATCGGCAAGTGACATGAGCCGACCACCCGTACGTGCCGTGGCCCGCCGGCTCGGTGCCGGTCTGATCGTCCTCTGGGTCGCGGCCACCGCCGCCTACCTGGCGCTGCTGGCCGCGCCCGGTGACACCGTGGACAACATCGTCGGCGACGGTGCGGACACCCCGCAGATCCGTGCCGAGATCATCGCCGAGTGGGGTCTGGAACGACCGGCCCTCGTCCAGTACGCCGACTACCTCCGCCGGCTCGGCGAGGGCGACCTGGGCCGCTCGTACCTGCTGCAACGCCCGGTCGCCGAGGTGATCGGCGAACAACTCGCCCCCACCCTCACCCTCGCGGTCGCCGCCGCCGGGCTCGGGGTGCTGCTCGCCCTGCTGATCGCGGTCGCCACGGCCGGGGACCGGCGGCCCTGGTTGCGCCGGGTCAGCTCCGGCACCGAGTTGCTGCTGGTCTCCACCCCGTCGTTCCTGATCGGGCTCGTGCTGCTCAGTGTGTTGTCGTTCCGGTTCGGGCTGTTTCCGGTCTCCGGCGACCAGGGGGTCACCGCGTTGGTGCTGCCCGCCGTCACCCTCGCGCTGCCCATCGCCGGGGTGCTCGCGCAGGTGCTGCGCGACGGGATCGACCGGGCCCTCGACGAGCCCTTCGTGCTCACCGCCCGCTCCCGGGGCGTACGCGAGCGCACGGTGTTGCTGCGCCACGCGCTGCGGCACGCTCTCCTGCCGGCGGTCACCCTGGCCGGTTGGCTCTTCGGCATCCTGCTCGGCGGCGCCGTGATCGTCGAACAGGTCTTCGGTCGGCCCGGTCTCGGCCAGGTCACCCTCAGCGCGGTCACCAGCGGGGACATGCCTGTGGTGCTGGCCGTCGTCACCCTCTCGGCCGCCGTCTACGTGGTGGTCAACACCGCCGCCGACCTGGCGTACCTGCTTGTCGACCCGCGTCTGCGAAGGAGCTGACCCGATGACCGTCACCCTGGGCCCGCCGCTCACCGACGTTGCGGCGCTGACCCTCGCCGACCCGGCCCGTCCGGCCGTACGCCGACGACCCCGATTGCGACCCGGCCTGCTCGTCGCCGGGACGTACCTGCTCCTGCTTGTCGTCGCCGCGGCCGGGCCGGCGGTGCTGGCCCCCGGCGACCCCCTCGCCGCGGACCCGCTGGCCGTGCTCTCCCCGCCGAGCGCGGCGCACTGGCTCGGCACCGACCACCTCGGCCGCGACGTCTGGACCCGGGTGGTGCACGGTGCCGGGCACTCCCTCACCATCGGAGTGGCCGCCACCGTGATCGCGGTGACCGGTGGTGTGCTGCTCGGCCTGCTCGCCGGCCTCGCGCACCGGGTCGCCGACGAGGCGCTCAGCCGTACGCTCGACGCGCTGTCGGCGTTCCCGATGCTGCTGCTGGCGCTGCTGTTCATCGCCATCGCCGGCCCCGGCACCGTCAGCCTGATCGTCGCCATCGGCATCGCCACCCTGCCGCACCACGCCCGGGTGGTCCGTGGTCAGACGCTTGTCGTCCGCCGTTCCGGCTACGTCGAACAGGCCGTCACCTTCGGCCAGTCCCGGCCCCGGCTGGTGCTGCGGCACGTGCTGCCCAACGTGGTCGGCCCGGTGCCGGTGCTCGCGGTGATCGGGCTCGGCGAGGCGGTCCTGGCCGCCGCCGGGCTCAGCTTCCTCGGCATGGGCCCGCAACCACCGTCGCCGGAGTGGGGAGCGATGCTCTCCGAGGGACGCAACTACCTCCAGGTGGCCTGGTGGATCAGCATCCTGCCCGGTCTGGCGGTCACCGCCACCGTGGTGTCGCTGACCGTCGTCGGCCGCCACTGGCAGGCCCGCTTCGACGGGCGGGGGCGCTGATGGCCCCCCTGGTCACGGTCGAGGATCTGCACGTCGACTTCGACACCCCGACCGGCCGGGTGGCCGCGGTGCGGGGGATCAGCTTCACCGTCGAGCGCGGCGAGTGCGTGGCAGTCGTCGGGGAGTCCGGCTCCGGCAAGAGCGTCACCGCTCGTACCCTGGTCGGGCTCGCCGGGCCGGGCGCGCAGGTCCGCGCCGCCCGACTGGAGTTGGCCGACCAGGACGTGCGGGGGCACCGGCCACGGGACTGGCGGCGGGTCCGTGGCCGGCTCGCCGGGCTGGTCCTCCAGGACGCGCTGGTCTCCCTCGACCCGCTGCGGACGGTGGGCGCCGAGATCGGCGAGGTGCTCGCCACCCACGGCATCGTCGGCCGCCGGGAACGGGCCGGTCGGGTCGCCCACCTGCTCGACCAGGTGCACCTCCCGGAGCCGGAACGCCGCGCCCGGCAGTATCCGCACCAGCTCTCCGGAGGGCTGCGCCAGCGGGCCCTGATCGCCTCGGCGATCGCCGGGGAGCCGGCCCTGCTCATCGCCGACGAGCCCACCACCGCACTGGACGTCACCGTGCAGGCGCAGATCCTGCGGCTGCTCGCCGAGCGGCGGGCCGCCGGGGTGAGTCTGCTGCTGATCAGCCATGACCTGGCGGTCGTCGCCCAGATCGCCGACCGGGTCCTGGTGCTGCGCGACGGTCGGATCGTCGAGCAGGGTCCCACCGGCACGCTGCTGCGGGCTCCCGCGCATCCGTACACCCGGCAGTTGCTGGCGGCGGTGCCCTCGGCGACGTCGCGGGGGCGCCGGCTCGGGGTGTCGCGGGCCGGGGACGTACGGACGGCCCTGCCCGCCCGGCCCGAGGTCCGCGCCGACGACACCGTGCTCGACGCGGACGGGCTGACCAAGACCTACGGCGAGCACACCGTGGTGCGGGACGTCTCCTTCTCCATCGCGCGGGGCGAGACGCTCGGCCTGGTGGGGGAGTCCGGTTCCGGCAAGAGCACAGTCGCCCGGATCGTCGCCGGTCTGCTCGACGCGGACGCGGGCGTCGTCACCTTCGAGGGCACCGCGTGGGCCGGCGTGCGGGAGCGGGCCCGCCGCCCGCTGCGGCGTAGGTTGCAACTGATCTCCCAGGACCCGCTGAGTTCCTTCGACCCCCGCTACACGGTCGGACGGGTCGTCGCGGAGAACCTCGACCCCGACGTCAGCCGCTCGGATCGGCGTGACCACGTCGTCGACCTGCTGCGTCGAGTCGGTCTCGGCGCGGACCTGCTCGACCGGCACCCCCGGCAGCTCTCCGGCGGCCAACGGCAGCGGGTCGCCATCGCCCGCGCGATCGCCCCCCGACCGACGCTGCTCGTCTGCGACGAGCCGGTCTCCGCCCTCGACGTCTCCGTGCAGGCCCAGGTGCTCGACCTGCTGGCCGACCTGCGGGCCACCGACGGCACCGCCCTGCTCTTCATCTCCCACGACCTGGGTGTGGTGCACCACCTCAGTGACCGGGTGCTCGTCCTGCACGACGGCGCGGTGGTCGAGCAGGGCCCGGTCGGCGACGTCTTCAGCTACCCCCGACACGACTACACCCGGTCTCTGCTGGACGCGCTGCCCACGCTGGTCACCGCCGGCCGACCGTAGGAGGAAAACCATGACCGACAAGAGCCTGCACCTGGCCGTGGCGCTCGACGGTCTCGGCTGGCACCCCGCCGCCTGGCGGCTCTCGCGCGCCGAGGCGACCGCGCCACTGACCGCCCGCTACTGGAACGCCCTCGCGGGCGAGGCCGAACGCGGCGCACTGGACCTGCTCACCATCGAGGACAGCCTGGACCTTCAGACGTCCGGGCCGGACGGCCCGGACGACCGCACCGACCAACTCCGGGGACGACTCGACGCGGTGCAGATCGCCGCCCGACTCGCCCCGCTGACCCGGCACATCGGGCTGATCCCGACCACCAGCACCACCCACACCGAGCCGTTCCACGTCTCCACGGCGATCGCCACGCTCGATTACGTCAGCGGCGGGCGGGCCGGTTGGCGGCCCCGGATCTCCGCCCGTAGGGCCGAGGCCGGGCACTTCGGCCGCCGCGACATCCCGCCGCTGGACCCGGCCCGGCTCGACGAGCCGGAGGTCGTACGGCTCGTCGGCGACCTCATCGCCGAGGCCGGCGACGCGGTGGAGGTGGTCCGCCGGCTCTGGGACAGCTGGCAGGACGACGCCGTGATCCGGGATGTGCCGACCGGTCGCTTCGTCGACCGCGAGCGGCTGCACTACGTCGACTTCACCGGCCGGTGGTTCTCCGTCAAGGGGCCCTCCATCGTGCCCCGGTCGCCGCAGGGGCAACCGGTCGTCGCCGCGCTGGCCCACTCGTCAGTGCCGTACGCGTTCGCCGCCCGGCACGCCGACGTCGTCTTCGTCACCCCGACCGACCCTGGGCACGCCGCCGCGATCGTGGCGGAGGTACGGGCGGCCGAGGAGACCGTCGGCCGGACCGACGCCCCGCTGCGCATCCTCGCCGACGTGGTCGTCCTGCTCGACGACTCGCCGACATCGGCCGGACAGCGCAGGGCACATCTCGACGAGTTGTACGGTGCGCCGTTCACGTCCGACGCGGCCATCTTCGCCGGCACCCCGGGGCAGTTGGCCGACCTGCTCGCCGCCTGGCACCGCGCCGGAGTGGACGGTTTCCGGCTGCGGCCGGCCGTGCTTCCCGACGACCTGATCGCGATCACCCGGGCGTTGGTGCCCGCGCTGCGGGATCGGGGCCTGTTCCGCGCCGGCTATCCGGTCGGGACGCTGCGCGACCTGCTCGGCCTGCACCGACCGGTCAGCCGGTACGCCGCCGTGGCGACCGCCTGAGCACTGGAGACCCTCATGCCCAAGCAGATCGTCCTGGCCGCCCACTTCCCCGGCGTGAACAACACCACCGTGTGGAGCGACCCGGCCTCCGGCAGCCAGATCGACTTCTCCTCCTTCGTCCACCTGGCCCGCACGGCGGAACGGGGGAAGTTCGACTTCCTCTTCCTCGCCGAGGGGTTGCGCCTGCGCGAGCAGCGGGGCCGCATCCACGACCTGGACGTGGTCGGCCGCCCGGACACGTTGACGGTGCTCGCCGCCCTCGCGGCGGTCACCACGCACCTGGGGCTGGCCGGCACGCTCAACGCCACCTTCCGCGAGCCGTACGAGTTGGCCCGGCAGTTGGCCAGCCTCGACCACCTCTCCGGCGGGCGGGCGGCCTGGAACGTGGTCACCACCTCCGACGCGTTCACCGGGGAGAACTTTCGCCGGGGCGGCTACCTGGACCGCTCGCTGCGCTACGACCGGGCCGCCGAGTTCGTGCGTACCGCGCGGGAGTTGTGGGAGTCGTGGCCGGCGGAGGCGATCGTGGGCGACCGCGACGGCGGCCGGTACCTCACCGAGGCCGGACCCGGCGCGTTCGCCCACCACGGCGACCAGTTCGACATCGCGGGGCACTTCACGGTGCCCCGCAGCCCGCAGGTGCACCCGGTGATCCTGCAGGCCGGTGACTCGCCGGACGGGCGCGAGTTCGCCGCGTCCAGCGCCGACGCGATCTTCTCCCGGCACGGCACCCTGGAGGACGGTCAGGACTTCTACCGGGACGTGAAGTCCCGGCTTGCCTTCTACGGCCGCCAACCCGACGACCTGCTGGTCATCCCCGGTGTCACATTCGTGCTCGGCGACACCGACGCCGAGGCGCAGGAGCGCGCGCACCACATCCGCCGCCAGCAGGTCAGCCCACAGACCGCGATCCTGCTGCTGGAACAACTCTGGAACCGGGACCTGTCCGGGTACGACCCGGAGGGCCCACTGCCCGCCGAGGACCCGGACGTCTCCGGCGACGCGATCAGCCGGGGCCGAACCGGCGTGTATGCCGACCCGGTCGACACCGCGCGGCGGTGGCGGGCCCTGGCCGAGGAGAAGGGGCTCGGCATCCGCGATCTGATCATCGAGGTCACCGGCCGGCAGTCCTTCGTCGGCACCGCGCGGCAGGTCGCCGAACGGATGAACCACTTCGTGCAGTCGGACGCCGCCGACGGGTTCATCCTGGTGCCGCACCTGACCCCCGGCGGGCTCGACGAGTTCGTCGACCAGGTCGTGCCGCTGTTGCAGGAGCGCGGCGTCTTCCGCAGCGAGTACACCGGCACCACCCTGCGCGACCACCTCGGCCTCGGTCCCGCCCGCCCGGTCGCCCGACCCTCCAGCCGAAAGTGACGGTTCCGGCGTGAAGTTCCTGCTGATTACGCTCATCACCCACCTGCCCGACCCGGTCACCGGGCAGCGCAGGAGCACCACCGACCGGTTCCGGGACGTGGTCGACACGGCGGTCCTCGCGGAGGATCTCGGCTTCGACGGGTACGGCGTCGGTGAACGCCACGAGCGCCCCTTCATCTCGTCCTCACCACCTGTGGTGCTGAGCCACATCGCGGCCCGGACCTCCACCATCCGGTTGTTCACGGCGGTCACCACGCTCAGCCTGCTCGACCCGGTGCGCGCCTACGAGGACTACGCCACCCTCGACCACCTCAGCGGCGGCCGACTCGAACTGATCATCGGCAAGGGCAACGGTGCCGCGCAGGCGCAACTGTTCCACGTCACCGCCGAGGACCAGTGGGACCGCAACCGGGAGGGCTACGAGCTGTTCCGCCGGCTCTGGCGGGAGGACCGGGTCACCTGGTCCGGGACGTACCGGCCGTCGCTGACCGACGCCGAGACCTGGCCCCGCCCGCTGCAACAGCCCATCCGCGTCTGGCACGGCAGCGCTACCAGCAGGGACTCGGCCGACCTCGCCGCCCGGTACGGCGACCCGATCTTCTCCGCCAACGTCACCAACCCGATCGAGCCGTACGCCGAACTCATCCGCCACTACCGGGAACGGTGGGTCCACTACGGGCACGATCCGGCCGACGCGCTCGTCGGCGCGGGCACCGCCGGTTTCTACGTGGCCCGCACGTCGCAGGAGGCGGTGGAACGGTACCGGCCGATCTTCGACGCCCGGGTGGCCGCGTTCCGGCGGCTGGGCATCCAGCCGGTCTTCGCGACCCTGGAGGACGCCATCGAGCGCAGCTCGATCCTGGTCGGCAGCCCGCAGCAGCTCGCCGACAAGGTGCTGCGCTACCACGAGCAGTTCGGCCACGAGGTCATCCACCTCCAGGCCGACCACGACGGGCTGACCGACAAGCAGCACCGGGAGAGCCTGGAGCTGTTCCAGGCCGAGGTGGCCCCGGTGCTGCGTCGGGAGATCCCGAGCCGCCCCTTCGCACCGCCGGCGACCGCCGCCGCGGCGGCCTGACCAGAAACGGGGACCAGCATGCCGTCCACTCCACTGTCCATCCTCGACCTGTCCCCGGTGCCCGCCGGCGCCACCGTCACCGACGCCCTGCACAACACCGTCGACCTGGCTCGGCGGGCCGAGCAGTCCGGCTACCACCGCTACTGGCTGGCCGAGCACCACCTCGCCGCCGGCGTCGCCAGCTCCGCGCCGGCCGTGCTGATCGGGCAGGTCGCCGCGGCCACCAGTGTGCTGCGCGTCGGCTCCGGGGCCGTCCAGGTCGGGCACCGCACCGCCCTGTCGGTGGTCGAGGAGTTCGGCACCCTCGCCGCCCTGTACCCGGGCCGCATCGACCTCGGGCTGGGCCGCTCCGGTCAGCGGCGCATCGAGGCGGCCCAGGCGGTCGCCGCGCCGGCCCCGCCGTCGGTGCCGGCTCGGGTGGTCGACGGACTGCTCATCCCGCCGCCGTTCTCGTACGCCCAGGTGCTCACCTCACCGCGCTTCGCCCTGAGCACGGCCCTGCTGCACCAGCCGGGCGCGCAGCCGCCACCCTTCGCCGAGCAGGTGGCCGACGTGCTGGCCCTGCTGCGCGGCGACTACACCGACGCCGACGGCCTGGACGCGCACGCCGTGCCGGGGGAGGGCACCGACCTGCAGGTGTGGCTGTTGGGCAGCAGCGGCGGGGAGAGCGCCCAACTGGCGGGTGCGCTGGGCCTGCCCTTCGCCGCCAACTACCACGTCAGCCCCTCCTCGGTGCTCGACGCGGTCGCCGCGTACCGGGCCGCGTTCCAACCCTCGGCGACGCTCGCCGAACCGTACGTGGTGGTCTCCGCCGACGTGGTCGTCGCCGAGACCGACGACGCGGCCCGCCGGCTGGCCGCACCGTACGGGCCGTGGGTGCGCAGCATCCGCAGCGGCGAGGGCGCGATGCCGTTCCCCAGCCTGGAGCAGGCCGCCGCGCTGCCCTGGAGCGAGGACGACCGCCAGCTCGTCGCCGACCGGGTGGACACCCAGTTCGTCGGGGCACCCGGCACGGTCGCCGAGCGGCTGCGCACCCTGCGCGACGTCACCGCCGCCGACGAGCTGTTGGTCACCACGATCACCCACGCCCACACCGACCGGGTCAGCTCCTACGAACTGCTCGCCAAGGAGTGGACCGACTGACCCGGGCCCTGGTCGACGGTCACCGGGTGCCGGACGACAGCGTCGAACAGGTAACCGAGGTCGTTGCCCGCGGCCTGGTCACGCTGACCGGCCCCGGTGACGTCGGTGGCCCGGGCACGCAGGGTCCACCGGCCGGGCCGCGGCGGGCGCCAGGGCGCCGTCCATCGCTGCCAGAGCCCGCCCTCGTCCTCGGGGTATGTTGCGCTGGACGTACTCCTCGAAGCGTGTCCCGCTGACGCGTTGCACGACGTAGCCGGCGAGCGCGTTGCCGTAGTTGGAGTAGGCCGGGGTCGTGCCCGGCTCGTAGATCTGCTCCGGTGGGTCGGTCGTCAGGGCCTCGCGCAGGTCGAGGTCGGTGGCGTCGGTGCCGATCAGGCCGGCGATGCGCTCCTCGAAACCGGCGGTGTGCGTCAGCAGGTGCCGCAGGGTGACGGCTCGCTCGTAGCCGCGCGGCAGGTCGAAGTCGAGGTACGTCTCGACGTCGGCGTCGAGGTCGAGTTTCCCGCTCTGTACGAGTTGCAGGACGGCGGTGGCGGTGACGAGCTTCGACACCGATCCCATCCGGAAGAGATGGCGGTCCGGATCGACGGGTACGGCCCCGGTGTCACCGTCACCGGTGTCGGCGTGGCCGTACCCCCGGGTCGTGAGGATCTTGCCGTCGTCCACGACGGCGACAGTGGCCCCGGCGATGCCGGTGCGGTCGAGCGCGGCCGGCAGCACGCCGTCGAGCCAGGCGTTGACGTCGGTGTCGGTCAGGGCGGGACCCGTACCGCCCGGGGCGGCGGCAGCCGCCGGGGTGTCGACGTGCGGGGCCGGGCGGGCGGGCGACGCGCCGCAGCCCGCGGTGGTCACCGCGACGGCGGCGGTGGCGGCGAGATCGCGCCGAGTCGGGCGAGGATCCCCGCCGGGCGGGTTCGCTGACGTGTACGAGAGCGCATTGTCTGCCTGTGCCTTCCTCGGCGACCGGGTGTCCGGAGCGGGTCCGTACGGCGTCACTCGATGCCTTGCCACCAGCCTGTTCGACCACGTGGGCGAAACCATCTGGCGGAGGACGGCAATGCCCTTGCGACCTGAGGAGGAGGGGTGTGCGCACCCACGGTGGAAAGATCCACCCGCGGTGCGTGAACCACCGCCCGTGCCGGGGCATCCCAGGTGGTGACAGATCCCGCAGAGGAAAGGACCACCCATGCGCGGCAAACTGCTCGTCGGAGTGGCACTCAGCGTCACGGTCGGCGCCGGCTGCACCCCATCGGTCGACCGGGTCGCCGGTGACGCGGGGCCCGCCGGCTCTGCCGCGGGCAGCGCGAGCCCGTCGGCACCGAGCGCCCCGACGACCGCCAGCTCCGGCCCGGGTACGCCGACCGCCGGCAGCACCTCCGGGCCGGCCCCTCAGGGAGGCGAGATCCGGCAGACCGACTGGCCCAACGCGGTGATCCGCAAGCTGGGCTTCTGCGAGTCCGACGACAGTGTGGTGTTCCGCAACGGGTCGAACGGGTTCGACGTGCCGTGCCGGATCCTGCCGGGCGGCGCGCAGCCGGTGTACGGCGAGTTCATCGTCGAGGAGCCGGCGAACGCGCCGTCGACCGAGGACGCGCTGGTCCTCGTCGAACTGGGCAACCCGAACGCCGCGCGACGGCAGGCCCTCGTGCCCGTGCAGCTCTCCGACAACGGCCGGGGCCGCTACGCCTGGCCGGTCATCCGGGGAGACCAGCCGGGTTCCGGAGTTGACCAGGTCATGACGTTCGTCTCGTACCGGTTGGTGGGCCAGAACGTGGAGGCCACCGTCCGTACGCTCGACGGCGGCACCGAGACCCGCCGGTGGCGCAAGGCCGACGGCAGCGGCAACTGGGAACGGTACTAACCGCTACGACGCGGGCGTGCTGCCCCGCACGCGCAGCGTGCGGAGGATCTCGTCGGTGCGATCCGCGCCCCCGCTCTGTCTGACCTGGACGTAGACGTCGAGGGTGCTGTTGGCCGCGGTCAGGATGGTCTCGCTGAAGGACGTCGTGGTTCTGGCGCATCGCGTCCAGCGCCGGACGCTCCCGCTGAGGCTGCCGACCGTGATCGTGCGGTCGGCAGCGCGGATGCACCGGTTGTGGCCGGTCAGGGTGGGCGGGACCGTCGCAGCGGTGCGGGTCCGGCTCACCCCGACGAACACGCCGGGCGTGGGACTGTTCGCGGTGGACCACGCGGTGAGGTCGGGCCCGACGACCAGGCCCGGGTCGTGTGCGCCGGGCAGGCCGATCACGCCCGGTTTCCAGCCGCCGTCGCGCAGTTGCCGGGCCCAGTCGTCGGGCACGGCGACCGAGACGGTGCCGGTCACGTCACGCACCCGTGTCCAGCCCGGTGGCGTGGCGGAGGCGGCGGACGAACCGGCCAGGACCAGCGTCGTGGCCGCCGCGCCGACGGTGGTGAGGGCCCGGCGGGCGCGCTGCGGCGACCGCCGGGCCGGACCCGTCCGTGCGGCGAGCAGATCCTCCAACGCGGAGGCGTACGCGGCCGCGCTCGGCCAGCGGCGGGCCGGATCGCGCTGCAGGGCCCGACGGACGACACGCTCGACGGCCGCGGGCACCCGGGCCGCTGCCTCCGCCGCCTGCCCCGGCGGCAGCCCGGTCACCATGTGGTGGGTGAGGGCGCCGATCGCGTAGACGTCGGCACGCGCGTCCAGCACGCCGCCCGGGACGAGCTGCTCGGGTGCCATGTAGCCGGGTGTGCCGGCGACCAGCGTGAACCCGGAGGCGTGCGCGAGTGCCTTGGCCAGCCCCAGGTCGGCGACGAGCACCCGGCCGCCGGCGGCCGGGGTGTCGAAGAGGACGTTGGAGGGCTTGAGGTCGCGGTGCAGCACGCCCTTGTCGTGCAGGACGGCCACCGCCCTGGCGATGTCGGCGGCGATCCGCAGCGCCTCGGGCACCGGCAGCGGACCGTCGGCCAGCCGCTCGGCGAGCGTGCCGCCACCGGCGTACGTCATCACCAGGTACGGCCGGCCGTCGGGCAACTCGCCGATGTCCAGCACGCGGACCAGGTGGTCGGAGTCGACCTGCCGCATGAACCGGGCCTCCTGGCGGAACCGCGCCCGGATGTCGGCCCGCTGCGACCAGTTCTCGGCGAGCACCTTCACCGCCACCGGGGCCTGCAACTCGTCGTCGTACGCCAGCCACACGGTGGCGAACGCACCGGCACCGACGGGTCGTGCGACGCGGTACCGGCCGACCTGTGGCGGGATGGACACGGCCGTATTATCCGGCAGCCGCAGCCGCAGCCGCGGTGTCGCACCGGGAGCGGGGGAGCGCCGACATTGGACGGGTCGTCGATCGAGGAACTGGCGCGCCGGGCAGCGGCCGGTGACAGCGCCGCACGTGACGAGTTGCTGGCGGCGATCGGTCCGCGGGTGCTGGAGCAGTGCGGGCGGTTCCTGCCCTGCCGGCAGGACGCCGAGGAGGCGGCGCAGGACGCGTTGGTGCAGGTGGCCAGGCACATCAATCGATTCGAGGGTCGGTCGCTCTTCACGACCTGGTTGCACACGGTGGTCGCCAACTGCGCGCGGCAGACCTACCGGGCGCTGCGGCGACGGGCGGCCGAGCGGCCGAGCGCACTGCTGCCCGTCGAGGTGGCCGATCCCCGCACGACGAGCGTCATCGCCGGGTCGCGTCTCGACCTGCTCGACGCGTTGGACAGGTTGGAGGCCCACC
Organism: Micromonospora sp. NPDC049171; assembly: GCF_040648275.1. Classification (NCBI taxonomy): domain Bacteria; kingdom Bacillati; phylum Actinomycetota; class Actinomycetes; order Micromonosporales; family Micromonosporaceae; genus Micromonospora; species Micromonospora sp. NPDC049171. Next base: position 276,836 of record NZ_JBEZDJ010000001.1, read on the forward strand.
GGCCGGAGTTGGTGACGGCACTCGTGCTGCGCGACCTGTGTCAGCTCGACTACCAGGAGATCGCCGGGCAACTGGGCATTCCGGTCGGCACGCTGAAGTCCCGGATCCCACCACGCCCGCAGACACGTGCGGGAGTCGTTGCAGGGCGGGGAGTAGAACGGCGGCCCTTTTCGGAAATGGCCTCGATCTGGGATTTTGTCGCTGATCGAGTGACATCGTTTGACATGCGCCGGCAGCCCATCTTGGATGGTCACAGTCCGACCGGGTCGGTCCGGTCGACGCCCCGATCCTGGAGGACGGATGTCAGCCATCGCGCGGTCCCACCCACGTCACTCACGATGGCGACTGCTGCCGGCGGCGATGGCAGCGGCGACGCTGCTGACCGTCGCGGTCGGCGTACCGGCATCGGCCGCGGCCACCTCGACGGTGGTCAGCGCCGCGTCGGGCCGCTGCCTGGACGTCGTCGGCAACGTCCGGACCGCCGGTGCCGGCATCAACATCTACGACTGCAACGGTCAGGCCAACCAGGCCTGGACCCTCACCTCGGCCGGCGAGCTGCGGGTCTACGACGAGACGATGTGCCTGGACGTGGTCGGTCAGGACACCACCGCGCCGGCCACGTTGCAGATCAACACCTGCACTGGTGGCGCCAACCAGCGCTGGCGGATCAACACCACCGGGACCATCGTCGGCGTCCAGTCCGGTCTGTGCCTGGACGTCAACGGCGGCGCCACCGCCAACAGCACCCTGGTTGGTCTCTGGACCTGCAACGGCCAGGCCAACCAGCGCTGGACGACGGCGCTGGGCAGCAGTGACAGCCAGCCGCCCACGGCTCCGAGCAGCGCGCGGGTCAGCGGTCTGACGTGCAACTCCGTGACCTTCGCGTGGAACGCCTCGACGGACAACGTCGCGGTCGCCTTCTACGACATCTACCACGACGGCCAGTTGATGACGTCGGTGAGCGGCTCGACACTGTCCACAAGCCTCACGGTGGTCGCCGGGGCGACCTGGGGCCTGTACGTCAACGCCCGGGACGCCGCCGGCAACGTGTCCCAGGCGAGCAGCACCGTGTCGATCACGCCCCCGCAGTGTCAGGCCGACACCCAGGCGCCGACCGCGCCGCAACAGCTCACCGGCACCGCGTCGGGCACCACGGTGACCCTGCGCTGGACCGCGTCGACCGACAACATCGGCGTCCGGGCGTACGACATCTTCCGTGGCGGGGTGAAGGTCGGCACGGTCACCGGCGCTCCGCCGGCGACCACCTTCACCGACAGCGGGCTGGCGGCGAGCACCGCGTACCAGTACTACGTGGTGGCCCGGGACGCGCAGGACAACGTCTCGTCACGCAGCGCCACCGCGACGGTGACCACCGGCGCGGGCTGCGGCACCCCGGTGTGCGCGGTGCGCCAGGTCACCACCGACACCGACATCCCGTGGGGGCTGGCGACGTTGCCCGACGGCAGCGTCCTCTACAACCGCCGCGACGCGCACGACATCATCCAGCTCAACCCCAGCACGGGGGCCAAGACCAACCTGGGCACCGTCCCCAACGTGCAGAGCACCGACGGTGAGGGTGGCCTGCTCGGGCTCGCCATCTCGGCCAACTTCACCAGTGACCGCTGGCTGTACATCATGCACACCTCGCCCAGCGACAACCGGATCGTGCGGATCAAGTTGGAGAACGGTCGCCTCAACACCTCCAGCGAGCAGGTGCTGATCAGCGGCATCCGGCGCAACAAGTACCACGACGGCGGCCGGCTGCGGTTCGGCCCGGACGGCAAGCTGTACGCCAGCACGGGCGACGCGCAGAACGGCAACTACGCGCAGGACCGGTCGGCCCTCGAAGGCAAGATCCTGCGCCTCAACGCCGACGGCACCGTCCCCTCGGACAACCCGTTCGGCAACTACGTGTGGAGCTACGGCCACCGCAACCCGCAGGGGCTGGCGTTCGACTCGCAGGGCCGGCTGTGGGAGCAGGAGTTCGGCAACTCGATCATGGATGAGACCAACCTGATCACGAAGGGCGGCAACTACGGCTGGCCGGCGTGTGAGGGCACCAGCGGCACCTGCGGCACCGCCGGGTTCATCGCGCCGGCGCGCACCTATCCGACCGCGGACGGGTCCTGCTCCGGCATCGCGATCGTGCGGGACGCGCTCTACGTGGCGTGTGCGCGGGGTGCCCGCATGTACCGCGCGGTGATCAGCGGCAGCAGTCTGACGAACGTCCAGACGTACTTCAACGGCACCTACGGCCGGTTGCGGACGGTGGAGCCGGCCCCCGACGGCGGCCTGTGGCTGACCACCACCACCGTCGGTGACAAGGACAGCACCCCGAACAACAGCAACGAGAAGATCCTGCACGTCACGCTGGGCAACTGACAGCCGCGGTCCGGGCGGCTCAGCGCCTCGTCAGGATGACGAGTTGCTGGGTCGCCCGGGTCATCGCGACGTAGCGGTCCACCGCCCCCTCGATGCCCGTGCCGAACGCCTCCGGGTCGATGAGGACGACCAGGTCGAACTCGAGCCCCTTGGCCTGCTCCGGGCTCAGCGATCGGACGCGGGGCGTCGGCGGGAACGCCGGGTCGCCGATCACGCAGGCGGTCCCGTCGGTGTGCTCGGCGAGCCAGGCGTCGAGGGTCGCGCCCAACTCGGCGGCCGATCCGTGCACGACGGGGAGCCCGGTGCCGCGGACGGAGGTCGGCACGTTGGCGTCCGGGAGCACCGCCCGGATGACCGGCTCGGCCTCCGCCATGACCTCCTCCGGGGTCCGGTAGTTGATGCTCAGCGAGGCCAGGGTGATCCGGTCGAGCCCGATCCGTTCCAGGCGTTCCTGCCACGACTCGGTGAACCCGTGTCGGGCCTGAGCACGGTCCCCGACGATGGTGAAACTGCGCGACGGGCACCGGGCCAGCAACATCTGCCACTCGGCGTCGGTCAGCTCCTGGGCCTCGTCCACCACGATGTGCGCGAACGGGCCGGCGAGCAGGTCCGGGTCGGCGGCGGGCACCGCGGAGTCGTCGACCAGGGCGTCGCGCAGGTCCGGCTGGCGCAGCATCGTCAGCAGGCCCTCGCCGTCGTCGTAGGCGTCGGCCGCGAGCAGTTCGTCGAGAACTCTGGCCCGGTGCTCGCGTTCCACTGCGGCGGCGGGGTCGTGCCGTCGCGGCCGCTCCGAGACGTCGCCGAGGCGCTGCCGGGCCGCGTCCAACAGCGGCAGGTCGGACACGGTCCATGCCCGGGCGTCGTCGCGGTGCAGCGTCCGGACCTCCGCCGGGCTGAGCCAGGGCGCGCAGGTGCGCAGGTACGCGGGCACCGACCACAGGTCTCCCACCAGGTCGGCCGGGTCGAGCAACGGCCAGGCGCGGTTGAACGCGGTGCGCAGCTCCCGGTTGCGCAGCAGCGATCGCCGCAGTGCGTCGTCCGGCTCGTCGCCGTCGTACCTGTCGACGAGGATCGTGAGCAACTCCGCCCAGATCTCGTCGCGTGCCTCGTTGTGTGGGGTGCCCGGCCCCGGTGCCTGGAACGCGTCGGCCCAGTCGTCGGCGCCCAGCCAGATGTCGCCCTCGTCGGTCGTGATCGTCATCGGCTTGACCGGTGGGTCCTCGTAGAACCGGACCGCCGCGTCGATCGCCCGGACCAGGTCCGCGGAGGACTTCAGCCGGGCCACGTCCGGGTCTTTCTCGACGGTCGCCGCGGCCCCCTCTCCGACGAGGTCCCGCAGGGTGCAGGTCTGCACGTCCTCCTCGCCGAGGCTGGGCAGCACGTCGGCGACGTAGGCCAGGTAGGGCTGGTGCGGCCCGACGAAGAGCACCCCGCCCCGGCGCTGACCCAGCCGAGGATCGGAGTAGAGCAGGTAGGCGGTGCGGTGCAGCGCGACGACTGTCTTTCCGGTGCCCGGGCCACCGTCGACGACGAGCGCGCCGGCCGACCCCGCGCGGATGATGGCGTCCTGGTCGGCCTGGATCGTGCCGAGCACGTCCCGCATCCGGCTCGACCGTGCGCTGCCCAGGCTGGCGACGAACGCGGACTGGTCGTCGAGCGCGACGGCGTGCCCCACGAACCCGTCCGGGGTGAAGACCTCGTCCCAGTAGTCGCTGATCCGGCCGCGCGTCCACCGGTACCGGCGGCGGCTCGCCAGGCCCATCGGGTTGGCGTGGGTCGCGCCGAAGAAGGGCTCGGCGGCGGGAGAACGCCAGTCGAGCAGCAGCCGCCGGCCCGCACTGTCGATGAGGCCGCGACGTCCCACGTACACCGGCTCGGGGTCGTCGGTGCCGACCACGTGGCCGAGGCACAGGTCCAGGCCGTAGCGACTTAGCGCCCGCAGGCGGCCGGTCAGCCGGCGGATCTCCTCGTCCCGGTCCATCGCCTGCCGGCCCTTGCCGCCGGGCGCCAGGCGCTCGGCGGCCAGGCGCTCGGACAGTTCGGCGTTCAGGTGGTCGAGGCTCGCCGCCATCGTCGCGAAGTGCTGCTCATCGCGGGCGATGAGCGCCGGGTCGGCCTTGGGGGCGAGAGGACCGGGAAGATCGAACACGGAGGGATGCAGGGAATTCACAATGCGGACTTCCATTTCGGCAGAATCTGGTCTCGGCCGACGATTTTGCGGCACGAACCGGGTCTTGCCGCAAGCCCCCCAGTGCGCTATATGTTAGAAGTGGCAGGGGGCCGGGTGCCCCCGTTTTCCGAGCTCAGGGCGCGTCGACGACCTCCCGACCGAGTGGCCAGAGCGCCGCCGGCACGAGCTTGAAGTTGGCGATGCCAAACGGGATCCCGATGATCGTCACGCAGAGGGCGACCCCGGCGAGGATGTGCGACAGCGCCAGCCACCAGCCCGCCAGCACCAGCCAGAGAATGTTCGCCAACCCGGAGGCGACGCCCGCGCCGGGTTTCGGCACCAGGGTGCGGCCGAAGGGCCACAGCGAGTAGACGGCGAGGCGCAGCGACGCGACGCCGAACGGGATGGTGACGACCAGGACGAAGCAGACCAGGGCGGCGAGGCCGTACCCGACCGCCAGCACGATGCCACCGCCGAAGACGAGCCACAGCACGTTCAGTACGAAACGAATCACCACCTCAGCATGAGCGATGTTCGCCACCCGAACCCGCGGGTGCTGTCGCCGACGTGGGGGGCCACGCCGAAGGTGAGTGCTTGTTACACTCCGCCATTGATGATCATGGGCGGTGTGGCGCGGCGCGCTGACGGCCACCGAGGCTGGCGGTGATTCTGGTGAACGACGGGTTCGCGGTCGACGCGGACGAGATCCGTGCCCACGCGCGCAACATCGAGGCGCTGGCGGGGCGTTTCGCGGCGGTGCGGGCGGCCAGCGCCCACATCACCCAGGACGACTCGGCGTACGGGTTGCTGTGCGGCTGGATCTCCGGAGTCCTGGCGGACAAACACGCGCGGCAGGACGAGTTGTTCGCCGCCGTCGAGGAGAATCTGACGCTTGCCGCCTCGGGCCTGCGCCAGACCGCCGACGGCTACGACACTGTCGACGGCGACAACGCCGCGCTGATGAGCGACGTGGAAAGCCAGTTGACCCGATGACCGACCTGTCACTCGTCGCCGACGTCACCTCCACGCGGGAGGTCTGGACGGGCGCTTCCCTGGCCGACAGCGTCGAGGGTCTGGTCGACGCGATCAGGAGTGAGGACTGGGTCGACGATCTGCTCGCGGGTGCCGCGTTCGGGCTCGACGCGGCGGTGACGGTGCTGGATCCGTTCAGCGCGCTGCTCGCCAACGGCCTGGGCTGGGCGATGGAATACTTCGAGCCGCTGCGGGAGATGCTCGACCAGCTCACCGGCATGCCCGACGTGGTCGCCGCGCACGCCGCCACCTGGAACAACATGGCCGCCGAGCTGCACAGCATGGCCAACGACCTGCGGGCGCACCTCGACGCCGACCTGCCGGAGTGGTACGGGCAGGCCGCGCTGGCCTACCACGGCCTGATGGACCACAACGTCGAGGCCCTCGGCGGGCTCGGTGCGGTCTCCGCCGCGATGGCGGCGGCCACCGAGGGTGCCGGCAACCTGGTGGCCTTCACCCGCGACATCGTGCGCGACCTCATCGCCGACCTGGTGGCACGCGTGATCGTCTGGGCGGTCGAGGCCATCTTCGTCGTCACGATCCCGGTCATCGCCGCACAGATCACGGCCGCCGTCGTCAAGTGGGCCGGGCGCATCCTCATGTACGTCGGCGCGTTGATCACCAGCCTGACCAACCTCACCCGCATCCTGAACGGATAAGGCGTCCATGGCGAAGCCCGGAAAACCCGGCGGCGGCAGCGGCGGCACGGGTGGCGGTGGCGGCGCCGGCAAACCCCCGAAGAGCTACGGCGGCATCAACGCCGGCAAGGGCATCGCCAGTGCCCAGCAGGCCACCGGCCAGGCGGCCCAGCAGGGCCATCCACCCGGGGCCGGCCAGGGGCCCGGCAGCACCAGGCCGGCGAGGCCGACCCCACCTCCCGCGCCGACCACGCCGCCGACGGCAGGCGGCATCCACCACAGCGACGCGTCGCGGAAGCACATCATCGAGGGCGACGGTGGTCGACAGGGCGGCCACCTCGCGGGCACCGGCTTCTCCAACAAGACGGAGTTCCCGAAGAGCTGGGACGAGGCCAAGATCCTCGACGCCGCGCACCAGGTGACGCAGCAGGGGCCACCGAACAAGGGGCCATACCCGACCAAGGACGCGGACGGCAACCCGGCGTGGGCCTACGACTACGTCGGCGTCGTCGACGGGGTGCAGGTCAAGACGACGGTGCTCGCCGACGGCGAGATCCGCACCGCCTTCCCGCCGGACCGGACCAACCCCGGCGTCATCAGCAACCCGCCGGCGCCGAACCCCGCCCCGCAGGGAATCCCGATGGGCAACCCGCCCCGTTACAGTAATCCGGACGTCGGCGGCGACGGCAGTTGGACCTGGGAAGGCCCGAAGGGCAACAAGATCATTAGAGTGGTCCAGGACGACCAGGGCAACGTCACGCGGACCGAGCTCGGCGACTACAAGAAGAAATGAACACCATGGATACGCAGACGTACGCGACGGTCGCCGAGGTGTGCCGCAGGCTCGTGGGCCGGCTTCCCGACGACGTCCTCGGCACCGTGCGGGAGCAGTACGCCGCGGGTGAGTTCGACCTGGCCGACGCCACCCTCCTGCTCAGCCTCGCGTACTACGGCGTCGGGATCACCAGCGCGGAACTGGCCCTCCTGCGCGTCTTCGTCGGCGAGCCCGACGGCCCCGACCTGGCCGACGTGCCGGTCATCGCGGAGGTGCCGCCACTGGCGTACCGGTTCAGCCCCGACGGCCCCCCGGACGCGCCCAACCCGGCTCCGGCCGACACCCTCCTGGCCGCCGACGCCCCACGGCGCCACGGACGCAGCCTGCACCGCGCCTGGCGGACACCACTGGACGGCGCACCGGACGCGGCGGCCTGGACGTACCTGCTGCGGGTGACCGACGGAGCGGACGAGCTCTCGACGTACTCGGGCGTCATGTCGACGCTCTGGGTCTCGCTGCAGCAGAAGTGGCCGGTGGAGGTCATCGCCGGCGACTCGCCGCGGACGCCGTACCAGGAGGCCGCGTTGGCCGCCGCCCAGGTGATCTGGCGCGCCTGAGGGCGAGGCCCGGCGACCCCGACCGGGGGTCGGCTCGGTGGAAAACCTGAGACGGAAGTCGGGGGCCGGGCGAGGGATCTTCCCGGAGCCGGCCGGGGCTTCGCGGACCAGATGATGGTCGGCATGAAACGCGCTGCGCTGTACGTCCTCGCCGGACCTGTCGGGATCGCCGCCTACGGCCTGGTACGCCTGTGGGCACGAGCCGACAACGTGTACGGCCCGGGGCTCGACTGGCAGGCCGCGCACCTGGTCGCTCTCGCCGGCATGGTGTGCTTCGTCCCGGGTGTGCTCGCGCTGTCGGGCCTCCTGCCCCGCAGCCCCTGGCGCACCGGCGTGGTGACCCTCACGATGGTGGGCCTCGCCGCGACGATGGTCCAGTTCGGCGCCGACATCGTGGAGGGTCTCCTGGCCGCGGACCGGGCGGAGATGTCGGCGCTCGGCGCGGACTTCAAGGACATCCCGGGCGTCGAGATCGCCTTCTACGACGTCGTACCCCAGCTCTTCTTCCTCGGCCTGGTCGTCCTGGCGGGCATGCTCGCCGCGAGACGGCGGCTGCCGTGGTGGAGCGTGCCGCTGCTGGTCGTCGGCATCGTCCTGCCGGTGCTCACCCTCGACCTGCTTCCCGTCGCCGGCCTGGCGATGCTGGCGGCACTCGCGCCGGCGCTGCCGGCCCTGCGGGAACGGCAGGTCGTGACCGCGACGGTGGACCGCATCCCGTCGCGCCCCTGAGGACAATTCGGATAGTACGTGATCCGACAGTAACTTTCGATGCGGCCATATAGCGTCTGAGCTGGGCAAACGTTCCGAATGGACCGAGCGGGACGCCCTTTCTCGATGCCACTGCCGGGCATTCCCCGTACCTCGCGCAAGGAAGGCCTTCCCATGCATCGCATGATTCATCGACTGCTGCTCCTGACCGGCACGGCCGTCGTCATCGGAATGCTGACGACCTCCACGGGCGCGGCGGCCCGGCCGGGCAGCATCCCGCCGGCGCGTACCTCATCCCCGGCTCTGGCGTCGTTGGACGCCGGCTCCTGCACCATCCTGTGGGACCTGCTCAACGCCGGCGGCCGCAACGGTCGGCTGGCGGTCGGTCTGACCGAGGACCAGCAACTCCTGAAGTTCGCCGCCAACCGGCCGGGGTTGGCCTGCGTGATCGGCACGGTGGACCTGCCCGGCACCGAGAACCTCGTGGGCATCGACTACCGGGTCCAGGACGGCCGGCTCTACGGCGTCGGTAACAGCGGCGGCATCTTCACCCTGTCCACCAGCACCGCCGTCGCCACGAAGGTCAGCCAGCTGACCATCCCCCTCAGTGGGTCGTTCTTCGGCGTCGACTTCAACCCGGCCGCCGATCGTCTGCGCATCATCAGCGACACGGGCCAGAATCTGCGGCACAACGTCAACGTCGGCGGCGTCACCCTCGCCGACGGCACCCTCACCTACCCGCCTGCGGTCACCGCCGCTCCCGGACTGACCGCGGCGGCCTACACGAACGTCGACCTCGATCCGAGCACCGCGACCACGTTGTTCGACGTCGACACCAACCTCGACCAGGTCGCGCTGCAGTCCCCGGCCAACGCTGGCCAACTCGTCGCCACCGGCAGCCTGGGCGTGGCCGCCAACCCACGGGCCGGCTTCGACATCCACAGCACCCTGCGCGACGGGCGAGCGGTGAGCAACAACGCCTACGCCGTCCTCAACGGCGGCTTCCCCAGCCAGGTGTACCAGATCGACCCGCTCACCGGCACGGCTCAGCTGACCGGTGGCTTCGCCGTGAAGTACCTGGTCATCGACCTCGCGCTGCGCCTCAACCAGCAGTAACTCTCCGGTGTCCGGCAGGGGTGGCCCATCTTCGGGTGGGCCGCCCCTGCCCGTCCACCGACTGTCAGTTCGACAGGCCGGTGCAGGCGGCTCCGTCGATGGTGCACGCCTCGGGGGTGGCACCGGCGGGCGAGCCGTTGACCCGGAACGTCACCCGGACCGACGCGCTGCCCGGCACCTGACCCGCCGCGCCGTCCGGCACGAACGTCCACACCGCACCGTCGCGGGTGGCCCGCGCGCCCTGCACCGCGCTGACGCGCAGCGACTCCCGGGGCAGGGTGACCACCAACGTCCACTGCGGCGTCGGTGCCGACCCGGGGTTGCTGATCGTCACCGCCGCGCCAAAACTGAGCAGCGCGTTGTCCTCGATGGCGAAGTCGGCGACCAGGGCGGCCGACGTGGCCGTCGCGGTCGAACCGGTCGGCGCGGGCCTGGTCGACGCCCCGACGGTCGGTGGGACCGCGGTGGCCGAGGCGGCTGGCGGGGGAGCGGGCACCGCCGCGCTGGTGGCCGCCGGTCGCGCCTGCGCCCGGGGCGTGCCGGCCGGGGGCGTGCCCTCCTGGTCGACCGACAATGGCGGGTCGAGCGTCACAGGTGTCAGCTTCTGCGGCGTACGCAGCACCCCGGCGACGAGGACGGCCGTCACGACCAGCACCCCGAGCGCCGCGATCACGGCCAGCCAGGTGGCCCGCGAGGCGTCGTCCCGACCGGTGAGCACCCGCCGGGCAGCCGTGGCGAGGGCCACCAGCCGGTCCAGCAGGATGATCGCCACGGTACGGCGTGGCTGGGGTGGTGTTGCCGGCACTGCCTGTCTCTCCTTCATCTCGTCGCCAGATGCCCGCCCGCGACCCGTCCCGGTCGCGCGGGGCAGCCGACCGGTCACAGGTCGCGGAGCCCGACGAGTATCGCCTCGAGCAGATCCTCGGTCGGCAACTCCGACAACATCGGCGGGTCGTGCGTCTCGATCAGCCCGGCCGCGAGCAGGTCGCCGAGCAGCACCCGGACGGTCCCCAGTGGGAGGTCCAACTCGGCGCCGACCTCCGCGACCGACACCGGATGGTGACACAGCTCGACGATCCGCGCCTGTTCGGGGAAGAGCGGTGTGGACGGCGTGCCGGCCCGCCGGGCGACGACAAGTGAGATCAGGTCGAACTGACCGTGCGCGGGCGAGGTCCGCCCGCCGGTCATCGTGTACGGCCGGGCGACCGGGCCCGCGTCGTCGTCGTACCACGCCTCGTCAGCGGTGCCGGTGCTGTGCACCAGTGTCCCCGATCGTCGCCGAGGAGGCCGGCCCCAGTGTGATCGGCAGGTGCCGCTCGGCCTGCCCCACGAAGAGCGCCACCTCGTACGCCATGTCGCCGACCATGACGTCGTCACCGGCGATCCGCACGGTGAGGATGGTCCCGTTCGGGATGGTGGCGACGAACAGGAACGTCCGCGCCATCTGCACCACGACCTGACGCAGAGCGCCCGCGTCGCAGGTGCGGGTGGCGGCCAGCCCCAACGCGATCAGACCGGCGACCACGCCGGAGATCTGCTCGGCCAGCTTGCCCTCCACCCGCCGGGAGCCGCCGAGCGCCAGCCCGTCCGGGGAGAGCACGACGGCGAACTCCGCGCCGGGCACTCGGTCGACCAGGCGGTCCAGGGCACCGGTCAGGCCGTCGTCGGTGACCACTGCAGGGGTCATGGGTGTCTCCTCGCTGCTCTGGCGACCGGCATCTCGACAGTGTCGAGGCTGGCCCTGCCGTGTTCGGGGCCGGTGGGCCCGCTCTGGCGGACCCGCGTCGGCAGCGCGCCGTCGCCGTTGGGCTCGGGCGGGCCGGTGCCGTTGTGCGCCGGCGGGTACGGGGTGGCGGGTGGCGCGGTGGACGTGCGCCGGACGGTGTCGCCGACCGTGACAAGTCGGGCCGGCAGGAGCACGATCGCCGCCGTCCCACCGCGCCGGCTGGGACGCAGCGAGACGTGCGCCCCACAACGCTCGGCCAGCACGGCGACGGTGTACAGGCCGGTGGGGCCCGCGGGTGGGGTGGCCGGCGGGTCGCCGAGCAGGTGGTTGGCGTCGGCCAGTGCGGTGACGTCCAGGCCGGGCCCGTCGTCGACGACCAGGACGGCGCACCCCTGCGGTCGGTGCTCGCCGCTGACCCGGACGGTGCTGTCCGCCGGCGAGAAGGCGAGGGCGTTCTCGATCAGCTCCGCCAGCAGGTGGACGACGTCCGTGACGGCCGGGCCCGCCAGCGACCACGGCCAGTGCGGCGCGATCAGGACCCGGTGGTAGTCCGGCACCTCGGCGACGGCACCGCGGGCGACGTCGAGCAGCGGCACCGAGCGCCGCCAGCGGCGCGCGGGCGTCGCGCCGGCCAGGGCGATCAGCTTCTCCACGTTGCGGCGGACCCGGGTGGTCAGGTGGTCGAGTTGGAACAGCTCGGTGCTCTCCTCGGCGGACCGCTCCCGGCGCTGCATCCCGTCCAGCAGGTTGAGCTGGTCGCGCAGCAGGACCTGGTTGCGTCGGGTGACCCGCAGGAACAGCTCCCGGTCGGGGCCGGTGGGCGGTGCCACGACCTCCGGGGGCGGGGCCGGCGGGTGCACGACCGGCCGGGTCAGCTCGTCGGCCAGCCGTCGGACGGTGCGCACCCAGCTCAACAGGAGCACGAGCACGACGATGAGGCCCAACCCCACCACCGCGCCGGTACGCGCGACGAGCACCGCGGCACCCGGCGTGGCCCGCTCGACGCTGCTGCGGGCGGTGCTCGTCACCAGTGCCTGCAGTGCGCCGAGGGCGGTGTCCGCGGCGGCCCGCCAGCCCGGGATGGTGATCCCGGCCAGGGCGTTGGCGGTGTCCGCCCGCACCAGCCGGTCCTCCAGGGCGATCAGCCCCGCGAACTCGGGGCCGGTGGCGATCCGCTGGTGCGCACCGGGGCCGTCGGCGGGCAGCCCGGCCGCCGCCTCGGCGCGCGCGAACCGCTGGTTGTCGACGAGCGCGGTCAGTCGGCGTCGATCGTCGACACCGAGCCGCCCCGCCGTCAGGGCCGCGCTGACCAGGGTGTCCTCCCGCGCCAGCAACTCCCGGGCGCGGGCCAGCGCGATCACCGCACGGGTGTCGGCGGCCAGCGCACTCTCGTACGCGCCCCACTCCGGGCCGTACACCCGGAAGGCGACGTCGATGACCTGGTCGTACCCGTCGATGGCCGCGGCCTGGTCGAGTTGCCCGGCGTCCAACTGGGACCGGATCGTGCTCAGGCCGTCGAGCCGGCGGACCAACTCGTCGGCCCGGTCGCGCACCTCGCCCGCGCTGAGCAGCCGGATGTCGTGGCCCTCGGTGAACTCGCGGAGCTCGGCGGCGGCCCGGTCGGTGCCCGCGCGCGCCCCGCCCAGCGGGGTCGGCGTCGACCCGGCCCCGGCGATCGTCTCGGCACTGGCCCGGCGCTCGGTCTGTAGGCTGAGGATCAGCCGGTCGACGGGCTGGCCCAGCGTGTCCGCCAGAGCCCGCACGCGCAGCAGGTCGATGGCGTCCTGGCTGGTCAGGTAGGCCGTGTACGACCAGAGCGTGACAAGCACGGCGGCCAGTACGACAAGCCTGGTCCGCAGCAGCCGGACCTCGTCCCGCGTCACGCCCCGCTCCGCTCGGTGCGGGAACGTCCGCCGCGCGGGCCCCTCATCGCGTCGTCCGCTGCGGCCACGGTTGCCCGGCCGTGTCGCTGGCCCGGTCGGCGACGAGGGTGCGCAGCAGGGCCAGCAACTCGGCGCGGTTGGCGCAGTTCAGCCGGTTGCGCATCCGCGCGACGTGGTGCTCCACGGTCTTGGCCGAGATGAAGAGTCGGTCGCCGATCTCGCGGTAGGTCAGCCCGGCCAGGACCAGCTCGGCGACCTCGTACTCCCGGTCGCTGAGCCCCTGCTGGGTGGGGCCGGCGACCCGTGCGGCGCTCTCGGTGCTCGTCGGTGCCTGCTCCCCGTGGCCGCCGGGTGGTCGCCCCTGCAACGCCCGGGCGCACTCCAGCAGGCTGGTCATGGCCCGCCGGTCCGCGGTGCGGATGGCGGCCTGGCCGGCGAGTCGAGCACCGTCCCAGCACAGCCCGGTGTCGTGCAGCGCGCGGGCGGCGGCCTCCACCCGGGCCGGGTCGACGACGCCCCGGAGCACCTCCACCCAGCACTCCGCGGCGGCGGCGACCACTGCGGCGTACCGGCTGTGGTCAGCCGCGGCCAGCAGAGCCGCCACGTGGTCGTCGGCGACGGCCGGCGCGCCGGTGAGGATCGCGGCGTGCAGGCCGCTCCAGTGCAGCGGCACACTCCACAGTGGTGGGTTGTCGAGGCGGCCGAGCAGGGCCCGTGCCTCCCGCAGGTACGGTTCGAGTCGGGCCAGGTCACCGAGGCGCGCGCCGGCGATGGCCAACTCACCCAGCGGCAGGAGCGTGAACAGGTCGACGGGGTGCCGGACCACCGCCTCCAGCGCCTGCCCCCAGCCACGCTTCAGTGCCCCGATGTCGCTGTTGCGGCGGCCCACACCCATCCGGATCGCGGCGGCGAAGAGCAGGTCGCGTGACTCCAACTGCCGCCCGTCGAGCGTCACCGCGGCGAGGTGCTCGGTCGCGGCCCGCGTCTCGCCCCGCACCATCAGGATCCAGGCCTGCAACAGCCGGTGCCGGCGAGCCAGCAGCGGGCCACCGACACCGGCACCCAGGGCCCGGTGCAGCACCTGCTCGGCGATCTCCAGCTCACCGCAGTGCACCGCCGTCAGCGCGGCGAGCGCCGCCGGGCTGTCCGGTAGCAGGGCCGCCCGGCCGTCCGGTTCGAGGAGTGCGGCGGCCTGCACGAGGGTGGAGAGGGCGACGGTCGGCGGGCCGCTCACGCTCTCGCGTACCCCGTCGGCCATCAGTCGGGCGGCGCTGGCGTGCAGGGTCGGCGGTTCGCCCGCCGGGTCGCTGGCCGGCGAACCGGCGGCGGCGTCCGGATTTCCGGTGGCGAGCCCGCCGACGATGGCGAAGGCCAGCGCCGAGGCGGTGCCCGACCACCGGTACAGCTCCACGCTGCGGCCGATGTGACCACGGTGCGCCAGGGCGGTCGCGGCCACCACTGCCGCCGCGGAGCGGTCGGGCGGGGCGGCGGTGGCCAGCAGTCGGTCCGCCAGCCGCAGGGCGTCGTCGAGGTTGCCGGCGAGCGCGGCGGCGAGCGCCTGTCGGGCGCTGGCCGGCTGCCCGGCGGCGGTAGCGGCGGCGAACAGCTCGGCGGCGAACGCCGGCTCGTCGGCCAGGGCCTCACCCGCCGCGGCGGCCAGTGTCGGGGCCGGGCAGTCGCCGAGCGCGCCGACCGCGAGCAGGGAACGGACCAGCGGCAGCACCGCGCCGCCCCGCGCGAGCTGCAACTCGGTGAGCCGGCGCCAGACCGCGCTCCGGTCGGTGGTGGGGCTGAGGGTCGTGACGGCCCGTCGGACGATCGGCGTGAGCCGGCCGTCGGCGCCGAGCAGCCCGGCCGCCCGGGTCGTCGCGATCACCTCGTCCACTGCCGCCGGGTCCCCGCCCAGGAGCGCGGTGAGCATGCTCGCCGGCAGCGCCCCGCCGGCCGCGACGGCGAGCAGCAGCCGCCGGACGGCGGTGGGCTGCACGTCCAGGTCCGGACCGAACTCCCCGAGGACGGACCGGGGCGGGTGGACCACCGTGCCGGTCTGGGGCTCCGCGCCGGCCAGGCCGCGGACCAGCCGTTCGACGTCCCGGGGGACGCCGGCGGTCTGCGTGTGGACGAAGTCGACCAGGTCGTCGCGGCGGCCCAACTCCGGCGCGGCGGCGAGGTAGCTGGCGGTCTGCTCCCGGGTGAACGGCGTGAGGAGCACGGCCTGCCCGTCCCGTCGGAGGGCGTCGACAAGCTCGCTGAGCGCCGCCGACCGGGGCCACGGGCGATGGGCGACCACCAGGCGGTGCCGGTGGGTGGCGAGCAGACCCAGGAGCACCTCGACCCGTGCGTCGTCGAGCAGGTGCGCGTCGTCGACGAGCACCAGCGCGTCCGGGTCGACAGGCGCGCCGGGCTCCGGGGCGCCCGTGTGGACGGCGCTCCCGGCCCGCTTGTGGATCCGCGCCAGCTCGGCGAGCAGCGCGGTCTTTCCGTGACCGCCCGGGCCGGCGATGCCGACGGCCAGTGGGCCGGTCGGGTCCTGCGTGACCCGGTCCAGCAGGGCCTGTGGCCCCTTGTCCAGGGTCAGCCCAGGTGCGGCGATGTCGTTCATGATCATTGGGGTCATCCTTCGCGTCCCCGGCCGCGGGCCAGCGCCAGGCGGGACGGTTTCGGCAGATCCAGTGGGAGGACCCGGACCGGGGGCCGCGGTGGCGGATCGCCCGGGACGGTGTCGTGGTGGGGGCGGTGCGGTGCCGGGATGGTGGCCCGACCGGTGCCGCGTACCGGGTCGCGGGCCGGTGCCGGCGGGCGCGGGCGCGGCGACACCACCTGGACGGCGGCCAGTGCCGCCCCGGCGGCGGCGGTCAGTTGCGAGTCCGGTTCGACCTCGACCGGCACCGGGAGGGCCGCGCTGATCAGCTCGGTGACGAGCGGAACGCGGGTCGAACCTCCCGCCAGCAGGACGCCGTCGAGCTGCGCCGGCGTCAGGTCGGCGCTGCGCACGGCCCGCAGCAGCAGGTCGACGGTGGCCTGCACCAGCGGGCGGATCATGTGCTCGAACTGCACCCGGGTCACCGGGATCCGTGCCGGGCCGGCCGGCAGGGCCAACACCACGTCGGCCGCCAGGTCGACGGTCAGCACCCGCTTGACCCGGTCACACTCCGCACGCAACCCGCGCAGCGCGGCCTGGGTGCCGCGACGGGCGGTGCTGGCCAACTCCCGGGCCAGCACCGCACGGGTGTGCCCGGCCAGGGCCTCGTCGAAGTCGGCGCCGCC
Source organism: Micromonospora sp. NPDC049171 (assembly GCF_040648275.1). Classification (NCBI taxonomy): domain Bacteria; kingdom Bacillati; phylum Actinomycetota; class Actinomycetes; order Micromonosporales; family Micromonosporaceae; genus Micromonospora; species Micromonospora sp. NPDC049171. The sequence continues at coordinate 293,150 of NZ_JBEZDJ010000001.1, forward strand.
AACCGAGTCGAGACCCTGCGGCGTGCCGAACGTCTCGTACGTGCCGTGGGCGGTGCGACGCACCAGGGCGGCCTCGAAGCTGTTGCCACCCAGGGCGTAGACGACGGCAGTGGTGCCCGCGAACCCGCGGGCGGCATGGCTCTCGGCCACCGTGACCGTGCGCGGCAGCAACGTCACGTGCCGCAGGCCGAACGCCGACAGGGCCCGGTGCAGCACCTCTCGCCGGTAGGGGCGCCACCCCGCCGGGTGGCTCAGCACGACGGCCTCGGCCGGGCCGCCCTCCAGGGCGTGCACCCGGTCCACCACCCACGCCGCGAGCTCCGCGGTCAGCGTCTGCGGTGTGCACGCCTCGCCACCCAGCAGCAGCGGCACGTCGTCACCGATCCGGTGGACGAAGTCCCGGGTGGTGCGGCTGCCGTCGTCGGTCGCGGGCTCGCCGACGTGCAGCGAGCCGTCCTCGGACAGGCACAGCACCGACGGTACGACAGGGGAGTCGACGTGCAGCGGGACCGCCTCGGGGCGGGTCCACCTCGCGCCGTTTCGCCGTGCGACCGCGGCGGCGGTGTTGGTGCTCCCGATGTCTATCCCCAGGACGTACGCCATCGTCTCTTCTCCCCCCGTGAGTTGCCGGTCGGTGGCGATGGTGTCGGTGCTCTCGACGACCCACCCCCGGCGAACCCCGCGGGCTCCTACGTTCGTACCAGAGATCAGCCCCTGGTCGGGACCCTAATCTCGCCGGGACGGTTTCCCCCTGTCCCCCTAACGTACGAGGTGGCGGAGTCCCTAGTTCAACCGGGCCGGATGCGGGCTGAGCCCCGATGCCCGGGGTGCGCCCCCGGCCCTAGCGTCACTGTCGACGTACGACACCCGCCGACGCCACATCCGAGGAGAACCCGGCACATGGACTCGCACCAGACCCTCCACGACTTCGTGCTCGACCTGCTGACGAACCCGGACGCGCGGTCGGCCTTCGACCTCGACCCCGAGGGCGCGCTGCGGGGCGCGGGTCTCACCGACATCACCGCGGCGGACGTGCAGGACGTCGTGCCGCTCGTCGTCGACTACGCGCCGGGGGCGGGCCTCGCGCCGTTGGCCTCGCCGGTCGGGCAGCTCGGGCTGGACCCGCTGCTCACCGACGCCACAGACGTGGTGGGTCAGTTGCAGAGCGTGGCGCAGCAGATCAGCGTGACGACGTCCCCCACCGGCGTGGACATCAAGGCCGGCGTGCTCGGCGCCATCGCGGTGGACTCGTCGACGGCCGCCGCCGGGGTCACCGTGCTGCCGGGGATCGGCCTGGGCATCGGTCCGTCCGGCCTCGACACCGACTTCGCCGGCGTCTCCGATGTGGCGTACACCCTGGACGCCGACGTGGTGCAGCCGGTGGACGCGATCGCGGACCCGGTGATCGGCGACGTCACCGGCACCGTCGGTGACGCGAGCGGTCTGCTCGGTGGCACCGACCCGAACCTGATCGGCGGCGACCTGGTCGGTGGCGTCCTCCCCGGCGCCCACGGCCAGATCGGCGGGGTCGTCAGCTCCCTCGGTGTCGACGACACCCTTGGTGGGCTGGGCCTCGGGCACGGCGACGGTGTCGTCGGCGGTGTGGTCCCGCCGCTCGACGTGCAGTCGACGGTGGGCGGCGTGACGCACCAGGTGGACAGCCTCCTCCCCGGTGTCACCGGCACGGTCGGTGACGTGACCGGCGGGGCCACCGATGGTGTGCTCGGCGGCGACTCGCACGCCTCGTCCGATCACGGGCTGCTGGGTCTCACCGGCGGCCTGCTCTGACCCGGTTCTCCGGTCGGAGCGGAGGGTCGGATCGTCTCGGGCGATCCGGCCCTCTCCGGTTCCAGTTCCGGAACCTCTTGATAATTGAGCCGAAATCCGCACACTTGGTGCGGTGATGGCCGGGATCTGGTTGGACGTGCTGGACGACATCGCCCGCACGTGCAGTGCACACGGTCGTGGCGACCTGCTCCAGACGGTCCGGCAGAAGCGTGCCCAACTGCTGAACCCGACGCTGCGCGTCCTGGTCATCGGTGAACCGAACCAGGGCAAGAGTCAGTTGATCAACGCGATCATCAACGCCCCGGCCTGCCCGGTCGGCGACGGCCGCACGACAGTCCTCCCGACGGTGGTGCAGCATGCCGAGGCCCCGTCCGCCGCTGTCGCGCAGGCGCCACCCGCCCGCGGCGGTCCCGCCGGCACCGCGCTCGCGGTGGCCGTCGAGCGGACCCCGGTGGCGCTCGACCAGGTCGCCCAGAGCGTGGCCGGCATGGTCGGACGACAGCCGGGCGGCGGTCCCGCGTACGTCGAGATCGGGGTGCCCCGCGCCCTGCTCGGCGCCGGGCTGGTGCTGGTGGACACTCCCGGCACCGACGAGGTCGCCGGCATCGGTGGCACCGCCTCGGTCGCCGCTCCCGCCCGCGCCGACACCGTGCTGCTGGTCTCCGACTCCACCCGGGACCTGTCGGTCGCCGAACTCAACATGCTGCTGCACGTGGTGCGCTCGCACCCCAACGTGGTGGTGGTGCAGAGCAAGACGGATCTGGTGGCGGACTGGCGCGCGGTCGCCGAGCGCAACCGGCAGCACCTGGCCGAAGCCGGCATCCCGGCGACGCTGATCCCGGTCTCGGCGACGCTGCGCCTGCGCGCCGCCGGTGCCGACGACCGGGGCCTCAACGCCGAGTCCGGCTTCCCCGCGCTGATCGCCCGACTACAGCGGGACCTGGCCGGCAAGGCCGACCACCTGGCCAGGGCCTCGGTGCAGACGGTGGCTCGGACGGTGGTGGAGCAGTTGGCCGCGCCGCTGCGCGCCGAGCTGGCGACCCAGGAGGCCGAGGAGCAGTCCGGGCCGATCTCCCGGCTGCACGCCGCGCAGCGTGAGGTCGACGAGCTGCGCCGGTGCTCCACCCGGTGGCAGAACACGCTGAACGACGAGATCGGCGACCTGCTGTCCGACATCGAGTACGACCTGCGCGACCGGACCCGACAGATCCTGCGGACGGTCGACGAGGCGTTCGACACCGCCGATCCGCTCGTCGCCTGGGACACCTTCCACGACTGGCTGGAGCGGAGCCTGGTGGAGGCCGCGGAGGCCAACCACGAGTGGCTGGTCCAGCGCTGCGACTGGATCGCCCGCCGGGTGGCCGCCAACTTCAACAGGTACGGCTACGACGTGCTGCCGCCCTGGTCGATGACGATGCCGGAGGACCTCGGGGAGCGGCTGCCCGAGTTGCAGATGCCGACGATCGACAGGTTCACCGCGAGCCAGAAGCTGTTCACCGGCATGAAGGGCTCCTACGGCGGGATGCTGATGTTCGGTCTGGCGACCACCCTGGCCGGCATGCCGATGATCAACCCGGTCTCGGTGGGGATCGGGGCGCTGTTCGGCGGCAAGAGCATCCGCGACGAGAGCAAGCAGTTGCTCCGTCGCCGGCAGGCGACAGTCAAGACGGCCATCCAGCGACATGTCGACGACTTCTTCGTCCGGATGATCCGCGACTGCCGCGACGCCGCCCGGCAGGTGCAGCGGATGCTGCGGGACCACTTCACGGGCCTGACCGAGGAGCTTCAGGAGGCGATCGTCCAGTCGTTCCGCAGCGCCAAGCAGGAGGCGGACACCGATGCCTCGCTGCGCGAGCAGCGGCAGCGCGAGATCCGGCTGAAGATGACCCGGTTGGCCGCACTCCACGAGCAGGCCCAGCAGTTGACGGGCACGCGTTCCGCCCCGCTGCGGTTGGAGCCGCAGGCATGACGGTGGGGCAGCGCCTCGACGAGGCGGCCTGGGGGTTGCTGCACCAGGCCATCGACCTCTACCAGGACAACCCCCGGGCCGTCGGGCAGTTGCGACACCAGGTCGCCCGTCTGGAGCAACCGCTGCGGATCGCGGTTGCCGGCCCGTGGCGATCGGGCAAGTCGACGGTGCTCAACGCGCTGATGGGGGAGGAGGTCGCGCCGGTCGAGAGGGCAGACGGGGCGTTCACCTGGTACGAGGACGGCGCCGAGCCCCGCGCGACCGCCTATCCGGCCGGTCAGCCGCCGCAGGAGTTGACGGTGGTCAAGTCGGCGACCGGCCTGCGGGTGGATCTGGGCTGGGGCGCGGGGGACGTCCGCGACATCGTGGTGCGGTGGCCGACGCGGGCGCTGCGGCAGGTCACGCTTATCGACACCCCGGCGGTCACCGGCGGCGTGGAGCAGGGCCGGGCGCCGGTGTTGGAGCGGGTGTTTCGGGACGCGGACGCGGTGCTGTATCTGACCCGCGACGCGCGCGACAGTGACCTGCGGGTGCTGGAGTCCGGCCGGGACAGCGTGGTCGGGCAGACCGCACCGGTCAATGTGATCATGGTGCTGTCCCGGGCGGACGAGATCGGCGGAGGCCGGATCGACGGCCTGCTCACCGCCCGTCAGCTCGCTCGTCGGCACTACCGCGATCCACGGGTCGGTGCGCTCAGCGTGAACGTGGTGGCGTGCAGCGGGATGCTCGGCCTGGCCGGCCGGATGCTCGGCGAGTCGGACTTCGCCGCGCTCGCGGCCATCGCCCAGGTGCCCAGGGCGGAGTTGGACGCCCACCTGCTCTCCGCCGACCGTTTCCTGCACGGTGAGCTGCCGGTACGGCTGGAAACCGAGGTGCGCGCCGCGCTGCTGGACCGGTTCGGCGTCTTTGGCGTCCGGCTGGCGACCACACTGGTGCGCAGCGGGTTCGACAGCCGGGTGAAACTCTCCGCCGAGCTCATTCGGCGCAGCGGTCTCACCGAGCTGCGCGAGTCGGTGACCCGCTGTTTCATCGACCGCGCCGACGCCCTCAAGGCCCGGTCCGCGCTGGCCGCGGTCGAGACGTTGTTGCGGGCCGAGCCCACCCGTGGGTCCGCGGAGCTGGCCGGCGCCATCGAGCGGATCCTCGCCGGTGCACACGAGTTCCGGGAGCTACGCCTGCTTGTCGCGCTGCGCAGCACCCGGCTCGGCTTCGACGCGGAGTTGGCCGCCGAGGCGCAGCGGCTGGTCGGGGGCAACGGGGTGGGCCTCGCGGCCCGACTGGGCGTCGAGCACGAGGCGACCGTGCAGCGGCTCTGGGAGGTCGCCGCCGACGCGCAGTGGCGGTGGCGGGACCGGGCCGAGGATTCCCTGCTTCCGCTGGCACAGCGGCGCGGGGCCCAGGTCGTCGTCCGCAGCTGCGAGGGGATGATCGCCGAGCTGGTCGCGGGCGGTCGCTGACGCGCGGTGGGGGCGGCCCGGAGGCCGTCCCCACCGGTGTCCGCGCCGGGCTCAGCGCGGTTGGTACGTCTGGCAGTCGGCGATGTCCTGCCCCGGGCCCACCCGAATGGACGGTGCGTGACACTCCAACTCGGCGTTGTGTTGGCAGTCGCTGCGCTTGCAGGCGCCGACCTGGGCGATGACGCGGTCCAACCCGCCCTTGGTCGAGGTGTCGATGAACGTCGCGCAGGTGGCGTTCTGCTGCCCGATGGTGATGGCGAACGCGTGGCAGCCATCGTGGTTGTAGCCGCAGTCGGTGACGGTGCACTCGTGTACCCGCGGCATCTCCAGCATGTCGGTCATCAGCGATCTCGCTTCCGTCGGTGTGCCTGGCAAGCTCAGTACCCGGCTTCGACGGGACAACTCCCCATCAGCTGGCTCTTTCGGGGAGATTTCGCATAGGCGAGCCTTCCCTAACCACACTGATCGGCATCGGTCAGTCAGCGAGCGCGTCGGCTTCGGCAACCGTGCGCCTGGCGGAGCAGCGCCTCGATCTGGTCGCCGAGGTGGTCGGGATGCCGCACCGGCGCCCCGAACCGCAGCCGGACGTCCCGGTCGCCCCGGGCCAGCTCCAGCCGGAGCACGACGCCGTGCCGGTCCAGGCGGACCGGTCGGACCTGGCGGACACCCTGCAGGTGGTGGGCAGGTATGAGCTGGCACAGCCGGTCGACGGTCTGCGGGTGATGGTGGTCGAGGTGGCACAGCAGGTCGGCCTCGGCGGTGGCCAGTGGGTCGGGCCGGGCGGCCACGAAGGCGTCCGGGTCGACGGAGGTGGTGCGGCCATCGGCGGTCAGCTCGGCGGTGGCGAGGTCGAGGATCGTCACCAGCTCCTGATCACTGTCGGTCGGGACGGTCTCGGTCGCCAGCCAGCCGGTGAGCGTGCCGCGCCCGCGTACCCGGTTGCGGACCGGGGTGGGCGCCAGGTCGGTCACCTCGACCATCGCCACTGTCTCCCGCTGCTGCCCGAGGTGGTGGGTCAGGTGGCAGCCGGCCGGTAGGTCGATCCGCAGCCGCCCGTCGCCGGTCACCACGTGCCGTCCGGCGACGTACGCCTCGATCCCGGGGATGCGCAGGGTGAGGGAGTCGGCGGCGGCGAGCATCGAGCGGAGTCGGACGCCCGCGTCGTCGGTGGTGTCCGTGCTGGTCGAGGGGTTGCTCACGGCGATCATCTCCTAATAAGGTTAGCCTTACCTTACTTGAGAGGTGACTGATGAATCAGACCCGTCCCAAGGTCAGGCGTTCCCGCGCTCTGGGCATCGCGCTGACCCCGAAGTGCGTGCGCTACTTCGAACGCCGACCGTTCCCGCCCGGCCAGCACGGCCGCGCTCGACGCACCACCAGCGACTACAAGGTCCGACTGCTGGAGAAGCAGCGCCTCAAGGCGCAGTACGACCTGCACGAGGGCCAGCTTCGGCGCGCGTTCGACCGGGCCGTGCGCCGCTCGGGCAAGACCGGCGAGGAGTTGATCGTCGAGTTGGAGAGCCGGTTGGACGCGCTGGTGCTGCGCGCCGGGTTCGCCCGCACCATCTACCAGGCCCGTCAGGTCGTCACCCACCAGCACGTCACGGTGAACGGCCGGCGCGTGGACCGACCGTCCGCGCGGCTGCGGCCCGGCGACGTCATCGCCGTGGCGGAACGCAGCCGGGGCAAGGCGCCGTTCGTCGTCGCGGCGGCGGGGGCGCACGCCTCGGAACGTCCGGCCCCCTATCTCGAGGTCAGCCTGTCGGGCCTGACGGCGCGACTGACCCGCCTGCCGCAGCGGTCGGAGGTCCCGGTCGTCTGCGACGAGCAACTCGTCGTCGAGTACTACTCGCGCTGACGTCCGGCGACTGGCCGTGGGGAGGGGCCCGAGCGCGGCGGGGCCCCACCCGCGGGCCGGAAAACGGTTATCTGATCTTGCTTCGGGCAGTCGCTCCTGACCTGCGGAGATAACGCTCTCACGGATGGTGGAAGAGTGCTTGACGCGCCGGGATCCGGCCGCAACGATGCATGCACATACCTCACTCCACCGCCAGGCGTGATCGGCGCACGCCGTCCTCGCACCGCGAAAGGACAATCGTGCGCAGATCCCTGAGATCGTGGTTCGGCGTCGCGCTGAGCGCGATCCTCGTGGCCGGCGGCATCGTCGCCGTGCCACCCACGGCCAGCGCCGCACCGTTCACCGTGCTGGTGTTCAGCAAGACCGCCGGCTTCCGACACGGATCCATCACCCCGGGCATCACCGCCATCCAGCAGCTCGGCGCCGCCAACGGCTTCACCGTCGAGGCCACCGAGGACGCCGCCCAGTTCACCGACGCCAACCTGGACCGGTTCGCCGCGGTCATCTGGCTGTCCACCACCGGCGACGTGCTCAACGCCGCCCAGCAGGCCGCGTTCGAGCGCTACATCACCGGCGGGGGCGGCTACGTGGGCGTGCACGCCGCCTCGGACACCGAGTACGACTGGCCCTGGTACGGCGGGCTGGTCGGGGCGTACTTCGCCGCGCACCCGGCCGAGCAGACCGCCACCGTCAAGGTCGCCGACCAGGTGCACCCGTCCACCGCGACGTTGCCGCAGCGGTGGAGCCGGTTCGACGAGCTGTACAACTACCGCACCAACCCCCGGGGCACCGCGCACGTGCTGGCCACGCTAGACGAGAGCACCTACACCGGCGGGAGCATGGGTGCCGACCACCCGATCTCCTGGTGCCAGAACTACTCCGGCGGTCGAGCCTGGTACACGGGCCTCGGGCACACCGACGCCTCGTACACCGAGGCGGCCTTCCGGCAACACCTGCTCGGCGGCATCCAGACCGCCGCCGGGGCGGTCGACGCCGACTGCGGCCCCACCGCCACCAGCAGCTTCCAACAGGTGGAGCTGGCCAGGGGCGCGGCCGAGACCGGCGAGCCGATGAGCCTCACCGTCCTGCCGGACCGGGGTGTGCTGCACACCTCCCGCGACGGCGTGATCCGGCACACCGACGCCGCCGGCAACACCAAGGTCGCCGCCACCCTGCCGGTCTACACCGGAGACGAGGAGGGCCTACAGGGCATCAAGGCGGACCCGAACTTCGCCACCAACCGCTGGGTGTACGCGTACTTCGCCCCGCCACTGAGCACCCCCGGCGGCGGCGCGCCCGCCGAGGGCACACCGGCCCAGTTCGCCGTCTGGGACGGCGTCAACCGGCTGGCCCGGTTCACCGTGAACGCGGACAACACCATCAACCTGGCCAGCGAGACGCTGATCCTCAACGTGCCCACCAGCCGGGGCATGTGCTGCCACGTCGGCGGTGACATGGACTTCGACGCGGCGGGCAACCTCTACCTGTCCACCGGTGACGACACCAACCCGTTCGACTCGGCCGGCTTCACCCCGATCGACGAGCGGACCGGGCGCAACCCGGCGTTCGACGCGCAGCGCACCTCGGCCAACAGCAACGACCTGCGCGGCAAGGTGCTCCGGATCAAGCCGAGCGCGGCCGGCGGCTACACCATTCCGGCCGGCAACATGTTCGCCCCGGGCACCGCGCGGACCCGACCGGAGGTCTACGCGATGGGCTTCCGCAACCCGTTCCGGATGAGCGTGGACAAGGCCACCGGCATCGTCTACCTCGGTGACTACGGCCCCGACGCGGGCACCGCCGACCCGAACCGGGGGCCCGCGGGCAACGTGGAGTTCGCCCGCATCGACCGGCCCGGCTTCTACGGCTGGCCGTACTGCACCGCCCGCAACGACGCCTACAACGACTACACCTTCCCGTCCGGGCCGTCCGGGGCGAAGTTCGACTGCGCGGGCGGGCCGGTGAACAACTCGCCGAACAACACCGGCATCACCCAACTGCCGCCGGCCATCCCGGCCTGGTTGCCGTACGGCGGCTCCGGCTCGCCGCCGGAGTTCACCGGCGGTGGCCTGTCGCCGATGGGCGGCCCGGTCTACCGGTACGACCGGAACAACACCTCGCCCGTGGCGTTCCCGGAGTACTACGACGGGACCTACTTCGCCGGTGAGTTCGGTCGTCGCTGGATCAAGAACATCAAGCTCGACGCGTCCGGCCAACCACTGAAGATCAACCCGTTCCCGTGGACCGGCACCCAGGTCATGGACCTGGAGTTCGGGCCGGACGGTGCGCTCTACGTGCTCGACTACGGCACCGGCTGGTTCAACGGCGACGCCAACTCGGCGCTCTACCGCATCGAGTACGCCCGCGAGGGCCGCGCGCCCGTCGCCAAGGTTTCCGCCACCCCGACCAGTGGCACCGCGCCGCTGACCGTGGCCTTCTCCTCGGCCGGCACCCTCGACCCGGACGGTGACCCGTTCACCTACGCCTGGGACTTCGACAACAACGGCACCACCGACTCGACCGCGGCGAACCCGAGCTTCACGTACACCACCAACGGGACCCGCAGCCCCACGCTCACGGTCCGGGACAGCACCGGCAAGACGGCCACCGCGAGCCTTGTCGTCACCGTCGGCAACAGTGCCCCGGTCGTCACCGTGAACACCCCGTTGAACGGGCAGACCTTCAGCTTCGGGGACGCGGTGCCGTTCAGCGTGACAGTCACCGACGCCCAGGACGGTGCGATCAGCTGCGCCCGGGTGAAGGTGAACTACGTGCTCGGCCACGACTCGCACGGCCACCAGCTCGGCAGCGCGCAGGGCTGCTCCGGGGTCATCCAGACCTCGGCCGACGGTGAGCACGACACGGCGGCGAACATCTTCGGCATCATCGACGCCGAGTACACCGACCTGGGCGGCGGCGGCCAACCGGCGCTGACCACGCACACCCAGGCCGTGCTGCAACCGCGGGTCCGTCAGGCCGAGCACTTCGGTGACTCGTCCGGCGTCCAGGTCGTCGCCGGGGCGGCCGGACACGGCGGCGCGGCAGTCGGCTACATCGACAACAATGACTGGATCTCGTTCCGCCCGTACAACCTGACCGGCGTCCAGTCGTTCAGCGCCCGGGTCGGCGCACCGGCCGGCGGGGGCGGCACCCTCGAACTGCGGGTCGACTCGCCGACCGGGCCGCTCGTCGGCTCGGCCACCGTCGTGCCCACCGGCGGGTACGCCAATTTCGCCACGGTCACCGGCGGGGTCACCGCCCCCACCGGCACCCGGACCCTGTTCCTGGTCTTCAAGGGCACCGGCCCGTGGTTCGACATTGACGAGTTCACCCTCTCCGGCAGCCCCGGAGGACCCGGCCCGGACCCGGACCCCGAGCCGAGTGCCAACCTGGCGCGCGGCAAGCCGGCCCGCGCGTCCAGCTTCGAGGGCGCGTTCACCGCGGCGAACGCGTTCGACGGGGCGGCCGGCACCCGCTGGGGCAGCGCGTTCGGTGACCCGCAGTGGATCGACGTGGACCTGGGTGCCTCGTACGCCATCAACCGGGTCAAGCTGACCTGGGAGGCGGCGTACGGCAGCGGGTACCAGATCCAGACCTCACCGGACGGTGTCACCTTCACCACGATCCGGACGGTGACCGGCGGCGACGGCGGGGTGGACGACCTGACCGGGCTGACCGGCTCCGGCCGCTACATCCGGCTGCTCGGCACCACCCGGGGCACCGCCTGGGGCTACTCACTGTTCGAGTTCGAGGTGTACGGCGGCACCGGGAGCCCGACCGGCGGCAACCTGCTGCTGAACAAGCCCACGTCGACGTCCAGCACCGAGGGCGCCGACGTGTCCGGTGCCCAGGCGGTCGACGGCAGCCTCACCACCCGCTGGTCGAGCACGTTCTCCGACCCGCAGTGGATCCGGGTGGACCTCGGCAGCCCCACCGCGATCGGACGGGTCAAGCTGAGCTGGGAGGCGGCCTACAGCAGCGCGTACCAGATCCAGACCTCGAACGACGGCACCACCTGGACCACCGCGAAGACGGTGACCGGGGCCGACGGCGGCGTGGACGAGCACACCGGGCTCGCCGCCAACGGTCGCTACCTGCGGATCTACGGCACCGCCCGGGGCACCGGCTACGGCCACTCGCTCTGGGAGGTGGAGGCGTACACCAGCTGAACCACCACCTGAGTCCGCCCCCACCCTCGGATTGGGCGGTGGGGGCGGACTCCCCTCGATCACGTGCTGCTCAGTAGTAACGCTGGCCGCCTGACAACTACTCCTCAACACCGTTGCGTTAGGGCTGTAGCCCGGCGGGTCAACCCGGGACAGGAAGTGCCCGATCGGGGAGCGGGTTGGGCCCGGCTTGGCGATCATGGAGTTGTGGTGCCGACTTTGGGGGTTTTACGGGCGTTCTGTTACCCACCACAACTGCATGATCGGCGAGGCAGTGCTGGTCGACGAACAGCCGTTCCACCTAACGCAACGGCGTTGAACTACTCCTCATCACCTGATCATGGTGCGGCCCTGCGCGTGGTTCGACGGGCCGCTGGGTTGTGAGCGGCGCGCGGCAAGGCGTCGACGCGCGGCTTAGTCGTCGGCGACGGCCACCGGCTCCGAGCCGATGCAGCGCACCTTCAACTCGTACTCGCGGGTCGGCCCCGCGAACGTGACCTCGACGTCGTCGTCCGGGCCCCGGTCCACGTCCCGGACCCGGTAGCCCTGCGCGGGCGCCCAGGAGACGAGGCGTACACCGTCAGGGCCGCACTCGGCCACGGCCGTGCCGCCGTCGGTGGCGAACCCCCGACGGACGCCAGGGCTGGCGCTCGGTGCGGCGCCGGTCGTGCCCGCAGCGGCCGAGCCGGTGCCCGTCGCGGCGGTCGGCACCAGCTCCGGCTCCGGCGCCGGCGAGGCGAGCGCCCGTTCGATCTCCGCCTCGCTGCGTACTCCGCCCGGAGTGCCGGTGATGCTCTCCCCGACTAACCGGATCGCACCCAGCCCGATCAGGGTGGCCACGGCGACCGTGGCCACCCACCCGGCGGCGACGAGGACCGAACGACGGCTCATGCCCCGACTATCCCCGATCCAGGGTGTTGCCGGCACATGTGAACCCTCGACCGGTGAACGTCACGACCAGTCCGCGCTCGCGCAGCAGACGCATCGCCGACCGGACCTACGAGCCATGCCGTCAAGCCGGCCGATCGAGCGTGTCGCCAGTGGTGCTGGCCTGCCAGGCTGTCTCCATGGCGAACGGTGGATCCCTGGCGGTCGTGCTGTCAATCGGAGCCCTCGTTGTGGCGGGAGCGAGCCTGCTGGTGTCGGTGCTGACCTACCGACGGGGTGGCGCGCGTGTGAGGGCCTACGTCCACACCGCCCATCGCAAGCTGAAGAGCGGGCGTGAGGTCGGCGTCCTGGCGGCCACGATCATCAACGAGGGATACGGCGCAGTGCAGCTACGCGGGGCTTCCTTTGGCTTCATCGGCCGGCCGTGGCCCAAGTTCACGATGGAAGGCACGGATGGCCCCGACTTCCCTATCAAGCTTGAAGGGCATCACGCCGAAACGGTATGGGTACCCATCGCCAGCTGCCTTCGCGAGATGGATCACCATCGAGTGACCGAGTCTCCATTTCAGGTCGTCTTCGCGCTGGGCTCCGGCCGGGCGGTTTTCAGCACCAACCGATGCACTATCCCGCTCTGGATGATCCGCGAAGCGCTCCTCGATGTCAGAACCTTGGCGGAAGACGAGATGGATTTGTCCGACAGATGGGATGCGATTCGATACGCCGAACTTGACGCTTGGCTCAAGGACATGCTCGACAGGCACAAGCCCCCGCCGTCACTGGGATCGTGGTCTATCGCTGGCCCCGGGCACCCATCGCCAATTCCGCCCGCAGCCGATTCCGGACGGACCGGGGAATCGGCTGCGGGCTGAAGATCGGCTGTCGGTCGAGCGGCCAGCCGTTGTAGTCCGCGTAGAGCGTTGGCCGCCCCGCGACGGGCATCGGCCGTACTGGCGGCCGTGGTCCCGCGTGAGCGCCTCCGCCCGCTGCTCTCCCAGCCCGGCATCGATGATCGCCCGCATGGCCTCTTCGCTGCCGCGTCACCCTCGCCACCGAAGGGCCGGGACACGGCTCGGGCCGCTTCGTCGACCGGCACGGCGAGATCGCGTGGTCCTAGGCGGTGAGCCGCTAGCCTGCCAGGTGTGCCGCGTCTACTGCTCATCGAGGACGACCTGACGATCCGCACGCCGCTGATCCGGGCGTTGCGGGAACGCGGGCACGCGGTGGCCGCCGCCTCGACCGCGATGGCCGGTCTCCGTGACGCCCTGGAGGACCGGCCCGACCTCGTCGTGCTCGACCTGGGCCTGCCCGACCTGGACGGCCGTGAGCTGCTGCGGATGCTGCGCGCGGTCAGCTCCGTGCCGGTCATCGTGGCCACCGCCCGCGACGACGAGGCGGAGATCGTCCGGGTGCTCGACGCGGGCGCCGACGACTACCTGGTCAAGCCGTTCACCGCCGCGCAGCTCGACGCCCGCGCCCGGGCGGTGCTGCGGCGGGGCCCGGCCGGCGCGGACGGGCAGGACCCGTCGCTCGTCGTGGGCGGGCTACGCGTCGACCCCCGGTCCCGGCAGGTCACCCTGGACGGGACGGCTGTCGAGTTGACGCCGCGCGAGTTCGACCTGCTGCACCACCTGGCCGGCCGCCCCGGCCAGGTGGTGACCAAACGGGAGCTGCTCACCGAGGTCTGGCAGATCCCGTACGGCGGCGCCGACAAGACCGTCGACGTGCACCTGTCCTGGCTGCGCCGCAAGCTGGGGGAGAACGCCCACCAGCCGCGCTACCTGCACACCGTGCGCGGGGTCGGTGTGCGTCTCGAGGCACCGGCGGCGCAACCGTGAGGGTCCGGCTCGCGCTGCTGGTCGCCGCGGTCAGCGTGCTCACCCTCATCGCCTTCCTGGTGCCGCTGGCGCTGCTGGTCCGCACCGTCGCCGAGGACCGGGCCACCGTCGCGGCCACCGCCGACGCGCAGAGCCTGGTGCCGGTGGTCGGCACCGCCGACGGGGCGACGATCCGGCTCACCGTCGAGCAACTCGCCGCGGAATCCGGGCGACCGGTGAGTGTCTTCCTGCCGGACGGGTCGGTGCTCGGCGCGCAGACCCCCCGTACGCCGGCGGTGGCCCTGGCCGCGCGCGGGCAGAGCCTCACCGGGGAGTCGGCGGCCGGCCGGGAGGTGGTCATCGCCGTGCAGGGTCGGGCGGACGGGACCGGGGTGATCCGGATCGTGGTGCCGCGCGACGAGCTGACCGCCGGGGTCACCCGGGCCTGGCTGGTGCTGGCCCTGCTCGGTGTGCTGCTGGTGCTGTTCGGTCTGTTGGTCGCCGACCGGCTGGCCCGTACCCTGGTCCGGCCGATCAGCGACCTCTCCGCCGTGTCGCACCGGCTGGCCAACGCCGAGCTGGACGCCCGGGTCACCCCGGCCGGCCCGGCCGAGCTGCGCGAGGTGGCCGGTGCGCTCAACCACCTCGCCACCCGCATCCAGGTGCTCCTGGTGCAGGAACGCGAACAGGTCGCCGACCTGTCGCACCGGCTGCGTACCCCGTTGACGGCGTTGCGGCTGGAGGCGGAGTCGTTGCGCGACCCGGAGGACGCCGCCCGGATCACCGCCGCGGCCGACGGTCTCGAACGCGCGGTCACCGGGCTGATCCGGCAGGCCCGGTGGCGTCACTCACCGACGGCGCGGCCGGCCGCCTCGGACGCGGCGGCGATCGTCGCCGACCGGGTCGCGTTCTGGTCGGTGCTGGCCGAGGACACCGGCCGGGCCGTCACGCTCGACCTGGTGCCCGGCCCGCTGCCGGTGGGTGTGCCCGCCGACGACCTGGCGGCGGCCGTGGACGCCCTGCTCGGCAACGTCTTCGCGCACACCCCGGACGGGACGCCGTTCGCCGTCCACCTCGGCCGCGACGCGGGGGAGGTGGTCCTCACCGTTGCCGACGAGGGGCCGGGGATGCCGGTCGGGGCGGTCCGGCGGGGCGCCAGCGCGGCCGGGTCGACGGGCCTCGGCCTGGACATCGCCCGGCGCGCCGCGCAGGCCGGCGGTGGCCGCCTGGAGTTGCGCACCGACCCGACGGGCGGGGCACGGGTGCTGCTGCGGCTCGGCCCACCGACGTCGCAGCGGGAGGCATAGGCGCTGCGGCGCCGGGTAGCTGCCAGCTATGGCGCGGTATACGAAACCCGAGCTCAGAGAGCAGATCAAGGAAGAGATCAAGGCTTCGGACAAGGGTGGTCGGCCGGGGCAGTGGTCGGCGCGTAAGTCACAGCTGGTCACACAGGAGTACAAGAAGCGCGGCGGGGGATTCCTGGGCGAAAAGGACGAGCGGCAGAAGTCGCTCCAGCGCTGGGGCAACGAGAAGTGGCAGACGAAGGAGGGCGACACCCGCGCCCGCAAGGGCGACACGACGAGTCGTTACCTGCCCAAGAAGGCGTGGGACGAGATGTCGGACAGCCAGAAGCGCGCGACCGACACCAAGAAGCGCGAAGCCTCCCGGTCCGGCAGGCAGTACGTCGGCAACACCGGACCGGCCAAGCGAGCGCGTCGAGATGCCACCACCGCCGGTCGGATGTCGGAGATGTCGGTCGCCGAGGCCGCCAAGCTGGTCCGTGGCCTCGACACCCGCCAGCTCAGGACCGCGCTGCGCAACGAGCACGCCGGCAAGGACCGCAAGACGCTCGTCCAGCGGCTTGAGGCCGAGCTCAACCGGCGCGGCTGACCCGTCAGGGAGCCCGACCGGTGGCCTCGAAGCCCGTCGCGGTGATCCGGTCGTCCTGTCGGCGGCGCAGGATCTGCACCTCGGTGGTGGCCTCGGTGCCGGTCAACGGCAGCACTCCCACCGAGGCGGGCACCACGGCGGAGACGCTCGCCGGGGTGATCGTCACCCCGAGGCCGGCCGCGACCAGGTGCGCCACCGTGGCCCAACTGGTGGCGTCCTGGACGATGTTCGGTGTGTAGCCGGCTTCCAGGCACGGCCGGAGATTGCGCTGGTAGGCCCGCTCGCCGGCCACCCGGGGGAAGAAGACGAACGGGTCGTCGCGCAGCACCGCGGCGTCGATCGCGAGGTCTCCCGCGTGCGGGTGATCGGCCGGCAGGACGGCGACGAAGGACTCGGTGGCGAACGGGGTGCCGACCAGGTCGTCGTGGTCGTCCGGGTCCCGAACCACGCCGAGATCGACCTCGCCGTTCCGCAACCGGTCGACGATGTCCGCCGTGTACGCCTCGTGCAGGCGTAGGTGCACGGCCGGATAGCGCTCGCGGAATCGACGGATCGGCCCGGCCAGCCCGAGCTGGATCGCCGAACTGACGAAACCGATGTCGAAGCGCCCCTGCTCCCCGCGCCCGATCCGACCCGCCTCGTGCACGTCGTCGGCCACGGTGGCCAGCACCCGCCGGCACCGGTCGAGGTACGCCTCGCCCGCGGGCGTCAGCGCCACCGACCGGGAGGTACGCACGAACAGCGGCGTGCCGATCATCGCCTCAAGCTGGCGGATCTGCTGCGACAGCGGGGGCTGGGCCATCCGCAGCCGCACCGCGGCCCGGCCGAAGTGGAGCTCCTCGGCGACCGCGACGAAGTAGCGCAGGTGGCGCAACTCGGGTTCCATACCTCAAGAATACGGATGACCCTGAACAAGATATTGGACGTTCGAATGGCGGTGGCCGGAGAATCCCACCATGAACCCGAGCACGCTGACCATCACGTCCATGACGACCGCCGCCGAGGCCGAGGCCTTCCGGACGCTGAACGAGGAATGGATCGCCCACTTCTTCACCATCGAGGAGTCGGACCGCAAGACGCTCAACGACCCGTTCACCGCCATCGTCGACCCGGGTGGCGACGTGCTGATCGTCCGCGACGGCGGGGAGATCATCGGCTGTGTCGCCCTGGTCCGCAGCTCAGACGACGTCTTCGAACTGTCGAAGATGACTGTGGTCCCGGCGGCGCGCGGCAAGGGCCTCGGCCGCCAGCTCATCGAGGCGGCGATCGCGCGCGCCCGCGAGCTCGGCGCGACCACCCTGTTCCTGGGCAGCAACACCAGGCTCGCGAACGCGGTGCACCTCTACGAGGCCACCGGTTTCCAGCACGTGAGTCCGGATCAGATCCCGCTGCCGCCGTACGCCCGCGCCGACGTCTTCATGAAGATGGCGCTCTGACCGGCCAGGCCGAGGGCCCGGCCGCAGGGTCGACACCATCGCCGGCTTAACCCGGCCTTAGCGTTCGGACAGCGCGGTGCTATCCCCGTTCAGCGGATCCTCGGAGTCGACAACTTAGGAGTTGACATCCGAGGAAAGGTGGACACCACGATGAAGCGCACCAACCTGCTTCTGGCGACGGTCGGCGGGTCGGCGGTGCTGGCGGTGGCCGGGGTCGCACTCGGCGTCGACGCAGCGAACGACAGGCGCACCAGCGGCACGGCACTCGCCGCGGCCACCGTCGCACCGACGGCCACGGACGCGCCGGAGGGCAGCGCCGCTCCGGCGACCAGCAGCGGTACGCCGTCGGCCGGCCCCGGATCGGGCACGCCGTCGAGCGGTACCCCGTCCACCGGCACCGCTCCGGCGGGCAGCTCGGTCGACGAGAAGCGCGCCGGTGAGATCGCGCTCGCCAACGCCGGTGGCGGCCAGATCGTCGAGGTGGAGGCCGAGCAGGAGAACGGCCGGCCGGTATGGAGCGTCGAGATCGTCGCGGGCGACACCGAGCACGAGGTGGACGTCGATCGGGACAACGGCTCGGTGGTCAAGGCCGAGCAGGAGCCGGTCGACGGCGATGACGACAACGACGCCGACGACGACGCCGATGACAACGACGACGATGACAAGGACGACGACAACGACAACGACTGACCGTCCGCTGCCGCCGCCCGCCCTGGGGGATCCCCCAGGGCGGGCGGCGGCTCGCGTCGTGGAGAGGGCGCCCGGTGCGGCGACCTCAGATGCCGACGCGTTGCCCCTGGACCGTCGGCTGGTCCTGGTCCGTCGGCTGGTCCTGGTCGAACTGGGTGCGGTACAACTCCTGGTACCGGCCACCGGCGGCGAGCAGGTCGCCGTGCCGTCCACGCTCGACGATCCGGCCGTCCTCGACGACGAGGATCTGGTCTGCCGCACGGATGGTGGAGAGCCGGTGCGCGATGACCACACTCGTCCGGCCGGTCAGGGCTTCGGCGAGGGCGTCCTGAACCGCGGCCTCGGAGGTGGAGTCGAGGTGCGCGGTGGCCTCGTCGAGGATGACCACGCGTGGACGGGCCAGCAGTAGCCGCGCGATGGTGAGCCGTTGCCGTTCCCCGCCCGACAGCCGGTACCCGCGTTCACCGACGACGGTGTCCAGCCCGTCGGGCAGGGAGCGGATCAGGTCGTCGAGGCGGGCCCGCTGAAGCACCTCCCACATCTCCTCCTCCGTGGCGTCCGGCTGAGCGAACGCCAGGTTGGCGCGGATGCTCTCGTGGAAGAGATGCCCGTCCTGGGTGACCACGCCCAGCGCCGTCCGGATCGACTCGGCCGACAGGTCGCGTACGTCGACGTCGGCGAGCGTCACCGCGCCGTCCTCGACGTCGTACAGGCGGGGGACGAGCTGCGCGATCGTCGACTTGCCCGCCCCGGAGGAGCCGACGAGGGCGACCATCTGCCCCGCCTCGGCGCGGAACGACACCCCGTGCAGCACCTCCTCGCCGCCGCGGGCGTCGAGCTTCACCACGTCCTCCAGGGACGCGAGCGACACCCTGTCCGCCGAGGGGTAGCCGAACCGCACCTTGTCGAACTCCACCGCGACCGGCCCGTCGGGCAGCGGGCGCGCGTCGGGCCGGTCGAGGATCAGCGGCTTGAGGTCGAGAATCTCGAAGACCCGCTCGAAGCTCACCAGCGCGCTCATCACCTCCACCCGAGCGCTGGCCAGCGAGGTCAACGGCGCGTAGAGGCGCGACAGCAGCAGAGCGAGGGCGACCACGGTCCCGGCGTCGAGGCTGCCCCGGAGAGCGTAGAGACCACCCAGCCCATAGACCAGGGCCAGCGCCAGCGAGCCGACGACGGTGAGCGCGGTGATGAAGACCCACTGGAGCATGGCGGCACGGATGCCGATGTCCCGCACCCGACTCGCCCGTGCCGCGAACTCGGCTGACTCCTCGGCCGGCCGTCCGTACAGCTTGACCAGGGTCGCGCCGGGCGCGGAGAAACGTTCGGTCATCCGTGTGCTCATGGCCGCGTTGTGCTCGGCCGCCTCACGCTGCAACTGGGCGAGCTTCGAACCCATCCGACGCGCCGGGAGGACGAAGACGGGTAGCAGCACGAGCACCAGCACCGTGATCTGCCACGAGAAGCTGAGCATCACCGCAAGCGTCAGCGCCAGGGTGACAGTGTTGCCGACAACCCCGGACAGGGTGTCGCTGAAGGCCCGCTGCGCGCCGATCACGTCGTTGTTCAGGCGGCTGACCAGCGCACCGGTGCGCGTCCGGGTGAAGAACGCCACCGGCATGCGTTGGACGTGGTCGAAGACGGCCGTCCGCAGCGCGACGATGAGCCCCTCACCGATGCTGGCGGACAGGAACCGCGTCACCAGACCCAGGCCGGCTTCGGCCAGGGCGATCACGGCGATCAACACCGCCAACCGGATCACGACGCCGCTGTCGGCGCCGTCGACGATCGCCTCCACCACCCGCCCGGCGAGGACCGGTGCCGCCACCGTGAGAACCGCCGTCACCACGCTCAACAGCAGGAACCTGATGATCAGGGCCCGGTGCGGCCGTGCGAACCCCGCGATGCGCTTCAGGGTGACACGGGACAGCGGTCGTTGCTCCTGCGCGTTCATCGCGTGGTGCAGAGACGTCCACGCGGTAAATTCCATACTCATGCCCTACCTCCGATAGTGGAGGTTAGGACCTCACCCGAGCTTGAGGTCAAGTTACGGCACCGGGCGTTCCAACTCGGCGCGGATCTGACCGAACACACCATGTCGGCCTCCGCTGTCAACGCTTCCGGTTCTCCGGATGGCCGGGGCCGGCCCGCCGCGTGTTCAGCCGAGCGCGCCACCGGCGCTCAGGCGGTCTGCTCCGCGAACGGCCGCGTCCGCTCGGCCCACCGCACCACGGGCGGTGTGATCAGGCCGACCACGACGAACACGGCACCGAGCAGCAACCAGCCAGGCACCCCCTCATCAAAGATCGCCTGCTCACCGCTCCGCAGCGAGCCATCCAGGAACTGCTGCTAGTGCGGTGACCACATACGTTTACCGGCTTGGTGGCCCCGCGGTGAGTTTGTCGCCACTGCTGCCGGGCAGGCCGTCTTACCATCGCGGAATGAAGATCGTCGTGGATGACCTGTCCGGGCCTGAGATCAAGGCGCTTTTGCAGGAGCACCTCGATGAAATGCGAGCGGTCAGCTCGCCCGAGAGTAAGCATGCCCTTGACCTCGACGGGCTGCGCCAGCCCGCAGTGACCTTCTGGTCGGTCTACGACGGTGACGAACTCGTGGGCTGTGGAGCTCTCAAGAAGCTGGACAACACGAGCGCTGAACTCAAGTCGATGCGGACCGCCCGGACCGCGAAGCGGCGGGGAGTGGCCTCCGCGCTTCTCCAACACGTCTTGGCAGAGGCCCGCCGGCGCGGCTTCACCCGGCTATACCTGGAGACCGGCGCGGATGACCATTTTGCGCCGGCGTGGGCGCTCTACGCGAAGTACGGATTCACCCGATGCGAGCCGTTCGCCGACTACCCAGAGGACCCGAACAGCGTGCATATGACCAAAGTCTTGTAGTCGAGGCTGTCACAGGGCCCGATGTTCAGGCGGCTTTCCTGCGGGGGCGGCCCCAGCGTTGCTGGCGTTCGCTGCGGACGCGGGCGCGTTCGCGGCGTTGCGCGGCCAGGACGTCCGGGTGGCGGGCGTTGGCGTTGCGCCAGCGTAGGTATTTGTGCGGCTCGCGGGCCAGGACCGTGCGGTTGGGGTGGTTCGAGTTGGCCATCGTGAACATGCGTAGCGGCCCGATCTGGGCCTCGATGGGGTTGGCCCAGGACGCACTGGTCGGGGTGAGACACAGCTCGACGTTGTTGCGGGCGGCCCAGGCCCAGATGGCCGGGGTCTTGTTCGCCGAACTGCCGCAGCCGTTCCCGGCCGATGACCACCCGCCGGGCGGCGTCGGTGGCCAGGTAGTCGGCGAGTTTGCGCAGGCTCCAGCAGGTGAATGGCCGCCCGAGCGTGCTCGGGCGGGCCTTGGCCGTCGCGACGATGAACGCTTCCTCGTCGTCACTGATCCGGCGGGGACGGCCTCCCGCCCACTGAGGGTCCAGCGCGCGAAGACCCATCTCGTTGAAGGCGTGGATCACGTCGCGGACGCTGTCTTCGTGCCCGGCGATCAGCCGGGCGATCGCCGGGACAGGTGTCCCGGACGCCGACGCCATGATGATCAGCGCCCGCCGAACCCGTACTGAATCGTGCTTGCCCCGGCGGACGAGTTGTTGCAGCTTACGGCCTTCCTCCTGCGTCAACCGCCGTGCCCGTACCGGCTCGGACAACCCGCCACCCCACTCTCAATGGCCAATATCACCGCCGTCGAGAGTGGGCCTTCACCAGCGACTACCGGCGGACGCCGCCCGGCGTGTCGCTGACCCGGTGAACGTTCATGGTCAACGCACTAGCGATGATTCTCGAATGGTCGTTTCTATGTTCGTTGGTGGTAGTGGTTGCGGCGGGGGAGTTGGTCGGGGTCGAGCCAGGCGGGTGGGATGAATTCGGGGTGGCCGTCGCCGCCGAGCCGCACGACCCAGTCGCTGTGGTGTAGGTGTCGGTGGTGGTGGCCGCACAGCAGCACTGCGTTGGCCAGGCTGGTGGTGCCGCCGTCGGCCCAGTGGCGGATGTGGTGGGCGTCGCACCAGCGTGGTGGGCGGTCGCAGCCGGGGAAGGCACAGCCCCGGTCGCGCAGCACGAGGGCGCGCCGGAGGGGGCCGGTGATGAGGCGGCGTTGTCGGCCGACGTCGAGTGGTTGGCTGGCGCTGCCGAGCACGGCGGGCAGGATGGCCGCGTCGCAGGCGAGTCGGCGCACCGTGTCGGGGGTGAGGTGCAGGTCGGTGTCGAGTGCGCCGGCACCGAGCTGGCGGGTCAGCTCGTCGTAGCTGGTGGTGACGACGAGCTGGGCGGGGTCGCCGCCGCTGTCGGGCAGCTCACCGGTGCGCAGGGCGAGGCGGCACACGTCGGCGAGGGCGTCATGGCGGCGTTGGCCGGCGCAGCGGGTGTCGTCGGGCCGGCGGGTGCACTGAGGGGGTCGATGGCGGCGCGTAGCAGCGCTGCGGCTTCCGCGTCGAGGGTGCCAGTGAGTCGCAGCCGGCCGTCGGTTTGCTCGGAGAGGGTGAGATGCCGGTTGCGGGTTGCCCGGGCAGCCTCGGCCTCCAGGGCGGCTTTGGCTGCGGCGTCGGCGATGTCGGGTGCGACGTGGTCGAGGATGCGGGTGCCGAGCTTGCGCATCAGGGTGGGGTCGAACTGGCCGGCCCAGTCGACCAGCATGCCGACGGCCAGGTCGGCTACCTCCGGCCCGGCGGCCGCCTGCACGGCGGTGACGGTGTCGACGATGACTCGGACCTGCTCCGTGCTGACCGCGCCGGTCGCCAGGGCATCCCGCACGGCGGTCGGGGCCGCGTCGACGCCGGCCGCGAGATCGACCAGCTTGCGCGCGGCCGGAACTGTCAACCGCAGTCGCTCGCGCAGCCAGACCGCCGTGCTGGAGGCGCCCTGCGTCAGTGCGGTGCCGCGACCGTCCAACTCGCGCACCAACGCCAGTTTGACGGCGGCGAGTCGTTGCTCGACGCGGTGCGCGGCGTCGAGAGCAGCGATCAGCTCATGCTCGGCGAGGGCCCAGGCGGCATCGTCGACGCAGGCGGCGACCGCGTCGTCTGCCTGCGCCAACTCCTCGACCATGACTACAAAATAGAACAGATGTACGACACTTTCCCTCGTCGTGCTCGATCGCTGCGCTCGGTGGTCAAGGCCGAGCAGAAACAGGTCGACAAGGACGACGATGACGACAGCTCCGACGGGGACCGACACCGCCCAGCGGCGCGCTGATCGGCTCCACGTCGGGCGCGGCCGTGTTGTCGCCGGCCGCGTGGCCCAGCGACGGAGTGGGGGAGCGGGACCGCGTCAGGCGCCGGGCTGGGGGTGGCCGGCAACGCCCTCGGCGCCGGAGCGGGGTTCGAGAACCACCACGGCGGTTTCGGACGAACGCAGCGACGCGAAGGCGTCAAGCTTCGTGTCGATCTCACGCCAGCGCGCCCACAGGCGTGCCCGTTCGTCGCCGGTCGCGGCGCGTCCACGGATCTGCCGCTGCCCGTCCACCAGGTCGACTGTCGCGTCCGGATGCGCCTGTAGGTTGAGCCACCAGGCGGGCTCACCCTCGCCCCAGCCGTTCATCGCCAAAGTGAACAGGTTCGGCCCATCCTCCAGGTACGCGACGATGACACCGCGCTGCTGGCCGGTGCGGCGACCCGTGGTGGTCAGCCGTAACGTGCCCCAACGGTCCGGGCGGGGCCGCCAGAGCCCGACCCGGCCGCGGAAGACCCGATAGAGACCCCGGTGCACGGACCAGGCCGTCCGGATGAACCAGCGCGGCGGAAGCTTCGGCTTCTCCGCTCGATCCTCGATCGACACGACGACCTCCCACACCTGCCCGGCGATGGTGCGAACAGGATGCCAGCCACGGCGTCGGGCGCACCAGTGGCCGTCTATGCATCCGACACGTCCGATCGGGTCACGATTGACTGCCAGGGCGGGTGCGAGCGGTTCCCCCAGGCATGCCGGTGCCGGTTGCCCCGATTGCCGGTGGACCGACCGTCCCCCCGTCGGGGAGCGGAATCCGCTACCGTTGGCGGGCAATGTGCGGACAGTGTTGAGTTGGTGGAGTGGGTGGTGTCTGTGTGGGCGGCAGGTAAGGTCATCAGGTTCGACGAGACGCGTGGCTACGGCTTCATCGCGCCGTCGAAGGGCGGCGAGGACATCTTCGTCCACGCCAACGATTTCGGTGAGCTGCGGCATCTCGTGCATCCCGGCATGCGTGTCGAGTACGAGGTGGAGGCCGGCGACCGTGGCCTGAAGGTGGCGTCCCTTCGGGTCGTCGATCCGGTCGCGGTTCCCCGTCCGGAACGGGTTCCGGACGCCGCACCGACGCGGACCGGGCAGACCGGTGACGACGACGGGATGTGCGACGTCCTGTCACCGCGCGAGTTCACCTACGAGGTGACGGAGTTGCTGATCGAGCGGGTGCCGACGCTCACCGCGGCCCAAGTCTCCTCGATCCGGCAGGCTCTGGTCGACCACGCCAGATCGCACGGCTGGGTCGAGAGCTGAGTCGCTGGTCCTTTCACGTCAGTCACGGCCCTGCGGGTGCGAACGGCACCCGCAGGGCCGTGCTCTGGCGGGTGTGTCCCACGACGAACGAGCCGCGGAGACAGCCGAGGGTGAGGCTCAGTGCGGCGCCGCCTACCCGACAGGCGTGGTCGACTGTGCGCAGGCCGTCGGATCACCGGCGGTCCCCGGCGTTCCCGGAGCCCACGATTCCGGCATCGACCTGTGCCGGCGGCTACGGGAGAACGGCGTCCTCGCTCCGGTGATCTTCCTGACCGCGCGGCGGACGGTCGCCGACAAGGTCGAAGGGCTGAGCGTCGGCGGCGACGACTACCTGACCAAGCCGTTCAGCCTGGACGAGCTGGTCGCGCGGGCCCGGGCGATCCTGCGCCGGTCGCAGTTGGCCGCGCCCGCGCCGCCGCCGGAGGCGACCGGCGGGTTGCGCTACGCCGACCTGGTGATCGACCAGGAGGCGTACGTGGTGCGCCGGCAGAACGTGGTGATCGACCTGAGCCCCACCGAGTTCAACCTGCTGCGCTACCTGGTGCAGAACGCCGGCCGAGTGATGTCCAAGCAGCAGATAGTCGACCAGGTGTGGGAGTACGACTTCGGTGGCAACCACGGCGTGGTCTCGACGTACATCAGCTATCTGCGCCGCAAGATCGACCAGTTTGATCCGCCGCTGATCCAGACCATCCCCCGGGTCGGCTACACGCTGCGCCTGCCGGCCGAGTGAGCCGGATGAGCCTGCGGGGCCGGCTCATCATCCTGGTCGCGGTGCTGCTGGCGGCCGGGATGTGCGTGGCCGCGCTGGCCACCCTGGCCGCGCTGCGGTATTTCCTGGTGACCCGCACCGACACCCAGCTCGATCAGCTGAGCACGGCGGTCGCGGCGCAGGTGGACAACGGCACCGGGCTGAGCCCGTCCGGCGCCGGCAGCGGCCGGCTGGCCAGCGCGGGCGGTCAGCCGTTCGTGCTTCTGCGGATCCTGGCCCCGGACGGCACCCCGATGCTGGACCTGCAGAATCCGGGCGGGCAGGCGTCCGCGATCCGGCTGCAACCGAAGGATCCCAGCACGAGCAGACCGGACGGCGCGGTGTACGCGACAGTCACGCTGACAGACCAGCAGCCGAACCAGTGGCGGGTGCGATCCGGCTGGCTGCCCGACCGGCGGACGATCCTGCAGGTCGGCCTCCCGCTCACCGGCTACGACGTGGCGAACCGCCAGCTCATCCGTACCCAGGCGGTCGCCACCGCGGTCATCCTGGCCGCCATGGTGCTGATCGCGTGGTGGCTGATCGGCCTGGGCACCCGCCCGCTGGACCGGATCGCCGAGGTGGCCGCGGACATCGGTGCCGGGCACCTGGACCGGCGGGTGCGCGCGGCCCGGCCGAACACCGAGATCGGGCGGCTCAGCGCGGCGCTCAACGCGATGCT
This sequence comes from Micromonospora sp. NPDC049171, assembly GCF_040648275.1. Lineage (NCBI taxonomy): Bacteria > Bacillati > Actinomycetota > Actinomycetes > Micromonosporales > Micromonosporaceae > Micromonospora > Micromonospora sp. NPDC049171. Next base: position 319,012 of record NZ_JBEZDJ010000001.1, read on the forward strand.
GGTGCAGATCCAGACCGCCTTCAAGGAAAGGCAGACCTCGGAGGAGCGGCTGCGGCGGTTCGTCGCCGACGCGTCGCACGAGCTCAACACTCCGGTGGCGACCATCCGCGGATATGCCGAGCTGTTCCGGCACGGTGCCGGCGCCCGGCCGGCCGACCTCAAGGTCGCGATGCGACGCATCGAGTCCGAGGCGACCCGGATGGGCCAACTGGTCAACGAACTGTTGGTGCTGGTGAAGCTGGACGAGGGTCGCCCGCTGGACCGGGAACAGGTGGATCTGACCCATCTGGCCACCGAGGCGGCGGCGGACGCCCGAGCCATCGCGCCCGGCCGCCCGCTGAGCGTGCGGGCGCCGGGCTCGCTGGTGATCTCCGGCGACGAGTTGCGCCTGCGGCAGTTGCTGGCCAACCTGTTGTCCAACGTACGCCGGCACACTCCGCCGGGGACCGCCGCCGAGGTCCGGGTCTCCGCCTCGGACGGCGGCGCGGTGATCGAGGTGGCCGACGACGGCCCGGGCCTGACCGAGGAGGACAGCCGACGGGTCTTCGAACGCTTCTACCGCAGCGCGACCTCACGCAGCCGGCAGCGGGAGGGCTCCGGCATCGGCCTTGCCATCGTGGCGGCGATCGCCGAGGCGCACGGTGGCACGGCCGAGGTGAGCTCGGTGCCGGGCGAGGGCACCACCTTCACCGTACGCATCCCGCAGGACGAGCGGGTCTAGGCGCTCCTGCGCAGGTAGGCCTCGGCCAACTGGCGAAGGCGTGCCCGGTCGAAGCTGGGCCCGTGGCCGGGATGCACGACTGACACGTCGAGGTCGGCGAGGAACTCCATGCTTTGTCGGTAGGCGGCCACGTCGGAGTTCGGCAGGTCGTCGATCAGATAGCCCTCGTAGACGACGTCGCCGGAGTACAGGGCCCCGCTGACCTCCTCCAGCAGGGCGATGCTGCCCGGTGTGTGGCCGGGGAGGTGCAGCACGGTCAGCGCCCGTCCGCCCAGGTCGACGCGGTCGCCATCGTCGAGCGTGCGGTGCAGGGTGACGGGGGCGACGCGGTAGGTGGCCGGGTCGTAGTCGGGCTCGGGCAACGTGTCGATCATCAGCTCCGGGACGGCTTCTCCCGCCGCGTCGATGCCGAGTTTGTCGTAGAGCTCCGCGCCGTAGAGGCTCGCCGGTACGCCCGCCGCCAGGAGCCCCGCTTCGGCGGGATGGGCGGCCCGGTCGGCGAACTCGGCTGCGCCACCGACGTGATCCAGGTGCGCGTGGGTGAGCAGGACCATCGGATCACGCTCGAACATGGCCGGGATCGCCTCCCGCAGGGCGACGACACCGAGCCCGGCGTCGACCACGATGTCACGATCGTTGCCGCGCAACCACCAGAGGTTCGCCGACAGGAGTTCGTTGACGTGCGGTTCCGAGATCCGAATGACGTCGGTATCCACTTCGGCCCGCGTGAACCAGTCAGTCATGGCGGTCAGTGTGCCAGTGCTGGACACACGTCTCGATCGGTCACAGCCCGGCGTGCGTGGTCAGGCTCTGCCGCAGGTGCAGTTTCGGCCTGGACCCGACGACCGAACCGACGACCTCACCCCGACGGAACACCAGCAGCGTCGGCAGGGACATGACCCGGTAGCGCCGCGTGGCCTGCGGGTTGTCGTCGGAATTGAGCTTGGCGATGACCATCCGGTCGCCGAACTCCCCGGCCAACTCGACGAGGCTCTTCTCGATCATTTTGCATGGTGGGCACCACTCGGCCCAGAAGTCGACCACGACGGGCCGGTCGCTGGCGAGCACCAGCTCGGCGAACGTGGCATCGGTGACGGTGGTCAGGGAGCCGACTGTCGTCTCCTGGGGCATGTTTCCTCCCGGCGCGCGATGGCGTGGGTGAGCTGGGTGTGCAACTGCTGACGGACCGCTGTGAGCCGACCGAGGTAGTCGTCGACCTCGGCGAGCTTGCGTCGCAGCACCAGCACGGAATCGGGGCAGACGTCGCCGGACGTGTTTCCCGCCCGCAGGCAGGCGACGAACGGACGGACGTCGTCGAGGCCGAAGCCGACGTCGAGCAGTGCGCGGATCTCCTGGACGACCCGCAGCTCCGCCTCGTCGTAGACGCGGTAGCCGTTGGCCGAGCGCTGCGGACGTACCAAACCGTGGGCCTCGTAGTAGCGCAACGTCCGGGTGCTCGTGCCGGCCCGTTCCGCCAGCTCGCCGATCAGCATCAGACCTCCTCGACCAGCCCGTCGCGACCAGGCTAAACCTTGTCGTCAGCGTCAAGGCAAGGTCGCGCCCAGGGACGGCTCAGGGCGCCGCGAGGCGGCACCCTGAGCGTCTACTCGTCTAACCGATGCGGAACTGTTCGCCGTAGACGGCGAACACCAGCGGCGTGGTCAGGGTGAAGTTGCCGTTGTTGAGGAACACCCGCTGGGCGGTGTCGACGCGGGACGTGTCCGAGTGGGCCTCCTCCTTCTTCATCTCGATGACCCGTTCGTCGAGGAACGCGTTGAGCCAGGTCCGCTCGTCGCCACCCTGGGCCGGGGGCTTCGCGCGGGCGAGGGCGCGGTTGCGGATCTGGCGCATGCCCTCGTACCCGTGCATGACCGCCGCGTCGTAGTAGGCGAACTGGCCGAGTGCCCGGACCTGGTCGTTCTTGCCGTCGCGTACCGATGGGTTGAAGTAGACCCGGTCCCGCTCGGCCTCCTGCGCGGCGCGGAACACCGAGTCGGTGGCCGCGGCCCGCCAGTCGCGGGGGAAGTTGGGGTCCAGACCCGCGTGCGAGGAGGTGCCGTCGACGGCGCGCAGCGCCGGCAGGTACCCGGCCAGCACGTTGCCTGGCTTGGTACGCGTGTACGCCTCGACCAGTTCGAGCATGTCACCGGTGCCGGAGCAGAAGCCGATGATGCCGGCGGTGTAACCCCGCCCGTCGCCGATGTCCTCGATGTAGGAGAACTGCGCGCGCCAGTCGAGCGAGGAGTTTTCCGCGGCCGAGACGAGCTGCATGGCGACGTCCTTCTTCGCCGGGTCGTCGAGGTTGGTGCCGGTCGGGGCGGTGGCGGTCGGCGTCGGGCTGGGTGTGCCCCCGCCGGGCAGCGTCCACTGCTGGTTGGTGGTGCCCCCGCAGGTCCAGATCTGCAACCGGGCACCGTTGGCGGTGCTCCGGTCGGTCACGTCGAGGCACTTGCCCGATGCGGTGTTGACCAGGGCGCCGTTGCTGGCCGTCCACTTCTGCGCGCCGGTGTTGTTGCAGTCGTACAGCTGGACCTTGGCGCCGTTGGCGGTCGACGCGGCGGTGACGTCCAGGCATTTGCCGAGCGCGCGGATCGAGGCGTCGGTGTTGCCGACCGTCCACGTCTGGGCCGCGCTGCCGTTGCAGTCGTAGAGCTGGACCGGCGTGCCGTTTGCCGGATTGGCCCCGGCGACGTCGACGCACTTGCCGCCGAGACCGGTGATCGGGCCGGCGGTCGCGGCGCTGGCCGACGGCAGGCCGTAGCCGACCGCCGCGACGCCGGTCAGCAGGCTGCCCATGACGTAGGCGGCTGTTCTCTTGCGCACCATGGTGTTCCTCGGGGAAGGGGCGGCGTGCCGCCGGCCGGTCGGTGCCCGGCGCGGCGATCGGCCCCGGCGGGCACCGCGAGCATCAGGAAACATTATTAACAAATAGTGCTACGTCGATCAACAGTCAATCGTGGACGACCTGGGCTCAACCGAGGAAGGCGGTGGTGGCGCTGCGGAGTGCGGCGACGCACGCGACGACCGCCGGATGGCCGCCCGCACCCCGGCGGTAGGCGACGCGGGTGCGGCGGCGCATGGCCAGCGGCAGGAGCCGGACCTGTGGGGAGGGCTGCGCGACGGCGAGCTGCGGAACGAGAGCGACGCCCTGGCCGGCGGCGACAAGCGCGAGCATGGCGGCGAAGTCGTCGGCGTGGTGCCGCACCGCCGGAGCGAAGCCCGCCATCTGGCAGGCGTGCAGGGCCACCGAGTGGCAGAGCGTGCCGGGGCTGCCGACGATCCACTGCGCGTCGCGTGCTCCGCTGATCGGGTCGGACCTGGTGCGCTCGGCGGCGCTGTGCTGGGCGGCGCTGTGCTGGGCGGCGGTGTGCTCCGGCTTGCGGGGCACGGCGAGGAAGACCGTCTCCTCCAGCAGCGCGATCGAGTCCAGCGCCGGGTCGGGTGGGACCGGCGCGATGTCGTAGTCGTGCAGTAGGGCGACGTCGAGCCGTCGGTTCCGCAGCGCGGTCGGCATGCCGACCGGGTCCAGCTCGGTGATCATGAGGTCGAGCGCGGGATGGTCGCGGGCCAGGCTGACCAGGGCCGCGGGGAGCAGGGTGCGGACGGCGCTGGGAAAGGCGCCGATGCGTACGCTTGCGCGCACCCCGGTTCGGGCTGCCGCCAGGGTCGCGTCGGCGGCTTCCAGCGCGGCGAGGATGACCTCGGTGTGCCGCACGAGCGCGTCGGCGGTCGACGTGAGACCGACCCGCCGGCCGGTGCGCTCCAGCAACCGGGTGCCCGCCTCCCGCTGGAGGGCGGCCAGTTGCTGCGAGACGGCAGACGGCGTGTAGGAGTGCGCCTGGGCGACCGCGGCGATGGTGCCGAGGCGGGCCAGATCCCGCAACAGGATCAGCCGGCGAACGTCAAGCATCAGCTCAGCTTACGTATTGGTTGAGCAATCGGAACTGGACCTTCCTGGTCGCTCGGCCGAGAGTGGAAGGCATGACCCTGACCGGCCTGTACGTACCGCTGATCACGCCGTTCGACCTGGCGGGGCGCGTCGCCACCGACGCGCTGACGGCCCTCGCGACAGATGCCCTGGATGCCGGCGCGGCCGGTCTGGTCGCGCTCGGCACGACGGGGGAGCCGGCCGCTCTCAGCGACGAGGAGCGCGGCGCGGTGCTCGACGTCCTGGCCGCGGTCTGCCGTGCGCGCCGCGCACCTCTGCTCGTCGGCGCCAACAGCGTCGAGGCGTTGCGCGCCCTGTCCGACCGGCCGGAGGTGACGGCGGCGCTCTGCCTGGTGCCCCCGTTCCTGCGGCCCGGCGCCGCGGGCGTGCTTGCCCACTTCACCCACCTCGCCCGGGCCAGCCCGGTGCCGCTTGTCGTCTATCACGTCCCGTACCGCACCGGGCAGCACCTCCACGCCGGCGATCTCCGGCAGCTCGCCGGCCTGCCCGGCGTCATCGGCATCAAGTACGCCACCGGCGGGATCGACGGGGACACCGTCGACTTCCTCGCCGACATCCGGCCCGGATTCGCCGTGCTCGGTGGCGAGGACCCGCTCATCTCCCCGCTGCTCGCCCTCGGCGCGCACGGCGCCATCGCGGCCTCGGCCCAGGTCGCCGCCCCGGACTTCGTCCGGCTGGTCGCGCACTGGCACGCCGGCGACGTCGTCCGTGGGCGGTCGCTCGGCCATCGGCTCGCGGGCCTGTCGGCGGCGCTGTTCGCCGAGCCCAACCCGACGGTGATCAAGTCGGTGCTCCACGCGCGGGGTCGCATCCCGACGGCCGCCGTACGGCTGCCGTTGCTGCCCGCCGGTCCGGACGCCGCGCGGCGGGCGCTCCGGCACCTGGACGAGCTGACGAGCGCGCCCAGGTGACCGGACGGCACCCGCCGGGCGGCGTCCGCACGGTCAGTGCTCCCGATAGGTGGCCCGGTCGAAGTCGGCGTACACCCCGTCGCCACCCAGATCCTGCACCCACAGGCCGACGAACGCCCCGGTGAAGCCCCACGCCGCCGGCTCCCCGTCGATGATCAGCGCGGCGTGCTCGTCGGACAGGATCGTCGCGTCCAGGTCGACCGGCAACCGCTGCCAACCCGCGCCGAGGTCGTACTCGAAGCGCACCACCGGCCCGTCGAACACCGCCCGCAGACCCGCCCGCGCGACCCCGCTGGCATCGACGGTCAGCTCGGGGTACGGGGTGCGCCGTCCGTTGTCGGAACTGAGCAGCTCCAGCACCGTGCGCCCGTCGTCGGCGCGGGTCAGGTAGAGGTGGTGCCAGTTGAGGGTGTTGTAGTACGCGGTGATGCCGGCGAGCTGACGGTGGTCGACCGGGTCGAACTCCACCACGGTCTCCAGGGAGCAGTGCGTCGCCTCGACGCGTCGCGCGACCAGGCTGGGGGCCTGTCGGCCGACCGGCGACTGCCCGCCGTGCACGCGCAGGTGCGACGGTCGGGACCGCAGGTCGATCCAGTCGTCGGTGGCCGGCCGGCGCAGCGTCGACCAGCACAGACCCAGCTCGGGGGCGTCGAAGTGGTCGGTGTCCGGCTCCGCCGGCCACGGGTGCGGGGGTAGGTCCGGTGCGACGACCTCGTCCGCCGGCACCCCTCCGGGGATGCGGGGCCAGCCATTCGAGGGCCACTCGACCCGCTGGATCGCGGTCTCCCGGCCCAGCACGCAACTGCCCAGCGGTGAGTAGGGGCGACCCACCAGGTGGGCCAGATACCACTCGCCGCCCTGGGTGCGGACCAGGCTGCCGTGCCCGGCCTTCTGCAACCGCAGGTCGGGCCGGCCGACGGAGCTGAGCAGCGGGCCGTCCGGCTGGACCTCGTACGGCCCGAACAGCTCCCGGGACCGCGCAACGGTGACCTGGTGCTCCCAGCTGGTGCCGCCCTCGGCGGTGATGAGCCAGTACCACCCGTCGTGGCGGTACAGGTGCGGGCCCTCGGTGACCCCGACCGGGGTGCCGGTGAACAGGATGCGGGGTCGGCCGACCAGACGGCGCGCGGCCCGGTCGTACTGTTGGATCTCGATCCCGCCGAAGCGGTCCCGACCGGGTCGCCAGTCGGCGCTCATGCTCAGCAGCCAGGTGGTGCCGTCGTCGTCGTGGAACAGGGCGGCGTCGAAACCGCGCCCGTGCAGCTTCACCGGATCCGACCAGGGGCCGGCGATGTCCTCGGCGGTGACCAGGAAGTTCTGTGGATCCCAGTAGCCGCTGGCGAAGCTGGCCACGTCGCTGTAGACGAGGTGGAACTGGCCGTCGTGGTACGTCAGGTCGGGCGCCCACACGCCGTTGGAGTCGCCGCAGCCGCGCAGGTCGAGCAGGCGGCGGTCGGTGATGATCCCGCCCAGCGTGCGCCAGTTCACGAGATCACGCGAATGGTGCACACGCACACCCGGATACCACTCGAAGGTCGAGGTGGCCAGGTAGTAGTCGTCGTCGACGCGCAGGATCGACGGATCCGGATGGAAGCCGGCGAGGACGGGATTGCGGATCGACCGGGCAGCGGTCACCACATCAGCGATGTCGGTCGACACGAGAGCTCCTCTGGGGGACTGTCTGGAACTTCCGGAAACTTGCGGTCCAGGATCACTGGAAGTCCTGACTACGCTAGCCGGTCTTTTCGCAATAGGACAGAGGTCTTGACCGTCGCGGCAACAGCTCGTAGCGTGCCGGCCATCGACCGGTAATACCGGCGAAGCATTGAAAGTTCCGGAGATCCATGTTCCCCCTGCCGGCTCGACCGGCGTCCGAGCACCCCCGTGAGTCCCCGAAGGGATGGATCATGACAGCGCACCTTTCCCGCCGAACGCTGCTCGGCCTCGCCGGTGCCGGCGCCGGCGCATACCTGTTGAGCGCCTGTGGCGGTGACGACAAGTCCAGCGACCCGAACGCGCCACAGACCATCAACTGGTGGCACATCCAGAACACCGACCCGCTGCTGCCTGTGTGGGCGGCGATCGCGAACGAGTACAAGGCGGCACACACCAACGTCACCTTCGACATCCAGCCCCTGGAGAACGAGGCCTTCAAGGCCAAGCTCACCACCGTCACCCAGGCCGGCGACCCGCCGGACCTCTTCCAGTCCTGGGGCGGCGGCGTGCTCAAGCAGCAGGTGGACGCGGGCCTGGTCAAGGACCTCACCGACGACGTGAAGCCGTGGATCGGTGGGTTGCTGCCCGCCGCCATGGAGCCGTACACGATCGACGGCAAGATCTACGGCGTTCCGTTCGACATCGGTATGGTCGGTTTCTGGTACAACAAGGACCTCTTCACCCGCGCCGGCATCACCGCCCCACCCACCACCTGGACGGGTGTGCTCGACGCGGTCCGCAAGCTCAAGGGCGCGGGCATCACCCCGATCGCCCTGGCCGGCAAGGACAAGTGGCCGGCGCACTTCTACTGGTCCTACCTCGCGATGCGCATCGGCGGCAAGGACGCGCTGGGCAAGGCCGTCACGGACAAGAACTTCGACAGTCCCGACCTCGTCGCCGCTGGTGACCGGCTCAAGGAACTCGTCGACCTCCAGCCGTTCCAGAAGGGGTTCCTCGGGGCGTCGTACAGCTCGCCCGACGGGCAGGCCGCCACCATGGGCAACGGTGGCGCCGCCATGGAGCTGATGGGGCAGTGGGCACCGGCGACGCAGGCGACGAGCTCCACCAGCAAGAAGGGCATCGGCGACAAGCTCGGCTTCTTCCCCTTCCCCTCCGTCGAGGGCGGAAAGGGCACCGCCACCGAGGTGTTCGGCGGCGGCAACGGCTTCGCCATCGGCAAGAACGCGCCAGGCGCCACCGTCGACTTCCTGAAGTTCCTGCTCAGCCCCGACAACCAGCGCACGGCCACGAAGACCGGCGCGGTGCTGCCGACCGTGAAGGAAGCCGCGTCGGCCATCACCGACCCCAACGCCAAGACCGTCGCGGCGACGCTCGCCAGCTACACCGGCTTCCAGCTCTACCTCGACCAGGCGTACGCGCCCGCGCTCGGTTCGCAGATCAACGACAGCGTGGCCGAGCTCATCGCCGGCAACAAGTCGCCCGCGCAGATCGTCAAGGACATCACGCAGGTGGCGAAGAGCGTCTGAGCATGCTCTCCCACCCATCCGTAGCCGGCCGCAAAACCCCAGTGGAGTAGGCATGACCACGCCATCGACCGTGTCGGACACCAGGCACGGCGACACGGCGACGGACCCGCCGGCACCGGGGCCGGGCACCGCGCGTCAGCGCGGCCGCCAGCCCCGGCCGGGCCGCGGCGGTGTCCTCGCTGTCTTCCTCACACCAGCCCTGGCGTTGTTCCTGCTGCTGGTCATCGCCCCGATCCTGGTGGCCAGCTACGCCAGCCTCTACAAGTGGAACGGCTTCGGGCTGCCGGAGAACTTCGTCGGGCTGGACAACTACACGCGCGCCTTCAACGACCCCACCTTCCGGGGCGACCTGTGGCGCGGGTTCGTGCTGGTGCTGCTGTCGCTGGCCGTCCAACTGCCCGCCGCGCTGGCCCTGGCCATGCTGCTCAACCAGCCCCTGCGGGGCCGCGCCGTCTACCGGCTGATCTTCTTCGCCCCGTACGTGCTGTCCGAGGTCACCACGGCAGTCCTGTTCACCCTGGTGTTCTCACCCAACCGGGGCCTGGGCGAGGCGCTCTCCGGCTGGCTCGGCGCGGACGCCGGTGCCGTCTTCGCCGACCCGGACACCGTGCTGTTCGCCGTCTTCCTGGTGGTGTCCTGGAAGTACTTCGGCCTCTACATGATGCTCTTCCTGGCGGCCCGACAGGGCATCCCCAAGGAGCTCTCCGAGGCCGCGGTCACCGACGGCGCCACCGCCTGGCAGGCGTTCCGGCACGTCACCCTGCCCCTGCTGGGCCCGACGATCCGGATCAGCGTGTTCCTGTCGGTCATCGGCACCATCCAGTTGTTCGACATGGTCTGGGTGCTCACCGGCGGTGGCCCGATCCACTCCTCGGAGACCATGGCCGTGACGATGTACGAGTACGGTTTCCGCCGCTTCGAAGTCGGCTACGCCAGTGCGATCAGCATCATCATGTTCCTGCTGAGCCTCGTCTTCGCCCTGTTCTACCAGCGCGTGGTCCTGCGTCGGGACACCGAGGGCGCGATCACCAACCAGGGAGGCCAGCGATGACCGCCAGGACCAGTCGCGCCCAGCGGACCCGCAGCCTCGTGCTGCACCTGATCTGCGTGGCCGTCGGCGCGCTGATCGTCGTACCAGTCTGGTTCGGGGTGCTCGGCGGCTTCAAGGACAACGGTCAACTGTCCACCAACCCGCTGGGCTGGCCCGACCCCTGGGTGGGCAACTACGGCGACATCCTCGCCAACGAGCTCTTCTGGCGACAGCTCGGCAACAGTGTGCTGATCGCCGTCACCAGCACCGTCATCGTCGTCGGCGCGGCGGCGATGGCCGCGTTCGTCTTCGCGCGCTACGCGTTCCGGGGCCGCGAGTTCCTGGTGACCCTCTTCGCGATCGGTCTGATGTTCCCGTTCGCGGTGGCCATCCTGCCGCTGTTCGTCCTGCTGCGCGCCATGGGTCTGCTGGACAACCCGCTCGGCGTCATCCTGCCCCAGGCCGCCTTCGGGCTGCCGATCACCATCATCATCCTGCGCCAGTTCTTCCGTACCATCCCGGCCGAGGTGGAGGAGGCCGCCGTCCTGGACGGCTGCAGTTCCTTCGGGTTCTTCTGGCGGGTCCTGCTGCCGATGGCCCGTCCCGCCCTGGCCACCGTCTCGGTGCTGGCGATCGTGACCAGCTGGAACAACTTCATGCTGCCGCTCGTCGTCTTCAGCGACCAGAGCTGGTGGACGCTCCCCGTCGGGGTCCAGGCCTTCCAGGGCCAGTACGCCGACGACACCGCACGGGTGCTCGCCTACGTCGTGCTGTCCATGATCCCGGCCCTCGGCTTCTACGCCGTGGCCGAACGACAGCTCATCGGCGGCCTGACCGGCAGCGTCAAGGGGTGACACCGCACCACCGCGAGCAGACCTGAAGCTTCCAGGCAGACGAAGGAGCGACCGTGGGCGCGGAGACCGGCCGAAACGTCACCATCGCGATGATCGCGCGACTGGCCGGTGTCTCCGTGCCCACGGTCTCCCGGGTCATCAACGGACGCTCCGACGTCGCCCCGGCCACCCGGGAACGGGTCGAGGCGCTGCTCAACCGGCACGGCTACCGCCGCCGGTCACCGGCCCGGCGCACCGACGCCGCGCTTATCGACCTGGTCTTCAACGACCTGGACAGCCCGTGGGCCGTGGAGATCATCCGCGGGGTGGAGGACGTCGGCCAGACCAGCGGCGTCGGCACCGTCGTGTCGGCCATCCACTGGCGCATCTCCTCGGCCAAGCAGTGGCTCGACAACATGCGTACCCGCTCCACCGAGGGCATCATCTTCGTGACCTCGATGGTGAACCCGCCGTTGCAGGCCGAACTGCGCCGCCTGCACCTGCCGGTGGTCATCATCGACCCCGCCGGCGTCGACCCGCAGGAGTCACCCACCATCGGCGCCACCAACTGGGCGGGCAGCCTGAGCGCCAACCAGTACCTGATCAGCCTCGGGCATCGCCGCATCGGCTTCATCGCCGGCCCACCGCACCTGATGTGCAGCCGGGCCCGGATGGACGGCTACCGGGCCGCGCTCGGCGCCGCCGACATCCCCCTCGACGACAGCCTCATCCGCCCCGGCAACTTCTACCACGAGTCCGGGTTCAGCGCGGGCACCCAGCTCCTGGCCCTGCCCGACCCGCCCACCGCCATCTTCGCCTCCAGCGACCAGATGGCACTCGGCGTCTACGAGGCGGTCCGCAAACGTGGCCTGCGGGTGCCCGACGACATCAGCGTGGTCGGCTTCGACGACCTGCCGGAGGTCCGGTGGTGCTCCCCGCCGCTGACCACCGTGCGTCAACCCCTGGCCGAGATGGGCATGCTGGCCGCACGGACCGTGTTGCGCCTCGCCGGCGGCGAGAGGACCGAGAGCCCCCGGGTCGAGCTCGCCACCGAGCTCATCGTCCGCGACAGTGCCGCACCACCGCGCTGACCGCGCGGGGTCGACGGGTTCGAGTCGACAATCCGACAGGGCGCGAGAGCGTTTCGCCGTACTGCCGGATCGGGCTATCCGCTGGTCGGCAGGGGGTCTCGTCATGCGCCGGAACCATCGGTTGACTATCTCCGCCAACCGGACGATTTGCCGCTGTAGCGCGCCAGCAATACTCCACGGACGACATCGCAAACAAACCTCGCGATCCATGGTGGACAGAGTCCTGTCGGTGGGACCCCCCGAGTTGTGCGGGCAATCAGGCCCCCGCTTCGGGTGCATGGCGCGGCTGCGATGGACAACGAGCTGGGGGCGTTGGGTGTGGCGGTGATGAAGGATCGGATCGCGGGGCGGTTTCGGCTCCAGGGAGCGATCGGCAAAGGCAATATGGGCGAGGTCCACCGTGCCGAGGACATGGATGCGAGCGAGGACTCCGGCGACCGCATCGTGGCGCTGAAGCTGATCCTGCATAGCCGTGCCGGGGTCGTCATCGACACCTCTGCCGACAGCAAGACCAGGCTACGGTTCGAGCGCGAGGTGCGCATCATGCGCAAGCTCCGGCATCCGCATCTGCCGCGGATCATCGCCGGGGCGGCGCGGGCGGACGAGACGCCGTACATCGCGATGGAGTTGTTGGACGGCGAGACCCTGCGGGACCTGGTGTCCGAGCATCCGCAGTTGCCGGTCTCGTGGGTCGCGGCCATGGGTGCACAGATTGCGGACGGCTTGGCGGCGGCGCACCTTGCCGGGGTCGTACACCGTGATCTCAAGCCGTCGAACGTGATGCTGCTGCGCACCGGTGCGATCAAGGTGCTCGACTTCGGGATGGGCCGGATCCTCGATGACGAGGCCGGTCGGGTCACGAGCACCGGCGTCACGGTCGGTACGGCCCGCTACATGGCACCGGAGCAGTTCCTCGCGGCGGCGGTCACCGCGGCGGCCGACCTGTATGCGCTGGGCTGCGTCCTGTTCGAGCTGCTGACCGGTGTGCCGCCGTTCCTGAGCGAGTCCGGGTTCGAGTTGGGCCAGAAGCACCTGCACGAGCCGGTTCCGCCGATCCGACTAATGCGCTCGGACGTGCCGACTGAGCTGGTGCGGCTGATCAGCCGGCTGCTGGCCAAGGAACCGGACGACCGACCGGAGAACGCGGTGGCCGTCCGGGAGGTGTTGCTGCCCTTCGCCACCGGCACCGACCCGGTCCCTGGCTGGGAGACCTTCGACCCGGTGGACTACCTGCGGCGGGCACGGGCCGCCGTCGACGCCGTCGCACTGTCGGGGATGGGCGAGGCCCGCGAGGAGGACGAGGCCGCCGACGTACCCAGCTTGGGCATGGATGTCTTCGGTGTGCACCAGCAGCTCATCAAGGACTACCGCGCGTTCACCCAGGGCGGCACGGTCATCCGCGACGACCAGATCGCGCTGTTCGTCGAAGATGACCTGAGCGCCAAGTCGCAGTGGCCTGACCCGTGGGTCTCGCTCAATCCGTTCTTCGCCACCGGCGGCTCGATCCTCGAACTTGTCAGCCAGGGCGTGCTGCACGAGGAGTGCGCCCGGATCTTCCAGGCCAAGAAAACCGCTGGCGGTACGCGCTGTGACGGTCGCCCGCTGACGTTGCACCAGCACCAGCGGGAAGCGATCGAACGGGCGCAGACGGGCGAGTCGTACGTGCTGACCACCGGGACCGGCTCCGGCAAGTCGCTGTCGTACATCGTGCCGATCGTCGACCGGGTGCTCAAGGCCCGTCAGGAGGAGAAAAAGGCGCCGAAGCGGGTTCGGGCGATCATCGTCTACCCGATGAACGCGCTGGCCAACAGCCAGCTCAAGGAGTTGGACAAGTTCCTCCAGGACGGCTATGGCCCGGGTCGGGAGCCGGTCAGCTATGCCCGCTACACCGGCCAGGAGAGCGACGAGCAGCGCCGGCAGATCCGCGAGAGCCCGCCGGACATCCTGCTCACCAACTACGTGATGTTGGAGCTGATGCTCACCCGCCCGGACGACCGGCGGTCGCTGATCAGGATGGCCAGCGGGCTGGAGTTCCTCGTCTTCGACGAGCTGCACACCTACCGGGGTCGGCAGGGCGCCGACGTGGCCCTGCTGATCCGTCGGGTCCGGGAAGCCTGCGAGGCGGAGGCTCTCCAGTGCATCGGCACCTCCGCCACCATCTCCAGCGAGGGCAGCGCCGACGACCAGAGGGACGTCGTCGCACGGGTCGCCAGCACCCTGTTCGGCAGTGCGGTCACCCCCGAAAACGTCATCGGTGAAACCCTGGTCCGCGCCACCGGACCCGCCCCCGACACCGTGCCGGTCGAGCGGTTGCGGGCACCCGGGGCGCCGCGCGCCTACGCCGATCTGGTGAACGACCCGCTGGCCCGCTGGATCGAGACCTACTTCGGTCTCGGCGTGGACGCCGAGGGCCACCTGGTGCGGCAGAAACCCGGCAAGATCGAGGACGCTGCGAACGAGTTGGCCGATGCCGCTGACCTCACCGTCGTCGACTGCGCGAGGGCGATCCGGCACACGCTCAAGGCCGGCTCGGAGGCACGGCACCCGGTCACCGAGCGACCCCTGTTCGCGTTCCGGCTGCACCAGTTCCTCTCCAAGGGCGACACCGTCTACGTCACCCTGGAGGACGAACTCACCCGCCACCTCACCCGGGACTATCAGCTGGTCCTGCCCGGGTCGGACGGAAAGATCCTGCTGCCGCTCGCGTTCTGCCGGGAGTGCGGCCAGGAGTACCTGACGGTCTGGCGCACCACCCGTAACGGCAGCGTCGTCTACGAGCCCCGCCGCGACACCATCGGCACGGGCGGCCAGGCCACCGACGGCTACCTCTACATCGACTCCGATCGGCCCTGGCCGACCAGCCGGGAGAAGGTCATCGCGGACCGGCGTATTCCGGAGTCGTGGTTGGAGCCCGACGAGCACGGGCAGGAGACCGTCCGCGCCTCCTACCGGGACCGGCTGCCGACCGCCGTCACCGTCGACCCGTACGGCTATGAGGGTCGGGGTGCGCTGCGGGCCGCGTTCATCCCGTCGCCGTTCCTGTTCTGCGCCCACTGCGGGGTGGCGTACGAGCAGGTCCGGGGCAGGGACTTCGCCAAGCTCGCCACCCTCGACCAGGAGGGGCGGTCCTCGGCGACCTCGTTGGTCTCCGCGTCCATCGTCCGGTCGCTGATGAGCGCGCCGCCGGAGGCGCTGGACCCGAAGGCGCGCAAGCTGTTGACCTTCGTCGACAACCGGCAGGACGCCTCGCTCCAGGCCGGGCACTTCAACGACTTCGTGCAGATCACCCAGCTCCGCGGAGCGCTCTACCAGGCGGCCCGCACGGCCGGCCGGGAGGGCGTCACCCACGAGGATCTCGCGACGGCGGTGACGGCCGCCCTGGGCCTGCGCGAGGCCGACTACGCCCGGGGCAACGACCTGCCGCCGGCACTGGCGAAGGCGGCGGCCCGGACGCTACGGGACGTCGTCGCCTTCCGCCTCTACCTCGACCTCGAACGGGGTTGGCGGATCACCATGCCCAACCTGGAGCAGACCGGGCTGCTGGAGATCGACTATCAGGATCTCGACTGGCTGGCCGGCAACGAGGACCGCTGGTCGAGGACCCATGAGCCGCTGCGGCACGCCGAGGCGGCCACCCGCATCGACATCATGCGCGCGCTGCTCAACGAGATGCGCCGTTCCCTCGCCATCGACGTCCAGTATTTCCGCGACGACTTCGACCCGCTTCAGCGGGCCAGCGAGGAACGGCTCGTCGACCCGTGGGTGCTGTCTGTCAGCGACAGCCCGAAGGTCGGCATCGCCTACCCGCAACCCTCCGGGCGGGGGATGGACCGCACCGGGCTGTTCCTCTCCGGGCGGGGCAAGTTCGGCAAATACCTGCGCCGGGTCCACTTCGGCACCAGCCTGAGCTTCGACGACGCGCAGCGGGTGATCGCCGAGGTGCTGGAGGTGCTGGCCGACGCCGGCCTGGTCACCAGGATCGAGGTCGCGCCGCAGCGCGCCGGCCGGTTCCACCGCCCGGCCGGCCCGAGCAGCACCGGTTACCGGGTGTCGGCCGCCTCGCTGATCTGGCGGGCCGGCACCGGCGAGCGGGGCAGCCACGACCCGCTGACCCGCACCTTCACCGGCGACGACGGCCCTCGGGTGAACACCTTCTTCCGCCGGCTCTACCGGGAGGCCGCGGGCACCCTCGCCGGCCTCACCGCCCGCGAGCACACCGCCCAGGTGGACCCGACCGAACGGGAACGGCGTGAGGACGCCTTCCGCAACGCGGACCTCAAACTGCTCTACTGCTCGCCCACGATGGAGCTGGGCGTCGACATCTCCGAACTCAACGCGGTCATGATGCGCAACGTGCCGCCCACCCCGGCGAACTACGCCCAGCGCAGCGGCCGGGCCGGCCGATCCGGGCAGCCGGCGCTGGTGACCACCTACTGTGCCACCGGCAACAGCCACGACCAGTATTATTTCCGCCGCTCCGAGCGGATGGTCGCCGGCGCTGTCGCCCCGCCCCGGCTGGACCTGGCCAACGAGGACCTTGTCCGGTCCCACGTCCAGGCGATCTGGCTGGCCCAGGCGGGCCTGAAGCTCGGCCGGGCCATCCCGGAGACGGTCGACATCGCGTACGCCGAGGACTCCCGGTTGCCGAACCCGGCCCTCGCGCTGCGCGACCACATCACCGCCGCCCTGCACGACACCCAGGCGCAGGAGCGGGCCGCCCGTGCGGCCCGCACGGTCTTCGCCGGCCTACTGACCGAGTACGCCGAGTCGAGCTGGTGGGACGACAGGTGGATCGAGGACACCGTCCGGACGACCCCCGACCGGTTCGACGCCGCGTTCGACCGCTGGCGTGGCCTGTTCAAGGCGGCGCTCGTCGATCAGGCCGAGCAGAACCGGCGGGTCCTCGACCACACCCTCTCCGAGCGGGACCGGCGCATCGCGGTGGGTCGCCGTAAGGAGGCCGAGACCCAGCTCAACCTGCTCAAGAACGAGAGCGTCGACAGCAAGTCGGTGTTGTCGGACTTCAACCCGTACCGGTACCTCGCCAGTGAGGGCTTCCTGCCCGGCTACTCGTTCCCCCGGTTGCCGCTCGCGGCCTACGTGCCCACCACCGGGCGTCGGTCCGGTGAGGGCGACTACCTCCAGCGTCCCCGCTTCCTCGCGATCCGCGAGTTCGGCCCCGGCGCGCTCATCTACCACGAGGGCGCGCGTTACCAGGTCACCCGGATCCAGTTGCCGCCGGACGCCGCGGGTGACGTGACCACCGGTGCGGCCAACCGGTGTGGCCAGTGCGGCTACCACCACGACGACAAGGAGCGGGCCGACCGCTGCCAGATGTGCGACCAGCCGTTGGGGGAGAAGACGACCGGCCTGTTGCACCTGCACACCGTCTACACCAAGCGCCGGGAGCGGATCTCCTCCGATGAGGAGGAGCGCCGCCGGGCCGGCTACCGGCTGGTCACCTCGTACCGGTTCCACGACCACGGTGCCCGTCCCGGTCGCCGCGACGCCCTGGTCGGCGACGCCGCCGGGGGCCTGGCAACCCTGTCGTACGGCGACTCGGCGACCGTCCGGATCACGAACGTCGGGCGGGTGCGGGCCAAGCCGGACGAGCCGGACGGGTTCTGGCTCGACCCGGCCGACGGCCGGTGGATGAACGAGCGCGACGCCGGGGAGGCGGCCGGCGACTCCAGCGAGATGCCGCTGGTCGACGCCGACGGCAACGACAAGCGCCGCAAGAAGCGGGTCATCCCGTACGTGGAGGACCGGCGCAACATCCTCGTGCTCAAGCTCGACGAACCGGTCGACCAGGAGGTGGCGCTGTCGCTGATGTACGCGCTGGAGCGCGGCATCGAGGCCGTCTTCGAGCTGGAGGACTCGGAGTTGACCACGGAGCTGCTGCCGCCGAACGAGGGGCCGCGTGATCGGGTGCTGTTCACCGAGGCGGCCGAGGGTGGGGCGGGCGTGCTGCGGTTGATGCAGGCCGACCCGACCGCCCTGCGGCGGGCCGCCGCCGAGGCCCTGGCCATCTGCCACTTCGCCCCCGACGGCACCGACCTGAAGGGACCGCACCCCGAACGCCCCTGTGCCATGGGTTGCTACGAGTGCCTGCTCACCTACGGCAATCAGCTCAACCACCGGTCCATCGACCGGCACAGCGTGCGGGACCTGCTGCTGCGTTTCGCCGCCGCAGCCGCCGCGCCGACCGGCCAGGGCGAGTCGCGCACCGAGCAGCTCGCCCGGTTGACCGCCCGGTCGGACACCGCGCTGGAGGCCAAGCTCATCACCTGGCTGAAGAAGCGCGGGCTGCGGTTGCCCGACGAGGCGCAGATCCTGGTCACCGAGGCGCTTGCCCAACCCGACTACGTCTACCGGCTGCCCGGCGCGACCGTCGCGGTCTTCGTCGACGGCCCGGTCCACGAGTACGACGAGGTGGCCCAGCGCGACCGTGAGGCCGAGGAGCGGCTGCGTGACGTGGGCTGGGACGTGATCCGGTTCCCGTACGACGCCGACTGGGCCGCCATCGCGGCGGAGCACACGTACTGCTTCGGGACCAGCGTCACCGGCTGACCTCTCCGCCCACCCCACCCACCACACGACGCGCGAGGACCCCCTCATGAGCACCCCCTTCAGCGCCGGCACGTTGGTCTCCGCCCGAGGCCGCGACTGGGTCGTACTGCCGGAGAGCGCGCCCGACATGCTCGTCCTGCGCCCCCTGGGCGGCGCGGACGACGACATCGCGGCGGTCTTTCCCGACTTCGAACCCGTCACCGGCGCGCGGTTCGCCGACCCGTCGCCCGCCGATCTCGGCGACGCCCAGGCCGCCGGCCTGCTGCGTTCCGCGCTGCGGATCGGTTTCCGGTCCGGGGCTGGCCCGTTCCGGTCCCTGGCCGGCATCGCCGTCGAGCCGCGCGCCTACCAGCTGGTGCCGTTGATGATGGCGTTGCGCCAACGGACCGTCCGGATGTTGATCTCCGACGATGTGGGCATCGGGAAGACCGTCGAGGCGGGCCTCGTCGCCAGTGAACTGCTCGCCCAGGGCAGTGCGCGCAAACTCGCCGTGCTCTGCTCACCCGCGCTGGCCGAGCAGTGGCAGGGGGAGCTGCGCGGCAAGTTCGGCATCGACGCCGAACTGGTCCTCGCCTCCACGGTGTCCCGCCTGGAACGCGGCCTGGACCTGGGCCAGTCGCTGTTCGACAGGCACCCGTACGTGATCGTCTCCACCGACTTCATCAAGTCGACCCGGCACCGCGACGACTTCGTCCGACACTGCCCCGACCTGGTCATCGTCGACGAGGCGCACACCTGCGTCGCGGCCGACGACAACACCTCCGCGCAGAATCAGCTCCGCTTCGAGCTGCTGCAACGGGTCGCCGCCGACGCCGAACGGCACCTGCTGCTGGTGACCGCCACCCCGCACAGCGGCAAGGAGGGCGCCTTCCGCAACCTGCTCGGCCTGGTCAAGCCGGAACTCGCCGCCGTCGACCTGGGCTCCGACGCGGGCCGCCGGGCACTCGCCCCCTACTTCGTGCACCGCAAGCGCGCCGACGTGCGCCAATACCTCACCCGCTCCGACGGGCTACCCGACGACACCCTGTCGGAGAAGACGTCGTTCCCCGCCGACCGGCACTTCAAGGACGAGACGTACAAGCTCTCCCCGGCGTACCGGGCGCTGCTCGACGACGCCATCGCGTACGCCAGCGAGCGGGTGACCGCCGCGGACCGGCAGGGCCGGCGGGAGGCCCGGATCGCCTGGTGGTCGGCGATCGCGCTGCTGCGGTCCCTGGTGTCGTCGCCGCGGGCCGCCGCGCAGACCCTGCGCACCCGCTCGGCGACCGTGGCGGCCGGCAGCGCCGAGGAGGCCGACCGGCTCGGCATCCCGTTGACCAGCGACTCGTCCGACAACGACGCCCTCGAAGGTCTCGACGTCGCCCCCGGCGCGGCGACCGGCGACGTGGCCGGGGGTGTCGACCGGGGCGGCGCGCGGCTCGCCGAGCTGGCCGAGCAGGCGGCGAAGCTGGAGGGCCCCACCGAGGACCGCAAGCTCGCCGCCCTTGTCACCCACCTCAAGGCCCTGCTCAAGGACGGCTACCACCCGATCGTGTTCTGCCGCTACATCCCCACGGCCGAGTACGTCGCCGAGCACCTCGACGGCAAGCTCGGCCGCAAGACGGTGGTGCACGCGGTCACCGGCACGCTCTCCCCGCAGCAGCGCATCAACCGCATCGAGGAGCTTGCCCGGGCGGCCGGCGACGACCCGGCCGCCCGCCGGGTGCTGGTGGCCACCGACTGTCTCTCCGAGGGCGTGAACCTGCAACACCACTTCGACGCGGTCGTGCACTACGACCTGGCCTGGAACCCCACCCGCCACGACCAGCGGGAGGGCCGGGTCGACCGGTTCGGCCAGAAGCGCGAGGTCGTCAAGGTCATCACCCTGTACGGCGGTGACAACGGCATCGACGGCAAGGTCCTCGACGTCCTCATCCGCAAGCACCGACAGATCCGCAAGGACCTCGGCGTCTCCGTCTCGGTGCCCGACGAGGCGTCCTCCGGGGTGACCGACGCGATCGTCGAGTGGGTGCTGCTGCGCGGCCAACAGGCCGAACGCGGCGAACAGGGCAGCCTCTTCGACGCCGACGAATACCGGGCCCTCGACCGCAGGGCCGCCACCCTGGCCGCCGACTGGCAGTCCGCCGCCGAGCGGGAGAAGACGTCCCGCTCCCGGTTCGCCCAGCACGCCATCCGGCCGGAGGAGGTGGCCGTCGAGGTCGCCGCCGTCCGCGACACCCTGGGTCGGGCGGGGGAGATCCGAGCCTTCGTACGCCAGTCTCTGCGTGCCCTCGACGGCGTCCTGCGCGACGACCCGGCCCGGCCCGGCGACTTCACCGCGGACGTCAGCGGCACCCCCGCCGGCCTGCGCGACGCCCTCGCCCCGGTGCTCGGCGGTGACGTGGTCGAACTCGGCCGCCCGGTGCCGGTCCGCGACACGGCGGCCGTCGACCGGGGCGAGGTCGCGCTGGTGCGCACCGACCCGGCGGTGGCGGCCCTCGCCGGGTACGTCCTCAACGCCGCCCTGGACGAGCAGGCTCCCGGCCCCCGCCCGGCACGGCGCTGCGGCGTGATCCGCACCCGGGCCGTCACCGCCCGCACCACCCTGTTGGTGGTCCGCTACCGCTTCCACCTCACCCTGCCGTCGCGCACGGGCACCCGGCAGCTCGTCGCCGAGGACGCCCGGCTGCTCGCCTTCGCCGGGGCACCTACCAATGCCCGCTGGCTGCCCGCCGACGACGCCTTCGCGCTGCTCGACGCCACCGCCGACGCCAACACCGACCCCGGCTTCGGCGAACGCACCATGAAGCAGATCCTCACCGACCTGCCCGCCGTCGCCGAGCACCTCACCGGCTACGGCCAGGAGCTGGCCGCCGAACTGCTCGCCTCACACCGCCGGGTACGCAGCGCCTCCGGCGAGATCGTCCGGGGCCTCACCGTCACCGCCCAGGACGGCGCCGACCTGCTCGGCGCGTACGTCTACCTGCCCGCCCCCACCGCAGGAGGCCCCGCCTGATGTCCGCCACCGCCCGCAACCAGGTCTTCACCGCCGTGCACACCATCGGCGGCCTGCTCCCCGCCGACATGCTGGTCCGCATCGCCGAGGGTAGGGACGTCCCCGGCAGCAAGCCCGCCGACTACCGGGTGGTCGGCGCGCGCTCGGTCCGCGACGACGCCGAACGGCACTGGGAGTGGCTCAAGTCGGTGTGGAAGGACCTGCGCGGCAACCTGCCCGCCGCCCCGGAGGCCGACACCCCCGCCGACCCGACCGGCCGCGCCGTCACCCAATGGCTGGAACCGCTGCTCGACGCGTTCGGCTTCGGGGCACTCACCCCCATCGGGGCCACCGGCATCACCTCCGACGACGGCGGCAAGCCCTTCTCGATCAGTCACCGCTGGCAGCACGTCCCGATCCACCTGGCCCGCTGGAACGCCACCCTGGACAAACGCCCGGCCGGCGGCGGTGTCCCGCCGCAGTCGCTGGTGCAGGAGTGCCTGAACCGCTCCGACGCCCACCTGTGGGGGGTGCTCACCAACGGCCGGCAGCTGCGGCTGCTGCGCGACTCCAACGCCCTCGCCACCGCCGCCTACGTCGAATTCGACCTGGAAGCCATCTTCGACGGCGAACTGTTCAGCGAGTTCGTGCTGCTCTACCGACTGCTGCACGTCACCCGCTTCGCGGTGGGGGAGGAGGCGGCCCCGTCGACCTGCTGGCTGGAAAAGTGGCGCGCGGAAGCGATCACGTCGGGCGTACGCGCGCTGGAACAGCTCCGCCGGGGCGTCCAGGAGGCGATCACCACCCTCGGCACCGGCTTCCTGCGCCACCCCGACAACCAGCGGCTCCGCGAGGACCTTGACGTCCAGGCGTTCCACAACGCGCTGCTGCGCCTGGTCTACCGGCTGCTGTTCCTCTTCGTCGCCGAGGACCGCGACGCGCTGCATCCGCCGGGCACCAGCGAGGAAACCCGCGACCGGTACGCGAAATACTTCTCCTCGGGGCGGCTGCGCGCCCACGCCCGCCGCCGCCGGGGCACCGCCCATGCCGACCTCTACCAGGCGCTGCGGATCGTCCTCGACGCGCTGGGCCACGTCGACGGCCGTCCCGAAATCGGCCTGCCCGGCCTCGGCGGCATCTTCGACTACCGGGAGCCCGACGCCCCGCTGCGCGGGCTGTCGCTGGCCAACGAGCACCTGCTGACCGCCGTACGCCAGCTCTGCCAGGTGCGCGACACGAGTTCGCGCCGCTGGCGGTCGATCGACTACCGGCACCTGGACGCAGAGGAACTGGGTTCGATCTACGAATCGCTGCTGGAGCTGGTGCCGAGGCACAGCGCCGTCGACCGCACGTTCGAGCTGGTCGAACTCGCCGGCAACACCCGCAAGACCACCGGCTCCTACTACACCCCGTCCTCACTTATCGAATGCCTGTTGGACTCGGCGCTCGACCCGGTGATCGACGACGCGGTCAAGCGCGGCGAGGTGGCGGCCACCGCCGCCGGACAGCCCGATCCCGCCGACGCCATCGTCAAGGAACTGCTGTCGCTCACCGTCTGCGACCCGGCCTGCGGCTCCGGACACTTCCTGGTCGCGGCAGCCCGCCGCATCGGCAAGCGGGTCGCGGCCGTGCGTGAACGCAACCCCGAGCCGACCCTCGACGCGGTACGCCACGCCCTGCACGAGGTCATCGCAGGCTGCATCTACGGCGTCGACCTCAACCCGATGGCCGTCGAACTCGCCAAGGTCTCCCTCTGGCTGGAAGCCCTCGAACCGGGCAAGCCGTTGAGCTTCCTCGACGCCCACATCAAGCACGGCAACGCGCTGATCGGGGCCACTCCGGCGCTGCTCAAGGACGGCATCCCCGACGCCGCGTTCAAGCCCATCGAGGGTGACGACAAGAAGCACGCCAAGAACCTGGAGAAGCAGAACGCCAAGGAGCGGGCCGGGCAGGACAGCCTGTTCGACCTCCATCATGGGGCCAAGGCGGCCAATGCCGTCTTTGCGCAGGGGCTGCGCCGGATCACGGACGCGCCGGCGGACGACCTCGGCGACGTGCGTGAGCAGGAGTCGGCCTACCAGGAGTTCGTGACGTCCGACCGGTACAAGGGTGCGCTGCACGTCGCCGATGCCTGGTGTGCCGCCTTCATCTGGACGAAGACGGAGGACGCGCCGCCAGCGGTCACGCACAACACTTTCCGTGCATTGGAGAACCCGAACGCGTCGGCTGCCTCGCCGGAGACCGACGAGGAGATCGAACGGCTCCGGAACGAGTACCTGTTCTTCCACTGGCACCTGGAGTTTCCCGACCTCTTCGCGGTCGCGGACAACGCCGCCGACATCGATCCGGCAACGGGCTGGTCGGGTGGCTTCGACTGCATGCTCGGAAACCCGCCGTGGGAGCGCGTCAAGCTACAGGAACAGGAGTTCTTCGCCGCCCGCAGTGAGACGATCGCCAAGGCTGCCAACAAGGCAGCCCGCGAACGGCTCATCAAGGCGCTGGCGGACAGCCCGGAGGACGCGGACCGAGCCCTGCATGGAGCCTTCGCCGCCGCCCGTCGGCTGGCCGAAGGGGTCAGTCACCTGCTCCGCAACTCGGGCCGCTACCCGCTCGCCGGCAGGGGTGACGTGAACACGTATGCCGTCTTCGCCGAGACGGCCTCCCTCGCCATCGCGCCACAAGGCCGCTTCGGCTTGGTCCTGCCGACGGGTATCGCAACGGACGCCACCACTGCGCCCTTCTTCTCCGACCTCGTCCGCACCGGACGCCTCGCGTCGTTCCTCGATTTCGAGAACGAGGCGTTCATCCTCAGTCGGGACGTGCATCATTCAGTCCGGTTCGCCCTCCTGACCGTGGTGGGCAAGGGTGATCGTGTGGACCAAGCGTCCTTCGCCTTCGGCACGCGTCACATCGAAGACCTGGACAGTCGGCGCTTCGCCATGCCACCCGAGGAGATCCTTCTCGCCAATCCCAACACTGGCACCCTTCCGGTCTTCCGTTCCCGCCGCGACGCCGAGATCACCCTCGGCATCTACCGCCGGGTCCCGGTGCTCATCAAGGAGGGCGACCCGGAGGGCAACCCGTGGGGCCTGTCGTTTATGACGATGTTCCACATGTCGAACGATTCTCACCTGTTCCGCACCCGCGAGCAATTGGAGGGCGACGGCTGGACTCTGCGTGGCAACATCTTCGAGCGCGACCAGCAGCGAATGCTGCCGCTGTACGAGGCGAAGATGCTCCATCACTTCGACCACCGGTTGGGCACGTACGACGGTCAGACCGAGGCCCAGGCCAACATGGGCACACTTCCACGGCTGACGCCTGAGCAGCATGATGATCCCAACTTCGTGGCTATGCCGCGATATTGGGTCCCTGAATTCGACGTCCCGACGGATAAGCGGGACAAGAGGGGAAAGATCATCTACGACTTGGGGGTCAATTCCCGGCTCGCTGAGCGGGGTTGGGGCCACCAGTGGCTAATGGGTTGGCGGGATATCGCCCGGTCCACGGATACGCGAACGATGGTGGCTGCCGTGTTGCCGAAATACGGGGTGGGTCACACCAACCCAATCATCTTGTGCGAAGAGCCCCTGGCTGCGGCCCTTATTGAGGCATGCTTCAGCTCCTTCGCTTTTGATTACATAATCCGTCAGAAAATTGTCGGAACTCATTTGACGTATGGCTACCTGTATCAGCTCCCAGTTCCCTCGTTGTCTACATTTCATCTGGCCCCAGGTGGGGTCCGCTGGCTCATCGACCGTGTAGTGGAACTTTCGTTTACTAGCTTTGACATGAAGGAGTATGCCGCCGATCTGGGGTGTCCCGGAATGCCGTTCCGATGGAATCGAAGTCGGCGGGATGTCATCCGCGCCGAGCTTGACGCGTTTATTTTCCATATTTATGGTCTGGGTCGTGATGATATTACCTACATAATGAATTCATTCCCTGTGGTCATGAGAACTGATGAGCTGGCTCATGGAAGTTACCGAACCAAGGATCTCGTCCTTGATGCCTACGACCGCATAGTGAGGGCGCAGGATGCAGGAATCGAGTTCGCGAGTGATCTCGCCCCGCCACCCGGGCGCGGTCCCCGTCATTCGATAGGTCCGAGCGGGGGGCGGTAGCGGCTCGGGAGTGCTTTCAGAGAGTTGGACCAAGCTGGCCGATTCCGGCTGGCCGTAAGCCGCGGCGTAATGCGCCAGAGGATCAGCGAAGCCGCCGGTCTACCCTGAGAAGGAGTGCTGTATGGCTCGGTCGAATCAGCCGCTATCTCCCGTTGGTGCGTGGTTCGTATTTATCATGAGCGGTGCTCCTGTAGTGTACTGCACTTGTAGCGCATGGGGTAAATCCGATTGGTCGGTAAAAATAGGCGCCACGATCGGCTGTGTGATCGGCCTGATGTATGCAGCCGGCGCTACCATCGCCGCCACTGATGGTAGGCGAAGGCGTAGGCGATGATGTTCAATGCCATTTAGCGGATCCGTGCCGGTGATGTCCACCCGGCGCACGAAAGCAGGGCGGGGGTGGGGGTGATTAGAGACGCATTGCCCCTGTGCATAACCTGCGTCGAGCATGTATTCGGCACGTAGAGCCGGGCAGGGTTGTCGGGGAATCGCTTGGCCGCTTCGCGGCCCTTGCCCCGGCTCTCTGCATGAGAGGGAACCGCCTCGGCATGTGAGTTAAGAGCTTCGTCCCGAATCGTCGGCAACGAACACGCCGATGCCCGTTCGACCGATCAGCTCGTCACGTTCGATCATGGAGTCGAGGGCGCGGCGGATGGTCATGTGGCTTGTGTCGTACTCGTCAGCCAGGAGGCGCGCGGAGGGAAGCTTGCTCCCTGGCGGGTAGATGCCGGCCTTGATCTTTGCGCGCAGGTCATCTCTGATCTGTCGCCAGAGTGGCTGCGCGTACGGCATGAGGCCAGCAAAGCAGCCGATTTCGGAGGCGTGTAAATCATCCCCTTCCTGTACTTACAGGCTTTACAAGCTTGCTACCATCTCCCTGGCGAACGAGGGAGGCAGCGTGGGTAGGCGGTGGAAGTGGTTCTTGCGGGCGGGGAAGGTCGCGGTGGACCTGACCGGGCAGGTGGTTCCCGACGGGGACGAGCCGGGGCGTTGGCGGCGGAAGACGGTCGAGAACGTCGTACCCGATGGGGTCCCGACCTCGCGGTGCGACGGCGCGGTCGTCTACGAGTGGCCGGCGCGGCGGCGGCCCGCTGGCGGGCTCAACCAGCGGGCGGACCGCTACCGGGCGCAGCCGCCCAGCCAAGGGCGGCGGGAGGGTTCCGATGGGTGACGCCACGGGCTCGACGGTGCCGCGCCGGCAGCTCGGGCGGGCGTTGCGGGATCTTCGCGCCGAGGCGGGCATGACGCTTGACGCGGTGGCCGAGGCGCTGGAGTGCAGCCGGCAGAAGATGTGGCGGGTCGAGAGCGGCCTCGGCCCGGTGCGGGGGATCGACGTGCGGGCCATGTGCGAGCTGTACGGGGCGCGGCCCGAGTTGACCGCCGCGCTCGTCGCCCTGGCGGGGGAGACGCGGGCGAAGGGCTGGTGGCACGCCTACGGCGACCCCGTACCCGACTGGTTCGACCTGCACGGCGGCCTGGAGTCCGCCGCGTGCCGGCTCCGCGAGCACGCCGGGGTGCAGGTCCCCGTGCTGTTGCAGACCCGGGGGTACGCGTCAGAGGCCTGCCGGCGACGCCCCGGCGAGGAACGGGAACGCCTGGTCGAGGCGCGGCTGCGGCGGCAGGGCCTGCTCCGGCGGCGGCTGCCCCGACCGCCCCGGTTCGAGGTGATCCTCTGCGAGGCGGTACTGCTGCGCGAGGTGGGCGGCGCGGCGACCATGGCCGAGCAGCTCAGGCACCTGGCGGAGGCGAGCCGGCTGCCGCACGTGTCGATCCGGGTGCTGCCGCTCGCGGCCGGCGCGCATGACGGGGTGCTCGCGGGTTCGTTCGTGCTGCTGGACTTTCCGCTCGGCCTGCGCGTCGACCCCGACCCGCCGGTCGTCTACCAGGAGTCGTTGACCGGGGCGCTGTACCTCGACCGGCCGGCGGAGGTGACCGCCTACGAGCAGGTGTGGGCGGGTCTCGACGCGCTGGCGCTCAGCGAGGAGGAGTCCCGCCGGCTCATCGTCAAGATCGGCGAGGAGGTGCACCACGGCTGAGCTGACGGTGACCGGTGTGTCGCTGGGCGTTGTGCCCGGTGCCGCGCCGACTGGCGCGTACCCTTTCTGGACCGGCAGCGCGCAGCGGCGGAGGAGGTGACGATGGCGACTGAAGATTCGTCGGCTGTCGACCTGACGCTGCGGGCGGTCGGGCCGGCTACGGAGGGCGGCCGCCTGCCGCTCGCCGAGCTGTCCCGGCTGGCGAGCGGGTTGCAGGCGGCCCTGGAATTGTTGGCACTGAGTATTGCCGGCAAGACCACCGGCCCCGGCCGTCGGCCTCGCGAGATTGTGGACGCGGTACGGCTCGACTTCGTCGGATTCCGGGCAGGTTCGGCGTTGCTGGACATCGCGCGAACCGGGCAGCTCTCGCTCGACGAAGGAGTGTTGGAACAGGCGCTGACGGCGCTGGAAGAGGGCACGAACCATCTCCGTGAACGACCGGAGGTCCTGCCACCTCACTTCGGCCCGCAGGTGCTCAACCAGCTCAGAAGTCTGACCGGTGGGATCAGCGCCAGGAGCGTCACCCGGGTGGAGCTGTGGCAGGGCGACCGCACCCGGTTCGTGATCGACGAAGCGCTACACCGAGCCGTCCGCCGGACTTCCCTTGAAAAGATCGCCCAGGAATCGACGATCGTCGGCCGCCTACACATGGGAGATTTCTCCCCCGCGACCCTGCGCTGCCGGATCGACACCTACGCCGGAAGTATCCTCTGTGACTTTGACTCTGACCTACGGGACGCCGTGCTGGACGCGATGGACCAGGTGGTGATGGCAGAAGGCGTCGCCGAGCTCGAACCCAACGGCACGACAATCCACATTCTGCACCTGTCGAGCCTGCACAGGCTCGACTCCGCCGAGCCGAAAAGCCTGGACGACATCGCCAGGGCGCAGGGTGTGACGCCGGTCCGTTCGGTCGACGAGCTACGGGGGGCACCGATCGGCGACATGAACGACTTTCTGGCCGCGCTGCGTTCGGCCAGAGGTGAGGGTGAAGGCCAGTGAAGCGGGTCCTCGTCGACACTGATGCGTTCTCGACCATCTGGCAGGGAACCGATGACCACCTCGCTCAGCAGTTGATTGGCTCGACGCCCATCCTCAGCTTCGCGACCATCGCCGAGCTGCACTACGGCGCGGCGAAGGCGGGATGGGGCGACCGTCGTGTCCTGGCCCTGGACGAGGCGGTCCGGCGCTACGTGGTGGCCCCCTACGACCAGGAACTGGCCCGGCTGTGGGGACGACTCAAGGCGCAGGCCCAGTCCGCCGGCCATGCGCTTGGGCAGACGGCGCAGACCAACGATCTTTGGATCTGTGCCACGGCGATCCGCTACGAGGCTCCGCTGCTGACATTGAACCGCAGGCACTTCGACAGTTTCCCCGGGCTCGTCGTACTGCCGTGAAGCACTTCAGCGCTACAACGGAGTGAACGACGGTGGGGTGCCGCCAGGCTCCCTCAACCGGTCTCCATGTGGGGTGTTGCTCAAACGGCCACCGCGCGGAATGACGAGTGGTCTCAGCGCCGCCGGGCGCTGTCGACTATCCGACGCGGCAACTTGCCGTGTGTGTTGCCCGCGGGTCTGTGGATCTGGTTGTGTTGCCGGCTTAAGGCTAGGTCCGATTAGGACGGGAGCGGAATGGTCGGGGCGCAGGAAACGACGTTGCAGGGTCTGTTGGAGGGGGCGAAGCAGTATCACGTGCCGCTCTACCAGCGGACCTATTCGTGGACCGAGCTTCACCTCGAACGGATCTGGGACGACGTCTGCCAACTCGCCAGGGACCGGGTCGAGCACCCGAGCGCAACCCACTTCATCGGTTCGCTGGTGCTCGCGCCCAGCCCGGCCATGGGTCCGGTCGGCGTTGCCGAATATCTGGTGGTGGACGGCCAGCAGCGGTTGACCACGCTGACACTCCTGCTGTGCGCCATCCGCGACCACCGGGCCGAACACGAGAGTCCGAAACACCGGCTCCGGCTGGACCAGCAGTACCTGACCAACCCGTTCGAGGAGCAGCGCTGGTTGAAGCTGGTCCCCACCCAGGCCGACCGGGACGGCTACGCGGCATGCGTGAAGTCGACGCCGCATGCCGGCGGGGACAACCCGGTGGGTCGCGCTTACCGGTTCTTTGCCAAGCGGCTGGCGACCATCGGCACCACCGAGGAGCCAGTCGCCATCGAGCAGATCGAGAGCGCCGTGATCACCGGACTGGCGTTGGTGGCGATCACCGCTAAGGCCGGTGACAACGTCTACCGGATCTTCGAGTCGCTGAACAACACCGGGCTGACGCTCACCCAGGCAGACCTGCTGCGCAACTACATCTTCATGCGGCTGCCCAACCGGGGACACGCCGTCTACGAATCGCTTTGGCTGCCACTGCAGCAGCGGCTAACCCCGACGGAGCTGGTCCTGCTCTTCTGGCTCGACCTGGTCCACCGCGACCCGAAGGTCAAGCAGACCGACACGTACTCGACCCAGCAGGAACGCCTCGAAAAGCTGCGAACCGAAGCGGACGTCGAGGCCGAGGTGCAGCGATTCAGCCGGCTCGGGGCGCTGCTGCGGGTGATCCTGCACCCCGGCGAGGAGCAGGAACCGGGCGTACGGCGGCGGCTGGAGCGGCTCAGCGCCTGGGGCACCACCACGGTCTACCCGGTGCTGCTGCACCTGCTCGACCGGCGGGACCAGGGCACGGCGACCTCCGAGCAGATCGCCTCCGCGATGTTGTATTTGGAGAGCTTCTTCGTCCGGCGGCTGCTGATCGGCCGGAGCACCATGAACATCAACCGCATCCTGCTCGCCGTGGTCACCGAGATGGACCGGGATCTGCCGGTCGACGAGGCGGTGCGGAAGTACCTGTCGACGGGCCGCAAGCACTGGGCCACCGACGCGAGCCTGCGTGCCCTGGTACGGACCATCCCGTTCTACCTCAACGGCCGGGCCAGCCAGCGCAGCCTCGTGCTGCGCTGGCTGGAGGAGTCCTACGACAACAAGGAACCGGTGGCGCTGGAGAAGCTGACCATCGAACACGTACTGCCGCAGACGCTCAGCGGCGAGTGGGCGCAGATGCTCGCCGCCGACCTCGACACGCACGAGACCTCCGACGAGGCGCACGAGGCGCTCGTGCACACTCTGGGGAATCTCACCCTCACCGGCTACAACTCGGAACTGAGCAACAAGCCGTTCGCCGCGAAGCGGATCGCTCTGGCGAAGAGCGGTGTCCGGCTGAGCCGGGAAATCGCCGACCAGCAGCGGTGGGGCGGCTCGGAGATTCTGGCGCGGGCCGACGCCCTCGCCGAACGGATCATTACCATCTGGCCAGGTCCCACAGAGGAGAGCGGTAACCAGTCCGACGTGGCCTGGGACGTACTGGCGAAGGCCCTCGCGGAGCTGCCAACCGGGTCGTGGACCACCTACGGCGACCTGGCCGCCCTGATCGGCACGGCGCCACAGCCGGTGGGGAACCGGCTGGCCAACCATCCGACCCCGAACGCCCACCGGGTGCTTCAGGCCGGCGGGATCGTCGCGGGTAACTTCCGGTGGGTCGAACCGGACCGCACCGACGACCCACGGGAGGTGCTCCGTGCCGAGGGCGTGACCTTCGACCAGCACGGCCGCGCTGACCAGGCGCAACGCATCGGCACCGAGGAACTGGCACAGCTCGCCGGCATCACGCCTGAGGAGCTCCCCGAGCGGATTCCCCGACCCCGGCCGGGCCAGCACGGCACCTACGCCGACCGGTTTCTCGAACAGGTCACCGCTCTGCAGACTCCGGCAGTGGCGACTGCCACGGTCGCCCTGCTGGAGGCCTGGACCGCGAGCGGCGGCACGCTGTCCTACGGCACCGGCGCGGAGACGTCCTGTTTCCTGATGGCCCGGCGCAGGGAGCACGAGCTGGGCAGCATCTGGCCGGCGGTGATCTACCCGGGCGGGAAGTTCGAGCTGGTGTTCCAGCACCTCAGCGTCCGCACGCCGTTCAACGACATCGCCCTACGGGAGGAGCTTCGGCAGCGGCTCAACCAGCTACCGGGGGTGAACATCGCCGCCACCAAGCTCACCCTGCGGCCAGGCTTCCCCCTGAAGGTTCTAGCGGATGCCGACGCCCGCGAGGCGCTGCTCGACCATCTGCTGTGGTTCTACGACCAGGCGCAACTGTCCCCGTCGGACGAGCTGGTCACCGACTAGGCAACCCTGACCGCCACCCTCGACCCGTCACCCCCGGAGGCCCACCGGTGCCCCAGCTCGCCTTCGCCAACAGCTTCTGGCAGAGCTTCGACGTCCTGGAGAAGCCGATCAAGGCCGGCGTACGCAAGGCGATGGAGAAGTTCCAGCAACTCACCATCGCCGAGCTGCACTCCGACAAGGGACTGCACCTGGAGTCGGTGCACAACGCCCGTGACCCGCGCATGCGGACCATCCGGATCAACGACTTCTGGCGCGGCGTCGTGCTCGCCCCCGACGACGGTAGCGACACGTTCCTGCTGCTCAACGTCGTGCCGCACGACGGCGCGTACACCTGGGCGGCGAAGCGCCTCTACACCGTCAACACGGCGACCCGGGCGTTGGAGGTCCGCAACGCGGTCGCCATCGAACAGCTCACCCCGGCGCTGGAGAAGGCGGCAGCGCAGGCGCCGACGTTGCTGTTCGCGAAGCACTCGGACACGGCGCTGCGGCACCTCGGCATCGACGACCAGGTGCTGCGAGCCGTCCGCACGATCATCGACAAGCCGCAGTTGGAGGCGTTCGGGACGCTGCTGCCCGAGGACCAGTTCGAGGTGTTGCAGTATCTCGCCGAGGGGTTCACCCCGGATGACGTCTACCGCGACCTCGTCGCCGAACGTCGTCCGGCCGACGCCCCGGACGAGCCCAGCGAGAGCCTGGCGATGGCGATCGTCAACACCGCCAACCGGATCACGCTGGTGACCCGGCCCGACGAGCTGGCCGAGATCCTCGACAAGCCGTTCGCCGCGTGGCGGGTGTTCCTGCACCCGTCCCAGCGGCGGGTCGCCTACCGGGTGTCGTACAAGGGGCCGGCGCAGGTGACAGGCGGCCCCGGCACCGGCAAGACGGTGGTCGCCCTGCACCGGGTCAAGCACCTGCTCTCCCGTACGCCGGACAGTCGGGTGCTGCTCACCACGTACACAAATGCCCTGGCCGCGACGCTGCGGACGAACCTGGCGTCGCTTCTCGGCGATGAGGAGCAACTGGCACGGGTCGAGGTGACCACCGTGAACGCCTTCGCCAACCGCGCGTTGCGGGCGCTCACCGGCCGAGCGGTCACCCCGATCGGCGACAGCGGCGAGCGGCAGGTGTGGCGGCGGGTGGGCCGGCGGCTGGACCTGCCCTGGACTGAGCAGTTTCTTGCCCAGGAGTTCCGGCACGTCATCCTCGCCCACGACGTACGCAGCCGAGACGACTACCGCGCGGTCAGACGCCGGGGACGTGGGTCGGCGCTGGGCACCCCACAACGCGACCAGGTATGGGCCGCCGCCGAGATGTTCCTGGCGGAGCTGTCGGCGGCCGGCAACCTCACGCACCTCCAGGTGTGTGCGCAGGCGGCGCAGCTGCTCGGCCGCGCCGACCTGACCGTGCACGGGTACGACCACGTGGTTGTCGACGAGGCCCAGGATCTGCACCCCGCGCAGTGGCGGGTGCTGCGCGCCGCCGTCGCACCCGGACCGGACGACCTCTTCATCACCGGCGACCCGCACCAACGAATCTACGACTCGCGGGTGTCGCTCAGTGCCCTCGGCATCTCGGTCGCCGGACGCAGTAGTCGGCTGCGCATCAACTACCGCAGCACCGAGGAGATCCTGACCTGGGCCACCGGTGTGATGGCCGGGTCGCGGATCGACGACCTCGCGGGCGAGGGCGAGGACAGCCTGACCGGATATCGGTCACTGCTGCACGGCACGCGACCCAATGCCCAGGGCCACAACACGCAGCAGACCGAGGTCGCAGCCCTGGCCAAGCGCGTGGGGGAGTGGCTCGACCAAGGCGTCCAGCCCAGCGAGATCGCGGTCTGCGCACGGTTCAACCTCCTACTGAACACCGTGTACGACGAGCTGACCGCCGCCGGTGTGCCGGCCGTATGGGTTCGCGACCAGCCGAGCCCCGACAGCGAAGGAGTACGGCTCGCCACCATGCACGCGATGAAGGGCCTCGAATTCCGCTGCGTCGCAGTGGTGGGAGCCACGGCGAGGGCCGTTCCCTTCGCCAAGGAGGTCACGCCCAGCGAGGTGGACCAGCTGCAACACGACAGCGATCTACTCCGGGAACGCTGCCTGCTCTTCGTCGCGAGCACCCGCGCGAGGGAGGCGCTGCACGTCTCGTGGAGCGGCCAGCCCAGCCCGTTCCTGTCGTTCGCGTCCAGCTGATGCGATAGCAGAGCAGCCGGACGCCCCGGGTGGTGGCTTCCCGAGCGCCTCGACGACCACGACCCCTCGATACTGACAATCGTCTATGGATATACGTGTCCTGTTGGCGCTAACGTGACGGAAAGTCGTCGATTCGCGACTGGTTCCGGGCGATCGTGAGAGCGGTGACTCCTGGTCCGGAGACGCTCACGGCGGCGTGGGGCGGGTGGGACGTGGCCGACGCGGGACGGCCCCGGCACCACCGGGTGATCCGCCCGCCGCTCGTTCGAGGCATGGCCGGCCGCCGCCGCGCAGGGCAGACCAGGAGCCGGGACCGTCGTGCGACGGCGGACCTGCCCGAGGTGCGCGGCTGAGTGTTGGCCCTGCCCGCACCGGGGATCGTCGGTCCCGGCCAGGTGGCCGGGTCGCGTCTGGTGGTCCCGCTGTTCGGAGTCCGGGCCCGAGCAGCGGGACTCCACCCGGGCTGAGGCACACCCACCAACCGCACCCCTCAGGAGACCGCGTGCGACAAAAACCACCCCACCGGCGGCGGCCGGCGCTCGTCGCCGCCGCCACCACCCTCATCCTCGTCGGCGCGGCCGTCACCCAGACCAGCGCCTCGGCGGCGGCCACCGGCTGCCAGGTCACCTACTCGGTCAGCTCGCAGTGGCAGGGCGGCTTCGGCGCCAACGTCGCCATCACCAATCTCGGCGACGCCATCGACGGGTGGCGGCTGACCTGGAGCTTCGCCGCCGGACAGACCATCACCCAGCTGTGGAACGGCAGCCACACCCAGACCGGCGCCCAGGTCACCGTCACCAACGTCGCCTACAACGGGGTCATCCCCACCAACGGCAGCACGAGTTTCGGCTTCAACGGCGCGTGGACCGGCAGTAACCCGGCGCCGACCTCCTTCGCCCTCAACGGCACGACCTGCACCGGCGCGGTGAGCCCCACGACGCCACCGCCCACGACGCCACCGCCCACCACACCGCCACCCAGCACGAGCCTGCCCTGTGACATCTACACCGCGGGTGGCACGCCCTGCGTCGCGGCGCACAGCACCACCCGCGCCCTCTACGCCACCTACAACGGCTCGCTGTACCAGGTGCGCCGCTCCTCGGACAACACGACTCGGAACATCGGTGTGCTGACCGCGGGCGGGCGGGCCAACGCCGCCAACCAGGACAGCTTCTGCGCCAACACGACCTGCGTCATCACGGTGATCTACGACCAGTCCGGGCGCGGCAACAACCTCGGCTACCAGGGTGCCGGTGGCATCGGTGGCGCGGTCCAACCCGCGGTCGCGACCCGAGAGCCGTTGACGGTCGGCGGCGACAGGGTCTACTCGCTCTACATCCCCGGCAACAGCAGCTACTGGCGTGACGGGCACCTGACGGGCATCCCGACCGGTGCCGCGCCCGAGGGCATGTACATGGTGACCAGCGGTACGCACGTCAACAGCGGCTGCTGCTTCGACTACGGCAACAGTGAGACCACCCGGCGGGCCGACGGCCGGGGCACGATGGACGCCATCTACTTCGGCACGAGTTGCTGGTTCGGCGGGTGCTCCGGCAGCGGTCCGTGGGTGCAGGCCGACCTGGAATGGGGTCTCTACCCCGGGCAGCAGCTCCTGGAACCCCAACCAACGAGCGTTCAACAGCAAGTTCGTCACGGCGACGCTGAAGAACAACGGGACGTCCCGCTTCGCCATCAAGGGCAGCAACGCCCAGTCCGGCAACCTCTACACGCTCTGGGACGGCGCGCTGCCCTCGGGCTACAACCCGATGAGGAAGCAGGGCGCCATCATCCTCGGCAGTGGCGGCGACTGCTGCATCGACAACTCCAACCAGAGCGTCGGCACCTTCTACGAGGGCGCGATGGTCGCGGGCTACCCGTCCGACGCGACCGAGAACGCGGTGCAGGCGAACATCACCGCCGCCGGCTACCGCTGAGCCCGCGTGGCCCGGCCCGGGAATCGTCCCGAGCCGGCCACCGGTCACCCGAGCAACCAACGGGGTACGTCGGCGTCGGTCACCGCGTCAGCTTCTGGTCCACCGCTGGCTGGTCGCGCCGGTACAGCTTGCGAGAACGACCGGGGTGCTGTTGGCGGTGCCACCGGCGTTCGGCGCGAGGCACAGGCCGGACTGCACGCCGGTGATGGTGCCGTCGCTGTTGACGTTCCACTGCTGGTTGGTGCCGCCGGTGCAGTCCCAGATGATCGCCCGGGTGCCCGCCGTGGTGCCCTGGCGCTCGGCGTCCAGGCACTTCGTGCCGTACACCTGGAGTTGCTTGGCGGCGGTCGGCGTCCACTGCTGGTTGGTGCCGCCGTTGCAGTCCCACAACGCGACCTGGGTGCCGTTGGTCTGCGACCGCGACGGGACGTCCAGGCACCGACCGGCGTTGGTGTTGCGCAGCGGCCCGGCCGTGCCGCCCGGTGGCGGAGTGGTCGGGTTCGGCGGCGGCGTGGTGGGGCTTGTGGTGTCGAAGCCGAGGAACCGGATGGCCTGCGCGGCGTCGAACGGGATGGAGTGGCCGTACCCCTGGAAGCTGATGGCCTCGACGGGCGCCGTGCCACCGGTGCCTCCGTACCGGGTACGGGTGGCGCTGGCCTGCGGGGAGTCGGTGTAGCTGGGGGTCTGGGACACGCCCAGGACGTTTGTCCACTGCTTGACCTGCTCGCCGAAGTTGACGTAGCTCAGCGTGGTGTCCGTGGTGCCGTGCCAGATCTGCACCCGGGGACGACTGCCGGTGTAGCCGGGGTAGGCGTTGCGCACCAGGTCACCCCACTGTTGCGGGGTCCGGACGATGCGCCCGCCGGAACACTCGCTGTTCCACTCGGCGCCGTTGGTGGTGGCGAAGCAGCCAAACGGGACCCCGGACGAGCTGAACCCGGCACTGAACAGGTCGGGGTAGAGGCCGACCATGACGTTCGTCATCATGGCCCCGGAGGAGAAGCCACCCACGGCGATCCGGTTCGCATCGACCGGGTAGCGGCCCCGGACGTAGTCGACCATGGACTTGAGGCCGATCGGGTCGCTGCCGCCGTCGCGCCGCAGCGCCTGTGGGGAGGAGACATCCCAACACTTGCTGCTGCGGGTCACCGACGGGTAGATCACGATGAAGCCGTAACGGTCGGCGAGGGTGCTGAGCCCGAAACCGGAGTGCACGGCCGGGCCGCTGCCGGTGCAGTAGTGCAACGCGAGCAGGAGGGCTGGCTGGGCCGCGACCCGGTCCGGCACGTACAGGTGCATCTGGAGGTTCGTCGGGTTGGTGCCGAAGTTGGTCACCTGGGTGAGCGTCGCGGCCGACGCCGGGGTGGCGGCCGTGACCACGGCCGTCATCGTCGCCAGGGCCGTCGCGAGCGCGGCGGCCAGCAGTGCGATCCTTGATCTCATCGGCGCTTCCTCTTGTGCGGGGTCGGGGGACTCGGCGGCAGCACAGAGCGCGGACGTGCGTCGTCCGCCGCGCGTCGCCGGCGGCCACTGTCGAGTCCTGATGCGACGCCCGGATGCCCGGCCGGACGCCGTGACGCCGAGGCCGACCAGCGGGAGCTCTCCCGCGAGCCGCGAACGCTGGCCGCCTCGACATCGACTGTGAGCGATAACATGCCGTTCGTCAAGTTGTAACGTATGACGTCAGTCGATTGCTCGGAGGCTTGTTTTTCGTTGGGGCGGGAGTGTCACAATGGCGGTGGTGCTCTGGCGGCTGACCGCTCGGGCCCGGGGGAGGGCCTTCCGCAGGAAGCGGACGGTGGGCACGAACCCGGAGGCAGTTCATGGATCTTGTGCCGCACGCTGACGCCATCTCCGGCCTGGTCGATCTGCTGGGTGCCGCACTCCAGCTGACCGCCGCGGTCGTCACCCTGCTGGCCGCCGGCACGGTGCGTCGACGCCGTGGCGGCCGGGGCGACGACGAGGACGCGTAGCGCGTCGTGAGATCTCCGATCCGACCGCGACATCCGTGTGCGTCGACGACAGGCCGCGCGCGGGGCCGATGTCCGTCCAACGGCGCCTGCCGGTCGTCAGTCGTCGGCCCCGCCCGACGGCCGCACAACGGTCAGGTCGGGCTCGCCGGCGATCGGTTCGAGGGCGTGCACGATCCGTAGACTGCCGTCGGCCGCGGCGTCCTCGTCCGTGAGCACCAGACCACTGCTGCCATCGGTGCTGACCAGCCGCCACCTGTCGGGGTAGAGGCTTCCGTCGTCGACCACTGCCCGGACCCCGAATGCGCGGGCCAGGGCGACCGCCAGCTCCAGCTCGTCCTGACCGGTGGCATCGGCGAGCTCGGTGTCGCCGACCAGGACCCAGCCGAACTCCTCGTCGTGGTCGGGCGGCGTGAACATGGCGACCGGTCGAGGATCGTCGACCTGGCGGTCCGCGATCCGTCCGACGTAGACCCCTCCCGGCGCGATGCCATAGCTGTCCTGGAGAAACCGCCGCAGCGTGGCAGCGGGTATCTCTTTTTCGAACTGGATCTGATAGACCACCACTCACTCCTGGTACTTGCTGTGATGGCGGAAGACCTCCAGCGCGCGGGCTCGGTGCGCCGGCGTGTTGTAGGGGTCCCTGGACAGCTCGGCATCGGCCGCGTCGAGGTCGCCGTCAAACTTGATGTAGGCCTTGAGCGACTCGTACTCCTGATGGTCCAACGCCTCCAGGCCGGGCCCAGACTCGGGGACCATCCTCCCGTCCTTGGGGATGTAGGTGCGTCCGTTCACCACGTAGCGCTGGCGGCCGGCATCCCAGGTTGCCCGACCACTGTTGATGTCGTCGATGTCCTTGGTGACGTCCGCGGTGGGCAGGACGACGGTGTTGGCCGCCTTCGTGCGGCTGCCCGGCTGGACTCTTTCCAGATTGTGGCGCGGGTGTGGAGGTAGCTGCGGTTTCTTGCCAGCAGGTCCGGCGATGCGTCCGGTGGTCGTGCTCGAAGAGGCTCCGGTGTCTGGCGGTGACCTTCGTGCGGCGTTCGGTTGCGTCGAGGTCGGCGCGGCGGCCCGAATCGCCGTGGCGCAGCGACCCGCGGCCTCCTGGTAGAGGCCCTTCGCCTGAAGAGCAGCGGCCCGAGCCTCCTGGCGTTCCGCCTCGCACAGCCGGGCCGATCGGCCGATGAAGCTGGCCATCGAGTAAGCGGGTTCACGTTCTCCCGACGCGTCGGACTCGGTGAGACCTCGCCAGATCCCCGACCCTTGGGGACTCCGACGGGTCACCGCGCAAAATTGACCGAGCAGGCTGCGGTACTGATTGTCGGCCGCCATCCCCCTCTGCAGCGCGCTGCGGGACTGCCGCTGGACCCGCTCCACCTCGTCCGCGAACGAGGAAAGGGCTCGGGCGCAGGCCAGGTAGGCGTCCGCCAGGGCCTTCGCCTCACTGGGCAGCGGCGCGAGCTCCTGCTCGACGGCCGCGGCGAAGTCACCCCGCAGGGCCAGCGCGCCGCTGCCCGCCGCGATGGAGCGTAGCCGCGTGCCGTGTCCGTCGGCCTCCTCGCCTCCGCGTCGGAAGTCGGCCGCCATCGCACGGATCGAGGCCGGCTCACCGGGGGTCGGATCGCCGTCGTAGATATCGAGGACCTGCCACTGTTCCACGTCGGTCGGCGATCAGCCGTTGATGCCCCCGGCCAGCCTGGCGTCCAGATCCTGGTGCTCGCGGACGACACCGACCAGGAACGTGGACATGCCCTCCAGCCCGCCGATCATGTTCTGCGCACCGGTGGTCCACTGCTGGTAGGAGTCCTGGAAACGGCCCGAGGCCAGTTGGGTGCGGAACTCGCTGTTGACCAGTTGGTCGATCATCGACTTCAGGGCGTTCAACTTCTGGGTCATCTCCTCCTGCCCCGTGGTCAAGGTGCGGGCGGCCGACTGGAGGCCCTCGTAGCCGACGCTGACGTCACTCATCGCTCGTCCCCTTTGCTTGTTGATTGGTCGATAACTCGTTGGCCAGTGTGCTGTCCAGCTGGGCGTGGCCCGTGACCACGTCGGTGAGCCGGTCCGCGGCGGCTGCCACCGCGGCCACCAGGCGCGTCTGGTGTTGGACCGCGGCCTTGGTGAACTCATAGAGGGCCTGGTCGACGTCGCGGGAGCCGGTCCTGGGCAGCTGGCCGGTCTGCTGCCGGGCCGACTCCAGCTCGGAGCGCACATCCGTCAGCTGCCGCACGGCCTGAAGGACCGCGTCCCTGTCGAAGCCGAACCCGGTCGCCATCGCCCCGTCCCCCCTGAAAGCCGCGCCGTTCTCGGTCGAACCCAACCCCGTAGCCCGCGCGCACGGGCACGAGACGTAGATCAACTCCTATGTGGACGGACACCGCCGAACGATCTTCCGGAGTATGGTTCGCACCGACTGTAATGCCTGATGGCAAGGAGCGCGAAGGTGCCGAAACCCCAGTCGCCGCACCAGCTCATCGCGGGACGGTACCGGTTGGAGAGTGTCCTCGGCCGGGGCGGCATGGGGGTGGTCTGGCGGGCGACCGACGAGCTGATGGGACGCACCGTCGCGGTCAAGGAGGTCCGCGTTCCCCTCGGGCTTCCGACCGAGGAGCGTCTGCGGTTCGCGGAGCGGGCGCTGCGCGAGGCCCGCAGCGCGGGGCGCATCAACCATCCGGCGGTCGTGGCGATCCACGACGTGGTCCCGGCCAGCGGCGACGACGAGGCCGTCTACCTCGTGACGGAGTTGGTGGAGGCTCCGACGCTCGCCGATCTCCTCGACCGGGAGGGGGCGTTGTCACCGGATCGGGTGGCGACGATCGCCGTACGCGTGCTGGGGGCACTGGCCGCGGCGCACTCGGTAGGTGTGGTGCACCGTGACGTCAAGCCCGGCAACATCATGGTGCTCCCCGGTGACGAGGTGAAGCTGCTCGACTTCGGCATCGCGCACGTGGCGGGGGACACCCGCCTCACCCGCCAGGGGATGATGGGGTCGACCGGTTACCTCGCTCCGGAGCTGTTCCACGGCAACGACCCGACGCCGGCGGCCGACCTGTGGTCGGTGGGTGTGACCCTCGCCCAGGCCGTGACCGGTGAGCTTCCGTTCGAGGGGGCCTCCACCGCGGCCACGCTGCACGCGGTCCTCTACGACGACCTGCCGGCCATTCGCTGCGAGGAGCCGCTGTCCACGGTGATCGCCGGCCTGCTCACCCGGGACGTGGCGCAACGGTTCACCGTCGAGCAGGCCCGTGACCTTCTTGACGCCCCGGTCAACGCGGGCGTGTCCGCCCGGCGCGACAGCCCCGCCGCCGGGGCTGGGGAGCACGACCAAACCGGCCCCGCCCGCCCCGCCCCCGAGGGCGAATCCTGGGAACGGCACGCCACCACCGTGCAGCCGGCGGGGCCCACGCCTCCTCGGCAACGCCCGGTCGCGCCAGACACGCCATCGACCGAGCAGCCGGCGGTCAACTTCCTCGCCGAGGTGCCGAGGAGAACCGTCATCGTCAACATCGCCACCCGGTTCGTCGTCGTGGGCCTCGTCCTGTGGGTGGCCGGCCTGCTCGCCAGCCTGCTGCTGATGACCGGCCGCCCCGACTGGACGCTGTTCCCCGCGATCCTCCTCCCGCTGCTGGTGGGGGCCGGGCTGGTGGTGAGCATCGTCAGCCCGCCGCACGGCTGGGTCCAGCTGACCAACCGTTCGATGCGGATGCACTTCCGCCGTGGGCAACCGACGCATCTGCTCTGGGAGCACGTCGCCGCCGTCACGGTGGGGCCTGGTGCCGGCAGGTCGGCCACGCGCGCCAGGCTCGGCATCGAGCTGACGACTGACGCGCCGGCGGGCACGATCAACCGCTGGAAAGCCCGCGGGGTGCTGCGCGACCAGGACGGCCACGGGCCGGTCTGGACCGTCGGCGACCTCGATGCCGAGCCTTCGGTCCTGGTGGACGAACTGACTGCCACCGCTCCCGGTCAGGTCCGCATCGCCGGTCCGACCGACGAGACGCCGGGCGGGTCCACCCGAGCCTTCCTGCCGCTCGGCCGTCGGTGGCCGATCCCGGTGCTGTCCTGCCTGCTGTTGGTCGTCCTCGTCGTGGCCGGCCACGTCTTCGTACGGCAGAGTCGATCGGCGATGGTGGAGCTCGACGCCGAGCGGGTCAGCACGCTGGCGTTCAGCCCGGACGGCACCACACTCGTCAGCGCCGAAGACGAGACGTCGAGCATCACCTTCTGGAATGTCGCCGACCGCACGGCGATGGCCACCGTGCCCGCCCACACCAGGGGTATCGAGGTGCTCAGGTTCAGCCCGGACGGAAAGACGCTCGCCAGCGGTGGGCACGACGGCGTGGTCAAGCTCTGGGACGTCGCCAGCCGGCAGCACCGGGCCGACCTCACGTTCGGCGACTACGGCAGCGTCGACCACGTGGTCTTCTCGCCACAGGGTGACAGCATCGCCGTCCTCGGCGGGCTGCGGGTGATGATGTGGCGGCTGTCGTCCACGGACGCGCGCGTCGATCTGCCCATCGACCCGGAACCCGAGCCGATCGACTTCGACGAGCTCCGCTTCGACCAGGACGGGAAACTGCTCGTCGCCTTCAACTACCGGGGCGGTCTGCACGCCTGGGAGACTGCCAGCGGTCGCCAGACCTCCCAGGTGGACGCGCCCCTCACGCCGTGGGCGCAGACCACGTCCGACTCGAAGGTGTTGCTCCGCACGCCCGGCTCCAACCAGGTCGTGACCACCCTGGTCGGTGACTCGAGTGGCACTTTCGGTTCCACCGCCTTCGGCCCGGGAGACCTGTTCGTGGCTGCGTCCGTGGGCGACATCCGGATCTGGCACACCACGACCGGCCGTACCGCGCACCTGTACAAGCCACGAGTCGTCCCCAGCCAGCGGGTGCCGGAGTCGGTGGTGGCAATCAGCTCCACCGGCACCGTCGCACTCGGTGGCTACTCCGGGCTGTGGCTGTGGACGTACGACTCGGGCCGCTGAGCCCGACGTCAGCGCCTGTCGCACCGGCTGTGACACGTTGACTGACAGCACTGTGGACGGACGTTGGCGCGCAACCGATCGGAGTATGGTTCGCACCGACTTCCGTGGACGATGGCAAGGAGCACGAGGGTGCCAGATCCGCAGCCGGCGCAGCGTCTCGTCGCGGGGCGTTACCGGCTGGAGAGCGTCCTCGGCCGGGGCGGCATGGGTGTGGTCT
Organism: Micromonospora sp. NPDC049171; assembly: GCF_040648275.1. Classification (NCBI taxonomy): domain Bacteria; kingdom Bacillati; phylum Actinomycetota; class Actinomycetes; order Micromonosporales; family Micromonosporaceae; genus Micromonospora; species Micromonospora sp. NPDC049171. Next base: position 361,923 of record NZ_JBEZDJ010000001.1, read on the forward strand.
GGCGGGCGAGCGACGAGCTGATCGGGCGGACGGTCGCCGTCAAGGAGATCCGCGCCCCGCTCGGCCTGCCCAGCGAGGAGCGCGGGCTGTTCGGCGAGCGGGCGTTGCGCGAGGCGCGCACCGCCGGACGGATCAACCATCCGGCCGTCGTCGCGGTCTACGATCTCGTGCCGGCGACGGCCGACGACGAGGCCGCCTACATCGTGACGGAGCTGGTGGACGCCCCGACGCTCGCCGATCTCCTCGACCGGGAGGGGGCGTTGTCACCGGATCGGGTGACGGCCATCGCGGTGCGGGTGCTCGACGCGTTGCGGGCGGCGCATTCGGTCGGTGTGGTGCATCGGGACGTCAAGCCCGGCAACATCATGGTGCTGCCGGGTGACGAGGTGAAGTTGCTCGACTTCGGCATCGCACGGGCTGTGGGGGACGCTCGCCTGACCCGTCAGGGGATGATGGGGTCGACCGGCTATCTCGCTCCGGAGCTGTTCCACGGCAACGACCCGACGCCGGCGGCCGACCTGTGGTCGGTGGGTGTGACCCTCGCCCAGGCCGTGACCGGTGAGCTTCCGTTCGAGGGGGCCTCCACCGCGGCCACCCTGCACGCGGTCCTCTACGACGATCTGCCGGCCATTCGCTGCGAGGAGCCGCTGTCCACGGTGATCGCCGGCCTGCTCACCCGGGACGTGGCGCAACGGTTCACCGTCGAGCAGGCCCGTGCGCTCCTCGGCGTCCCGGTCAGCGCGGGCGCCACCGGCCGGCGGGACAGCCCTGCCACCGAACGGCCCGGCCCTACCGGCGGCGACCCCGAGGTAGAGGGTGAGGCCTGGGAGCGGCAGGCCACCACCGCGCAGCCCGGCGGCCCCGCACCACCTCGCCAGCGACCGGCGGCGACCCGGTCGACCGACTCGTCGACGACCAGCTTCGTGGTCGCGGTGCCGGAGCGCCTGCGCAGGATCAACGTCGCCGCCCGGCTGGCTCTTCTCGCCGCCGTGCTCTGGGTCACCCTCCTGGTCGTCAACCTGGTGTTGGTCGTCGGCCTGCCGGAGTGGACGGTGCTCCCCGCCGTCCTCCTGCCACCCCTGGCGGGGGTTCTGTTGCTGTGGAGCATCGTCGATCCTCCGCACGGCAAGCTGAGCGTGGGCAGCCGTTCGGTGCGCTTCGAACGTGGTGGCGGATCACCGCAGGAGGTGCTGTGGAAGGACATCCCCAGCATCACGGTGTGGTCAGGAGCTGAAAAGCCCAGGATCGGCACCGAGCTGACAGGTGGCGTGCCGGCCTCCACCACCGACGTCTGGAGGCGCACCGGCGTTCTCCACGAAGAGGCCGGCAAGAATCCGGTCTGGGTCGTCGGCGACGTCGTCGGCGTCAACCCGGCGCGAATGGTCGACACACTGCGGGCCGCCGCGCCGAGCCACGTCCGGGTCGCCGATCCGTCGCGCGAGCTGCCGGGTTGGTCACCGCGTGGTCTCCGACCACTCGGGTCTCGGCGGCCGTGGGCGGTGCTGTGCTTCGTGGTGGTGGCCGGCCTGATCGCGGGCGGTCACCTCTACCTCCACCAGCGGCAGGGGGCATTGGTGGCCCTGCGCGACGACCCCGTCAGCGCGGTGGCGTTCAGCCCGGACGGCAAGACCCTCGCCAGTGCGAACACCGCCACGTTCAGCATCACGCTGTGGAACGTCGCCGACCGCAGGGCCACGGTCGTGGTCCCGGGGCACACCAACAGGATCAACGTGCTGGCCTTCAGTCCGGACGGCAAGACCCTCGCCAGCGGCGGGGAGGACGGCATCATCAAGCTCTGGAACGTCGCCAACCTGCAGAACACGACCACGCTGACCGTCGGGCGCGGCGTCTCCACCCTGCTGTTCACCCCGCAGGGCACCAGCATGGCGGCCCTCAGCCACGGCGAGGTCAAGGTGTGGCCCCTGCTGTCTCCGGACAGCCGCATCGACCTGGTCACCCGACAGGCGGACGTCGAGACCATCCGCCTCAGCCAGGACGGCCGGGTGCTCATGACGCTCGACCAGCGGGGTTCCCTGCGCGCCTTCGAGACCACCAGCGGCCAGGACGCGGCCCGCATCGACGGGCCGGTGACGCCGTGGGCGGAGGTCACGGGCGATGGTGAGGTGCTGATCCGCAGCACGGGCCCCAACCGGGTCCTCGCCACCCTGGTCAGCGAGGCCGGCACTCCCGGTGCCACGGCCTTCGGCCCGGACGACCTCTTCGTCACCGTCCGCCGGGACGAGGTCCGGATCTGGCGTACGACCACCGGCCGGACGGTGCACACCTACCGGCCCGGTCCTTTCACCGGCCCCGACCTGGCGTCCGACGTGGTGGCGCTGAGCCCTGCCGGCGCTGCCGCACTCGGCGGGGACGAGGGGCTACAACTGTGGACGTACGGCTCGGACAGGTGAGGGCACAGTCATGATCCTGCGGTTGACCGTGTGGGATCCCGGCACCGGGAGCGCGCACGACGTCGAGGTGATCGCCGCGCCCAGCAGCAGCGTGCGATCTGTGCTCGCGGCGCTGCCCGCCTCCGTGGCCGGTCGTCGCTGCTTCGTCGGGGCCGTCGCGTTGGACCCGGCCGCGAGCCTGGGCGACAGTCCGCTGCTCCGCGGCTCGGTGCTCAGCGTGGGCGGGCCTGGGCCGGTCGGTCGCCTGGCCACTGCTGGCGCGACGGGTGTGCTGGAGGTGGTGGACGGCCCGGACGCCGGCCTGGCCGTCGCGCTGCGCGCCGGGGCCCACCCGATCGCTCGTCGTTCCGCGGCGGCGCTGCCCCTGCGGGACACGGACGTCTCCCGGCACACGCACGCGCTGCTGGACGTGGCACCGGACGGCACGGCCACGGTCACCGACGGCGGATCGAGCAACGGGACGTACGTCGACGGCGTGCGGATCGCCGAGCGGACCGCCGTCTCGCCGACCACCGTGCTCCAGATCGGCGGGAACGAGCTGCGGTGGACGCCGGTGCCGGCCGGGGCGCGGCGACTCGTCCGAGCCCCGGACGGTCGACTCGACTTCGACCGCGCCTTCGGCCGTGCCCCGGTGGTCCCCACCGCCGAAGTGACCCTGCCGTTGCAGCCGAGCGTGACCAGGGGTCCCGTGGTGGCCGCCTACCTGTTGGGCGCCGCGGGCTCCGTGGGGGCCGCTCTGCTCACCCAGTCACCCATCCTGTTGCTCGGGGCGGCGGTCTCGATCGGGGGGTTGCTGCTGCACCAGTCCGCACAGAAGAAGCAGGATGCCGAGCGCGAGGCCGAGTTCACCGCGGCGCGCAAGGTCGTCGAGGCGGCGATCGCCACCCAGGTCGCCGCCGAGCAGCAGGCACGCCGGGCGCTCGCCCCGAGCCGGGCCGAGATCATCGACATCGCCCGGGGTGCCCGCGCCGATCTGTGGACACGCCGGGCGGCCGCACCGCACGCACTGGCGCTGCGCGTCGGCGTCGCCGACGAGCCAGCATCGGTCACGGTACGCGGTGAGCCGTGGCCGGATTTCCAGCCCCCGAAGCTGTCGGCCGTCCCGGTCACCGTGGACCTGCGTACCGTCGGGGTGCTGGGTGTGACAGGTGACGACGAGCCGGTGCACGCCGTCCTGCGGTGGCTGCTGCTCCAGTTGGCCACCCTGCGCGGCCCCGACGACCTGCGGATGGTGCTGCTCAGCGCCGACCCGGTGGGCCGTCTGGCCTGGGCGCGCTGGCTGCCGCACGTCGACGCGGGCGAGACGGCGTCGGTTCCGTGCCGGATCGGCAACACCACCGCCACCCGGGCCGACCGGGTTCGGGAGCTGCGTACCCTCATCGCGTCGCGGCGCGCCGAACGCGGCCCGCAGCAGTTCGACGACGTGGTAGTCGTCCTCGACGGCGCATTGGCGCTGCGGGACCTGTCTGGCATGGACGAGGTGCTGCGGGACGGCCCGGCGGTCGGGGTCTACCTGATCTGCGCCGACCGGCACAGTATGAACGAGTGCCGGGGTCTGATCGAGACAGCGGGCGACTCGGCACAGCTCACCCGCAGTCCGGACGACCCGGCGACGACGGTCTGGGTCGACCGGCTCGACGCGACGACCGCTGAGCGGCTGGCGCGGGCGTTGGCGCCGATGCGCGACCGGGCGACACTCGGCGCGGCCCAGAACGCCATCCCGGGGGCGGTGCGCCTGCTCGACCTCCTGAATCTCGGCGCGCCCACCGGCGACGACGTACGCGCGCTCTGGGAGCGGGGGCGGGGCCCCCGGACCCGCGTCGTGCTCGGCGCGGACGCCACCGGCCCGGTGTACGTCGATCTCGCCGGCCAGGGACCGCACACCATGTTGGGCGGTGCGACGGGCGCCGGTAAGAGCATCCTGCTGCAGACCCTGGTCACGTCCCTGCTGCTGGCCAATCGGCCGGACGAGCTCAACCTGGTGCTCGTCGACTTCAAGGGCGGCAGCGCCTTCCTGCCCTTCGAACGCTGCCCGCACGTCGTCGCGCTCATCCGCTCCACCGGTGAGACCGCCGCCGACGTGTTCGACGACGCGGCGGCGGCCCGGGTGCTCGCCTCGATCCGGGCCGAGGTCAGCCGCCGGGAGTCCCTGCTGGCCCGGTACGACGGGGAGATCGACAGGTACTGGCAGAGGCGCCTGGCGGGGGCGGACCTGCCGCCGCTGCCCCGCCTGGTGATGATCTTCGACGAGTTCGGCCGGGTGCTGGACGCCGCACCCGACTTCGTCAAGGAGTTGGTCAACGTCGCCGCGAAGGGGCGCTCGTTGGGCATGCACCTCGTGCTGGCCACACAGTCGTTGCAGGGCAAGCTCTCGCCCGAGTTGAAGAACAACGTGTCGCTGCGGATCAGCCTTCGCCAGAACGAGCCCGCCGACAGCACCGAGGTGCTCGGGGTTCCCGACGCCGCCACCATCCCGGGCGCGTTGCGGGGCCGCGGCATGATCCTGTGCACCACCGCGGAGACCCGGATCCCGCAACCGTTCCAGTCGGGCTACCTCGGCGATCCTCCGCCGACGGGTGCGGCCGCCGCGGCCGTCGTCCGGGTCCTGGGCCCGACGGACCTCGGCGCCCCCCGACCCACCGCGTCGGCCCCGGTCGCGGCGGGACCCACCGACCAGGACCGCGCCATCGCCGCGATCGAGGACGCCGCGGCCCGGTCCGGGCTACCGGCGCCCTTCCGGCCGATTCTGCCCCCGCTGCCGGCCACCCTGACGGCGGACGAACTGCCGGCCCGGTGGACCGCCGCCGCGCCGGAGACCGCCGTACCCTTCGGTCTGGCCGACGACCCGGCCCGGCAGGCACAGCCGGCGGACTTCCTCGACCTCGCCGGAGTCGACCGACTGCTCGTCGCCGGTGGCCCGCAGTCCGGTCGGACGACGTTCGCCCGCACCCTGATCACCGGTCTGGTCGCCCGCTTCCGACCCGACCAGGCCCACCTGTACGTGCTGGAACGGCACCCGGCGGGCCTGGCCGAGTACGCGGCGTTACCGCACTGCGGCGGCATCCTCTCGGCAGCGGAGCCGGACCGGATCCGTCGCCTGGTCACCTGGCTGGACCAGGAGGTCCAACGCCGCGCCACGCGGGTGCCGCCGTCGGACGGCCCCCGACCGCACATCGTGGTCGTGGTCGACGGGTGGGAGCACTTCGAGGATCACAGCGATCCCGCCTTCGTCGAGACGACACTGCTGGCCACCCTGCGCGGCGTCATCACCGCGGGCGCTCCACTCGGCGTGCACGTCGTGCCGCTCGGCGGCCAGGACATGCTCAACCACCGGCTGCCCACCCTCTACAACCGGCGGCTGCTCCTGCCGTTTCCCAAGGAGGAGACCCGCCGGTTGCAGTTGCAGACCGGCATGGCCAGCCCGCCTGTCCTGCCGGGGCGGGCCATCGACGCCGGCAGCGGCCGGCATGTGCAGGTGGCCCTACCGACGAGGTCCGCCGTCGCCGTCGAGCCGCCGGACGTGCCCGCTCACCGGCTACCGCGGATGTTTCCCGCCCTGCCCGCGCGCATCGACCTGGCCGCACTCGGGTCGAGCGCCGACACCGAGGCAGCGGACGGGCCGCCGTCCACCTGGATACCCCTGGGCGTCGGTGGACCGGACCACACCAGCGTCGGCATCGACCTGTTCCAGGCCGACTCACACCTGTTGCTGATTTCCGGCACCGGCGGGACGGGCCGTACCAATGCGGCGGCCACCGTGGTGCACGCGTTGCGGCGGCGGGGGATCGGCGTACTCGCTGTCGCCTCACCCCAGTCCCCGTTGCCGAAGCTGCTCCCGGACGACGCCGGGCTTCGGGTGCTCACCGGTGTCACGTTCCGGGACGGCGACCTGCGCGAGGCCGCCGCCGCGTTCGGCGACGAGCCGTACGCGGTGGTCGTCGACGACGTCGACCGGATCACCGTGCTCCCCACCGAACAGGGCTTCGCGAGCAGCCCCACGCTGCTGGACGACATCAGCAGCCCCGCGGCTCGCGGGCAGCGTGCCCTGGTCGTCACCGCCGACGCCGCGCCGCTGCTGACCGGCTTTCCCAGCCCGCTCACCCGCCTGGTCAACGCGGTCATGATGACCGGGGCACGTCTCGTGCTGGTCCCGGGCAACCGGTCCGCGGCGGTGGCCCACAACATCACCCTCGAACCCGACCAGTACCTCACCGGCCCACCCGGTCGCGGCTATCTCTCCGCCGGCCGTGCGCTGGTGCTGCTGCAGGTGGCCACGCCGTAAGTCGACTCGCCTTTCCGAAAGTCGGGGTGTCCAAGGGCCGTCGACACCCCGACTTCCAGAAAGTCGAGTGGATGATGCCCGGTTGTCAGCCGACCACCGACCGCAGCGGCACTCGCGCGTCGCGTAGCGCGCGTACCAGATCCGCCGTGAACGGGTGCTCGTCGACCTGGAGGCCCTGCGGGTTCGGGATCACGACGTACGCCGAGCTGTCCTTCATGGACGTCCGCGCGTCGGGCGTGAAGCGTTCGACGATGGCCCGGGTGCGCGGCAGGTCGGTCGCCGCCACCTCGATGGTGATCGGTCGCCACCCGCCGCCCAGGTCCGCCGCCGCCGGGGTGGCGGCGGCGTCGGCGCGCGCCGGGTCGATGCCCGGCGTGCGTCGGGCGGCCGGGACACCCGGCGGGTAGAGCAGCGCGTTGGCCACCAGGTGCAGGCCGTTCTCGTTGTACGCCCGGAAGAGCGGGTTGAACGCGAACAGCACCGCCCGACCGGCACCTGTCGGCTCGTCGACCACGGCGGCCGTCCCCTTCAGCGTCTCCGCGCCGACGGTGTAGCCGTTGGCCCAGAACGTGTCACCCGTCGGGTAGCTGAGCACGTTCGTGCCGGTGGTACTCGGGTTGAGGATCGGGTCGCTGTTGTTGAACTCGACGTCCTCCGCCGGGCGACCCAGGGCGACCGGGCTCGTGGCGTCCACGTCGACCCGCAGGTGCGAGCCGATCACCAGGTAGTCGGCCGGTTTGGCCTTCTCGGTGGTGGAGGTGAGGCCGGCGGCGCGGGCCAGCCGGGTGCCCTCGTTGCGCAACCCGACGTAGGTGTGGCCCTGGGCGATCCAGGCGCGCAGGTTGGCCTGGCCGGCGGCGGTCAGACCGCCGGTCGCGCTGCTGCCGTCCGGCACCAGCAGCACGGTACGACCGGTGAACGCCTCGGTGTTGTCGTTGATGTCGGCAGTGGTGACCGGGGTGAGGTCGAGCCCCCACCGCTTGCCGAGCACGTAGCGGGCCTCGCCGTGTGAGCCGGAGGTGGTGGAGATGCCGGTGCCCTGGAACAGTCCCACGTCGGGCAGGTTCACGGGCGTACCGGTGGCTGGCCCGCTCGGTGTCAGGCTCACTCCGAGCGAGGTGGCGAGCCGGTCGATCTCCCGGGTCAGCGTCTTCGCCGGCAGGGCCACCAGGCTGCTGTCCGCGCTGCGTGTGAGCGGGACGCCGCGACCGAGCAGGCTGAACGTCAGCTCCGCGGCGGCGGCCGAGTCGAGCGGGTACGTGTAGGAGCCCCACGGCCAGGCCGGGGCGGTCCGGCCGCCGGAGATCGCGCGGACGAACTGGGCCGTCGGCCGGACGTCGTCGCCGGTGTAGATGGTGGAGACACCCATCAGCAGCGGGTTGCTCCAGGACGACACGTCGTAGAAGTAGGGGAACGGCGTGTACGGGTCCTCGCCCATGATGGCCTGGATCCAGTGCTTCTGCGGCTGGTCCAGCGGAATCCAGTAGGCGCCCCTGGGCACTGTCACGTTTGTGGCGCTCCGGCCGCCGAAGACCCGCGCGGTCGGCACCCGGGTCGGTTTCTGCACCTCGTACACCTCGACGTCCATCCGGCGCAGCCGCTCGACGAGCTGGCGGACGTCGGCGAGCTGCCGGTCCGGCAGGAGGAAGTACGAGCGGATCGTGATGTCGGGTACCGGGAACTGGACCTCGTTGGTGGGCTGCACGACCTCGTTCGGTTCGAGGGTGCCCGCCCGGCCCTGGGCGAGCGCGTCGGTCCAGATGTCGAAGTAGCCGTCGAGCACCTCGCGCTTGTTCGCGGCGGCCCAACCCAGCGTCGACCACTGGGTGTGGAACTGTTGCTGGACCCGGTCGGCGACTGCCGACGCGCTGCCCTTCTCGTACGTCATTCCGGCCGCGCCGAAGCCGGTGGTCGGCACGGTGTCGCCGTAACCCATGAAGAACATGTCGTACGTGTCGTAGTTGAAGTAACACTCGGTGAAGGCGGTGTCGTCGCAGGCGCCGTTGTAGCCGAAGCCGGCCTTGTTGGCCTCGCCGATCCGGTTGATCCAGTCCACCGCCTGGCCAGCGATCTCGTGGTGGATCGGGTCGGCGTTGGGCGGGAAGAAATACTGCCGACCACCCATCTCGTGGGCGTCGACGAAGACCTGCGGCGGGTAGCGGCGCAGCAGTTCGAGTTTGCCGTCGGTCTCCTGCTGGGTGCGGGCGAACCAGTCCCGGTTCAGGTCGAATCCGAACTCGTTCTGCCGCCGGGTCGCGTCGCGGCCGTCCGGGTTCTGGGTGGGAACGATGACGGTGACCAGGTTGTCGTTGCGCCGGGCGACCTCGCAGGACAGGCCCGCCGCCAACTCGTACAGCGTCTTGAGGGCCGCGTCGGTGCCGCTCTTCTCGCCGCCGTGCACGTTCGCGGTGACCCAGACGATGGCCGGGCTGTCCTTCGCCGTCCGGGCGGCCGTCCGCGCGCTGGTCCGACGGGGATCACGCAGGTCCCGTACGTCGTCGGCGATCCGGCGCAGCGCGGCGGGTCGCACGTGGCGCTCGTCGGACACCACCGCGTACGGCAGGGGTTGCCCGGCCACGCTGGTGGCCAGCACTCCGGTGACGACCCTCTCCGAGGCGCTGTCCACCGCCCCGAGGTAGGTCCGGACCTCGTCGTTGGTGACGACGCGCTCCTGGCCCGCGCCGAGCGGGAAACCGAACACGGCCTCCGGGGCGGGCACCGTGGCCAACCGTGCGGTCGGGTCGTCGCGGCACGGCGCGGGCGTTGCGGCGCTCGCGGCCGGCGTGCCGCCGAGTAGGGGAGTCAGGCCGAGCAGGAGCGCGATCGTGGCGACGCCCGCCAGTCGTCTCGGGGGGACCGTCCAGAACGAGCGCATCGATGGGGCCATGTATCGGATTCCCTTCTCGGGGAAAGCCTCGCAGTGGCCGGAGCCTATGAACCGGCCGACACGAGGTCAAGGTCTGATCGACGGTGTTGACTACGCGGCGTGCCGGTTCCGACGCGGAGTGGCAGGATGGTGGCAGCTTGTCGTCGTCTGGGGAGGAGGACACGTGCCAGAGTTGATCACGCTTTCGGTCCATCCGGATCGGCCGTCCGCCGATGCTCGGCGCTCGCTGGCGTCCTGGCTGCGGGCCGAGGATCGGCTGCGCGACGGGGTGACCTCGACGCCGGCCAGTGAGACGTCAGGCGGTGAGACGTCGTCCAGCGAGACGTCGTCCAGCGAGACGCCGGTCGGTGGGTCGTCGGCCGGCGGCACGGGCCCGCTGAGGGTGGCGGTCGACGACGCGGGTGCCGCCATGGTGCTGGTGCAGTCGATCGCCGGTTGGCTTATCCACCGCCGTGAGGACGTGACGGTGCGGCTCGCCCGGCCCGACGGGTGGACGGCCGACGTGGACGTTCGCCAGGCGCGGGACATGGACCGGGTGACCGCGCTCATCGAGGCGGCGGTGCGCGCGGTCACCCCGGAAACCGGGCGGCTCCCTTGATCAGGTGATGAGAAGTAGGTCGGCAACGCCTCTGCCACCTATTTTTCGTCACCCGATCAACGGAGCCGCCGTGCGCGGTGCGCCTACCAGGTCGTGAGGCCGAGGCTGATGGTCCTGGTCAGCGTGGCGTTGTCGTCGTCGCCGTCGAGCGACCAGATCATCGCGCCGGCCAGGCCGGCACGGCGGATGTAGAGCGTCTTCTGCAACACGACCGCCGGATCGTCGTACGTCCAGAACGTCGTACCGTCGAACAACCAGGCGTGCCCGGTGGGCAGGTCGCGGTGCACGGCGTAGCCGTTGCCGGCCAGGGTCCTGAGCAACTTGTAGTCCTCGTACCCGGCCTCGAAGGTCGCCGGCGCGGGCCCGGCGGCCGGCTGGAAGAGGCCGTTGCCGCCGCCGGTGACGCCGGTCCAGCCGCGACCGTAGTACGGGATGCCGAGGACGAGCTTGTCGCGTGGCGCGCCCCGGGCGATCCAGCCGTCGATGGCCACCTCGGCGGAGAAGTCCGGGTTGTCCGGCGAGCCCGCCGGTACGCGCAGCGCCGACTGCTGGTTGGTCACCGCGTCCCAGCCGCCGTGGAAGTCGTACCCCTGCACGGTGGCGAAGTCCAGGTACTTGAAGATCTTGCGGCCCTCGTAGCCGGCGTCCATGGTGGCCGGGTTGGCCGGTAGGAAGGCGGTCAGCGGGTGGTGTGCCCGGGTCGTGCGCCCGAACGCGTCGAGCTGCCGGCGGAACTCGGCGAGCAGCTTGGTGAAGTTCTCCCGGTCCTCCGGTCGGATGACGTTGCCGGGCTCACCCTCCCAGTTGGGCCACTCCCAGTCGAGGTCGACGCCGTCGAAGACGCCGGCGGCGGCGCCCGGGGCGCCCGGCAGGTTGCCCTTGAGGTAGAGGTCGACGCAGGACGCGACGAACGCCCTGCGGGAGGCGTCGGTGCGGGCGGCGTTGGAGAAGTACGTCGACCAGCTCCAGCCGCCCAGCGAGATCAGCACCTTGAGCTTGGGGTGCTTGGCCTTCAGCTTGGCGAGCTGACCGAAGTTGCCGTTGAGCGCCTGGCCCGGGGCGTCCGCGACGCCGTCGACGCTCTCCTCCGCCGGGACGGGCCGCTGGTAGTCGGCCCAGGCGTCGCCCTCGCCCGGCCCGCCGTCGAGGTAGCAGCGGCCGTCCTCGCTGACGTTGCCGAAGGCGTAGTTGACGTGGGTGAGGCGGCTCGCCGCCCCGGAGGTGTCGAGTTTCTTGACCGGGAAGGCGCGGCCGTAGATGCCCCACTGGGTGAAGTAGCCGACCCGGTGGTAGCCGGCGCGGCGCTGCTGGTGGTCGCCGGCGCTGGCGGCGGTGGGCGGGGTGGCCGTGATCAGCAGGGTCGCCAGGGCGACGACGGCGGTGAGACGGCGGTGGCGGAATTGTCGCATCGGCACACTCCCACGACGGTTGGCGCACAATCAGTAAAGACACTTATCTGATTGATGAAGTTAAGCCGACCGTCGTCTCCGGTCAAGAGCTGGGCCGGGCGCCGCACGTCGACGTCGGCACCCGAACCACCACCACCCGCACGCCCCGCGGGTGGGCGTCAGCCGACCTGGTCGTTGTCCTTCAGCGAACCCCAGCCGTGCCACCTGTCGATCTCGATCAGGGCACTGACCCGGGCGCGTTCCCGCCGCGGGTACGCGTTGCCCGTGTAGTGCTGGGACAACCGGTCGATGTCCGCCAGGTCCTCGTCGGCGCGCAGCTCGGCGACGTGCCCGACGATGCTGACATGGGTGTACCAGCCGGCCTCGTCGAGCACGGTCAGGGACACCCGCGGGTCGTTGCGGATGTGCTCCAACCGGCGGCGGCTCTCGTCCAGGTTCACCAGGATCCGGCCGTCCTCCCACAGGTACCAGGTCGCGGCGGACACCGGCTGACCACCGTTGCGCAGTGTGGTCATGACGGCCGGGTTCGGCTTGCGGAGCATGGCGATCGCGGCCTCGGGAAGCGGTGGCTTGGACATGCAGTCTCCTCGTCGCGTCAACGTTTACCCCTGCACGTTACGCACCCGCGGGGCCCGGGCACGCGCGGACCGGCAGGTACATCGCAGGGAGTACCTCGTGCAGCGGATGTGCGCCGCACCCGGTGGTTCGTACGGTCTGCGTCATGCACGGCAAACCCGCTCCGCTGCTCGTCAGCCGCCGCCTCTGGGCCGGGCTGACCATCGTCCTCGTCGGCCTCGTCTTCAACCTCGGCTGGTTCTTCGTCCCCCCACAGGTGTGGCTGGACGACCCCGGTCTCGTGCCGATGCCCGAGGTGCTGCTGGGCTGGTGGGTGATCATCATCGGCCTCGCGCTCATCGCCTGGGCCGTCCACCGCCGCGTCCGCCGGTGAGCACCCGCCGCCGGGTGCTCGGCTGGCTCGGCGCGGTGGGCGGGCTCGTCGTCCTGCCCGCGGCCGGGTTCGCCGGGTATCTGTACGCGGACTCGGGGCGGAGCAACGTCGGCACGTTGACGTTCCGCAACCGGCTCCGGATCCCGCCGATACTGCCCCCGACGGTGGCGGCGGACGGGGTGCGGCGATTCCGGCTCACGCTCGCTGCGGGTCGTACCGAACTGCTGCCCGGCACGACGACCAACACCTGGGGCGCCAACGGGCCGATCCTCGGCCCGACGCTGCGGGCGAGTCGGGGTGACCGGGTGAGCGTCGACGTGCGCAACAACCTGCCGGAGACGACGTCGCTGCACTGGCACGGCATGCACCTGCCCGCCCGGATGGACGGCGGCCCGCACCAGCCCATCGAGCCGGGCGTTACCTGGCGACCGAGCTGGACGATCGAGCAGCGGGCCGCGACCCTCTGGTACCACCCGCACCTGCACCGCAGCACCGCCGCGCACGTGTACCGGGGTGTCGCGGGGCTGTTCATCGTCGACGACGACCCGGCCGTGCGGTTGCCGACGGAGTACGGGGTCGACGACGTCCCGCTGATCGTGCAGGACCGCAGGATCGCCGACGACGGCACCCTGGACGAGTCCGACCTCACGTTCGGCGGCCTGACCATCACCGGGCTGCTCGGCGACAAGATCCTGGTCAACGGCACCTACGACCCGTACGTCGAGGTGCTGACCGAGCGGGTGCGGCTGCGGCTGCTCAACGGCTGCAACGCCCGGATCCTGTACGTCGGGTTCACCGACGACCGCGAGTTCACGCTCGTGGCGACCGACGCCGGGCTGCTCAGCTCGCCGCAGCCACTGCGCCGGCTCCTGCTCTCGCCAGGTGAGCGCGCCGAGATCGTGGTGGAGTTCCGGGCCGGCGAGTCGGTAGTCCTGCGCGGCTTCCCGGCGCCGCTGCGGGCGAACCCGCTCTACGGTCGGCTGGCCGGCGGCAGCGACACCCACGACCTGATCAAGATGACCGCGGCCGGGGTGCTGCGGCCGAGCCCGCCGGTGCCGGCCGAACTGACCCCGGCCTCGCCCGCGCCGACGGTGACCCGGCCGGAGCCCTTCCGCCTGGAGATGGGCGACTTCCTCCTCAACGGCGCGACGATGGACCCGGCCCGGATCGACCGCGTGACGCGCACCGGTTCGGTGGAGGTGTGGGAGGTCGCCAACGGGCAGTCGATCCCGCACAACCTCCACGTGCACGGCGCGTCCTTCCACGTGCTCGGCGTCGACGGCGCACCGCCCGCGCCCGAGTCGCGCGGGGAGAAGGACACCGTCTACGTGCCACCCGGCAGCGTCGTCCGGCTGGCCGTGCGCTTCCTGCAACACTCCGACGTTCGTACGCCCTACATGTTCCACTGTCATGTGTTGGCCCACGAGGACGCCGGGATGATGGGTCAGTTCCTGACCGTGTCGGCGCAGGACGAACCCTCCGTACCGGTCACCCTCGACGCCGGTCACGCCCAACACGGAGGATGAACCCCATGCGCGCCGCCGACCTCGTCCTCGCGCTGGCCAGCGCCGTCGCCATCACGGTCGCGACCTCGGTGGCCGCCGAGCCGGCCAGCGCGACGTCGGCCGTCGCCGCGTACGCGCTCGGGGCGGTCATGGGCGCTCTGCTGCTCTTCCGACGTCGCCGGCCCGTCACCGTGCTCGTCCTGTCGCTGATCGTGATCATGGGCTACAACCTCACCGAGTTGCCGAGCGTCTCGCCGATCTGGCCGCTGTTGCTGCCCCTCTACATCGTCGCGAGGGCCGGGCAGGCGACGATCGGGGCGGCGATCGGCGGTGCCACGCTGCTCGTCTCCGCCGGGTGGGTGCTCAACGCCGGCGTACCGCTGCTCGAACTGTTCGACGGGGTGCTCCGCGAGGCGGCCCTGCTCGCTCTCGCCCTCGTCGCCGGCACGGCGGTCCGGCACCGGGAGCTGTTCGCCCAGGAGTTCACCGCCCGGCTCGCCGCCGAGCGGCAGCAGCAGGAGCGCGAGTCGACGCGGCAGGTCCTGGAGGAGCGCCTGCGGATCGCCCGGGAGCTGCACGACGTCACCGCGCACACCGTCGCGGTCGTCGGCATTCAGATCAACCTGGCCCGGGAGCTGGTCGAGGACGATCCGGACGCGACCCGCGACCTGCTCGACACCGCGCGCCACGTCAACGCCGACGCGATCGGCGAGCTGGAGACCGCCGTACGCCTGCTGCGTGGCCCCGCCGACGCGGCGGCGACGGACCGACACCCCGTACCCGACGAGACCATGATCGAGGCATTGCTGGCCCGGGCGGCCGACGGTGGCCTGCGCCCCGAGTTCCACCGCGAGGGCACCCCGAGGCCGCTGCCCGCGGCGGTCGGGCTGGCCCTCTACCGGATCGCGCAGGAGTCGGTGACGAACGTTCTGCGGCACGCCGACGACGCGGCCGTCACGGTGACGCTGCGCTACGGCAACGAGGACGTACGCCTCGACATCGTCGACGACGGCCCTCGGGCGACGGCGGCGGACCACCGGCCCGGTCACGGGCTCATCGGCATGCGGGAACGGGCCGCCAGCGTCGGCGGGAGCCTGACCGCCGGACCGCAACCCGACGGCGGCTTCGGGGTGCGCGCCAGACTGCCGGTCAGCCCGGCCGAGGAGTCGGCGGCGGTGACCCGCCGGTGAGCGTGCGCGTGCTTCTCGCCGACGACCAGCCGCTGGTCCGCAGCGGTCTGCGGGGTCTGCTCGAACGCGATGGTGACATCACCGTCGTCGCCGAGGCACAGGACGGTGCGGAGGCGCTGCGGCTCGCCCGGCAGACTCGACCCGACGTCGCCCTCCTCGACATCCGCATGCCGCACCTGGACGGCCTCGTCGTCACGCGGCGGCTCGCCGAGGACCCGGCCACCGCAGGGGTACGGGTCGTCGTGCTCACCACCTACGACATCGACGCGTACATCTTCGAGGCGTTGCGGGCCGGCGCGAGTGGGTTTCTCGCCAAGACCGCGAGCCGGGAGGAGCTGTGTCGGGCGGTCCACGTGGTGGCGGAGGGGGAGGCCCTGCTCAGCCCGAGCGTGACCCGCACCGTGATCGCCGAGCTGGCCCGCCGCCCACGCCCGCCGCAGCGCTCACCCGAGCGGTTGGCCCCGTTGACGGCCCGCGAGCGGGAGGTGCTGGCCTCGGTCGCCACCGGGTTGAGCAACGCGGAGATCGCCGAGGCGTTGCGGATGAGTCCCCTGACGGTGAAGACCCACGTCAGCCGCATCATCACCAAGCTCGGCGTCCGAGACCGTACGCAGCTCGTGGTGCTGGCGTACGAGAGCGGGCTCGTCACACCCGGCGGTTAGGTTGATGGGGCGCGTGCGGGCCTGCGGTCGCTTTGGGCGAGGATGTGGTGATGAGCAACCCCGCACTGCCCAGGCGTGTCGTCGTCACCGGTGCCACCGGCAAGCTCGGTCGGGCCGTGGTCGCCCACCTGCGCGCCGTGGGCGTCGGCGTGCTGGCCGTGGACCGGGCCGGCGGCCGTGATCCGCGCGACGTGGACGGCGAGTTCCTCCTGGTCGACCTGACCGACTACGGGCAGGTGGTGGAGGCGTTCACCGGGGGCGCCGACGAGCACGCCGGTGGGGTCGACGCGATCGTGCACCTGGCGGCGGTCCCGGCCCCCGGGCTGATGTCGAACGCGACGACGTTCGCGAACAACTCCGCCGCCACGTACAACGTCTTCGCCGCGGCGCGGGCGGCCGGGATCAGACGGGTGGTGTGGGCGTCGAGCGAGACGGTGCTCGGGCTGCCGTTCGACAGCCCGCCACCGTACGCGCCAGTCGACGAGGAGTACGCGCCGCGCCCCGAGTCGACGTACTCGTTGAACAAGGTCCTCGAGGAGGAGATGGCGCGGCACTTCTGCCGGTGGGACCCGGAGCTGGTCATGGTGGGTCTGCGTTTCTCCAACGTGATGGATGTCGAGGACTACGCCCCGTTCCCCTCCTTCGACGCCGACCCCCGGGCGCGCCGGTGGAACCTGTGGGGCTACATCGACGCCCGCGACGGGGCGCAGGCGGTCGAGCGCGCCCTCGCCCACGAGCGGCCCGGCGCGGACGTGTTCATCATCGCCAACGCCGACACCGTCATGAGCAGGTCCAGCGCCAGCCTGCTGGCCGAGGTCTACCCGGGTGTCGAGGTCCGTAAGGAGTTGGGCGAGCACGAGACCCTGCTCAGCATCGACAAGGCACGCCGGGTGCTGGGGTACGAGCCGCGGCACTCCTGGCGGGACCACGTGGATCCGGTTCAGCGCGCGGCCTGGTAGGCGCGGCCCACAGCGGTCGCCTCGCCGCCGCTGCGGAAGAGCCCGGACTGGTCCTTGTCGGTGGCGGGCAGACCGAACCACGCGTACCGGTGCAGCCAGGACAGGCCGCCCAGCATCCGGGTCGCCGCGGTGAGGAACGCGGCCTGCTCCGCCTGGGTCGGAAAGCGCACGCCGTTGGAGAAGTCGATCAGGGCGAACTCGGTGAGCCAGATCGGCAGTCCGTAGCGGTCGTGCACCGCCTGGAGGTACGACCGGAGCTGGTTGACCGCGTTGGCGGTGGTGAAGTCGCCGCCGTACCAGTGCAGGGCGATGAAGTCGACCCGGTGACCGCGCTGCTTCGCCCCGGCCATGAAGCGGTCGAGCCACTCGCCCGGCCGGTCACCGCCCCAGGCCACCGCCGGGCTGCCCAGCGGCAGGCCGGTCGCCTCCAGTTGCGGCCACAGGTCCAACGCCTGCTCCACGGTCATCTCGGCCTGACCCTTCAGGTCCGGTTCGTTGAACCCGAGCAGGTGGCGGCCGTTCTGCTGGGCCTTCTGCAGGTTGCCGGCGGTGACGCTCTTCGCCCCCCAGATCATCGGGACGAACTCGGCGTTCTTCGGGCTGGTGACGCCCGGGTGGGCGACGTCCCAGGTGTAGTACCAACTCGCCCCGGAGTTGGCCAGCGCCTGGCTGACCCCGTCGAACGTCCACACCCCGACGCCCTTGCGCGTCGAGGTCACGGCGGTCGCCGCCGGGGCGGCCGGACGCCGGGCCGTGGGCGTCGCCGTCGGCGTGCTCCGCGGGGTCGGCGTCGTCGCCGTCGGGCTCGTCGTGGCGGCGGGCGTGGTCGCGGGGGGTGGGCTGACCTCCGGGCTCGTCGACGGCGGCGCGTCGACCGCCCGCGTCGCGGCGGGGACGGGCGTCGGCCCGCTCGGCTGCACCACGACGATCACCCCGGTCACCAGTACGGCCACCACGACGGCCACGGCGAGGGGCCACCGCAGGCGCCACACGCCGATCGGGAGGCGACGGAACATCAGGCGTCGGGGCTCCGCGTGGACACCCCGGGGGCCCTTCGGGGTATCCGCTTCACCCGGGCCGGTTGCGCGCATCGTCTCGACTCCTCCGTGTGGTCACATCGCTGCTCGACGGAGGGCGATACGTGATCGCTACCAGCGCCTCCCCTCAGGAGACTCGCGGGCCGCTGCGGGATAACGATTTTGTCGGCGGCGCACCCCTTCCGGTGAGCCCGGCGAGGTGGTGCTTCCCGGTCAGCGACGGAGGGTCGCCGACGGCGACTCACCGAACCGGCTCCGATACTCGGTCGCGAACCGGCCGAGGTGCACGAACCCGTGCCGCAGCGCGACTGTCGTCACCGAGACCCCCGGCTCGGCCGCCCGCAGCGATCGCTGCGCCGCGTCGAGGCGACAGGCACGCAGGTACGCCGTCGGGGTGGTCCGCAACTCCCGGCGGAAGCAGTCCTGCAGCGTTCGTACGCTCACCCGCAGCGCCTCGGCGACATCACCGACGGTCAGTGCCTCGGCGTGGTGATCGGCGATCAGGGCGCAGGCCCGGCGGACGAGCCGCCCCGGGTTGGGGTGGTGGTCCGGCTCGGCGAACAGGTCGGAATGGCTGTGCCGGTGGGCCAGCAGCAGTTGGCCGATGAGCCCCTGCTCGAATCGGGCGGCCACCTGCGGGTGGTCGAACAGGGACGCGTCCGTCGGCTGGGCCAGCTCGTCGGCGAGGAACGCCACCCCGCGTGCCCATGCCTGCGCGGTGGGCGTGGTCATGACCATGCCGATGTCGAAGCGGAGCGGGTCGTCCACCGGGCGGCCCAGGAGACGGGCGAGCTCGCGGTCGACGGCGTGCCGGTCGGCGTAGAAGATCCGATGTGGTGACCCCGCGGACCACCGCATGTCCGAGGAGTCGTACGGGGACAGGACCGAGGCGACGTCGGGTGTCGAGGTCACGGTGTGCCCGGAGTGCCGCACCACGGTGCTGCCGGCCCGGGGGATCTGGACGAGGTAGAAGCTCTCCAGGGCGGGGGGTTGGATGCGTACCGCCTGCCCGTAGTCGAGGTCGATGACACCCACCCCGCCGACCCGGTGTGCCGCCATCCGCAACTGGACGGCACGCACGCCCGCCTGCGGGGTGAGTCGATGCGGACAGAAGACCCGGCCGACCTCGGCGCGGGCCTGGTCGACGTCGTCCGTCCGGACCGTCACCGCATCCATCCGACACCTCCCGGGGCGTCCTGGTGCGCCGACCATAAGGTGCGACCCGCAACGGCGGTGTCGGAAAGCCGTGCACCCGACACGGAACGGGTCGGCTGCGCGGAGCGGACACACCTCGCGCGCAGCGGATAGCGACTGCCGCGCCCCGCTCGCTAGCGTGCGCTCACCACCGCCGCCGCAGTGGTCTACGCACTTCGGAGGATGTCATGAGGATTGCCATCGTCGGCGCCGGATTCGCCGGTCTGAGCGCAGCGAAGGTGCTGCGGCAGAGCGGGTTCGACGTCACCGTCTTCGAGAAGGCGCCAGACGTCGGTGGGGTGTGGAGCCGCACCCGGCGTTATCCCGGTCTGCACACCCAGAACAACAAGGGCACCTATCACCTGTCCGACCTGCCGATGCCCGCCGACTATCCGCAGTGGCCCTCCGGGGAGCAGG
This sequence comes from Micromonospora sp. NPDC049171, assembly GCF_040648275.1. Lineage (NCBI taxonomy): Bacteria > Bacillati > Actinomycetota > Actinomycetes > Micromonosporales > Micromonosporaceae > Micromonospora > Micromonospora sp. NPDC049171. The sequence continues at coordinate 381,423 of NZ_JBEZDJ010000001.1, forward strand.
TCCAGCGGTACCTTGAGACCTACGTGGCGAAGTTCGGGCTCGCCGGCGTGCTGCGGCTGTCCACGGAGGTCGTCTCCGCCGAGCTCGTCAACGACGAGACCGGGTGGCTGATCTCGTCGCGGCCGGCGGGTGCCCCGGAGCCGGTGACGGTGCAACGGTACGACCACCTGATCGTCGCCAACGGCATCTTCTGCGACCCGGTCGTCCCGTCGTTCGACGGTCACGCGGGCTTCGCCGCCGCCGGCGGGCGCGTCCTGGCCGCGGGGGAGTTCCACGACATCGAGGCGGCCCGAGGCCGCAACGTCCTCGTCGTCGGGTACGGCAAGTCGTCCTGCGACGTGGCGGTCCCGCTGAGCGAGGTTGCCGCCCAGACCCAGGTGGTGGCCCGGGACCTGCTCTGGAAGATGCCCCGCAAGCTCGGCGGCGTGCTCAACTACAAGTACCTGCTGCTCAGTCGGATGGGTGAGGCGCTGTTCCGCTACCTCCACCTGAAGGGCTTCGAGCGGTTCCTGCACGGTCCGGGCAACGGCCTGCGCCAACGGATGGTCGACAGCGTCGGCTCGGTCGCGACCAGGCAGCTCAAACTGCGTGAGTTGGGTCTGGTGCCCAACGGCAGCTTCGAGGACATCGCCCGCAGCACGGTCAGTCTCGCCACCGAGGGCTTCTTCGAGCGCGTCGCCGACGGCCGCATCGCCGTACACCGCGACCAGGTGATCACCGAACTGCTCGTCGACGACGACGGCCGGCCCGCCGCCCGCCTGGCCGACGGCAGGGTGCTCCCCGCCGACCTGGTGATCTGCGGCACCGGTTTCCGCCAGCACGTGCCGTTCTTCGACGACGCGCTGCACGCCCGGCTTCAGGACGACGCGGGCAACTTCCAGCTCTACCGCCAGATCCTGCCGCTCGGGGTGCCTCGGCTGACGTTCGCCGGCTACAACTCGTCGTTCTTCAGCCCGCTCAGCGCCGAGATGGCGGCGGTGTGGACGGCCGCGTACCTGCGCGGTGGACTCACCCTGCCCGCCGAGGCGCGGATGCGCGACGAGGTGCGCGCCCGCCTGGCCTGGATGGCGGAGCGTACCAACGGGCGGCACGCCCGCGGCACGAACGTCATCCCGTTCTCGATGCACAACATCGACGAGGTGCTCGACGAACTGGGGCTCAACCTCGGCCCACTGACCCGGGCCCGGCAGTGGCTGCTCCCCGTCGACCCGCGCTCCTACCGGGGCGTGACGGCACGCATGATCCGGCTTACCGCCGACGCGGGCGAGGTGGCGGCTGTCCGCCCCGGGCGCGGCGGTGTCCGGCACGACCGCGACGACTCTCCGGTCGCCGGATGAGGGCGGGCGAGGACCGGACGACTGACCGTCGTCCGGCGTGATGCCGGTGAGTCATCTTGATGACTCACCGGCATCACCCGCCGCCGTCCGCGACCAACCCGACGCGGGGCACCCCGTTGCCCGCCGTCGAGGGCTGCGCGTATGGTTTCGTGGCACGCCGTCGAGCTGGAAGGAGGTCAGAACAATGTCCGATGTTCTGCGCCCCCTCCGCGCTCCGGCGTCCGCGCGGGCCTGACCCGGGGCGCTCGCCACCCGGAGGACCACGATCATGACTGATCTGCTCATTCGTCCGCTCGTCGCGGGCGAGGAAAACCTGTTCGACTCCATGCCCGATCCGCTGCCCCAACTGCGCCAGGTCGCGTACGCCGACGGGATCGCCGGCGGCGGCTACCGGCCCGAGACCACCTGGGTCGCCCTGCGCGCCGGCCGGGTGGTCGGCCGGGCCGCCTGGCTCCGCCCACCGGGCGCTGTCGGCGCCCCCTGGCTGGACCGGTTCGATCTGGACGCCGAGCCGGAGGTGGGCGCCGAGTTGCTGCACGCCGCCCACGAGGCGCTGGGCGGCCCCGGCCGCTACTACGCCGCCCTGCCGGCGCACTGGCGGCGTCGACCGGAGGTGCTGGCCGTGGTGCGGGCGCCGATGGAGGCCGCCCGGCTCGCCGGACTGGTCGAGCGTGGGGAGCGGCTCCGGTGCTCCTGGACGGGCACACCGCTGCCGGCGTCCTCCGGCCGCTACGACTTCCGGGCGCCCACCGACCTGGCGGAGATCAACATCCTGGTCGCCCGGATCGCCGAGCCGGACGTGCTGACCGGTGCCGAGGTCGCGCAGGCGGTCGGCGGAGTCGACCTGGCCACCGACCCGCTGACCTGGCTGGGAGACACCACCGAGAACTGGCGCGTCGCGCTGGAGGCCGGGCAGCCGGTCGGGCTGGCCGGAACGTTCGGGGACGCCTGCTACCCACTGCTCGCCTATCTCGGCCTCCTCGACGAGGCGGCCCGGCCCGAGCTGCTGGCCGAGGCGGTCCGGGTGCTGGCCGCCGGCGGTGCCCGCGAGGTCATCGCCGACGTGGACGCCCGCCGGGTGGCGGTGCTCGCGGAACTGGAACGGACCGGCTTCCGGCAACTGCGCTCCAGGGTCGTCTTCGCGCCACCGCAGTAGCCGATCGGGTGCGCCCGGTCACCCGGGCGCACCCCCTCGGCCGGCACCGGCCCCCGCCCCTGTCAGCATCGGCGCATGCCGGAGATCATCGCGCTTCTCGTCGGTGGGTTGGCGCTGGTCGTGGCGCTCGTCGCCGGGCTGTACCTCTGGCCGGTGCGCCGCCCTGGGCGACGGGTCGCGTGGCAACCGCTCGACTTCGACACCGCCACCCGCGCCGCCGAGGCCGTCATCGCGGCCGAGGCGGCGGATCCGGCGCTCCGCCCGGAGTCGCGCAGCCGCCTGCTGAGCCACGGCTCCCGTACCCGCCGGGCCGTTCTGCTGCTGCACGGATACACCCTCGCGCCCGAGCAGTACGACGGACTGGCCGAGGAGTTCTTCGACCGTGGGTACAACGTCTTTATCCCACGGGCTCCCCGGCACGGGACCGTCGACAGGCGGGCCCACCACCGGGTCGAGGCCGAGGAGCTGACGACGTACGCCGCACGAGGGCTGGCCGTCGCGGCGGGCCTCGGCGACGAGGTGGGCGTCGTGGGAATCTCCGGCGGCGCCGTGCTGGCCACCTGGCTGGCCCAGGTGCCAGGCGACGTCGTACGGCATCTGCTGTTGCTGTCGCCGTTCTTCGGCCCGGACCCGCGTCAGGCGCCGGCCTTCGCGGTCCGACCGCTCATCACGCTGTACGGGCGACGCATCCTTGCCGACCGTGTCACGTCGCGCGGCTACTCGCTCTCCGCCGTCACCCAGTACCTGACGATCGCGCGCAGTCTGCCGAACCCGCCCCGACGCACTGGTCTGCGGAGCGCCGCGGTCGCCATCAGCCCGCTCGACGGCGTGGTGGACCGCGCCGCGGCGGTGAGCGTGCCCCGCCGGATCGCCGACGCGCACGCGATCCCGCTGCGGGTCTGCACCCTGCCCGAGGCGTTGGGCGTCGGCCACGACATCCTCGACCTCACCGCGCTCGGCACCGAGGGTCCCGAGCTGCGCCGGCGGTACGTGGCGCTCTACGAGGGAGATCCGACGCCGACGCCCGGACTGGCCCAGGCGGCCCGCGTCGACGAGTGAGCAGTCTCGTCGCCGCGGTCAGCGCCGCCGACGACCATCCGGGACGTAGGCCGCGTGCTGCCGCGCCGGCGTCTAAACTGCGCCCGTGTCGTGCCTCGTGTGGGCGCGTCATCTCCGTCCGACCAGGCGCACCCGCTATTGACCGCACGGTCCCATCCCCACCCCGAAAGGCGACACCAGCAATGAGTACGGCCGGATCAACCGACTTGCGTGCCGCAGTCCTCGCCGCGAACCGCCTCATCGCCGAGGCCGGCCTGGCCGCGCTGACGTGGGGCAACGTGAGCGGGGTCGACCGAGAGGCCGGCATCTACGTGATCAAGCCCTCCGGCGTGGCGTACCAGGACCTCACGGCCGACCTCCTCGTCCCGGTGGATCTGGAGACCGGGCAGGTCGTCGCCGGTGAGCTGCGGCCCTCCGTCGACAGCGAGACCCACCGTGCGTTCTACCTGCGCTGGCCGTCCATCGGCGGCGTGACCCACACCCACTCGACGAACGCCGTCGCCTTCGCCCAGGCCGGGCGGGACGTGCCGGTGCTCGGCACCACGCACGCCGACACGTTCGCCGGCCCGATCCGGGTCACCCGGGACCTGACGGCCGACGAGTGCGCCCACGACTATGAGTTCAACACCGCCCTGGCGATCATCGAGCTGATCGGGGGAGAGGCCGAGGCGCTGGCCAACCCCGTCGCTCTCGCCGCCAACCACGGCCCCTTCACCTGGGCGGCGAACCCGCTCAAGTCGGTGGAGAACGCGATCGTCTGCGAGGCGGTCGCGGAGATGGCCATGAAGACGCTCTCGTTGAACCCGGCGGCAGCCGCGCCACAGTGGTTGCTGGACCGCCACTTCACCCGCAAGCACGGCGCGGGCGCCTACTACGGCAACCAACTGCCCGAACAGAGCCGGCCGTGACCGTCGGCACGGGCTCCGCGATCGGAGCCCGTGCCGGAGTCGCCATCGTCGCTGGCCGACGGGCGGCGGTCCCTCACGTCGAGGGCTGGGCGGCGTTGAACACCGGCGGCGCGTAGCCGGCCGGCTTGTCGCCGATGCCGAGCCCGGGGCTCACCACCCAGGACTGGTACTGCGGGGTGAACATCGCGTAGGGCGCCTCGAGCTTCGGTGCGCTGGCCTCCTCGAGCCGGCGACGCGCGTCGGCCGGGATCTCGAACTCCAGCGCCTCGAAGTTGCCGCGGACCTGCTCGGCGCTGCTCGCCCCGATGATGACCGAGGCGACGGCGGGCTGGGTGGCCACCCAGTTGATCGCGACCTGGGCCATGGTGCGGCCGAGGTCGGCGGCCACGTCCTGCAGGGCCTCGACGACCTGCCAGTCGCCGGGGCTGATCTCCCGGCCCGCGGCGTCGGGGTTGGTCAACCGACCGGTCCCGCTCAGGCCGTCGCCGGTACGCCGGTACTTTCCGCTGAGCAGGCCGCCGGCGATCGGGCTCCACGCGGTGAGCCCCATGCCCACGGTCTGGGCCATCGACACGTACTCCGCCTCGATGCCCCGACTGACCAGGGAGTACGGGAGCTGCAGGTTGATCATCGGGGTCAGGCCGTGCGCCTCGGCGTAGCTCTGGGCGCGGGCCGCGTACCAGGCCGGCACGTCGGACAGCCCGGCATACCGGATCTTGCCGGCGCGTACCAGGTCGTCGAGGGTGTGCACGACCTCCTCGACCGGGGTGATCCGGTCCCAGGTGTGCAGCAGGTACAGGTCGATGTAGTCGGTGCCGAGCCGGCTCAGCGACGCCTCCACGGCCCGCACGATGTGCTTGCGGCCGTTGCCGCTGGCGTTCGGGTCGCTCGGGTCGAGGGTGTTGGTGAACTTGCTGGTGAGCACGAGCCGTTCACGGACACCGGCACTGTCGATCAGGCGGCCGAGGATCCTCTCGCTCTCCCCGGCGGTGTAGAAGTCCGCGGTGTCGACGAAGTTCCCGCCCGCCTCCAGGTACTGGCGGAAGATCAGCTCCGCCTCCTCCTCGGTCTTTCCGTACGCGGCGTGGAACCCGTCGACGCCGAAGTTCATGGTGCCCAGCGCCAGTCGGCTCACCCGCAGACCGGACCGCCCGAGCAGGTAGTAGTGGTTCATGGTGGTGCCCTCCCGATCGTGGTGTCGGCCCGGATCGGACCGCGTGGCAGACCTTTGCTCGCCAAAATTGGACCTGCAAGTCCAGAGTTCGGGCTAGGGTCGGACCAGCAGGTACGGGCCAGAAAGTGGTGACGGAGGTCGCATGACACGGGCGTTGACCCGCAAGGGCGAGGCCACCCGGGCGCGGATCGTCGCCGGCGCCGCCGCCGAGATCCGCGAACGCGGGGTCGACGAGGTACGCCTCGAGGACGTGATGGCCCACACCAGCACCAGCAAGGGTCAGCTCTTCCACTACTTCCCCGACGGCAAGGAGGAGCTGCTGCTCGCGGTGGCCCAGCACGAGGCCGACCAGGTGCTCCTCGACCAGGAGCCGATGCTGAGCAACCTCACGTCCTGGCCGGCCTGGTCGGCGTGGCGCGACCGGCTCATCGAGCGCTACCTCGCGCAGGGCGTGAAGTGCCCGCTCAACGGCCTGCTCGGTCAGACCGGCCGACGCGCACCGGCCGCCCAGGCGATCGTCACCGGGCTGATGTGGCGGTGGCAGGCGGCGATCACCGAGGGCATCCGGCACATGCAGTCGACCGGGGACATCGCCGCGCGGGTGGACGCCGACCGCGCCGCCGCGGCACTGCTGGCCGGCATCCAGGGCGGTGTGCTGCTGCTGCTCTCCACCGGCAAGATCGACCACCTGGAGGCGGTCCTCGACCTCACCATCGACTCGCTGCGGGCGAGCGCCCGGACGTAGGAGAGTGAGGCAATGACGGACGACGACCGCGCACCCCTGGTGCTGCTGCACGGCCTCACGTTCGACCGGCGACAGTGGGACCCGGTCCGGCGCGAGCTCGCGGCGATCGATCCCGCCCGGCAGGTGCTCACCCTCGACCTGCCCGGGCACGGCGACGCACCCCGGCGGGCCTCCTACGGGATGGCCGAGGTGGCCGATGTCGTGCACGAGCAGGTCACCGCGGCGGGCGCTGACCAGCCGATCGTGGTGGGACACTCGGTCGGCGCGGTGGTCGCCACGACGTACGCGGCCCGCCACCCGGTGCGCGGCGTGGTGAATCTGGACCAGATTCTGCTGCCCGGCCCGTTCGGTGTGGCCGTCCGCCAGGCCGAGCCCACCCTGCGCGGCCCGGACTGGCGGCGGGTGTGGGACGCCATGCTGGCCGGAATGGGCATCGAGGGGTTGCCGGCCGAGGCGCGCGCGATCGTGGAGACCGCGACCGATCCCCGGCCGGACCTGCTGCTGGGCTACTGGGGTGAGATCCTGCGCGGGTCCGACGAGGGCATCGCCGCCGAACGGCAGCGTGACCTGCGGTCCATCGGCGAGCGGAGGGCCCCCTACCGCTGGGTGACCTCGTCCGAGCCGCCGCCGCGTTATCTGACCTGGTTGACCAATGCCCTGCCGGAGATCATGGTGACCGTGCTGCCCGGCAGTCACTTCCCGCACCTGGCGGAGCCGGCGACCATCGCCCGGCTGCTGGCCGACGGCTGAGCGGGGCGATCGGGCAGGTCGGCGGGAACGACGGCCTCGGTGGACGGCTGAAGCGGTTGACTGTCGTGGTCCGCGCACGGACGGTGTTCACGCCGCGGGCGGCTGGTCCCAGCGATCCAGTCGGGTGAGCTCGGTGCTGCCAGTCCGGATCACCTCCGTGGCCAACGCGGTGGTCGCGGGGTTGGCCCCTCCGCGTTGCTCGGCGGTGGCGACCCGGACCGCCTGGTCCAGGTGCGCCCGGACGTGCTGGCCGGCCAACCGCAGGAGGGCGGCACCGGTGGCCGACCGTAACGCGATCAACTCCTCGTCGGTGACCATGCCCGGCATGTCGTGGCCCTCGTGCGGGTTGGTCGCCGGTGCGCCGGAGTCGGCGAGCAGCCGGCGCGCCGTGCTCAGGTCGGCCCGGTGCGCCCGGCCGAGCCGAGCGGCGAACGTTCGCCACGCCGGGTCGGTGGTCCGGCTCGACACCGTGTCCAGCACCGGCAGTACGCGTTCGTTCATCGCCACCGTCAGTTGGAGCCAGGCGATGTCGGTGGGGCTGAACGCTCCCGTCGTACCCCCGGGTGTTGGCACCGGGGTCGCGGCCGGCACCGTCGTCGCGGGCCCGGTGGTGCCAGCGGCATCCCGTGGCGCGGTGGTGCAGCCGGTGGCGAGCAGCATCGCGGCGAGCAGCGCGGTCGGTCTGGTGATCCGCATCCGGGCCCCCTTTCGCCCAGGGTGGCGGGCCCGGGGTGACCGGGCCCGCCCTCGGGTACGTATCAGATCGGTCGGCCGTCGTGACCGCACTTGATGACCGGCCGGATGCAGTCCTGGACCCGCCGGGCCATCTCCGCCACCGGCCAGGCGTTGAAGAAGTCGCCGTGCATGGTGTAGCCCGGCCCGGAGGCCAGCCGGAACCGCGACGGGTCGCCGTTGACCGGGTACCGCAGCACCTGCCGCAACTTCGGCACGTGCACCGGGTGGGTGCTCGGGCAGGCCTGGTTCACCGGGTACGCCAGGTGGCTCTTGTGGTCCGGCGAGTCCAGGTCCCGGCCGTTCCAGCACTGGGGGAAGTCCAGGTACGACTCGAGCATCGTGCCCGCCGGGCAGGTGACGAAGTCCTTCGACGGCGGCACCTGTCCCGCGTGCAGGCACGACCAGCGGGCGATGCTGTCGTTCGGCCCGGCGGCTTTCGCGTTGCCGGCGACGAGTCGCAGCCCGAGCGGGAACGGCTGGGTGTTCGCGACCACGTCGGCGCGGACGCCCTCACCCAGGTAGTAGAACGTGGCGATCGCCGGCTCCACCGGGACGTTGTCGCGGTAGAGGGTCGGCACCCAGTAGGACGAGACGTCCACCCGCGGGTTACAGGTGCTCTGGGAGTTGACCAGGTCGGGCAGTGTGGTGTTTGCGTTCGTCACCGTGCTGCCGAAGAAGCTGTGCATGTGCGAGGCCCCGGGCAGCCCGGGGAAGATGATCGGGTCGTCCGGCAGCCGGTGGCTGTAGGTGCAGTCGGCGGGGAACTCGGCCACCCGGATGGCGTTGGCGACCGGGGCGGCGTCGGCCCGTGCGGTGGTGGCGACGACGTACGTGCCGAGTAGCACCAGCAGGGCGCCGATCGCCGTGGCGAGGCGCAGTCGGCGGTGGATGCCGGAGAGGGGTGCGGCCCTGTCCATCTCGTGACTCCTGTCGGGGGACGGGTCAGGGGTAGCTCCGGTGCCCCCGCCGAAGACAGCGGAGATTGCCCTGACCAGACTGGTGGTGACCGGCGGAACCCTGGTCGAGAGAGCGCTCTCACCGGTTGCCCAAGCCTCGCCCTTGCGTCGAAACTTGTCAATACGTACCGCAGTTGGTGGAAATGACGACGCCGAAGGGCCGGCCCGGCTGATCAACTCCTGAACGGTGCGGGTGGGGCGGCCCGGCGGATCGGACCGCCCCACCCGGGCGCGAGCGGCGCACTCAGAAGCCGAGGACGCCCCGCCCGCCGACCACCGGAAGCCGCAGCTCGCTGTCGTTCGGTGCGACCCGCAGCGTGGTGCCGCCCAACGGCAGCAGGGTGTACTCCTGGTCGCTGGAGAAGACGACCACGCCGATCCGGTGCCCGGCGGGGAAGACGTAGTCCTTCGGCTCCATGGTCCACCGGTAGTCGTACAGCTTGCCCTGCTTGACCGGCTCGGTGCGGGCGGCGCTCCTGCGGTTCTGGGGGTCCATCCAGCCCCGGGTCACCACGGTCGGCGCGGCGGTCGAGCCGGCGGGGCCGTAGTCGACCAGGTACGCGGTGAGGTTCGCGTCCGGCTTGTTGTCGATCGCCATCCGCAGCCGCATCTCCGGACGTCCGGAGATGCGTACGTTCCGCGTCAGCTCGGGGGAGCGGTAGGCGAGTCGGTTGGCGCTGGCCGCGTCCGGGTTGGCGACCAGGGTGTCCGGGTGGATCGTCCGGCCCTCGTCGACGAAGCTCTGCTCGACCTTGGCCTTCGGCGGCCTGCCCGTGGTGAGCGCGCCCGGCGCGGTGGCGTCGGTGGCCGCGAAGCTCAGGCCGACCTCCCGCGCGGCCGGGTCGGGCCAGTTGGCGTACGTGGTGTAGGCCCGGTCCTCGCGCTGGAGCACCGCGGTTGGCTCGTCCATGATGCCGTTGCGCACGTTCCACAGCCAGAAGTCGAACCAGCGGTTCTCGGTCTGCTTGTAGGTCCACGTCTGACCGCTGGGCAGGGTCACCGACGCGCTGCTGCCCGGGCCGCCGTGGCCGCCCTGGTGCAGCCAGATCTTGCGCGGCACGTCGCGCCTGGCGAGCTGGTCCCACCAGCCGGCGAAGTGCTCGGTCTTCACGTTCCAGTCGTTGAGGCCGTGCACGACGAAGACGCTCGCCTTGACGTTGCGGGCGTCGAGGTAGTCGCGGTCGCGCCAGAAGTCCGAGTAGTCGCCGGTGACCCGGTCCTGCTCGGCGGTGATGGTGGCGAGTTCGTCGGCGCAGGGGCCTTCGGCCCGTGCCTGCCCGGCGGTGTACTGGGCGAGGATGTCGAGGTCCTCGCCCTGGAACGTGCCGGGGGCGACGACCAGACCGTTGGCCCGGTAGTAGTCGTACCAGCTGCTGATCGCGGAGACCGGCACGATGGTCTTGAGTCCCCTGACCCCGGTGGTGGCCACCTGGTTGGGTAGCGTGCCGTTGTAGGAGACACCTGTCATGCCGACCGCACCGGTGGTCCAGCCGGCGGTGATCGGGGCGCCGTTCGCGTCGTACCCCAACGCCTGGCCGTTGAGCCAGTCGATGACCGCCTTGGTGCCGAGCGTCTCGGCCTGGTCACCGCTGGTCGGGCAGCCGTCGGAGTCGCCGGTGCCGACGCTCTGACCGAGCACCACCGCGTACCCGCGGGGCACGTAGTAGTCGTCAAGCGAGCCGGGCAGGTTGGCCTTCGCCTGGGCCCGCTGGGCACCCGCGTCGAGCCCCAGACGCCCGGCCCGGTCGGTCCGGCCGTTCTGCGGCAGGTCGTCGACCAGGACGCTCGGGTACGGCACGTCACCCCAGGTGCCCTTGCGGTACGGGCTGTGCTCGAAGATGACAGGCACCTTGAAACCCTGCGTGGCGGTCTCCCGGGGGCGGGAGATGTCGATCGCCACCCGGTCGGGTCGGCCGTCGTGATCGGTGTCGACCGGGGTCTGCACGAACACCCGTTCCTCGATCGCGTCGGCGAGCGAGAACACCGGTTGGGTCATGCCGTCACTGACCACGATGCCGGTGGGCGTCGTGGGCGGGGCCGCGGTCGCGGTGGGGGCGGCGGTCAGGACCAGGGCGCCGGACACACCGACGCTCAGGAGTGCCAGATGGCGGGGTCGACGCACGCGCGTCTCCCTTCGGTTGGGCTGGTCGCCGGGTCTCGGCAGGGGCCAATCTCGAAGATCCATTCGTGGCCATGCTAGGTCCGGGCTCGGGCCCCGTCGATGCCTTCGAACCGGGATGTGCCCTTTATTCACAATGTGCCGTTCGGGGCGGAGGGTGTGGCAATCGAACTGTCATCGAACTGAACCCCGCGGTGACACGCTGCGGAAATCCGGGCCACACCAGCGGAAAAACCTGTCGTCGAAGACCTCCGAAGATCACGTACTCATGCATATGATCTTGCGGGAAGCCGCCCGAAGAGGCGCTTTCGTCCACATTAGACGAGGAGCAGCATGCTCAGGAAAACACGGTGGCTGTTGGCCGTCGCCGTCACGGCCACGACACTGACCGCCCTACCGGGCGGCACTGCCACCGCCGGACCCAGCGACATCGGCCGGACCGGCGCACCCGCCACCTCGGCCGACGGCAAGACCCACACCGTCACCCTGCTGACCGGCGACGTGGTGACCGTCCGCGGCACCGGCTCGGGCTGCCCACAGGCCACGGTCCGCCCGGCCGACGAGAACGCGGTGATCCGCCAGACCTGTGGCCCCGACGACCACCTGCACGTCATCCCCGCCCGCGTCGCCTCCCAGATCGGCCCGGTCCTCGATCCCGACCTCTTCGACGTCACCACGCTGATCGCCGACGGGTACGACGACGACAACTCCGCCGAGCTGCCGCTCATCGTGCAGCCCGCCACCGCCTCCGCCCGGGTCGCCGCGCTCGGTGCCGTCCTGCCGTTGCCCAGCATCGGCGCGGTGGCCGGCCGCGTACCCAAGAAGAGCCCGGCCACCGCGAAGCTGGCGACCAACTCGCTGACCGCCGGCGCGAAGAAGGTCTGGCTCGACCGCAAGGTCCGCGCCACCGCGCTGACCGGCGGACCGCGCGGTGACCTCGACCGCAACCTCAGCCAGATCGCCGCCCCGCAGGCCTGGAAGTCCGGCTACACCGGCGCCGGCGTCCGGGTCGCGGTGCTCGACACCGGTGCCGACTTCACCCACCCGGACCTGGTCGGCCGGGTCGCCGACCGGTCCGACTTCACCGCCGAGGGCGGTGACGCCGTCGACCACAACGGCCACGGTACGCACGTCGCCTCGACCATCGCCGGCACCGGCGCGGCCGCACACGGCCAGCGTCGCGGTGTCGCACCCGACGCCAAGCTGGTGATCGGCAAGGTCCTCGACGACCACGGCTCCGGCGCGGACTCCGGGATCATCGCCGGCATGGAGTGGGCCGCCGCCCGAGCCGACGTCATCAACATGAGCCTCGGTGGCAGCGAACCGGACGACGGCAACGACCCGCTGTCGCTCGCCGTCGACGGTCTGAGCAAGCAGACCGGTGCGCTGTTCGTCATCGCCGCCGGCAACAGCGGCGGGGCCATCTCCTCGCCCGGCTCCGCCGCCAGCGCCCTGACCGTCGGCGCCGTGGACCGCGACGACAAGCTCGCCGACTTCTCCAGCCGCGGGCCGCTCGTCACCAGCCACGTGGCCAAGCCCGAGCTTGTCGCGCCCGGTGTCGACATCGTCGCCGCGCGGGCCGCCGGCACCAACCTGCAGGACCCGATCGACAGGTACTACGAGGGCCTCTCCGGCACCTCGATGGCCACCCCGCACGTGGCGGGCGCCGCCGCGCTGCTCGCCCAGCGGCACCCCGACTGGACCGGTACGCAGCTCAAGGCGGCCCTGGTCGGTGCCGCCGACCCGCTGACCGGCGTCGACGCGTACGCCGTCGGTGCCGGCCGGCTCAACGCGGCCCGGGCCCTCGGCGGCCCGACCAGCAACCAGCCGGTGGTCGACCTCGGCACGTTCGCGTACCCGCAGTCCGGGACCAGCGAGGCGACGCTGAGCTGGACCGGCGCGGCCACCCCGGCGACGACGGTCCTCGACCTCGACGTGGCGATCGTCAACCACGACGGTCAGCGGGTGCCGCGCGGCGCGGCGTCGCTGTCGACGAACCGGGTGACGGTCAGGCGCGGCAGCACCGCCGCGGCGACCCTGCGGATCAACCGCGCGGCGCTGGCCGCCCGACCGGGCTTCTACCTGGCCACCGTCACCGCCCGCACCGCCGGCCGCGCGGTGGTCGCGACCACGCCGGTGAGCTTCTACGTCGAGCAGCCCAGCTACGACCTGACGATCCACACGAAGCCGCTGCCCGGCCTCAAGGACGGCGCGGAGAGCTGGATCAACCTCGCCGTCACCAACCTCACCGACCCGCTGATCTACTCCGGCGGGGCGGGCGGTACGCCCGGAGACGACTTCACGCTGCGGGTACCGGCCGGCCGGTACTCGGTGCTCGGCGCCTCGGTGGCCTACTACGTCGACAGCGACGTGTTGGAGACGACGCTCGTCGGCGAGGCCGACCTGAACGTCACCGGCACCCGCGGCGTGACGCTCGACCCGGCGCGCGCCAAGCCGGTGACGGCCACTGTCGACGGAGTCGCCACCACGCCCACCCGGACCGACCTCACCAACGTGCAGACCGCGGCGAACGGTCTGTCCTGGTGGCACCAGATCAGCGGGTACGGGACCGCGACCTCCGTCCGCACCAGCGCGCTGCCGAAGCCCACCGTCGGATCCCGGCGCACCTGGGCGGCCGTCAACCTGAACTCACCCGCCGGCACCGCCAAGCCGTACCGCTACAACCTGGTGCACGAGTACCCGGACGGCGTGCCGGCCGACCCGGCGTACCGGGTGACCAAGGCCGAGCAGGCCAAGCTGGCGCGGATCGACGAACGGTTCCACCAGACGGATTCGCCGGAGATGTTCACCCAGCTGGTGCGTACCGGCATGACCCGCGACGGGGTGGCGGTGACCCAGACCCACGAGGGAAACCTGCCCCCGTACCGGACCGACTACCTCTCGCCCGACATCCTCTGGGCCGACCAGGGCGCCTACGGCGGGCTGGTGGCGGACGAGGCACCCCGCAGCTACCAGCCGGGCAGCCAACAGACCAAGATCTGGGCCCGTCAGCCGCTGCACTCCGGGTGGTACGACGACCCGGCCGGCGCCGGCTGGAGCTGCGCCACCCCGCCGTCGCGGACCCGGGGCAACCTGCACATCGACCTGGTGTCGCTGACCGACAAGCACCAGCGGGCCGACTGCCTGTACGGCGAGGCGATCGGCGTGAAGCGCAAGCTGTCGCTGTACCGCGACGGCAAGCTTGTCGACGAGCGGTCCGGCCCGTTCGGCGACTTCAGCGTCCCCCAGTCGACGGCCGACTACCGGGTGACCCTCGACATCGACACGAGCCTGATCCTGCCGATCTCGACCCGGGTCAACACCTCGTGGACGTTCCGGTCCGCCGGCCCGGACGGGACCGGGAGCGTGGCGTTGCCGCTGCTCGCGGTCGACTACGCCCTGCCGATGGACCACCACAACCACCCGGTCGACGCGACGGCCGAGTTGACCGTTCGGCAGGCGCACGGTGTCAAGCCGCAGAGGGTCACGTCGTTCCAGGTCTGGACCTCGACGGATGACGGTGCCACCTGGACGTCGGCCTGGGTCACCGCCAGCGGCGACAGCTACCGGGTCGCCCTGCCGAAGGCCACGACCGGGCAGGCCGTCTCGCTGCGGGTGAAGGCCGCCGCGAACGGCGGTAGCGGTATCGACCAGACCATCATCCGGGCGTACCACGCCGGCTGACGGTCGACGCCGGCTCACGATCGACGCGGTGGTGCGGCCCGGCCCCGGCCGGACCGCACCACCGTTCTGTGTCGCGGTGTCGATCCGGGCTCGCCTCGTTCGTCGTGACGGTGACACCTGACGCCGACCCGAGAGGCGCGCCCATGACGTCCCGGACCACAGTTCCCGAGACCCACCTGCGTCGAACCCGCCTCCTGCTGGCCTGCGGCACCGTCGCCGGCGTCCTCTTCCCCGCCCTGTCGTTCGGGCAGGCGTTCACCCGGTCCGGGTTCGATCTGCGCCGACACGCGGTGAGCGCACTCACCCTCGGTGACCTCGGCTGGCTGCAGTTCATCGCGTTCGCGGGCACCGGCGTGCTGGCCGTCGCCTTCGCGGTGGGCCTGTGGCGGGCGCTGCGTCCGGAGCGGGCCGCGACGGTGGTGCCGGTGCTGGTCGGCGTCTACGGGGTGGCGATGGTCGGCGGCGGAGTCTTCGTCCCCGATCCCGCGCTCGGCTGGCCGCCCGGCGCCCCGAGCGGGCTACCCGAGCAGGCCAGCACGGGGAGCATCCTGCACACGGTCTGCGGCGCGGCGGCGTTCCTGTCACTCATCGCGGCCGGGCTGCTGCTCGCCCGACGCCTCGCCGGCCAGGGCCACCGGGGATGGGCGCTCTACAGCGCGGCCAACGCCGCCGCCGCGTTCGTGCTCACCGCCCTGCCCTGGAGCGAGGAGAGTGCGAGCATCCGCTTCGCCGTCGGAGCGGTGCTCATCTCCGGTTGGCTCGTCGCGGTGTCCTGGCGAGTACGCGACGAGAGGCCCTGAGGGGTCACTGACCCTCCCAGACCGCCTTCGCCCCGGAGTCGCCGGTGCGGATCACGTAGTACACGACGAGGCCGGCGGCCACCACCGACAGCACCTGCAACGCCACGGTCAGCGCCCGACCGGGCCGCCCGTCGCCGGTGGCGCCCGCCTCGGCGGCCCGCGGCGGGACGAAACGGACCAGTGCCAGCGCCACGATCGCCAACAGAAGGGTCGCCCAGAACGTGATGTCGCCGAACTCCTGGTGCGCCTCGATCTTCGGGAGGAACTCGGGGGTGATCCGGTTGGCGGCACGCATGCGCTCGAAGAAGGCGTCCCCGGAGAGCTTCGCCAGCAGGGCGGCGACCG
Organism: Micromonospora sp. NPDC049171; assembly: GCF_040648275.1. NCBI lineage: Bacteria > Bacillati > Actinomycetota > Actinomycetes > Micromonosporales > Micromonosporaceae > Micromonospora > Micromonospora sp. NPDC049171. Next base: position 397,191 of record NZ_JBEZDJ010000001.1, read on the forward strand.
GCGCACCCACCGCGAGCAGCCCCAGCACCCAACGGGTGTGCGGCCGGATGGGCGCGACGAGCGCGTAGCCGACCGTCAGGAGGGCCAGCAGCGGAACGAACACGACAGCGGCGTGCAGCACCAGAGGGTGGGCGGGGAGGCCCATGAACTCCTCGAACATCGGCGTCTCCTCCGGAAGGCATCGGGTGGACGTCGATCGTCCAGAGATGGACCGTAGCGGTTCAGCGGTCGCAGCGCAGTATCGGTTCAGCGGTCGCAGCGCAGGACGGCCGGGTCGACGGCGTCCGCCATCGCCCGCATGCCCCGCTCGTTCGGGTGGAGGTGGTCGCCGCTGTCGAAGAGCGGCAGGAGCGCCCGCGGGTCGTCCGGACTGCGGGTGACCCGGTCGAAGTCGACAACGGCGTCGAACACGCCGCTGTGCCTGATCCAGTCGTTGACGCCCTGGCGCACGGCCTCACCGGCGGCGTCGTACTCGGGCCAGCCCCGGTAGGGCATGACCGTGGCCCCGACGACGCACCGGCCCGCCGCGTGCGCCCGGTCGACCAACTGCCGGTAGCCGGCGGTCAGGGCGTCCACCGTGACGCCGGTGTGCGCCTTGATGTCGTTGATGCCCTCGTGCACGAAGACCGTGTCGACCCCGGGGTGGGAGAGCACGTCGCGGTCGAACCGGCGCAGCGCGGCCGGTCCGGCCCCGCCGGCGAGCACCTTGTTACCGGAGATGCCCTCGTTGGCCACCCCCTTCACCGGGCTGTCGGGCGCGGCCCGCAGTCGCCGGGACAGGTGGTCGGGCCACCGCCCGTTCGTGTTCGTGCGGAGGGCGAACCCGTCGGTGATGGAGTCGCCGAGGGTGACCACCGAGCTGATCGCCGTGGACGTCCGCACACTGACGGCGTCCAACCAGTACCACGAGTTCAGCGTGTCGGTCCAGTTGGTCGCCGCCTCCTCGGCGGCATGATCACCCATGGCCGCGTACGAGGTCTGCAGGGCCAGGGGATGACCACTCCTCATCCCCACCGCGCCGGTGACGTGGAGGCTGACGACGAGATCGCTCTCGGCGGCCAACTCGCCGGGCAGCGGGTCGCTGAGGATCATCTCGCCGGCCGGCACGGTGACCGAGGCCTGCCCGCCGAACGTCAGCGGCCGGTTGCTGCCCTGGATCAGCTCCGCACCCTGCCGCTGCAACCCCGCGTACGCGCTGGCGAAGGTGACCGGGTGCTCACCGAAGGCGTTGGTCAGCCGGATCCGCAGCGCGTCCCCACCGACGCTGGTACGCACGACGAGCCGGTAACTGCGCTCGGCCGGCCCGGCGCCCTGCCGATCGGCGCTCGCGGCCCAGGTGACCGCGAAGTGCCGCGGGTCCACGCTCACCGCCGGAGTCGGCACCCGCGCCAGGGCCACGGCCGGGTCGTGTCGCGCCCGCGCCGTCTGCACCACCAGGGGGACACAGAGCGCCGTGAGCAGCGCCGCGACGGCGGACGCCGCCACCCGACGTGCGGACCAGGCCCCCATCAGACATCTCGCACAGCTGACCCGACCACAAACACGATTATGTCGTAGTCGGGATGGCACCGATGCCCCCACCGGGCCGAACACGTTGTCGGCGGCTACCGGGAGCGCGGCAGACAGTCCTTCTTGTACTTCAGGCCCGAACCGCACCAGCAGGTGTCGTTGCGCTCCGGGGGCCAGGGGATCCGCGCGCTGGGTCGCGCCGACACCTCGGCCGCGTAGCCCGCCCGGACCGTCGCGTCGGCGGGGTCGCCGTCGGATCGACCGGCGAACGCGGTCAACCCGTCCACGGTGGCGCGGAACACGCCCAGCCCGGCCTGACCGGCACCCCGGAGCCGGACCAACTCCGTCTCCAGCCGGCCCCGGTGCGCGTCCCAGTCCGGCCCGTACACCTCGGCCAGGGCGGCGTGCTCGGCGAGCAGCCGATCGAACTCGGCCCGCGGCCAGAAGAGCAGATCCGAATCGCCGCCCCTGCGCTCGCCGGCCCGGCGCGCGAGCTGGGTCTCCAGCCGGTCCGCCAGGTCGTCCTGCCGGTCGTGCGGCAGGTTGAGATTCCGGCGGACCCGATGCCGCTGTTGCAACAGGAAGAAGGCGACACCCGGCGCGTCCGGCGGACCAAGATCGACCACCGGGTCGAGGGTGGTGCTGGCCGGTCCGGACGCGGCGCTCGCGCGTTCGGTGAGCAGGTTGTCGACCGCCTCGCTCAGCCACGTCTCGGCGGTCGCCGAACGACCACCCGCGTCCAACGCGGCACTCACGTAGGCGGGGGCGTCGGGCTGCACGAGCAGCAACGGGCGCAGCGCGGTCAACTCCGCCATCGCCTCGTCGTCGCGACCGCCGGCCCGGAACAGGGCCCGAGCCCGTAGCGCCCGCGCGAACCCGGCCCGGGGATCATCCCCGGACGGGTACGCCGCAAGTGCCTGCTCCGCGTATCGCAGGGCGGCCTCGGGCCTGGCCCGGATCTCGGCGATCTCGGCGGCCAGGGTCAGGGCGTCTCCGGCGTCGTCCGGATCCTCCAGCCGGCCCTGCTCCGCCGCCCGGGCGACATCGGCGGCGACACCGAGCGGGTCGGCCGTCCCGAGCGCCGAGCGGCGCAGTTCGGCCAGGTCAGCCTTGGTGAGTACGTCTCTGGTCGGCACGATCTCACGGTACGTCGGAGTGCTCGAAGTATGCGGGCAGATCACCCGTTACGCCGCCCGCGCTCCCGCGGCTACGACCATGCTCCGGCCGCCGCGGCCCGGGCGGCGTAGGTGTCGAAGTCGAGCGCGTCCCGTCCGAGAACCCGACGCACCCCGTCGGTCGGCTCGGCGAGATGTCCCGCCCGCATCCCGGCGAACAGGGCGTTCAGCGCGGTGGCGGTCTCCGCCGGATAACCCTCGGCCAGCAGTTCGGCCTGGTACTGCTCCGCCGTCAGCTCCACGAAGCGCATCGGACGCCCGGACGCCGTGGAAATCGTCGCCACCGCTTCGGCGAAGGTGAGCGCGCGCGGACCGGACAGGTCGTACACCTGTTCGTGGTGACCGGGTGACGTCAGCAGCGTCGCGGCCACGTCGGCGATGTCCTGGGCGTCGACGAACGGTTCCGGGGTGTCGCCGATCGGCAGGGCCAGCCGACCGTCGAGCAGTGGTTGGCGAAACAGGTCCTCGCTGAAGTTCTGACTGAAGTTGTTCGGCCGGATGATCGTCCACTGGACGCCGGACTTCCGCACCGCCTCCTCCGCGGCGACCATGCCCGGGGAGAAGTCAACCATCCGGTCGATCCCGCGCCCGGACAGCGCCACGAAACGGCCGACGCCCGAGTCGACCGCCTGCGCCACGAAGTCGGCGGCCGGCGCGGGGTCCTCCGGAGCCAGCAGGTAGACCGCCGAGACTCCCTCCAGAGCCGGTCCCCAGGTGACCTGCTGCGACCAGTCGAACCGGACCTCACCGGAGCGGGAGGCGGGCCGGACCCGCTGACCCGCCGCCCGTAGCGTCTGCGCCAGCCGACGACCGGTCTTACCGGTCCCGGCCAGCACGAGGATCGAACCCGCGTCTGTCGTCATGACCACAAGCCAACTCGGCGGGTCGCGCACGGTACATGTGCTGTCGTACGCCGCGCATGTCCGATCGTCCAGGCCCGGTCGACGGCGATCTATCGTCGATGTCATGGACCCGTTCGACAGTCTGCTGCGGGGCGTACACGCCGATGGCGCGGCCTTCGGCCGGTCGGTGCTGACGCCGCCGGGGGCGCTGCGGTTCACCGACGGCGCCCCACTGACGCTCTGTGTCCCCCTGCGCGGCGAGGGGTGGATCTCCCACCCCGAGAGCGACAAGCCGCGCCTGGTCCGGGTCGGGGAGGCCGCGACCGTGCGCGGCCCGGCGCCGTTCGTCTTCTCGGCCGAGCCACGGTCGAGCTTCGCGCCCGGCGAGCTGCGGGACGTGCGGCGCGGCCACACCGGCACGTCCGCCCCGGCGGGCACGGATCCCACCGACCGCCTAGTGCTGCTGGTCGGGGTGTACCACGTTCGGGGTCTGGTGCCCCAGCGACTGCTGAGCGCGCTACCGCCGGTGCTGGTCGTCCCGGACGACCAGGACTGTTCCGCGCTACGCGACTACCTGGACGCCCAACTCGACGCGGGCCGCCCCGGCCGGCAGGTCGTCCTGGACCGTCTCCTGGACTGGTTGTTGGTGTGCACGGTGCGGGACTGGTTCGACAGGCCGGAGGCCGAGGCTCCCGGCTGGTACCGGGCGTTGGGCGACGACACGGTCGGCCCGGTACTGCGCGCCATGCACGAGGCGCCGGGCCGGCCGTGGACCCTGGCCAGCCTGGCCGCGCAGGCGGGAGTCTCCCGTTCCACACTGGCGGAACGGTTCACCGCGTTGGTCGGCGAACCGCCGCTGACCTACCTGACCGACTGGCGCATGACCCTGGCCGCCGACCTGCTGGCCGAGTCCACGGTGACGGTCGCCGCCGTGGCGCGACACCTCGGGTACGCGGACGCCTTCGGCTTCAGCACGGCCTTCAAACGGGTGCACGGGATGAGCCCGAGCGCGGCCCGCAGCCGGTCGTCGAGTGGTCGCAAAACCAACTGACCACGGTCATCTGCCGTCAACCCGTCGCCGATAGCGTCCGGTCGCCAGTTACCTGAACAAAGGCAGACGATGGGGGAGTTATGGGCACGGTGGACCGACGTACGTTCCTCAAGGCGATGGGAGTTCCCGCGATCGGCGCGGCGCTCCCGCTGGACCTCAGCAAGGCGCTCGCCATCCCGGCGAACAACCGGACCGGCACGATCAGGGACGTCGAGCACGTCATCATCCTGATGCAGGAGAACCGCTCCTTCGACCACTACTTCGGCACCATGCGCGGCGTACGCGGCTTCGGTGACCCCCATCCGGCGACCCTGCCGTCCGGCCGGGACGTGTGGCACCAGCCCAACGGAGCCGACGAGCTGCTGCCCTTCCGCCCCGAGGTGCAGGATCTCGGCCAGACCTTCCTGCCGGACCCGCCGCACGGCTGGAACGACGGGCACGCCGCCTGGAACGACGGCCGGTTCGACAGGTGGGTGCCGAACAAGGGCGTCACCGCGATGACCTACCACACCCGCCAGGACCTGCCCTACCACTACGCGCTCGCCGACGCGTTCACCGTCTGCGACAGCTACCACTGCTCGCTGATGGGGCCGACCGACCCGAACCGCTACCACATGTGGAGCGGCTGGGTCGGCAACGACGGCAGGGGTGGCGGCCCGGTCATCACCAACGCGGAGGCCGGCTACGACTGGTCCACCTACCCGGAGCGGCTGGAGCGCAACGGCATCTCCTGGAAGATCTACCAGGACGTCGGCACCGGCCTCACCGCCGCCGGCTCCTGGGGCTGGACGAACGATCCGTACATCGGCAACTACGGCGACAACTCGCTGCTCTACTTCCACAAGTACCAGAACGCGCAGCCCGGAACGCCCCTCGCGGATCGCGCCAAGACCGGCACCGAGGTCAGGACCCAGGGTCGCGACCCGGAGGCGTTGCTTGCCGACTTCCGCGCCGACGTCGAGGCGGGACGGCTGCCGGAGGTCTCCTGGATCACCGCGCCCGAGGCGTACACCGAGCACCCGAACTGGGGGCCGGCGTTCGGCGCCTGGTACATCTCGCAGGTCATCGACATCCTCGCGTCCAACCCCGAGGTGTGGAGCAAGATGGCGCTGTTCGTCACGTACGACGAGGAGGGCGGCTTCTTCGACCACGTGGTCCCGCCGACGCCCCCGCAGACCCGCGCGCACGGGCAGTCGACGGTCCCCACCACCAACGAGATCTTCCCCGGCGACGCCGACCACCCGGCCGGGCCGTACGGCCTCGGCATCCGGGTGCCGATGGTCATCGTCTCGCCGTGGACGCGCGGCGGCTACGTCAACTCGCAGGTCTTCGACCACACCTCACTGATCAAGTTCCTGGAGGCGCGGTTCGGGCACGGCCGGCCGGACCTGATCGAGCAGAACATCACCCCGTGGCGACGCGCCGTCGTCGGCGACCTGACCACGGCCTTCGACTTCCGGCACCCGAACCGCTCGCGCGAGGTCCGGTTGCCCGACACCGACGACTTCAAGCCCGAGGACCTCGTCCGGCACCCCGACGAGGTGCCGGTCCCGCCGGCGGACCAGCGGCTGCCCAAGCAGGAGCACGGGGTACGCCCGGCGCGGCCGATCCCGTACACCCTGCACGCCGACGGGCGTCTCGGCGACGGCGCGTACCGGATCGACTTCCGCAACTCCGGCGGTGTCGCCGCGGTCTTCCAGGTCCGCCAGGCCGGCAGCGCGGACGCCCCGCGCAGCTACACCGTCGAGCCGGGCAAGCACCTGAGCGACACCTGGCCGGTTACCTCCGGGTACGACCTGTCGGTGCACGGACCCAACGGGTTCTTCCGCCGGTTCACCGACGGTCGCTCGCACCTCGACGTCACCCCCTCCTACGACGAGCGTGACTACCAGCTCGCCCTCACGCTCAGGAACCGCGGGTCGAAGCGGGTCGAGGTGACCGTCCGGGACGGGTACCACTCCCGCCCGGTGAAGCTGTCGCTGCGCCCCGGCGAGACCGAGCGCGCGACGTGGACGCTCACCCGCACCCACGGCTGGTACGACCTGACGGTCGACGTCGCGGGCGACGCCGACTTCGCGTACCGCTGCGCGGGTCATGTCGAGAACGGCAAGGACAGCATCAGCGACCCGGCCCTCGGCGGGCTCGTGTAAGGGACATCGTCGCCCGGGCCGCTGCCGGCCCGGGCGACGCACCTACGCCCCGCTGTCGGACAGCTCGGGAGTCATGCTCTATCGCCGCGGCCCGCAGCGGACGCTGCCGCGGCATTGCCCCAGACCGCCTTGGCCCCGGAGTCGCCCACCCGGTAGACCTGGACCAGGTTCGCGGCCGCCACGACCACGGCAAGCACCGCGATCACTACCGCGACCGATGCAGGGGCACGGCGGGATCCGGTCGTCTCCCCGGCCGGGTGGGCCGCCCGGCGGTGCAGCCAGAACAGCGCGAGGGCGGCGACCAACAGCGGCAGCGCGAACCAGACCAGCGTGTCCCCGAGCTGGGCGTGCACGCCGGGGTCCCCGACCCGATGCTCCAGGCCCTCACCGGTGGAAGAGGCGATCGGCACCGCGACCGTGGCCAGCGCGGTGATCAGTACGACGAGCCCGCCGTAGCGCCCCCGCCAGGATGGCCGGATGGCCAGCGCGGCGACGCCGATCGCGGCCAGCGGCAGCAGAACCACCACGGCGTGCACCACCAGTGGGTGCAGAGGAAGTCCGTTGACGGTGTCGGGCATGAGATCTCCTCGGCGCTCGGATATCACTGCCAGTTACCATATTTCGCGATTCTTGGAAAATTCTTGCGCGATCGGTTCAGTAAGCGGGTAGCAGCAGCGTGAATGTGGCGCCGTGACCCGGGGCCCCGTCGACCTCGAGTGATCCCCCGTGGGCCTGCGCGACCTGCTGCACCAGCGCCAGGCCCAATCCGAAACGTCGGCCCGTCCCGTCCGTGCCGTGTGCGAAACGGCCGAGGAGGCGGTCCGCCTCGGCCGGATCGAGGCCCACCCCGTCGTCGGTGACGTCGGCGGCGATCCGGCCGTCGCGGTGTCGCACGGTCACGGTGATGTGGCCGCCAACGGCCACGTGCCCGACGGCGTTGTCCACCAGGGCCGTCAACGCCCGGCGCAGGGCGGTGCGAGCACCCCGGACCACAGCCGCCCCGGTGACCTCGAGACGCAGCTCGACCTCGCGCTCCCGCGCGTACACCGACATGCTCGCCACCACCCCACGGGCCACCTCGGCCAGGTCAACCACCGTGTCCGGTGGCGGCTGGTGCTCGGTGGCGGCGACCAGCAGATCTTCGACGACCTCGCCCAGCGCCCGCGTGTCGGCCACCAACTGTTCGAGCTGATCGGTGAGCTGTTCCGCCGGCCGGGTCCGGGCTCGGCGCACGAGCAGTTGTGCGCGGGTGTGCAGCACGGTGAGCGGTGTGCGCAGCTCATGCGACGCGTCGGCGACGAAGCGACGTTGCAGGGTCAGTGCGGTGGCCAGGGGCGCTACGGCCCGCCGGGCGAGCAGCGCCGCGGCTACCAGCGCCCCGGCCAGGCCGGCCAGTTCGGCCACCAGCAGCGCGATGCCGAGTTGTTCCTGGCGCTGGCGCAGCGGCGCGAGGTCGGCGGCGACCGCCCAGCGGCTGCCGTCCACCCGGTGGTCGACCTGCACCCGGACCGGATGGTCGTCCCCCGCGTTGGTGTCGTACCGCGTCGGCTGCCGCCGTAGCGCGTCCTTCAGGACGCCGACCACCTCCGGTGCTGCACTCCTGGTCACCTCGACCGCGTCGGTTCCGCTTGCTCGGCGGGCCAGGACCTGACCGGGCGGCGGATCGTCCACGTCCTCGGCCATGCTGAGCACCTGACCCAGCTCCGCATCCAGCGCACGGGACTCCTGACGGCTGGAGAGGACGAACATCAACGCGCCGACCAGTAACAGGATGACGCCGATCGCTGCGGCGGTTTGCGCCACACTGCGCCGTCGGGCGTGGTTCAGTTGGGCCTCGTCCACCCGTCAGCCCGTACCGATTCGGTAGCCGAGACCGTGCACCGTGCTAATGGCACCGCGGCCCAGCTTGCGGCGCAGGTGATGGACGCAGGCGTCGACGCTGCCCGGGGCGTCGGCGTGGTCGAAAGTGCTGCTCAGCAACTCCGCCCGGGTGAATACCTTCGTCGGCCGACCGGCGAGGGCGCGCAGGACAGCGAACTCGCGGGCGGACAACGGAATCTCCTCGCCGTCGTCGAGCACCCGCCGGTTACCGACGTCCAACCAGCGTCGTGGCCCCAGCGGCAGTCGGCTCGCCGCGTCCTGGTGGCGGCGACGCAGCGCCCGGAGCCTCGCGAGCAGCTCGGGGACCTCGAAGGGTTTGACGAGGTAGTCCTCCGCGCCCGCGTCGAGCCCTTCCACCCGGTCGTCGAGGGACCCCCGAGCGGTGAGGAGCAGCACGGGACAGGTCACCCCGCGCTCCCGCAACCGGCTGACCAGTTGCAGGCCGTCCAGCACCGGCAGCCCTCGGTCGATGACCATGAGCTGGTAGTCGCGGGCCAGTGCGTGGTGCAGAGCGCTCTGCCCGTCGCGGGCCAGGTCGACGTTGTACCCCTCCTCGGCGAGCAGGTCGGCGAGCAGCGCGGTCAGCGCGCGGTCGTCCTCGACCAGCAGCAGGCGGGGCGGGATACTTTCCACCCGACCAGTATTGCCCTGCCAGTGATGCACGGTCGGCCAGTGCGGTGATGGCCTCGACCTCGGTGTCGGTGAGCTTGCTGCCAGCTTTCGGTGCCGGCCGACTACGGCACCCGTCCGAGGTACGCCAGCATCGTCTCGCGGCTCCTCGGCCGGCCGTACTCTCCGGTGCGCCCCATGCTCTCCCAGCCCAACGGCTATCACCGCGTCGGGTTCGTCAGAACTCCTCGTACACCGCCGGGTCCTGGTCCGCGAGACGCCCGTCCGAGCGTCCCAGCGCGGTGATGGCCTCGACCTGCGCCTCGGTCAGCGTGATGCCGAAGACGTCCAGGTTCTCGACCTGCCGCTGCGGCGAGGCGGCCTTGGGCAGCGGAATCACCTGACGGGTCACGTGCCAGGCGAGGATCGTCTGCGCCGGGCTGACGCCGTGCGCGGTCGCGATCTCCACGACGACGGGGTGCTTTTGCAGGTCGTTGCCGTGGCCGAGCGGGCTCCAACCCTGCACCAGGATCCCGTGTTCCCGGTGGTAGTCGAGCGCCTCCTGCTGCGGAAAGTACGGGTGCACCTCGATCTGGTTGACCACCGGGGCCACCCCGGTCTCGGCCACCAGTCGCTCGATGTGCTCGGGCAGGAAGTTGGAGAGCCCGATGTGCCGCACCAGGCCACGCTCACGGGCCTCGATCAGCGCCCGCCACGCCTGCACGTACAGGTCGGTCTTCGGGTTCGGCCAGTGGATCAGGTACAGGTCGACCCGGTCGAGGCCGGTGCGGAACACACTCTCCTCGATCGTGGTCAACGCCTCGTCGTAACGGTGGTGCCGCCCCGGCAATTTCGACGTGACGACCAGCTCGTCCCGCACCTCACCCGCCGCACGAGCGGCCCGACCGACCGCGCCCTCGTTCTCGTAGTTGACCGCCGAGTCGATCAACCGGTAGCCCGCCCGGATCGCCTGACCGATCGCGTCGACACCCGCCGAGCCGTTCAGTTGATACGTGCCGAGCCCGATCGCCGGCAGGGCGGTCCCGTCAGCTGCCGTCAGGTGGGGAATCGTCATGATTGGGACCCTACCTCCGAACGCCCCCGCGACCCGGGTAGCAGGTGACCAGCTCGCAGCCAGCTCTGCGTTCGGGCCGCTCAGCGACAGCGGTCAGCGGCGGGTTGGTTGACACGGGGAACATAATCGATGCAAGTTTATCTATCCCTGGGCTGAACGAGCTCCGGTCCCGTCCCCGAACACCGCTAGGAAGGGAAGCTCATGCGCAGATTTACCAGCCGAATCGCTGCGGGTCTCGCCGCCGCCTTGATCACCACACTGGCCGTGACGATACCGGCGTCGCCCGCAGCCGCTGCCGAGACGCTCAAGGTTCCCGACACCGGCCTCGTCTTCTATCAGGCCTACACGCAGATCATCGTGGGCAGGCAGGCCACGCCCGACGGTATCTGCCGCCCGGTCCCGGCCGAGGCGATCTGGGCGATCGGCTGGAATGGCTTCGGTTCCGTCTCTGGCTACCGGACCTCCGACTGCACCGGCGCTGCGTCCGAGCTCAACAACTTCCACAGCTGGCCGTACGAGGGCTACTACCTCTCCTACCGAGCCGGTTGACCAGCGTTCCCGGTGGTCGATCGCGGACGGCCACCGGGAAAGCACCGACCCGGAATTGCCCGGATCAACCCGCCGGTCAAGCAGGCGACGCCGGGACTGGGGTCATGATTACCCCCCCCGCGGGGGTGGTCAAGGTGCTCGATTTCGGTGTGGCGGCGCTGCTTGGCCCGGCCGAAGCGTCACGCCTCACCGCGACCGGCCGAACGCTCGGCACTCCCGCTTACATCGCGCCCGAGCAGGCCCAGGGGGTCCTGTTGGGCCTGCTGCTGATCTATACGCCTTGGGCTGCATTCTCTCCGAGATGCCCGACGACCTGGCGCACCTCCTGTATTGCCTGCTAGCCAAGGACCCAGCGGAAAGGCCAGCGTCGGCAGGCGAGGTCCGTCAGCTCTTGGCGCCGTTCCTCGACGACGGCGACAATCAAGGGCTCGCAGCCCTCCGAGCTGACGGTGTGAGATGCAGCGTGCCAGCGCACACCGCCTCGGTGCCGCCGCAGCTATCGCAGCACACGTTGGCGGAGTCGCGGGCGCAAGCAGGGGAGCTCGCCGAAGACGAGTGCTTCGTGCCGCTGCCGATGTGTTGGAGCGGGCCCTCCGCTCGATGCCAGAAGGCAAGGGTGAGCCGCCGGCTACCGAAGTGTCGGTGCGCTTGGATGTCGCGAACCTCCTGATGCTGGCGGGTGGCTGGACGGTCGGCGATCCTCGCCAACAGCGGCTGCAACGAGGGGGGAAAGCCGTCGGGCGCATGCACGTCCGATTGAGGTGACGTCTGGCCGCTACCGGTTTTCATGTGGCGTGCCGTCCGAGCAGGCCATGCATCAGTGTGGAGCTGGATCCAAGCGGATCGTGAGTCGCAGTCGGATTGATGGACAGCGGCCAACTCGCCGTCTTGATCCTTACCCCTGTGCGCCGGCGATGCCCGCTGAGTCCGAACTAACGCCTTCCCCGCATTTGGTGGCCCCGACGAAGTCGGCCCACGCCTGCACGGTGAAGGTGAGCTGCGGTCCTGCGGCGTGCTTTGAATCGCGCACGGCGATGATGCCGGGGAGGTTGTCGGCAACCTCGACGCAGTTGCCGCCGTTGTCGCCGCTGCGGGTGCTCTTGCGCCAGACGGCGCCGGTCAGGTCAGTCATGCCGCATCTCCCCGATGATCCTCTTGATCATGTCTCTTGATTCTGCCGCGTCGAGCGAGAGGGCCGCCAGTCCTCTCCAGGTGTCCTCGTAGGCCATCAGCTCATCCGGCTTATCCAGGTACAGCGCCCCGGTCAGCGACTCGCTGTAAACCACCGAGGGCTCCGGAGCGGTCCGACCCCCGTTGGTCGTCGGGAAGTCGAGGATCACAAACGAGCCAGCGACCGCTCCAGGGTGCGGCCCGGCAGCCAGCGGCACCACCTGCACTGAGACGTTCGGCTGCTCGGAGACTTCGAGTAGATGTTTGAGCTGGTCGGACATTACGCCGTGGCTGCCGACCACTCGACGGAGTGCCGCCTCGGAGAGCACTGCGTCCAAGCGTGGGGGCTTTGGCAGTCGACGCCTAAGCAACGCCTGTCGTTGTAGCCGCACCTCTACTGCTTGCTCACGCTCCTCGGGGCTTAGCCGACTCCCAGGCTGAAAGAGTCCGAGGGCGTAGGAGCGTGTCTGCAGCAACCCGGGAATCAGTGTCTCGCCGTACTCCCGCAGTCGAGCCGCGGCGGACTCCAGCCCCACGTACAGCTCGAACCAGTTCGGCACCGCGTCCCCGTACGCGTGCCACCAGCCCTTCGACTTCGTCTCCACGGCCAGCCCGCGCATCGCCTCGGCCATCTCGGGCGACACTCCGTACAGCTCGCACATGGCCTTGACGTCGAGCACCCGGACCGATCCCTGGCCGCATTCGAGGCGCCAGATCTTCTGCCGGCTGTACTCCAGGGCTTCGGCGGCGGCGTCGAGCGTCACCCCGGCCTCGTTGCGGAACTGTCGCAGCAGCCGGCCGAGTTGCCGGCGCGGCACTGTCGATCCGATGTCGTCGGGCATCCGTACACTCCCTGGTTCCATGACGCAACGCTGCGTGACCTACTCCTGCAACTCCTACGGGTTTCAGCAAAGAAAGTCAATGCACAACAGGGAAATTGCGCTTTAGAACGTTGCGTTCCCACTGCGGACTGTCGCAGGCTGATCACAGCACGGCGGCCGGCCGGTCCCCCGAGCGGCCGCCGTGCTTCCCGAACACCCCTCGCCCCTCCGCATCCGGAAGGCAGGCATGAACCCCAGAAACCAGCGACCAGAGTCACCGACCAGTGGCATGACCCACCGCTCCACCGCGTACACCGGTCTGTTGCCGTGGCAGGTGCGCGAGCGCCGCTTCGCGCCGACCGGGCTCGGGCGTCGCGGTCTGAACCCCGACGACGTGTACGCCTTCCTCGACCGGGTCGCCGTCGACATGGCCGCCGTCTACGCCGCTCTCGCCGAGAGCCGCCGCGAGACCGCCCGGATCAAGGCCGGCCTGCGTCGCGGGCAGGCCGATCAGGCCGACGCCCGCAACGAGCGGGGCCCGGCCCGATGAGCCAGCGGTACGTCATCCACCTGCCCGTTGTCGCCACCGACCTGCCCGCCGCGCAACGCCTGGCCCGGGTCATCGGTCGGTGGATGCTGGTGCTGCCGATGGCGGATCCGGGGGAGACCACCGTCTCCGAGGAGGATCAGCAGTTCCTCCGCCACCGGGTCTTCTGCGACCTACGGCTGCCTGGCGGTCGGCGCTGCCTCCTGCGCGACGGCCACGACGGCGACTGCACCCGCCGCTTGCGCCGATGAGGGAGGCGGAGTGCCTGGGCGCTCTACACAGGTTGGTCGACCGCTAGGCTGGCTCTCCACGGTCTCCCCACCTGGAGAAACGCCATGTCCGACAGCGTCTTCGCGCAGTTCACCGCCGCCGACGACCAGTTCGACGTCGGGTTGCTCGTGCAGCCGGCGATCAACGCGGCCCTGGTGCACAACCGGGTGCCGCTGGTCCGTCACCTCACGCTCGTCAACCGAGGCCCGGTGTCGCTGGCCGATGTCACGGTGACGCTGGAACTGCGCGGCCCGGACGGCGCGCTGACCGAGCCGTGGGCACGGACGCTGGCCGTGCCGTTGCGGCCCGGGGCGAGCACGAGCTGGGACGACTTCCGCGACTTCACCCCCGACCGGGTGCTGCTGTACCGCACCGACGAGGCGTTCCCGGTCGACTACACCCTCCGGGTGCAGGCGCGGGAGCAGGCACTGCGGCTGGTTGCCCCGTCGCGGGTGTTGGCGCACAACGAGTGGTTCAACAGCCCTGCCCTGTACGACAGCCTGGCGGCCTTCGTGCAGCCGAACACCCGGGCGGTGGAGGCGGTCCTGCGGGCAGCCGCCCAGCTCCTGCTCGCGAGGACCGGCTCCGGCTCGTTGCAGGGCTACCAGGAGGGTTCGGAGCGGGCGGCGCTGATCGCCGGCGCCGTCTACGAGGCGCTGCGCCAACTGGAGATCACCTACCAGACCCTGCCGGCGTCCTTCGAGAACACCGGCCAGAAGGTGCGCACCACCGCGGCCGTCCTGGACGGGCGGCTCGGCAACTGCCTCGACCTGTCCGTCACGTACGCCGCGTGTCTTGAGGCGGCGGGGCTGCACCCGCTCATCTTCATCAGCGCGGGCCATGCCTTCGGTGGCTTCCTGCTGGAGGAGGAACGGCTGGGCTCGGCCGCGGTGACCGAGACCAACCTGCTGATCTCGATGGTGGACTCCGGCCGGGCCGTGCCGGTCGAGCTGACCCGCATCGGGCCGGGCGCGCAGTCGGCGACCTTTACCGAGGCGGTACGCGTCGGGCTCGCCCACTTCCGCGGCGACGGCGAACGCATGCAGGGCGTCGTCGACGTGCACCTGGCCCACCGCTCGGGGATCCGCCCGCTGCCGTCGTCCGACGAACTGATCGCGCCCGCCGCGGTTGACGCCGAGGCGACGCCAAAGACAGGCGCCGAGGCGACGCCAAAGACAGGCGCCGAGGCGACGCCAGAGACGACAGCGTCCCTCGACCTGCCGCCCGGCGTTGCCGCCGCGAAGCTGCGTCAGCTCGCCGACGAGGGCGAGGAGGTGCCGCAGCGGTCCGACGGGTCGCCGGCGCGCGTCCAGCAGTGGAAGAAGTCGCTGCTGGACCTGAGCCTGCGTAACCCGCTGCTCAACCTGCCCAAGCGGGGCCGTGGGCTGGACCTGCACGTGCCGGCGGGTGCGCTGGCCCTGCTCGACGACCTGATCCACGATGGCCGTCAGGTGCAGGTCATCCCGCAGGACGACATCAGTCACGTGCACGAGCTGGCCGGGACACGTCGGGCGCAGGACCTCGACGCCGAGATCCTGACCCGGGAATTGCGTACCGACCGGCGGGTCTACGGCGCGGTCACCGACGCCCGCTACAAGACCGCGATGCGCGCGCTGCAGCGCGAGGCGCGCACGATGGAGCAGGAGACCGGCAGCAACTACCTCTACCTGACCATCGGCACCCTGGTGCACACGAAGGCGACCGGGGGAGAGGCGTACGCGCCGCTGTTCCTCCTGCCGGTGCGAATCGAGGGCGGCACCGGTCGTCGCCCGTACGCGTTGGTGATCGACGGCACCGAGGTCGCCAGCCCGAACCAGTGCCTGGTCGAGTGGTTGCGGGTCAAGCACAACGTCCGCATCCCGGAGCTGGAGTGGCCGGTCCTCGACGAGCACGGCATCGACATCGCCAAGACCCTCGCGGCGATCAACACCGGGCTGCTCGACAACCGGCTCAACTACCGCATCGACGAGACCGCCAGCCTTCGACTGTTGCAGTTCTCCACCTTCCAGATGTGGCGGGACCTCACCGACCACTGGCCCCGCTTCATGGAGAACCCGGTCGTCCGGCACCTGGTGGAGTCCTCCGGCGCCACGTTCGACGACCCCGCCCGCCCGGAGCACGACGTCGAGATCGCTGTCGACGAGGCCGACCTGCACCTGCCCATTCCCGCCGACGGGTCGCAGATGCAGGCCATCGTGCGCGCCGAACGGGGCCACTCCTTCGTCCTGGAGGGCCCGCCGGGCACCGGCAAGTCCCAGACCATCACCAACATGATCGCCCGGGCGGTCGGCGCGGGCCGGTCGGTGCTGTTCGTCGCCGAGAAGCAGGCCGCCCTGGAGGTGGTGAAGCGCCGCCTCAAGCAGGTCGGCCTCGGGCCGTTCGCGCTCGACCTGCACGGGCGTAAGCAGTCCCTCAACGCGATCCGCCAGCAGCTGCGCGACGCGCTCGACCAGCACGACCACGGCGGCGACGGCATGTGGACGGCCGTCGAGACGGCCTACCGGACGCGGCTCGCCCCGCTGACCGAGTACCCGGCCCAGGTGCACACCACCAACCCCGCCGGGATGTCACTCTGGTCGTCCTACGAGCAGACCCTGGCGTACTCCGACGGCCCCGTCGCCCCGATCCCGGTGGCTCACCTGCACGCACCCGCCCCGGCACGCGCGCAGGTGGAGACGACCCTGCGGGAGTTCCCGGCGGCCGCACGGTCGGCCCGACTCCGGGCCGCGCACCCGTGGGCGCTCAGCGGCTGCCGTACCCTCGACGGGTTGCACGGCGCCGCGGTCACCGAGATCGCCGCCGAGCTCGAACGCCTCCGCGCCGACCTCGCCGCCCACCCGCACCTGGTGGAGTTGCTGCGGACGCTGCCCGCCCCGGAGACGGTGAGCGAGCTGCAGGCGGGCGCCTGGCTCGCCGTACGCGGACTGCTGCCGGACCGGCAGACCACCCTGCGCGCCAGCGACCGGCGGTGGGATGAGGCGGTGGCCCGGCTCCAGTCGGACCTGGCGGCGTTCCGGCAGGGCTTCGCCGATGAGTTGGCCACCTTCCGGCCGGACGTGTTCGCCCGTGCGGAGTTGGCCGGCTGGCACGCCGAGGCGCAGGAGGTGGCCAGGAGGCTGTTCGGCAAACGCAAGCGGTGGCAGGCCATCGTGGACCGGCTGGCCGTACACCTGGTTGCCGGTGCGACCCTCGACGCCGAGCGGGTGGAGGTGACCACCGGTCGGCTGGTGGCCGCCCAGGCCCAGGCGGCGGCCCTCCACCAGCAGGTTGTCGCTGTCGGCGGACTGCTGCTGTCGCGGTGGCAGCCCACCGACCCCCACGCACCGGAGCGGTTGACCGAGGCGGTCGAGGCGACCCACGTCGGCCGGACGCTCCTGGCCCGGCACCCGCGGGCCTGGGAGCTGTTCCACGGCCGGTTCACCGACGTCGACGCGGGGTTGCTCGACCGGTTCGCCTCGCGGTGGCGGGCCTGGCGCGGGGTGCTGCGCTCCGGTGCGGCCGAGCTGACCCTGTGGGCCGCCGGTTCGCACTGGACCGACGCCTGGCAGCGCGACGGTGCGACCTGGCTGCACGAGTTGCGGAGCGAGGAGTTGTTCCCGCTGCGTCGCTGGGCGACGGTCCTAGCGCACGCCGACGTGCTCACCTCCGCCGGTCTCACCGACTTTCGGGACCAGCTGCTGCGCGTCGAGGTGCCCGCGCACCTCGCCGAGGAGGTCTACCGGCGGTCAGTCGCGACGGCGTCCCTCGCCGAACGGGTACGGGCCGGCGGCCTGCAGTACTTCGACCCGGAGCTGCACGACGACGAGATCAGCCAGTTCGAGGCGGCGGCCGGCGAGCTGCGGGCCGCGCTGCCGACACAGTTGCCGTCGGTGCTGGTGCGCCGCCGCCCCTTCAGCCCGACCGACCGGCGGGGCCGCTTCGCGGACTTCGCGGCGGAGCTGCGCCGCAAGCGGGGCGGGCGGTCCTTCCGGGAGCTGTTCGAGCAGTACCCGGACGCGGTGCTGGCGTTGACCCCGTGTGTGCTGGTCAGCCCCGCGTCCGCGGCGAACTTCCTGGCACCGGGGAGCCAGCGCTTCGACCTGGTCATCTTCGACGAGGCGTCGCAGATCCGGGTGGCCGAGGCGATCGGCGCGATGGGCAGGGGCAGCGCCGTGGTGGTGGTCGGCGACTCCCGGCAGATGCCGCCGAGCAGCATCATGCAGGCCAGCCACGCCGTCGACGAGGTCGACGAGGGCGACGGCCCGGTGCTGGAGGACCTGGAGAGCATTCTCAGCGAGACCGTCGAGTCGGGGTTGCCGCAACGGTGGCTGTCCTGGCACTACCGCAGCCACGACGAGTCACTGATCGCTTTCTCCAACCGCTACTACTACGACAACAAGCTGTCCAGCCTCCCGTCGCCCGGCGCCGCCAGCTCCGCCGGGGTCACCTGGCGGCGGGTCGACGGCCAGTACGACCGGGGTGGGTCCCGGACCAACGAGGTCGAGGCGCGGGCGATCCTCGCGGACATCACCCGGCGGTTGCACGACCCGGCGACCGCCACCCAGTCCGTCGGCGTGGTCACCTTCAACATCCAGCAGCGGGACCTCATCCTCAACCTGCTGGAGGAGAGCACCGATCCGATCATCCGCGAGCACCTCTCCGACGCGGTGCCGGAGCCGATCTTCGTGAAGAACCTGGAGAACGTGCAGGGCGACGAGCGCGACGTCGTCCTGTTCTCGCTGGCCTTCTCCACCAACCCGGAGACCGGCCAGCTTCCGCTGAACTTCGGGCCGCTCAGCCAGGCCGGCGGCGAGCGGCGGCTCAACGTGGCCATCACCCGTGCCCGCCGTCAGGTCGTCCTCTACTCGTCCTTCGACCCGTCCGACATCGACCTGAGCCGCACGTCCGCGCTGGGCACCCAGCACCTGCGGGCGTACTGCGAGATGGCCGCCGCCGGCGCGGACCGCCTGGGCGACCTCACCACCGACCGCACCCAGCGGCGCAGTCGGATCCGCGAGGAGGTGGCGGCGGCGCTGCGCGAGCGCGGCCACGAGGTCCGCACCTCGCACGGCCTCTCCGACTTCACAGTCGACATCGCCGTACGCCGACCAGGCGCACCACGCTGGCAGGTGGCCGTCATGCTCGACGGCCCGGACTGGAGTGCCCGCCCCACGGTGGCCGACCGGGACTCGGCGCCCGCGCTCCTCCGCTCGATCATGGGGTGGCCGCAGGTTGTGCGGTTCTGGTTGCCGGCGTGGATCCGCGACCGGTCGGCGCTGCTCGTCCGGGTCGACGAAGCGCTCACCCAGGCCGACGCCCTCGCGACCGACCAGCCGGACCTCGGCTCGTCGGCGGTCGCGCAGGGCATCGAGCTGCCGCGGCCGCGCGCCGTCACGGACGTGGAGCAGCAACCCTCGACACCGGCCGCCGAGTTGCCGCAACCGCGTCTCGCGGCGGACGAGGAGCCCCTCCCGGGCGTGTCGGCGCCACCCGTCACCGCGCTCGCCGCGGTGCAGGTCACGCCGGGCGCCGCCGACACCAGCACCGCAACCCCATTCGTCGCGTACCTGCCAACCTCGCTCGGAGACCAGGCCGACCTTGACCTCCTGGCCACCGACCAACGGGTACGTGAGCTGATGCGGACCGCACTCCGCGAGATCATCGAGGCAGAGGGGCCCATCGAGCAGCACCGGCTCGCACGCCTCGCCCTCGCGCGGTTCGGCTTCCACCGGACCCGGGAGGACAGACGTATCGCCGTACTCGCGCTCGTCGACCCCCGGCGACTGCACACGCACCCGACCGTGAGCCGGTACGCCTGGCCCGAGGGCGTCGATCCGCAGACGTACCGCGCGTACCGGGTCACTCAGGCGAGCAACGACCGCGCGTTCGAGGAGGTGCCACCGGAGGAGGTGGCCAACGCTCTCGTGCACGCGCTGGAGGGCGTACCGGGCATGGACGAGGAGCGGCTGCTGCGCGCCGGCCTGGAGCGGCTCGGCTACCGCCGCCGCACCGAAAAGATCAACAAGCTACTCCGGTACGGGCTGCGGGTCGCCGTGACCAGCGGTCGCCTCCGCGTCGACCAGGACGGCCGCCTCACCAGCGCCTGACGGCCCGGCTGACGTCAGCTTGCGAACAGCATCCTTGTCGGGAACTCGCCGCTGGACCGCCAAGCCTTCACGATCTTTGCCGTGATAGCACCGGCGGCGGAATCGACATCGCCATCATCGATCTGGGTGCCGAGGGTGCGTGGATCGATTGTCAGGATCCGGTCGAACTTGCCGTCCAAACCGAACTCGTATCGGATTTCGTCCGCAGCCGCCTCGACACGTCGCGCGGTCACCATCATTCCCATGTCCGCATCCTCCGATGGTTGCCCCACCAACGCGACATCATTGACTGCCGGGGTCACTCGATTCCGGGAAACCGGCTGAGTAGGTCGCGTTGACCAGCTCCTGAAGATGCTGGATGACGGCGATCTTGTGCTCGGTTTCCGGCAGTTGTCGCTCGCCAGCCGTCACGAGTCCGTTGCGCAGGTGGCTGACGATCTCCTGCTGCGCTGCAGCGGGTAACTCGTCGATCCACAATGAGCCGAGATTGTTGTCGACGATCTCCTGCAGATGGTTGGCGGTCTGCCGGTCCGAGAGGCGGGAGATCACGAACTCGAGCGTCCAGTCGAACAGTCCTCCGGTCGCGGTCCAGTCGACACCGGGTTTCAGCACAATGAGGCCAGCCATTATTTCCCTACGATGAATACTCGTGGACCGAGGTTCCGGTCCGTAATGAACTGCTCGATACGGGCTACCTGTTCCGGGTTGAACTGCACGACGTCCACCGGCACCAGGTCTGCTTTGTCTAGATGTCGCTCAATCTGATACTGCAGTTGCGGCCACTGGCGGTCAAAGAACTGGGCCGGAAAGTTGCCCACCGCATCGTAGGTCCGCCCGGCGTCATCGACCCAGTCGGCAGAGGAGTCCGCCGGAGCGCGCTGCAGCCGCACGCCCACTTCCTGCTCCAACCGGGCCGCCGTCTCCGCCTCGCCCGGACGAAATCTCCCGGTGGCCGGATCCATGCCGAGATCGTGGACTCGTTGCTGCTCCGTAACCGTATGGCCTGGGGTCTCGCGAGGTGGCTCAGGTTCTGGCGCGTGCCGGCTCGGCGGCGACTCACCTTGCTGGAGTCGCCCCAACGCCTGCTTGAGTTTCTCGATGAGGTCGCCGAGCCGGCGCATCTCCGGAATGAGCCGCCGCAGGCTGGCCAGCAGCCCGCGCAGCAGCCGCGCGATCCGCGCCCCCCACGACGCGACCAACGTCGTCACCTGCTCCACCACCAGCGGCGCGGCCAGTCCACCGGTGATGACGAGTTCGCCCGCGTACACGATGAGGCGGGACACGCAGGTGGCGATGGCGTCGCGGACCAGGAGCCGGACGGCAGCCACCAGGCCGGCGGCGCCTTCGGTGATCGCGGCCATGGTGTCGGCGCCCTGGGCGAGGCCGGTGATGGCCTGCTGTTGTTCGGCGGCCCAGCCCCGGTAGGCGGGGCCGGCACTTCCGCCCCAGCCGGCGACGTCGGTGCGGACGGCGCGGGCCAGTTCGGCGGCTTCGTCGCGGAGGGAGGCGGCGACGTTGCGCCAGGTCTGGGCGTGTGCGGTGATCTGCGCGGGGTCGCCGGCGAGCCAGTCCAGTGCCTCGCTGAGGGGCTTGACGTGTTCGATGAGCCAGGCAATCCCGTACTGGAGCAGGGCGCCGACCGGGTCGGAGACGAAGGCGAGGGCGTCCAGGCTCGCGCTCACGACGCCGAGGCTGCCGTCTACCCAGCTGCCGTTGCGGACGCCCTGCGCGATGAGTTCGATGTCCTCGCAGATCCACACCCCCGCCCAGGCGCTGGGTGGGGTGTCCGCAGCGGCGGCGACGAGTGGATTGGACGTCACCGCTGCTGCCGCACCCCGTCGAGCAGTTGCCTGGCGTGGGCGTCCGAGTGTCGGTAGCGGTCCGCGCTGGTCCGCAGCCTCCCGGCGGTGTCCCGCACGGACCCGGCGGCGGCGCCGATGCCGTCGACCAGGGTTCGCTGCAGGCCGTCGAGCAGCACCGGCATCATCGCGCAGAGCTGCCCGTAGGCGTCGGTGCCCAACCGGACGTGCTGGCCGGCCTGCTGGGCGGTGTCGAGGCTGCTGGCACAGCGATCGAGACGTGCGGCGTGGGCGGTGAGGTCGTCCGGGTCGACCTCGATGCCGTCACCGGCGGGCATCGTCTGATCCCTGGTCGTGGAGAAGCCGGCTGCGGTACGAGTTGATGATCGCCCGGGTGCTCGCGTCGTCGCCCAGTGACTCCGTGGCTGCGTCGCTGACCTGTCGGAGCAGGTCGGCGCGCGCGGCGGTGGTGGTCTCCAGGATCTGCCGAGCGGTGCGCGCCGCGGGTTGTTGCCGGCTGAGCTCGTCGAGCCGCAGGTCGATGAGCAGGCCGGCCGAGTCGACGGTGACGTGGACAGTGCGATCGGCGTTGCGGGCGGTGCCGGTCAGCTCCCGCATCGTCGCCGACAGGGTCCTGGCTCGTTCCGCCCGCGCGGCGAGCGATGATTCCCACTCGTCAAGTCGGCCTTCGGCCGTGTCGAGCGCGGCGTCGTCCACCCACATGTCGACCCTCCCCAGGAACCGGCGACATCACCGGCACGCTACCAACCGGTGGCGCTGCGTGCGTGCCCCTCAGGGTGGTCGACGAGGACGGGCCGCCCGCCGCGCGATCTTGCACTTAACTGCCGCGACACGTGACGCAGAGTCCCGCGTCTCGGCGACAGAAAGTGCGAGATCGACGCAACAGGCACGGCGTACGCGAATCCGAACCGCGTGCCGATCAGCTCGACAAGGATTGTCCCCGTGACGAGCAGCAGACCACTGCGGGGGTGGAGCAGCCGGACCGCCTGGGAGGGGAGGTTCAACGCTCCGCTGCGCGCGTTCCTGCGTACCGAGACCGGCGGTGCCCGGGTGGTGCTGGTCGCCGCGGTGGTGGCTCTCGCGTGGGCCAACCTGCACGTCCGGTCGTACGAGTCGGTCTGGGGCACGTCGTTCTCGGTCCAGCTTGGCGACTGGCCGGTGTCGCACGACCTGCGGACCTGGGTCAACAGCGGCCTGATGACCTTCTTCTTCCTGGTGGCCGGGTTGGAGTTGCGCCGCGAGTTCGACATTGGCGAGCTGCGGGAGCGCCGTCGCCTGGCGTTGCCGATGCTGGCCGGCTTCGGCGGCATGCTCCTGCCGATCGCGATCTATCTCGCGATCAACGCCGGACGTGGCACCGCCGCGGGTTGGGGTGTGGTGATGGCCACGGACACGGCGCTCGCGCTCGGTGCGCTGGCCGTCTTCGGGCCGCGTTTCTCCGATCGGCTGCGGGGTTTCCTGCTGACCGTCTCCGTCGTCGACGACCTGCTGGCGATCGCGGTGTTGGCGATCGCCTACCCGAAGCATCCGTCGCCGATGGCGCTGCTGGTCGCGGTGGGAATCTTCGCCCTCGTTCTGCTGGTGCGGGGCTGCGGTGTGCGACTCGGGCCGGTCTACGCGCTGCTGGGGGTGGCGGCCTGGGTCGCCGTCTCGAAATCCGGTGTCGACCCGGTCGCGGTGGGTCTGGTGATGGGATTGCTGACCTACGCCTACGTCCCCGGTCGCGACGACCTGCAGCGGGCGAGCGACCAGTTCCGTCTCTTCCGGGAACAGCCCACCCCGCAGCTCGCCCGGATGGCGCGGGCCGGGCTCACCTCGGCGGTGTCGCCGAACGATCGGCTGCAAACTCTCTACCATCCGTGGGCGAGTTACGTGGTCGTGCCGCTCTTCGCACTGGCGAACGCCGGAATCGTCGTCGACGGTGAGCTGCTGGCCCGGGCCGTGACCTCGCCGGTCACGCTCGGCGTCGTGGTCGCGTACGTCGTCGGCAAGCCGGCCGGGATCGTGGCCACCTCGTGGCTGGTGGCGCGGCTGACCGGCAACCGGTTCCGGCCGCCGGTGGGCTGGCTCGCCGTCGCGGGGGTCGGCACAGTCTCCGGCATCGGGTTCACCGTCGCCCTCCTGATCGCCACCCACGCCCTCAGCGGCCCCGCCCTGGACGAGGCGAAACTCGGCATCCTCGTCGCGACCCTCGGCGCGTCCCTCGTCACCTGGCTGGTGTTCCGCTCGGCCGGGCGGATGTCGCCGGCACGGCGTAGCCGGGCGCTGCTGGGCGTCACCGAGGGGATCGTCGACCTGATGCTGCCGGTCGACGAGCGGCGCGACCACATGCGCGGGCCGGTCGAGGCACCGGTGACGGTCGTGGAGTACGGCGACTTCGAGTGTCCCTACTGCGGTCAGGCCGAGCCGGTGGTCCGGGAACTGCTCGCCGACTTCGCCAACGTCCGGTACGTCTGGCGGCACCTGCCGCTCACCGACGTCCACTCCCATGCCCAACTCGCCGCGGAGGCCGCCGAGGCGGCGGGGGCGCAGGGCGCGTTCTGGGAGATGCACGACCTGCTGCTCGCACACCAGGACGCCCTCGACCCCACCGAGGTGCTCGGCTACGCCGAACAGTTGGGCCTGGACCTCGATGAGTTCCGGGAGCACATGGTGAAGCGGATGGGCGTCGACCGGGTCGCCGAGGACGTGGACTCCGCCGACCTCAGCGGTGTCACCGGCACCCCGACGTTCTTCATCAACGGCCGGCGGCACCACGGCGCGTACGACATGGCGGCGCTCTCGGCGGCGGTGAAGGGGGCGTTCGCCAGTGCGAAGCTCCGTCCCGAATACCACCCTCGGGATCCCGGGCGTCGGGAGAGCGGCCCGGCGACCTGACCGCACGGCCGCGGGGTCGTTGTCGTCTCCGGGTCAGAACACGATGATCGGCCACCACCGGCGAGCCCGGCGTATATCCCACCCGCCGGTTCAGGAAGCGGACGCCACGACGTCAACGCGGAACGTCTGATCGCCCTCGCCTGTGCACGGCTCCTGCACGAGTTCGGCACCACTGACCGTCTCGCCGCCACGAATGCCGAGACAGAGCTCGCTGTGCACGGGCCGGAGCCGGTAACCCTCCAGCGGAGCGGCGACCGACTCGACCCGGAACAATTGCGTTGGCCCACCGGCTGCGCAGTCATTCCGGGGTTCGAGCATGCCCGCCGCGGAGCCGCTGGCCAGCACTGTCAGGCAACCCACTCCGTGCTGTGGGTGGCTCCACTTGATCTGGAAGCGGTCTCCGTCGACCGGCACGAGTAGCGTCCTGGGCGGCTCGGCGTCCTCGCACGATCGTTGCACCGCGACGGCCCCGTCGTAGCGTCCGGTGTGCTCCCGCCCCTCGGTCAGGCAGAGCGCCGGTGTCCGCGCGGGGTGGATGCGGACGACACTGCCACCGGCGGGCAGCGCCAGCCGGCTCTTGGGCGCCGGGCCAGCTTCCCGGGCACGCGGCGACTCTCCGGTGTCGCGGACCAACAGCCAACCGCCCACTGCGAGCAGCGCCGCCACGGTCACACCTGCGGCGGCCCTGACCAAAGTACGCCAGAGGACGGCGCGGGCCCGCTCGGGAGCATGCTGATCGGTGACCTGAGCCGATTGCCCGGGCGGTGGCTCATTCCCGTTCGCCGCGTCGGCTTCGTTGGCCAACCGATTGAGGGTGGCCAACCAGGCGGCAACCTGGTTGTCGTCCCCCGTGCACGCACGAACAAAGGCGGCCAGCAATTCCGCGCGAGGCAGGCCCGGCCGACCCAACATGTCCGCTACGGTGCTGCGGGCCAGAACCTCGCCGTGGCTTGCCGCCCGGTGCTCGAGCTGCCGGAACGTGTACCCCGACTGATCTTTCATCAGCCGCAGGAGCTGCACGAACTCGGCCTTGTCACGAACTGCGTCCGGCCGAACACTTCCCGCATCCATGGGTCTCCATACTGCCCGAGGTGACCACCGAGATCAATCTGCGTTAGCGGCACCGTCCGGACGGGCAGGCCGGACAAGCTCCTGGCCTGCCCGGACAGTGCTCCGCCTGTCCGGGACTGGAGCGACCCATTGCCGGACGTGATCGTCCAGGTAAGCCTTGATCGCACAGACAACCTTCCGGAAAGGGCACTGATGAAAGCGACGCGGCGAAGACTTTGGACGGTCCTGACGGGGGAGGGGTGCGGCTCCCACGGGACCGGCGTCTGCCTCAAGGTCCGCACCAGCGATGCCCACACCCACCGCGCATGCGGCTACCGGTTCTGAACCGGCCACCATCATCCATTGGACACTTCATACAGGAGACATCCGTGAGAAAAGCAATTCGTGCGGCACTGGTTGCCGCAGTCGCGGCGGCGTCCGCCACGTTCATTGGCACGGGCACGGCTTACGCCGCCGGTGACACCCAGCTCGGCATCGACGTGGGCAACATCGCCTGGGAGCAGTACACCTCCACCAGCTCAACGGTTTCGGTCCGCCGATCGGAGGCCGGCAACGCGAACTGCAACTACTACACCGGGTTCTGGACCGACGCGGACAACGACCGCAGGACCAGCCACGCTTCGGCCGCCTGCAGCCCCGCCAAGACCACCTCGGGCACCATGTACAGCGATGGTGTCAAGCAATCAATGCCGGTGAGCTGGCGTTCCCGGGCCTGGTGCGCGGACTTCGCGAAGTACGCCTTCTACTGGGGCACGGCCGAATACTCGGGGATCACGCCGCACTCATCAAGTTTCATCACCTATGGCAACAACAATGGCACCTGGCACTCCAGGGGTAGCGGCTATATCCCCCGCAAGGGCGACGCTGTGGTTATCAACTATGACGGCGGCGAGACGGATCACGTTGCCATCGTCACCTCGTACTACCCAGACACGGTGGAAAAGGGCTACTTCTACGTTGTCGGTGGGAACCAATCCGATGGCGTCACCCACGTGAAGTGGTACCCGTCGAACACCAGCATTGTCGGCTACGCCTCGCCGAAGGCGAAGTAGGCAGCAGGTCAGCCGGGGGCGGGCCGTCCGGCTCGCCCCCGGCAGGCTCCCGGCGGATTGCCCCGGCCCTGTTCACGGGTTGTTCCGGCGGGCGTCATGTCGGACAGTTGGGATCAGGAAAGCACGGCAACACCGTCTGCCTTCCGGAAGGTATCCCTCCATGTCGCACTCACCCCGGACGCTGCCGCGTCGTCACTTCCTCGCCCTCGGAGGTGTCGCCGCCGGCGCGACGCTCCTCGCGGCCGAGCCCGCCTCGGCGAGCAGCGGCGCGTCGAGCGACCACGTCAGCCTGCCCGGCTACGCGTTCACCCTCGGTGTCGCGTCCGGCGACCCGTCGCCCGACGGCGTCGTGCTCTGGACCCGTCTGGCACCGGACCCGCTCGCCCTCGACGGGCTCGGCGGCATGCCCGACCGCGCCGTGCAGGTGCGGTGGGAGGTGGCCGAGGACGAGCGGTTCCGCCGGGTGGTGCGCCACGGCGTGGAGCGTGCCACCGGCGACTGGGCGCACTCGGTGCACGCAGAGGTGCACGGCCTGCGGCCGGACCGCGGGTACTGGTACCGGTTCCGCGTCGCGGGCCAGGTCAGCCCGGTCGGGCGCACGCGTACGGCCCCGCGGCCGGGGGCCGGCCTGCAGTCGATGACGTTCGCGTTCGCGAGCTGCCAGGCGTACACGGACGGTTTCTTCACCGCGTACGAGCACCTGGCCCGGGAGGACCTGGACCTGGTGGTCCACCTCGGTGACTACATCTACGAGGGAGCCGGCGCCGGCACGATCGGTCGCCCGCACACCCCGGCGGCGGAGACGTTCGCCCTGACCGACTACCGGATCCGCTACTCGCAGTACAAACTCGACCCGGCACTCCAGGCGGCGCACCGGGCCGCACCCTGGGTGGTCGCCCCGGACGACCACGACGTGGAGAACAACTGGTCCGGTGACCACTCGCAGCCGGACACCGAGCCGGACCAGGACCCGGCGGTGTTCCGGCTGCGCCGGGCCGCCGCCTACCAGGCGTACTACGAGAATCTGCCGCTGCGCCGCTCGTCCATGCCCAAGGGTCCGGAAATGCAGGTCTACCGCCGCCTGACGTTCGGTGACCTGCTCCAGCTCGACGTGCTCGACACCCGGCGCTTCCGCGACCAGCAGCTCACCGACCAGTCGCTGCGCTGGGAC
Source organism: Micromonospora sp. NPDC049171 (assembly GCF_040648275.1). Classification (NCBI taxonomy): domain Bacteria; kingdom Bacillati; phylum Actinomycetota; class Actinomycetes; order Micromonosporales; family Micromonosporaceae; genus Micromonospora; species Micromonospora sp. NPDC049171. Next base: position 424,917 of record NZ_JBEZDJ010000001.1, read on the forward strand.
CCGAACCGGCAGATCCTCGGCGCCAAGCAGGAGGCCTGGCTGTTGGCCGGCCTCGGCGCGTCGCGCGCACGCTGGAACGTCCTCGGCAACCAGGTCTTCGCGATGGAGGCCGACCACACCGACGGCCCGACCGAGACGTTCGGTATGGACACCTGGGACGGGTACGCGGCGGCCCGGCAGCGGCTCTTCGACGGTCTGGCGAAGCGCAACGTCGAGAACTTCCTCGTCGTCACCGGCGACGCGCACCGCAGCGTTGCCGCCGACCTCAAGCTGAACTTCGCCGACCCGGCCTCCCGCACGATCGGCACCGAGTTCCTCGGCACCTCGATCAGCTCGGGCGGCAACGGCACGGACACGGACGCGCTCGGGGTGACCTGGCTGGCCGAGAACCCGCACATGAAGTTCCACAACTCCCAGCGTGGATACCAGGTGGTGCACCTCGGCCGTCGCGAGATGCGCACCGACTACCGCGTCGTGCCGTACGTCGACGTGCCCGGCGCCCCGGTCGCGACGCGGGCCAGCGTCTACGTGCAGAGCGGCCGGCCCGGGGTGGCGCACGTGTCGGCGTAGCGGGACGACCGCCTGGCGGTTGGCCACCGGGCCGGGTCTCCGGTGCCGGCGACCAACCGCCGGGCGGGTGCCACCCGATGCGGGCGTTTCGGGCCGTTACCGCACCTGCGCCACGATCACGACCCATGCTGGACGCGGGGACCGGAGCCGCGGCGGGGAGAGTGCGGGACTCGGCGGCCCGCACGCAGGGGTCCGAGCCCGGGGGGACTGCTCATGTCCGAGGCCAGCCGCGCCGACGGCGCAGTGGCGCGGTCCGCGTCCGGCGCGGTGCGTGTCGCGTTCGCCTTCTGGATCACGCTCGTGGGCACCACCGTGCCGACCCCGCTCTATCCGCTCTACGAGCTGGAGTTCGGCTTCTCGTCGTTGACCGTGACAGTGGTCTACGCGCTGTACGCGCTGGGCGTGGTCGTCGGGTTGCTGGTTTTCGGTCGGCTCTCCGACCAGATCGGCCGCCGCCCGGTCATCCTCGTCGCGCTGCTGCTCTCTGTCGCCGCGGACGCCGTCTTCCTGGCTGCCGTGGACCTGGCGATGATCATCGTGGGTCGGATCCTCGCCGGCTTCTCCGCCGCGCTGATCATCGGTGCGGCGACCGCGGCGTTGGCAGAGTTGATCAGCCCACGGCATCCGAAGCGGGCCGCCACCGTGTCGATCTTCGCGAACCTGGGCGGCCTCGCCACCGGCACCCTGCTGTCCGGGATCGTGTCGGACGTGGCACCCGACCCGCTCCGGCTGCCCTGGCTGATCGTGCTGGTCCTGGCGGTGGCCGCGATCATCGCCCTGCGCGGCGTACCGGAGACGGTGCGGGAGCGCTCGCCGGTGACGCTGCGGGTGCAACGGTTGCGCATCCCGGCGAACATCCGTGGCGCCTTCGTCCGCTCGGCGATCACCGCTGGGGCCGGCTTCGCCGCGCTCGGCGTACTCACGTCGGTGACCGGGCTGTTCCTCGGCATGGTCCTGCACGAGACCTCGCACACCCTGGCCGCGCTCGTGGTCTTCGTGGCGTTCGCCGGTGCCGCGTTCGGTCAGCTGTTGACCCGTGTGCTGTCCTCGCGCGCCGCGCTGGCCAGCGCCTGCGTCGGTCTGATCGTGGGGTCTGGTCTGCTCGCGGTCAGCATGTGGATGGCCCTGCTGGCGACGCTGCTCGTCAGCTCGGCGATCATCGGGGTGGCGTCCGGGGTGGCGGTCGGCGACGGCATCGCGACGATCACGACGAAGACCGAACCGCAGCATCGGGCCGAGGCGGTGTCCACCTTCTTCGCCATCCTGTTCGCCATGCTCGGCGTGCCCGCCGTCGGGGTCGGTCTGCTGATCCAGGGCATCGGTCTGCGTCCCGCCGGCGAGATCTTCGGCGCGGTGGTGGCGGTGCTCGCCCTGGTCGTCCTGCTCAGTCTCGTCCGAGGCGGCCGGGCCCGGCCCGCGCACTGAGCACCGGCCGGCAGGTCTTGCGTTCGCACCGCGGCTGCGAGTGAGGTGTCCTCATGACGTTCACCACCCGACCCACGTTGCGGGGCACCTTCGGCATGGTCTCCTCCACGCACTGGCTCGCCAGCCAGTCGGCCATGGGCATCCTGGAACGCGGAGGCAACGCCTTCGACGCGGCGGTCACCGCCGGGTTCGTCCTGCACGTCGTCGAGCCGCACCTCAACGGGCCGGGCGGCGAGGTGCCGGCCATCGTGGCCACCGCGGCGGACCCCAGGCCGACGGTGCTGTGCGGGCAGGGGCCCGCACCGGCCGGCGCCACCATCGCGCACTTCCGGTCCCTCGGGATGGATCTCATCCCGGGTGCCGGGCCGCTCGCGGCCGCCGTACCCGGTGCCGTGGACGCCTGGCTCCTGCTGCTGCGCGAGCACGGCACACGCACCCTCGCCGAGGTGCTGGAGCCGGCCATCGGCTACGCCGGCGCCGGCCATCCCGTGGTGGGTCAGGTCGGTGCCACCGTGGCGGCCGTCCGGTCGCTGTTCGAGGACCACTGGCCGACCTCCGCCGCACTCTGGCTGCGCGGCGGCCGGCCACCGGCGCCGGGGGAGCTGGTCACCAACCCGGCGTACGCGGACACCCTGCGCCGGCTGGTCAAGGCGGGCCAGGCGGCCGGTGCCGACCGGGAGGCGCAGATCGAGGCCGCGCGCCGCGCCTGGAGTACGGGGTTCGTGGCCGAGGCGATCGACACGTTCAGCCGGCAGCCGTTCCAGGACTCCAGCGGACGGCCACACGCCGGGCTGGTCACCGGCGACGACCTGGCGGCGTACTCGGCGACCTGGGAGGCGCCCGCCACCCTCGACTGGCACGGCTACTCGGTGGCGAAGACCGGCTTCTGGGGCCAGGGCCCGGTGCTGCTGGAGTCGTTGGCGACCCTGGACGCGCTCGACGATCCCGGCGCCTACGACCCGGGCACCGCGGCCGGAGTGCACGCCCAGGTCGAGGCGCTCAAGCTCGCCTTCGCCGACCGGGAGGCCTGGTACGGCGACGGCCACGACGTGCCGGGCGAAGCGCTGCTCTCCCGGGAGTACGCGCGCCAGCGGGCGGCCCTGATCGGCGATCGCGCGTCGGCGCAGGTGCGGCCGGGGCGCCCCGACGGACTGCGGCCCCGCCTGCCGGCCCAGGCCCGACCCGACGCCGCGCGACGTACGCACGCGACGGACCCGACGACGGGGGAGCCGACCGTACGCGCGGACGGGGTGACCCGCGGCGACACCTGCCACGTGGACGTGGTCGACCGCTGGGGCAACATGATCTCCGCGACGCCCAGTGGTGGCTGGTTGCAGAGTTCGCCGACCATTGCCGACCTCGGCTTCCCGCTGGGCAGCAGGTTGCAGATGTGCTGGCTTCAGGAGGGGCTCGCCTCGTCGTTGGCGCCGGGCCGTCGGCCGCGTACGACGCTGAGCCCGACGATGGTGCACCGCGACGGGGAGCCGGTGCTGGCCTGCGGGACACCCGGCGGTGACCAGCAGGACCAGTGGCAGCTGCCGTTCCTGCTGCGGCATCTCGTCGCCGGTCAGCCGCTGCAGGAGGCGATCGACGCGCCGGCCTGGCACACGCTCAGCCTGCCGGGGTCGTTCTATCCACGCGAGATGGAGCCCGGCGTCCTGGTGGTGGAGGACCGGCTCGACGAGGGCGTGCGGGCGGCCCTGCGGGCGTACGGGCACGAGGTGCGGGTCACCGACGGATGGAGCCTGGGCCGGCTGTGCGCGGTGACCCGTGACCCGTCGACGGGCGTGCTGGCCGCCGGTGCCAACCCCCGGGGGATGCAGGGCTACGCGTGCGGCCGTTAGACGCCGCGCGCGAACAGGGCGAGGCGTACCCGGTTGGGGCTGTCGGTCTTGGTCATCAGGCTGGTGATGTGGGTCTTCACCGTGGTGACACCGATGTGCAGCCGGTCGCCGATCTCGGTGTTGGACAGGCCCTCGGCGACCAGGTCCAGGACGTCGCGTTCGCGGGCGGTCAGACCCTGCACCAGCCGTGGTGTCTCGGGTCGGGCGTGCACCGCGCGCTGGACGAGACGCCGCAGCACCTCCGGGCTGAACGGGCTGTCACCGACGGCGGCCCGGCGGATGCCGTCGAGCAGCTCGGTCGGCGGCGCGTCCTTGAGGAGGAACCCGCAGGCGCCGGCGGTCAGGGCGGGGTAGAGGTGGTCGTCGTCGCCGAACGTGGTCAGCACCAGGATGCGGGTGGTGGGGCGGTCGGCGAGGATCCGGCTGGTCGCGGTGATCCCGTCGACTCCGGGCATGCGCAGGTCCATGACGACGACGTCGGGCAGGAGCCGCCCGGCCAGCGGGATCGCCTCGCGGCCGTTGTCGGCCTCGCCGACGACCTCGATGTCAGGTTGGGCGTCGCAGAGCATGCGCAGCCCGGCTCGGATGAGGTGCTGGTCGTCGACCAGCAGCACCCGGATCACGCCGGCTCCGGCGCGGGCGAACCGGCGGGGGCCGTGCGGTCGCGGGGCACCGGGCGGGCGGGCGGCTCGGCGGGGGCCGGGAGCACGGTGCGCACCCGCCACCCCGTCGGTGTCGGGCCGGCCTCCAGTCGACCGCCGAGAACCTCGACGCGCTCGCGCATCCCGGTGATGCCGTGCCCGCCACCGGTCGGCGCGCCCACCGGCACCCCACCGTGTCCGTTGTCGGCGACCTCCCAGTGCACGGCATCGTCGCGGACGGTGACCACGAGGTGGGCGAACGCGGACGTCCCCGCGTGTTTGGCCACGTTGGTCAGCGCCTCCTGGGTCAGTCGCAGCACCGCCATGCCGCGGACCGCGTCGAGCGAACCGATCGCCGGATCGAGGTCGGCCTCCACTGTGACACCGGCCTGGCGGGCCCGGTCGACGGACGCGCCGATCGCCGCCGGCAGCGCCGAGGGTTCGATCGCGGTCAGCGCCGCGTCACCGCGTACCCCGTCGGGGTCGCGCAGCACCGCGACCAGCCGGCGCAGCTCCGCCAGCGCCGCGGTGCCGGTGCCGTGCACGTCGTCGAACACCTCGCCCACCCGGGGGTCCAGGTCGGTGAGCACGTGCCGGGCCACGCCGACCCGCAGGACCATCGACGCCACGTGGTGCGCGACGACGTCGTGCAGCTCGCGGGCGATGGCGGCGCGTTCGTCGGCGCGCGCCGCGCGGTGCTCCGACTGGTGCTGGCGCTGCTCGGCCACGGCCCGCTCGACGGCCTGCCGACTCAACTCCCGGTTGGTGCGGATGACCAGGCCGAGCAGCACCGGCACGCCGACCTCCAGGGCCAGCCCGACGACCCCGGAGGCGACCTGGTTGGCCGGGGCGCCGATCGAGTCGATCAGGTCGACCACGACCAGCAACGCGGCGGACAGCCAGATGACCCGGGGGCGGTGTGCCCGCATGGTGACCTCGAGCAGCGCCCAACTGGCACCGACCTGGTTGATCGTGAAGTCGTCGACCAGGCCGATCGCGACCACCAGCAGGGCGGCCTGGGTCAGCAGGCTGACCACCGGCCAACGGTGTGTCGCGAGCGCCACCACGAACGCGAGCACCGCGAGGGTCCACTGTGTCCCGTTCGGTGTCCTGGTGGAGTGGGGGACGAAGATCAGGTAGCAGATCCCGCTGAGGTCGAGCAGCACCATCCGCACGAGCGTGTCCCGCATGTCGAACAGTCGCCCCGGCCATCCCACGGTGGTCAGCCTAGGTGCTGCGCGCCGGTGGCGGCAGCCGACGGTCGCCGCCACCGGGGCCGGACCGCGAGGTACGCGGCCAGGCCCAGCGGTCCGAGCAGGATGGTCAGCAGCAGCACCGGGGCCATCACCAGCGCCGGCACCCCCCGTTCCCTGCTGTCCAACCAGGCCCAGCGCCCGACGAACAGATCGAACGCGATCATGTGCGCCCAGCCCGCCGCCGCTCCGGTGGAGGTGCCGAGCAGGTCACGCACCCCGTCCACGGTCGGTGACCGCACGGCCGTCAGCACGTCGCCGAACGCCGGGATCACCAGCAGGGCGTAGATCACCACGACCGGCAGCACGATCAGCGGCGAGGAGATGATCCGGACGGTCCACGTCCAGCGCGGCAGCAGGATCATCAGCGCCCAGAACGGCGCGGCCACCGTGAACGTCAGAGAGAAGAGCGTCTCGGTCACGCGGCCAACGCCAGTTCCGGGCGGCGTCGGCGGGCCAGCACCAGCCCGCTGGCGGCCGCCGTCGCGACCACCAGGGCCGCGACCGCGGCCAGCGTGCCGGCGTCCGGGCGCAGCAGCGGCTGTCCGCGCAGCGCCTGCCAGGTCAACAACACGATGAGTACGCCGTACGCGCTGCCCGCGACGACCAGCAGGCGGACGCGGGTACGGGCGTCCAGCCGGGTGGCGAACCGGGTCAGCAGGATCGCCAGGATCGGCAGCGCCTGGAGGGCGTGCAACCCCACGAAGTGCCCGATCCGCAGGTCACCACCCGTGGTGCTCCAGCCGACGATCGGCAAACCCGGCCCGCCGTCGGGCACACCGACGCTGTGCGCCCCGCTGATCCCCTCGATCCCCGGGTCCTGCGTCGGCAGCACCATCGGCACCGCCGCGAGCATGCCCAGCAGGGACAGGCCGAGGCCCCACCCGACGGCGGTCGCGGCGACCCGGTCGGGGATCCGCTGAATCAGGACCACGATCCCGATGACGAGGTGCGCGAAGAACAGGAACATGATCGCCAGGCCCGTCGACGCGGTCAACACGATGTTCAGGGGGGTGGAGATGTTGTAGTGGCTGGTCTCCCCGCGGAGCATCTGACCGACGATCCACGCGTTCTCGACGACCGCCACCGCGACGATGATAACGACCGCCCTCTCGACGGCCCGGCTGCGGCGGGGCAGCAGGGAGAGCATCCAGGCGAGCGTCGCGCCGTACAGCACGAAGGACACCCCGAACTTGAACGGCTTGAGCCAGATCGGCGCCCCGGTGAGGACGCGCGAGTCGGCGAAGACGCCAACCGCGGCGATGACGGTGAGCACCGCCATCACGGAGACCAGGACCATCAGTGGGCGGTTCCAGTGCGTCGCCCGACGCAGCACGGTAGTCATGCCTGTAGATGCTCGTGGCCGGTCGGTTCGAAAGCGTCCGACCGCGAGCCCCGGTTGCGGCCGGCGGTCGGAGCGGGCCTCCTCCCTGGGTAGGAGGCGAAAACCGGCCTCGGACCTCCCCGCGCCGCGCCCCAGATCCGCGAAACGGCAGCGATGCCGTCGCCATCCGAGACCGTCAGGGCCGCAGCTTGCCGTGATCGTCGAGAACAACTCTTGCCAGCCGCTCGGGGAACATGCGGCGCACACTCGCGGAGTATTCGCTTCCGTCGCCGGGCTGCGTTACGCGATCGCCGTCCACTCGCACCGGCACGGAGAGGCTCCAGCCGCCCTCGGCCCCCGGGGCTGCATCGCAGTGTGCCCACGCAAACGAGGAAGAGCCGTCGCGCCCGAGCAGTCGGACCTTGCAGGTGCCTGGTCCGCCCAGCAACTCGCTGGGCAGGAGCGTCACGAGCCGTTCCTCCTCAGCCTGAACGTCAGCCGAGTTTCGGTCCGGCAGCGGGTACGCCGCCTCGGAGCAGCCGGCGAGTAGCGCGATCGCCAGCCCGAGCCGGACGGCGTGTCGGCGAATCACCGGTGCAGCATCCCATCCGGTGGCCCTTGCGCGCCATCACCGTCCGCTTTGCGATATGCCATCCGGGCGCGTACGTCTGCTCATTCGACACAACGGTACAAAATTACCGCTTTAGGGTAAGAGTACCCATCACGACTACATCCTCCGATAGCTTTCGAAGCAGAGGAAAACTCGTATTCCTCCCTTCGTGGGCGTAAAGGAGTCAGTGATGAAGCGCAGCGTTGCGCTCGCGGCAGCCCTCCTGGCGGGTCTGACCAGCGTCGGTTCGGTCCCCGGAACGGCTCTCGCCGACGGTGGCGGCCCCGGTTACCACGACGACCGCAAGGGGGGTGACAACCACCACGGCGACGACGAGGGCGCGGTCTTCGTCCAGACCAACAAGGCCGAGGGCAACACCATCAAGGTGTACGACCGCGACGAGGACGGCCGTCTCACCAAGGCGGGTGAGTACGAGACGGGCGGGCTGGGCGGCTTCACCATCGGCGCGCCGCTCGACGCGCTCGCCTCGCAGGGCTCCCTGATCTACCACAAGGGGTTGCTCTTCGCCGTCAACGCCGGCAGCAACACCGTGACCGTCTTCGGTGTCGAGGGCACCAAGCTGCACAAGCTCCAGGTCATCTGGTCCGGGGGCCTGCTGCCGGTCAGCATCGCGGCCCGTGGCGATCTCGTCTACGTCCTCAACGCCGGTGGCGAAGGCTCGGTACAGGGCTTCGAGGTGCGCAAGGGCCACCTGTCGCGGATCGAGGACGCCAACCGGTCGCTCGGGCTGCACAACGGCAACCCGCCCGCGTTCGGCACCGCCCCGGCGCAGGTCAAGATCGACCCGGACAGCGAGTTCGTCCTGGTGTCGACAAAGGGCGCCAACGTCATGTTCAGCTACGAGATCGGTCGCCACGGCGAGCTGGCCTCGAACCCCGTCATCAGCGACGCGGGGAACACCCCGTTCGGCTTCACCTTCGACAGCGAGGACTCGCTGCTGGTCACCGAGTCGGGCGCCAACGCGGTCAGCCGGTTCGAGCTGGAGGACGACGGCACGCTCGACCAGGTCGGCGAGTCGGTGCCCAACGGTCAGCTGGCGCCGTGCTGGATCCAACGCGTCGGCGACTACTTCTTCGTCGCCAACGCCGGCAGCTCCACCATCAGCTCCTACCGGGTCAACGACGACGGCAAGCTCGAGATCGTCAAGAACGTCGCCGCCGACACCAACGGCGGGTCGATCGACATGACCGCCGAAGACGGCTTCCTGTACGTGCAGAACGCCACCGCCGGCAACGTGCAGGGCTACGAGGTGAACAAGGACGGCTCGCTGAGGCTCGTCACCACCGTGGAGGGCCTGCCGAAGTTCGAGAACGGTATCGGCATGGAGGGCATCGCCGCCTCCTGACAGGCGTCACCCGCTGGTCCCGGTCGCTCGCCGACCGGGACCAGTTCCCTGCCCGCCCCCGAGGGCCGCGCCCTGCCGATGCCCTGATCCCGACGCTAGGAACCGTCGGCCCGTCGGAGCGCGGCAGCCAACTCCGCTGAGCTGTGGTCGGCGTCGACTCCCTCGACGATGATCAACTCGCCCGCGAGGTGCCTCGTCCGCAGGGGTTTGATCTCCTGGTACGCGGGCGAGTGGTACCAGGATCGGGCACTGGCCGAATCGGGGAACTCGACGATGACCAGGTCGCCCGACCAACTACCTTCCAGCGCCTCGACCGGCCCACCGTGGACGATGAACCGGCCACCGAAGGGCACCAGAGTGGCATCGATGAGCTCTAGGTATTCCAGCACCTCGGCATGGACCGGTGCCCGGCGCAGATGAGCGAGCGCGTACGCGGTCATGGTTCTCCTTAGTTGCGGACGGGTCGTGGCCTTGCCGGAAATGATCGCGAGTGCCGGCGCTCGCTGTCGATTACGTCGCAGGTAATAGGGCGTACCCCGTTGTGGTCACTAGGGTCAGGGAGTGACGACCAGGACCAGGCCGGGCCGGGCGGTGGGGGAGCTGCTGCGCGACTGGCGTCGAGCCCGTGGGTTGAGTCAGCTCGACCTGTCGATCGGGGCCGGGGTGTCGGCCCGGCATCTGAGCTTCGTGGAAACCGGACGGTCCCGGCCGAGCCCGGACCTGATCCTGCGGCTGGCGGAGCAGCTCGACATGCCACTGGCGGAGCGCAACACGGTGCTGCTCGCCGGCGGATACGCCCCCGCCTATCCCAGTCAGGAGCTGAGCGACCCGGAACTCGCCCCGCTACGGGCCGCCGTACGGCAGATGCTCGACGGGCACAGCCCGTACCCCGCGGTACTCGTCGACCAGCACTGGCAGCTCGTCGAGGCCAACCCCGCCGTCGCCCTGTTCACCGCCGGCGCGGAACCTCACCTGCTGACCCCACCGATCAACGTGCTGCGGCTCAGCCTGCACCCCGACGGCATGGCGTCGCGAATCATCAACCTGCCCGACTGGCGGGCCCACCTGCTCGCACGCCTGCGTCAGCAGGCCGCGACGACCACCGACCCGGTCCTGTCCGACCTGCTCGAAGAACTTCGCGGCTATCCCAGTGGCGACGACGTCGTGGCGCCCACCAGCGACGACCGGTCGCGTGTCGTCATCCCACTGCGGTACCGCCACGGCGAGCGAGAGCTGTCCTTCATCAGCACCACCACCCTCTTCGGCACCCCGCTGGACGTCACAGTCGCCGGGCTGGCCGTCGAGGCATTCTTCCCCGCCGATCCGGTGACCGCCGCCGCGCTGCACGCCCTCGGCACGCCCGGAGCCGGCACGCGATGACCTCGGCGCCCAATCGGGGCGCCCTGTCGGCACACCTCGGCCGAGGCAACTCCTCCCGCGTCCACCGTGCCAGCCGTGCCGCCAGCGTTTCAGAATGAACCTATCGGTCATATTTTCCGTGTTCCCGGTGAGGGCACCCACCAGAGTCGCGGAGGCACGATGTCAACGGTTCGAACCGGTCCGGTCCTCGGACTGCTCGTGCAGATCGCGGTGCTGGCGGTGCTCGCCGGGACCGTCGGTCTCGGCACCGCGGGGTGGCTGGCCGGCCTGGCGTACGGCGTTGGCCTGTGCGTCCTGCTCGGCCGGGGGCTGTCCCGGTCGGGTGCGCGGGGCCTGAGCCCGGCCGACCGGGTGACCCTGAGTCGGGCGATCCTCGTCGGCGGCGTGACGGCCCTGGCCGCGGACGCGCTCACCCGGCCGGCGCCGATCGCGGTCATGGTCACCCTGACCGCCGTGGCGTTGGCCCTCGACGCGGTGGACGGGTACACGGCCCGACGCACCGGGACCACCAGTGAGCTGGGCGCGCGCTTCGACATGGAGATCGACTCCTTCCTGGTGCTGGTGCTCTGCCTGCACGTCGCCCCGGCGGTGGGTGGCTGGGTGCTCGCGATCGGCGCGATGCGCTACGTCTTCGTCGCCGCGAGCTGGGTGCTGGGCTGGATGCGCGGTTCCCTGCCGCCGCGCTACTGGCGCAAGGTCGTCGCGGCGATCCAGGGCGTGGTGCTGATGGTGGCCATGGGAGACGCGCTACCCGGGCCGCTGACGACCCTTGTGCTGATGGCGTCACTGGCGCTGCTGATCGAGTCGTTCGGCCGCGATGTCACGTGGCTGTGGCAGACCCGGCACCGCCGCCACACCCCGCTCCACGGCACCCCGGCCGTACCGGCCACGATGGTCCACCTGACCAGCCACCGCCCGACGGGCGCCGTGGCCCGCGGCGGGGTCGCCCGTGTCTGAGCCGCCGGTCCGCCGCACGCCTTAGTGACCATGGAAGGATGCCCGGGTTGTCGCTCTTGACGCGAGTACGTGAGCTGCCGAGCCAGAGGCGAGAGGCGATGAGGGACGGACCACCGGGTGGTACCGCCGACGACGGCACCGCAGGCGCGGGCCGCGCGAGGCGCGCCATCGTCGCCCGGCTGACGGCCGTGCTGGCCGCACTACTCGTGTTGTTCGTCCTCACCATGCCGTACGACTTCGGCCGCCTCACCCCGGCGGCGTTCGTGCGGATCCCCCTGGAGGCGCTGCTGGTCGTGGCCCTCCTGCTCGCCCTGCCGTCGCGGTGGAGCCGGCTGGTGGCCACCCTCGCCGGCGTGGCCCTCGGCCTGCTCGGCCTGCTGAAGCTGCTCGACCTGGGGTTCTCCGCCTCGCTCAGCCGGGCGTTCGACCCGGTGCTCGACTGGGCGTTGCTCGACGAGGGGTTCGCCTTCCTCAGCGAGTCCTACGGTCGGCCCGCCGCCATCGGCGCCGCGAGTGCCCTGGCGGTGGTGGTCGTGGGCCTGCCCATCCTGGTCACGTTGTCGGTGCGACGACTGCGGCGGCTGGCGATCCGGCACCGCACCGCGACGACGCGGCTCGTGGCCGCGCTGGTGGTCCTCTGGGTGGCCTGCGCCGCGTTCAACGTGCGGGTGTCGGGTCTTCCGGTCGCCGACACGTCCGCGACCACCCTGGCCAACGGCCACGGCTTCCAGGTGCGTCTGCGCCTCGACGACCGGGAGACGTTCGGCGCCCTGATCGAGGACGACCGGTTCGGCGACACACCGGGTGACCAGTTGTTGACCGCGCTGCGCGGCAAGAACGTGGTCGTCGCCTTCGTGGAGAGCTACGGCCGGGACGCCGTCGAGGACCCGGAGTTCGCGCCGCAGGTCGGTGCGGTCCTCGACGGCGGCACCAGCCGGCTGGCCGCGGCGGGGTTCGCCGCGCAGAGCGGCTTCCTCACCTCGCCGACGTTCGGTGGTGGCAGTTGGCTCGCGCACGACACCCTGCTCTCCGGCCTCTGGATCGACAACGACCAGCGGCACCGCACCCTGCTGGCGAGTGACCGGATGACCCTCAACGGCGCCTTCCGGCGGGCGAACTGGCAGACCGTGGGTGTCATGCCCGCCGTCACCCGGGCGTGGCCAGAGGGCTCCTTCTTCGGCTACGACCGGTTCTACAACGCCAAGACGCTCGCGTACCGTGGCCCGAAGTTCAGCTTCGGCACCCCGCCCGACCAGTACACCCTGGCCAGCTGGCGGCGGCTGGAGCAGGCCAGGCACGACGGCACCCCGGTGATGACGGAGTTGGCGCTGGTGTCGAGTCACGCGCCCTGGACGCCCGTCCCGCCGTTCGTCGACTGGGCCACGGTGGGCGACGGATCGGTCTTCCGTGCCGCCGGTGGGGCGTCGGACGAGCGGCGACGAAGCACCACCCAGATCCGGGCGGACTACCGGCATTCCATCGAGTACACGATGGGCTCGCTCATCTCCTACGTGCAGACCTACGGCGACGACGATCTCGTGTTCATCGTGCTCGGTGACCACCAGCCCGCCGCGGTCGTCACCGGCGAGAACGCCAGCCGCGACGTCCCGATCTCGATCATCACGCGGGACCGGGCCGTCCTGGACCGGATCTCCGGGTGGGGCTGGCAGGACGGGCTGAAGCCCGGGCCGCAGGCACCGGTCTGGCGGATGGACGCCTTCCGCGACCGCTTCCTGACCGCCTTCGGACCGTAACACCGGCCACCTCTCTCACGGACTGGACCCACACAGATGACGGCTACCACCGACACCAGGATCGCCGCGCTCCGGACCGATCCGGTGATGTCCCCGCTGCACCGGTCGCTGGACGTCTACTACGGCGACCCCGACCGCGACGCGCGGATGGACGCCTTCTACGCCCGGTTCGTCACGAGTGGGGATCTCGTCTTCGACATCGGCTCCCATGTGGGCGACCACATCGGCAGTTTCCGTCGCCTCGGAGCCCGGGTCGTCGCCGTGGAGCCGCAGCCGCTGTGTCTGCGCGCCCTGCGGGCGATCTACGCCGACGACGACCAGGTCACTCTCGTCGAAGCGGCGTGTGGCGCGCGCACCGGGCGCACCCGGTTGCACGTCAACTCCACGAACCCCACCGTGTCGACCGCCTCGCCCGGCTTCGTGCGGGCGGCGAAGGGTGCCGGCGGGTGGGAGGGCGAGGTGTGGGATGCCGACATCGAGGTGCCGGTGGTCACCGTCGACGCGCTGATCGACGAGTACGGCGTGCCGACCTTCGCCAAGATCGACGTGGAGGGCTTCGAGGACGAGGTGCTGGCCGGCCTGAGCCGGTCGCTGCCGGCGCTCTCCTTCGAGTTCACCACCATCGCGCGCCCGGTTGCCGGTCGGTGTCTCGATCGGCTGACCACGCTCGGTTTCGACGGCTTCGACGTCGCGCTGGGCGACGACAAGTCGATGACTTTCGAGCGGTGGCTGCCCGCCAGTGACATGGCGGCACACCTGCGCGACCTGCCGCACCGGGCGAATTCCGGCGACGTGTACTGCGTGACCGGTCGGCACCAGCCGGGAGCCGTGGCGAGCACCGCCGCCGTCTGAGCATCCAACCCGGCGGGATCCGACGGGGGGACTACCGCGCCAGCGGCGAGTTGCCCGGTCAGCGACGGCAGCAGGTGCTGGGCTGACCCCCTCGTACCGCATCCTTATCCTTTGCTCTGCACCCGCCGGTGCACCACGCACGGTCCGTAACTGGTGCGTCGGCGGGTGCAGAGCAAAGGATGTGTGGGCACCCCGGGCACCCGGAGCAGCGGCACCCTTCGGCGCACCGGATCGCACACCCTCCGTGGACCGCACTCGATGCTCGGCGCCTGCTGGTGTCGTGGCGGCACTCGCTATCTTGTAGCCATGAGAATGGATCCGGCTTCGGCGTACGTGGTCCGGCGGAGCCGGCTCCGGACCGGGCTGACGTTGGCGCTGTACAGCCTGTTACCGGTCACGGCCATCGTGATCGGCCTACAGGACCTGTCCGTCCGCTATCTGTTCTTCATCCTCGGGGTGCTGTTCGAGGTCATCTTCCTCGCCAGCGGACGTCGTCGCGTGCTGAGCGCGATGCGGCGGGAGGTGCTCTTCGCGATTGACGAGCAGGGTGTCTACCTGGGCCCGGATGACTTTGGTCGGCCGGCGAAGCGTGAACCCTGGTCCAATATCGACGCCATCGTCTACTTCCACGGTCGAGTGTGGACGACGAGCAACATCCCCGCTACGAACCGTAACGTGGGTATCGTCCAAGGCAACCGGATCGTTCACTCCCGGGGGATGGGCGGCTGGTGGTTGAACGTCCGGCGAGCCTCCGCGGCCGCCGCCCGGTTCGGTGGGGGAACGCCGGTGCTCAAGGCGCCATTTTACGGCCAGATTTCGCGCGAGTGGTTCCACACCATCCCCTTGCCGCCGAACTGGCTCGCCGAGCGCGCCAGACCCGGGACAAGGCACTGACCAGCGGACGACCGGCGCCCGCGCGACGTTGTCAGGACCTCAGTCGAGCACTCCGGCCTGGTGGGCGAGGATCGCCGCCTGGACCCGGTTGGTCAGGCCCAGCTTGGCCAGGATCCGGCTGATGTGGGTCTTCACCGTCGCCTCGCTCAGGTAGAGCGAGGCCGCGATCGCGGTGTTGGACAGGCCGCCGCCGACGGCGACCAGGACTTCCCGTTCCCTCTCGGTGAGCACCGCGAGGCGCTGTTCGGCGTTGCTGCGCCGATCGGAGGTCGGACCGGAGAACTGCCGAAGCAGTCTGCGGGTGACCCGCGGGGAGATCATCGCGTCGCCGCGCGCCGCGCTTCGCACCGCGTTGAGCATGTCCTCGGCGGGGGCGTCCTTCAGCAGGAAGCCGACGGCGCCGTACCGCAGCGCCGTGTGCACGTACTCGTCGAGGTCGAAGGTGGTGAGCACGACGACGTGTGGCGGACGGTCCAGCCGGGCGATCCGCTCGGTCGCCGTCAGCCCGTCGATCCGTGGCATGCGGATGTCCATGAGGACGACATCGGGTCGGAGCGTCCGCGCGAGGTCGACCGCCTCGGCGCCGTCGGACGCCTCTCCGACCACCGTGATGTCCGGGGCCGCATCGAGGATGGTGCGCAGCGTCGAGCGCACCAGCCACTCGTCGTCGACGATCAACGTCCTAGTCGGTGCCGTCATTGTCCTTCCCGGGTGCGATCGGTACCTCGACGACCAGGCGGAATCCCCCGTCCTCGGTCGGGCCAGAGGTGAGCTCCCCGCCGATCAGGTGGACGCGTTCGGCGAGGCCGAGGAGCCCGTGGCCGCCGGCCGGCAGCGGCGGGGCCGTGGCGGGCCGTCCGCGACCGTTGCTGATTGTTACCCGAAGCGACTGCCGCGTCTGCCGGACGCGTATCCGGGTCCGGGCGCCCGGCGCGTGCTTGTGCACGTTGGTCAGGGACTCCTGCACGATGCGGTAGACCGCGTGCTCGACGAGCAGCGGTAGGCGTACCCCGGTGTCGTTCTCCACGTCCAGGGTGACCGGGACGCCGAGCCGACGGGAATCCTCGACCAGCGCGTCCAACTCCGCCAGGCCGGGCTGCGGGGCGAGCGGCACGTCGTCATCGCCGCGCAGGATTCCGACCAGGGCGCGCAGTTCGGCGAGTGCCTCACGCCCGATCGCTGCGATCTGCCGCCCTCGGCTCACCGCGTCCCCGCCCCTGGCCGACTCCAGGGCGGTGGCCTGCAGCACGATCAGCGCCACCCGGTGGGCGACGACGTCGTGCATGTCGCGGGCGATGTGGGCCCGTTCGTCGCTGCGGGCCTGGGCCACCCGCTGGTGCTGTTCGCGTTCGAGCCGCTCGGCCCGCTCCCGCATCCGTTCGACCAGCTCGCGCCGGGTGCCGACGTAGAGGCCGAGGAGCGCCGGGGCAACGCACACCGCGACGGTGACCGGGATCGCTCCGTCGGCGCCGGCGTACCACCAGATCGGCGTGCCGACCAGGACCACCGAGACCAGGAGGCTGACGGTGACCTTCGGCCACGCCGTGCTGCGCTCGGCCAGCGTGTAGAGCGCGAGCATGACCGTCAGCTGGGCCGACACGAGAACGCTTGCCGCCAGCGACCCGGCCAGCAGGACGGCCGGGGCCCGTCGCCGCCGCCAGGTCAGCAGCCCGACCGCGAGGCCGAGGGGGATGCCGAGCCAGAGCGGGGGAATACGGGGGCCGAAGCCGGCGAGGGTGGGGCCGAAGAAGTCCACCCCGAACTCCCCAGTCGCCACGCACAGTGCCATGGCGACCGCCGCCACCGCGTCGATCACCGGGCGGCGGCGGAACCAGCGCACCACCTGGGCCAGGAGACGCGACGTCATGATGGTGCCAGCGTAGGGCCGACCGGCAGGCGCAGGCGTCGGTCGAAAGTTGTACGACACCCCCGTTGATCATCGCCGATAGACTGATTCGTTGTATCGGATCCGCCGACGCCCCGGGCTACCCGCCCCGGCGAGGGTTGGCGCATGGCCAGTCCACGTCTCAATCCGCGAACAACGCAGCTCGTCTTCGGTGTCTTCGCCGTCGCCGCGGGTGCCCTGATCGCGCTGCGCCCCGACCCGCCGCACCCGTTCTTCACGACCGCCGGGACGTACGGCTACGCGCTTGCCGCGGTGCTGTCGATCGGCGGCTGGCTCGCGCTCGGGCACCCCGTGCCCGCCGCCCGCATCCGGCCGGTGCTGATCGTCTTCCACCTGCTCTTCGTACCGGCGCAGTTTCTGTTCCTGCTCGCCCACGACATGCCGTGGCTCGGCATGGCGCTGTCCTCGGCGGTCGTGGTCGGCCTGAAGCCGCGTTTCCCCCGGTTGGGGCGGATGGCGCGCAAGGTCTGGCTGACGCTGCACGTCGGCATCGGGGTCGGCTGGCTGGGCATCTCGATGGGGATGCTGTTGCTGGCGGTCACCGGGGCGACGGCCGACAGCCACGAGTTGCAGCACGGGGCCTACCTGATGCTGAGCAGGTTCGACATCTTCCTGGCGATTCCGAGCGCCTTTCTGGCGATCGTCACCGGTGTCGTGGTTTCGCTCGGCACCCCCTGGGGTCTGCTCCGGCACAGGTGGGTGTTGGCCAAGCTGGTCATCGCGCTCGCCCTCCCGTTCCTCGCGGGCTTCGAGGGCCCCTGGATCGAGGAGCTGGAGGCCCGGAGCGCACCCGGCCTGATCGAGACCGGCACCACCGGGATGCTGCTGATCGGCGCCATGGGGCTGTTCGCCACCCTGCTGTGGACCGCGACGATCCTCTCCGTCTTCAAGCCCGGTGGGCGTACCCGATGGGGTCGTCGCAGGGACGAACGCCCGCCCGTTTCGAAAGGAGAAGAAAAGCCATGACCAGTGCGTACGCCATCGAGGTAGCGGCGCTGACGAAGAGGTTCGGCAAGCTCAGAGCCGTCGACGGCCTGAGCTTCACCGCCGAGTACGGCAGCGTGGTCGGCTTCATCGGCCCCAACGGTGCGGGCAAGACCACCACCATGCGCTCGCTCGTCGGGCACATCCGGCCGGACAGCGGCCGGGCGCACGTCGCCGGACGCCCCTACCGGGAGTTGGCCGACCCGTTGGGCACCGTCGGCACCGTGTTGGAGGCCAGCGCCGTGCACCCGGGCCGCACCGGTCGCAACCACCTACGGATCCTGGCCCGCCAGGCGAGGCTCCCCAAGCGGCGGGTCCAGGAGGTCATCGACAACGTCGGGCTGGAACGTGCCGCCGGTCGCCGGGTGGGCGGCTACTCGCTCGGTATGCGCCAGCGGCTCGCCCTGGCCGCGGCACTGCTCGGCGACCCCGCGATCCTGATCATCGACGAGCCCGCCAACGGGCTGGACCCCGAGGGTGTCCGCTGGCTGCGCGAGTTCCTCCGCGGCCTCGCCGCCGAGGGGCGTGCCGTGCTGGTGTCCAGCCACGGGCTGGCCGAGCTCGCGCTGATGGTCGACAAGGCGGTCGTGGTCGGGCACGGCCAGCTCATCGCCCAGGAGACGCTCGCCGGGCTCAGAAAGCTCGCCGGCGATCCGACGGTGCAGATCAGTGTCCCCGAGCCGGACCGTCTCGCCGTCCTGCTGGCCGAACGGGGCCACCAGGTCCTCGAACGCACCGGAGTCACCCTCACCGTCGCCGGAAACGACAGCCGCGCCGTCGGCCGAGTCGCCTTCGACCACGGCATCGGGGTGGACCGTCTTCTCGTTGACGAACCCTCACTGGAAGAGGCGTACTTCCGCCTCACCAGCGGAAAGGAATCGATCCGATGATCGCACTGACCCGCGCCGAGCTGATGAAACTGCGTACCGTGCGGTCGACCTGGGCGGTGCTTCTCGTCCTCCCGGTCGTGGCCTTCGTCAGCCTGCTGGATGCCGCACTGGACCCGGTCGAGGACAACACGAGCGTCGTCGACTTCATGGACGTCTCGCTCGTCGTGGTGGGCGTGGTCGTGGCCGCCCTGGCCGCGGCCGTGGTCGGCAGTGAGTTCGTCCGCCGGACGGTGGGCCTCGACTACCTGGCGGTGCCGCGGCGGTTCCCCGTGCTCGGCGCCAAGGTGTCGGCGTTCGCCTGCGTCGGCGCCGTCCTCGGGCTGCTGTCCGCGCTGCTGGCGACAGCGGTGGTCACACCCATCGCGATCGGACGAGAAGTCGTGCTCGACGGGCCCGGCGATGCTGTTCTTCGTATCCTGGCCGTCACGGCGGCGATCGCCGTGCTCGGCGCGCTCGGCGCCGCCATCGGGGTACTGATGCCCCATCCGGCCGTCGCCGTGGGGGCCATCATCGGGTGGCAGTTCGTCGAGATGCTCCTCGGTTTTGCCTTCGGGATCGGTGACTACCTGCCCATCGGCCTCATCACGACAGTCGCCCAGCTGGGCGGCACGGTGGCGTTGCCGGTGGCGTTCGGAGTCCTGTTCCTGTACGCCGGGAGCGCCGTGGGCGTCGCCCTGCTCGTCGCTTGGCGTCGCGACCTGACCTGAACCGAGCGCGGAGCTAGTGTTCGTAACCGGGATCCGCCAGACTGCGCGGTATGCGTGATCATTGGCGCCGGTGGGCGTGGGTCGGGGTGCTCGTCGTCGGGCTGATCCTCTACATGGCGGTGCTGCGTACCCTGGTCAGCACCAAGAATCCGAACTTCGTTCCGGCGCTGATCCTGCTCGGGGCGACGCTGGTGCCGCTGACGTTCCTGACGTTCGCGCAGGCCCGCACCGGGCGGTGGCAGGTGCCGGCGTCGGTGCTGGTGACGTCGGCGTTCTTCGGCGGGGTGATCGGCACGGTGGTCGCCGGCACACTGGAGTACGACACCCTGCGCGGCCTCGGCACCCTGCCCATGCTGTTCGTGGCGCTGATCGAGGAGTCGGCGAAGCTGATCGTCCCGGTGGTGCTGCTGTTCACGGTGGTGGCCCAGCATCGTCGTCGGGTGCCCTCCGACGGGCTGATCATCGGCATCGCCGCCGGCATGGGTTTCGCCGCACTGGAGACGATGGGTTACGCCTTCAGCGCGCTGTTGAGTTCGCAGGGCAACATCGGCGCGGTGGAGCAGACGCTCTTCATCCGGGGTCTGACGGCGCCCGCCGGTCACACCGCCTGGACCGGGCTGACCGCCGGTGCGCTGTGGGCGTTGCTGGCGAGCCCGAGCGTCGGTCGGCTGTTCGGGTTCCTCGGCACGTTCCTGGGTGTCGTCGTCCTGCACACCCTCTGGGACACGTTCTCCGGCTCCCTGGTCTTCGTCGTGCTGGCGATCATCAGCATCGGCTGGCTGCTCTGGGAGCTGCGCCGCTACCGGACCTTCGGCGACCAGCACGTGGGCCGGCTGCAACCGAGCTGACCTGCGCCGTCCTCCATGCCTTCCCCGGCCCGTACGAAGGGCCGGGGGAGGCATGACTTCGTGATCCCGCTGCGACCGGGCCGGCACCTCATCTAACGTCAGAGTGTTCATATTTGGCGGGATTGGTCGGGAAGGTGCGGCGATGGGGGTGCGGACCTGGATCGAGGGCTGGCCGGTCTACCGCCAGCTCACCGGCACCGACCCGCTCGGGCGGGGTACGGCGGCCGAGTCCGACGGGTCCCGGGCGCTCACCGCCCGCACCGACACCGCCGACTCGATGGCCCGGTCCGTCTGCCCGTACTGCGCCGTCGGTTGTGGGCAGCGGGTGTTCGTGAAGGACGGCCAGGTCAGCCAGATCGAGGGCGATCCGGACAGCCCGATCTCGCGGGGTCGGCTCTGCCCGAAGGGCTCGGCCAGCAGGAGCCTGGTGACCAGCCCGCTGCGGCAGACCACGGTCCGCTACCGGCGGCCGTACGGCACCGAGTGGGAGGACCTCGACCTCGACACGGCGATGCACATGATCGCCGATCGGGTCCTGGCCGCCCGGGACGAGACCTGGGAGGACGTCGACGCCGAGGGTCGACCGCTGAACCGGACGCTTGGCTTTTCCAGTCTGGGTGGGGCGACGCTGGACAACGAGGAGAACTACCTCATCAAGAAGTTGTTCACCGCGATGGGGGCGCTCCAGATCGAGAACCAGGCCCGTATTTGACACTCCGCCACCGTCCCCGGTCTGGGGACCAGCTTCGGTCGTGGCGGTGCCACCCAGTTCCAGCAGGATCTGTCGAACTCCGACGTGATCGTCATCCAGGGCTCGAACATGGCTGAGGCGCACCCGGTGGGCTTCCAGTGGGTGATGGAGGCCAAGCGCAAGGGCGCGAAGGTCTTCCACGTCGACCCCCGCTTCACCCGCACCAGCGCGCTTGCCGACTCGTACCTGCCGATCCGGGCCGGCACCGACATCGCGCTGCTCGGCGGGGTGATCCGCTACATCCTGGACAACGAGCTGGACTTCCGGGAGTACGTCGTGGCCTACACCAACGCGGCGACGATCGTGACCGAGGAGTACGCCGACACCGAGGACCTGCACGGCCTGTTCTCCGGCTTCAACGACGACAACGCCACCTACGACCAGGCCAGTTGGCGGTACCAGGGCCACTCGCAGAACCAGACGACCCGCGACAGCGAGACGCAGCGGGAGACCGCGGCCGGGCTGGAGAACGAGTCGCACGGCGCACCGGTCGGCGGGCAGACCGAACGCGACGAGACGTTGCAGGACCCGCGCTGCGTCTACCAGATCCTCAAGCGGCACTACTCCCGCTACACGCCGGAGATGGTGGAACGGGTCTGCGGCATCCCGCAGGACAAGTTCCTCGAACTGGCCCGGGCGTGGACGGAGAACTCCGGCCGGGACCGCACCGGCATGCTCGTCTACTCCGTCGGGTGGACGCAGCACAGCGTGGGTGTGCAGTACATCCGCACCGGCGCGATCATCCAACTGCTGCTGGGTAACGTGGGCCGCCCGGGTGGCGGGGTGATGGCCCTGCGGGGACACGCCAGCATCCAGGGCTCCACCGACATCCCGACGTTGTTCAACCTGCTGCCCGGCTACCTGCCGATGCCGCACCACGCCAACCACCCGACCCTGGCCAAGTGGGTGGACAGCATCGCGCACCCGGGGCAGAAGGGCTTCTGGGGCAACGCCCGCACCTACGGGGTCAACCTGCTCAAGGCGTACTGGGGTGACGCCGCCACCGCCGAGAATGACTTCTGCTACGGCTACCTGCCGCGAATGACCGGTGATCACGGCACGTACCAGCAGGTGCTCGACATGATCGACGGGAAGATCAAGGGGTACTTCCTGCTGGGTCAGAACCCGGCGGTCGGCTCGGCGCACGGCCGCGCGCAGCGGCTCGGTATGGCCAACCTGGACTGGCTGGTGGTCCGGGACCTGTTCGAGATCGAGAGCGCCACGTTCTGGAAGAACGCACCGGAGATCGAGACCGGCGAGATCGTGACGGGGGAGTGCCGCACGGAGGTGTTCTTCCTGCCGGCCGCCTCGCACGTGGAGAAGGAGGGCACGTTCACCCAGACGCAGCGGCTGTTGCAGTGGCGGGAGAAGGCCGTTGAGCCGCCGGGCGACGCCCGCTCCGAGCTGTGGTTCTTCTACCATCTCGGGCGGATCGTCCGGGAACGGCTGGCGTCGTCGACCCGGCCACGCGACCGCGCCCTGCTCGACCTCAACTGGCACTACCCCACGCACGGTCCGCACGCGGAGCCGAGCGCCGAGGCGGTGCTCTACGAGATCAACGGGTACGACGTGGCGACCGGCCGGCCGCTGTCGTCGTTCACCGAGATGAAGGCCGACGGCTCGACTGCCGGCGGTTGCTGGATCTACACCGGGGTGTACGCCGACGGCGTGAACCAGGCCGCCCGCCGCAAACCCGGCGCCGAACAGTCCCTGGTGGCCCCGGAGTGGGGGTGGGCGTGGCCGGCGAACCGGCGGATCCTCTACAACCGTGCCTCCGCCGACCCGGACGGCAACCCGTGGAGTGAGCGCAAGCGCTACGTGTGGTGGGACGCGGAGAAGTCCGAGTGGACCGGCTACGACGTGCCGGACTTCGAGAAGACCAAACCGCCGTCGTACCGGCCGGAGCGCGACGCGTCGGGCGTGGCGGGCATCGCGGGCGACGACCCGTTCATCCTCCAGGGCGACGGGAAGGGCTGGCTGTACGCGCCGACCGGCGTGCTCGACGGGCCGCTGCCGACGCACTACGAGCCGGTGGAGTCGCCGGTGCGCAACCCGCTCTACCGGCAGCAGGCCAACCCGACCCGCAAGGTCTACACGCACCCGATCAACACGCTCAACCCGAGCCCACCAGAACCACACAGTCAGGTCTTCCCGTACGTGTTCACGGTCAGCCGGCTCACCGAGCACCACACCGCCGGCGGGATGAGCCGGACCGTGCGGACGCTTGCCGAACTGCAACCGGAGATGTTCGTCGAGGTGTCGCCGGAGTTGGCGGTCGAACGCGGGCTCACCCACCTGGGCTGGGCGCACCTGGTGACCGCCCGTGCGGCCATCGAGGCGAAGGTGCTGGTGACCGACCGGCTCACGCCGCTGCGGGTGGACGGTCGGATCATCCACCAGGTGTGGTTGCCGTACCACTTCGGTTTCGAGGGTCTGGTGACCGGCGACTCGGCCAACGACCTGTTCGGCATCAGCCTGGACCCGAACGTCCTGATCCAGGAGAGCAAGGTCGGCACCTGCGACATCCGGCCGGGGCGCCGCCCCCGAGGGCTGAAGCTGCAGGAACTCGTCATCGACTACCGCCGGCGGTCCGGGGATCTCAGCCCGCACTACCCGCCGCAGGTCACGACCGACTCCGCCGACGGCGGCCCGGACCAGGAGGTCTGACCCATGCCCCACGCCAACGCCCTGTACGGGCCACTGGATCCGGCGCCAGACGCCGGTTACGAGGACGCGCCGCCGCGGATGGGGTTCTTCACCGACACCAGCGTGTGCATCGGCTGCAAGGCCTGCGAGGTCGCCTGCAAGGAGTGGAACCTCGTCCCGGAGAGCGGCCTGGACCTGCTCGGCATGTCCTACGACAACACCGGCGCGTTGACCGCGAACTCGTGGCGGCACGTCGCGTTCGTCGAGCAGCCCCGCCGGGCCGGCCTGGCGACCCCGGCGTTCGCGCACACCCCGGACGGGCCGGCGGTCAGCCCGGCGACGGCGACGCTCGGTGCGCTGACAAGCGTCGACACCGGAACGAACCCGGGTCTGCCCACCGGCTCGCCCGCGGCGGCGGCCCGCATGTCGGCCGGCACCGCACCGGAGTTCCTGGGGATGCCGGGTGCGCAGCCGCCGGGTCGGGGCACGGGCGTCGAGGAGCGCACCGACTTCCGGTGGTTGATGATGTCGGACGTCTGTAAGCACTGCACGCATGCGGCGTGTCTGGATGTGTGTCCGACGGGTTCGTTGTTCCGCACGGAGTTCGGCACGGTGGTGGTGCAGGAGGACATCTGCAACGGGTGCGGTTACTGCATTTCGGCGTGTCCGTACGGGGTGATCGACCAGCGTAAGGATGACGGTCGGGCGTGGAAGTGCACGTTGTGCTACGACCGGTTGGGTGCGGGGATGACGCCGGCGTGTGCGCAGGCGTGTCCGACCGAGTCGATCCAGTACGGGCCCCTCGACGAGCTGCGGGAGCGGGCCGCCGCCCGGGTCGAGACGCTGCACAATCGGGGGGTCCCCGAGGCCCGGTTGTACGGGCATGATCCGCATGATGGCGTGGGCGGTGACGGGGCGTTCTTCCTGCTGTTGGACGAGCCCGAGGTGTACGGGCTGCCACCCGACCCGGTGGTGACGACCCGCGACCTGCCGGCCATGTGGAAACGCGCCGGCCTCGCCGCCCTCACCATGGCAGCCGCCACCGTGTTCGCCTTCGCCGGTGGTCGGCCATGACCGACACGCCCCCGAACGAGCCGGCCGGCGCCCGGTTCCGCGAGTTCCAGGACCGTCTCGACCAGGCCGTCGGGCAGCGCCAGCGCGGCCGGGGGCGCGGTCACGACGGTGAGCAACTGACCGTGCCGGTGGCCGACTTCGCCTCCTACTACGGCCGACCGATCCTCAAACCGCCGGTGTGGAAGCACGACATCGCCGGTTACCTGTTCACCGGGGGCCTGGCCGCCGGCGGCGCGCTGATCGGCGCGGGCGCCCAACTGACCGGGCGGCCCGCCCTGCGTCGGGTGGGGCGGTGGACGGCCCTCGGCGGCGTCACCGCCAGCGCGTATCTGCTGGTGCACGACCTCGGCCGGCCGGAGCGGTTCCACCACATGCTCCGGGTCGCCAAGCTGACCTCGCCGATGTCCGTCGGCACCTGGATCCTCACCGCGTTCGGCCCGGCCGCCGGTGTGGCCGCGATCGCCGAGCTGGCACCCCGGCTCCCCGAGCATGGTCTTCTCGGACTCGCCCGCCGGCTGGCGCCGACCGTCGGCGACGTCGCCGGACTGGCCTCGGCGGTCACCGCCCCGGCGCTCGCCACGTACACCGGCGTGCTGCTGTCCGACACCGCCGTGCCTGCCTGGCACGAGGCGTACCCCTTCATGCCGTTCGTCTTCGGTGGCAGCGCGCTCGCCGCCGCCACCGGGGTCGGACTTATCGCGGTACCCACGGCCCAGACCGCTCCGCTGCGACGACTCGCCGTCGTGGCGGCGACCATCAAGTATCTCGGCGGTCGCCGGATGGAGCGGATGGGCCTGGTCGGTGAGCCCTACCGGCAGGGTCGCAGCGGCCGTCTGGTCCGGGCGGGAGACGTGCTGCTGGGCGTGGGCACCGTCGCCGCGTTGTTCAGCCGGCGGAGCCGGGTCCTGTCCGCGCTCTCCGGCGCCGCACTTGTCGCGTCGTCGGTCGCCACCCGCTTCGGCGTCTTCGAGGCGGGCATGGCGTCGGCGCGCGACCCGAAGTACACGGTCGTGCCGCAACGGGAGCGACGCGACCGCAGGGAGGGCCGGTCGCCGGCCGAGAAGGGGACGTAACTCGACCAGCAGGCGCCAGCCAATGAGCCAGCAGACGGGGGACTCAGCTCATGGCACACACCGCAACCGACAAGGGAAGATCCGCGCCGACGCGGGGCCGCTGGGGTCTCGTTGTCGCCGGGGTGCTCGTCCAACTCGCGCTCGGCGCGGTGTACGCGTGGAGCGTGTTCAACAAGCCGCTACAGGACGAGTTCGGCTGGGCCAAGTGGGAGGCCGTGCTGCCGTTCGAGGTGGCGATCGGCACGATCTTCATCGGCAGCCTGATCGGCGGACGCATCCAGGACCGGCGCGGCCCGCGACCTGTCGCGCTCGGCGGTGGGGTGCTCTACGCGGTCGGCAACATGCTCGCCTCGCTCACGTCGTCGGAGGACGACCTGTGGTTGCTGGTGCTCACCTACGGCGTGCTGGGCGGCATCGGTTTGGGGGCCGCCTACATCACCCCCATCGCGATGCTCGCCAAGTGGTTCCCGGACCGGCGTGGCCTGATCACCGGCATCGCGGTCGCCGGGTTCGGCTTCGGCGCGGTGATCGTCGCACCGGTGGCGAAGGGGCTGCTCAACGGCACCGACGACCCCACCCACGTGTTCTTCCCACTGGGCGTCGCGTACCTGATCGCGATCCTGCTCGGGGCGTCGTTCTTCCGTAACCCGCCGGCGGGCTACCAGGTGCCCGGGTTCACGCCGAAGACCGCTGGTCGAGCCCTCGCCGGTACCCGGGTCTACACCCTGCGCGAGGCCCTGCGCACCCGGCAGTGGTACCTGCTCACCGGCATCCTCGCGCTCAACGTCACCTGTGGCATCGCGCTGATCTCGCAGGCGTCCGACGCCGCCCAGGTGATCACCGGGGCCAGTGCGGCGGCCGCCGCCACCCTGGTCGGCGTGCTCGGTCTGTTCAACGGGGCCGGGCGGGTGGCCTGGGCGTGGTTGTCCGACCGCACCGGGCGGATGCCGGCGTTCCTCGGGATGCTCCTGCTCCAGGCGATCTGCTTCTTCATCCTGCCGCACGCCGCGTCGCTGGCGCTCTTCGCGGTCCTGGCCGCACTCGTCTACCTGGCGTACGGCGGCGGTTTCGGGACGATGCCCGCCACCGCGGCCGACTACTTCGGCACCCCCAACGGCGGTGCCATCTACGGCGCGATGATCGTGGCCTGGAGCATCGGAGGGGTGGTCGGCCCGCTTGTCACGTCGCTGCTCTACGAGGCGAGCGGCAAGAGCTACACCCTGCCGTTCACGGTCATCGCGATCGTCGCCCTGATCGCCCTGGTCCTGCCGCCGATCACCCGGATGCCCTCCGACCCAGAACCGTCCCGGTCGCGCTGACGCGGCGCCCGCCCGACCTCGTCGATCATGGAGTTGTGGTGGGGGACAAACTCCTCGGTGTCCGCCAAGTCAGGCACCACAACTCCATGATCGACCCCGCTGGGGGTCTGGGGCCGGGGTCAGCTGTTGCGGGCGAAGCCTCCCTTGGGGGCGATGATCTCCAGGTTCGTGCCGTCGGGGTCGTTGAAGTACGCGACCTCGGTGCCGACGGCGGCCGGCGGGTTCACCTCGCCCGCCGCGAAGGTGTACGGCTGCCCGAGGAACTCGAACCCGGCCTCGCTCATCCGGTCGAACACCGCGCGCACGTCGTCGACCTGGAAGCACAGGTGCATCGAGCCGGGCCGGTTGGCCGCGACCTGGGCGACGTCACCGACCGGCTCCTGGAACTGGATCAGGTCGATGCCGAGGTTGTCGAGGTTGAACGTGGCGTACCGCAGCTTCGTCGTCGGCAGTCCCTGCGACTGCGCGAACCCGGCACCGTGCATGCTCTCGTCCCGGACGACCGGGTCCGCACCGAGGAGCGCCTGGTAGAACGCGACCGAGCGGTCGAGGTCACGCACCGCGATCCCGACGTGCGCGGCCGACCTGAGGCCGATGGACACCGACGAGGGGTTCGGGACTGCCATGGTGACTCGCTCCTTACCAGCGTTCTTCGTCGCCGTTGCCGTTGCTGATCTTCGTGTCGTACCCCTCAGGAGACCGGTTCATGCGGCCGGACCGGCGCCGGAAGGACCGACATCCGCGCCCGGAGCAGCGCGGCCTCCTCGGTGCGACGTTGCACGTGCAGCAGATCCACCGCCTCCTGCCACGCCTGTTGTGCCTCGGCCCGCTTGTCCATGCTCGTGTACAGCTCGCCCAGACTGGTCAGGCAGTCGACCTCGCCCCTCGTGCTGCCCACGTCGGCGTACACCTGGCGGGCCTGCTGGTAGTGGGCCAGCGACTCGGCGTGGCGCTTCGTCTGGTGGTCGATGTAGCCGAGGCTGTGCAGGGCGTCCGCCGCGGCGTCCGGATGCCGGTGCCGACGGTACAACTCGACGGCCTCCTCGCAGGCGGTGCGGGCCTCGTCGTACCGCCCGAGGTGGGCCAGGGCCCAGCCGACACCGTTCAGGCTCCGCGCCTCCTCCACCGGATCACCCAGGGACCGGAACGTTTCGAGAGCGAGCCGGTTGTGGGTCAACGACAGGTGGTGGTCACCCTCCACCGACCAGGTGACGCCCAGTGCGAAGTCGATGCGGCCGCCCTCGGCGAGGTCGCCCGCCTGCTCGGCGTACGCCATGGCGACCTGGAAGCGTGCGACGGTCGCCCCGATGTCGCCCAGCCAGTGGATGGCCTGCCCGAGGAACCGGTGGGCCATGGCCTGGACGGCCGGGTCACCCTCGGCGTCGGCGGCCGCGACCCCGGCCTGCCAGACCGTCAGCTGGTCGCGCAGGCGACCTCGCCGCGCGTGGAAGGTCGCCAGCGCGCGGGCCACCTGCCACACCTGCCGGTGCCACCCGTGGCGCACGCTGACCTTCAGGACGCTGAGCAGGTGCGGATGTTCCCGGTCGAACCAGGCCATCGAGTCGGGCACGTCGCACAGCCGCTCCGGGGTGCAGCCCGGCGCCGGACGGCCGATCGTGATCGGCGGTCGCCACGGGTCCAACAGGCGGTCGGCGGCGCAGGCGGTGTGCAGGTAGAAGTCGACCAGACGACGCAGCGCCCCGTCGCACGTCGCGGCCTCCAGTGTCTCGGTGGCCTGCTCGGCGGCGTGCAGTCGGACGAGGTCGTGCATCCGGAAGCGGCCCGGCACGTGCTGGTGCACCAGGTAGGTGGCCTCCAACTGCCGCAGCAGCTCCCTGGCCCGGCTCGCCGGCCCGCCGACCAGGCTCGCCACGGCGGCGAGGCTGATGTCGTCGGTCGGCACCAGGCCGAGGAGGGCGAACACCGTCGCCGCCTCGCGTGGCAGCGCGGCGCAGGACGAGGAGAACACCGCCCGCAGATTCACGTTCAGCTCACCGGCGTCGAGGGCGTCGAGGCGGGCGGAGGCATCCTGCAGCTCGCGGGCCAGGGTGGCCAGCGGCAGCTGAGGGCGGGCGGCGGCGCGGGCGGCGACGATGCCCAGCGCGAGCGGCAACCCGGCGCACTGGTCGACGAGCGTCGAGATGGCCGGGGCCTCCGCGCCGACCCGCTCGGGGCCGAGGTGCCCGATCAGCAGTTCGCGGCTCTCGTCCGGCGACAGCACGTCGAGGGCGATCGGGCGGGCCCGGTGGGTGGCGGTCAGGGCGGCGAGCTCGCGCCGGCTGGTGACCAGCACCGTGCACGTCGGGCTGCCGGGCAGCAGCGGTACGACCTGGTTGGCGTCCCGGGCGTTGTCCAGCACGATCAGCATCCGTCGTCCCGCCACGAGGCTGCGGTACAGGGCGGCCTGCGTGTCCGGGTCAACGGGTATCGCGTTCGGTGCGACGCCGAGGGCTTCCAGGAAGCCGCGGATCACGGTGCTCGGCGAGACCGGGCCGAACCCCGGACCGAAACCGCGCAGGTCCGCGTAGAGCTGGCCGTCGGTGAACCGGGCGATGTGCGTGTGCGCCCAGCGCAGCGCCAGCGACGTCTTGCCGATCCCGCCCGATCCGCCGATCGCCGAGATCACCACTGTCGTCTCGGACCGTTCGCCCGCGGCGGCGGCCGCGGTGAGGTACGCCAGCTCCTCGGCTCGGGCGGTGAACAGGCCCGGTGGCGCCGGCAGTTGACGGGGGACCACCGACGGTGCCTGGCGGTGCGCCTGCTCCGGCGCGGCCAGGGTGGGGTCGGCGGCCAGGATCCGCTGGTGCAGGTGCCGCAGCGGGGGACTGGGGTCCGCGCCCAGCTCGTCGGCCAGCCGCAGCCGGATCCGCTCGTAGTGCTCCAGCGCCTCGGCCGGCCGGCCGCGTCGGTAAAGGCTGAGCATGAACTGACCGGCGATGCGCTCGTCGAGCGGGCGCGCGGCGGCCCGCGCCGGCAGGTCGGCCAGCAACTCGTGGTGCCGGCCCAGCAGCAACATCAGATCCGCGTGGTCCGACTCGGCCTCCAGCCGTTGCCGGTCCAGCCCGTCCCGTACGCCGTTGAACCAGGGGCTGTCCAGTCGGGCGAACGCCTCGCCCCGCCACAGACCGAGCGCCCGCGCGAACAGCGTCAGCGCCCGATCCTGGTCGCCTGTCGACCGGGCCTGGTCGACGAGGCAGTGGAAGCGGTGCAGGTCCACCGACTGCTCGTCCACGGCGAGCACGTATCCGCCGGACCGGCGGGCGATCTCCGCCCCGGGGGCGGCCGTCAGCGCCTGACGTAGCCGGGACAGGTAGCTGTAGAGCGTGTCCCGTACGCCGTCGGGGGGCTCTTCCCCCCACACCCGCACGACGAGGCTCTCGACGGAGACGAGCTGGTTGGCGTCGGTGAGCAGGGCGGCGAGCACGGCTCGCTGGCGCAGGGCGCCGAGCGGCAGTGCTCGGCCGTCGAGGTGGGCCTGGATCTCACCGAGCAGACCAAACTCGACGGCCACAGCGGACTCTCCTCGGCTCGATGCTTCTCGTCTGGTGCTCCATCTGACTGACGCGGGGGCGGGTGGCGCCCGTTGACACGCAGGCCCGTCGAGATGGCCGCGGCTCCTGCCCACATCAGGCAGGCGTCAGGCTCTTTCGACGCGTGGATGCCGACGATCGGTCAACCGCAGCCCGACGCCTCGGACCGCTTCGATGCTGGCCCCGGTGTCGAGCTCGTGCAGCTTGCGCCGCAGCCGCTTCACCAGGGACTGCACGTCCGCCCTGCGTTCTCGCCCCTCGTCGCGCCAGACCGACCGGTGCAGGTCGGCGTAGCTCCAGACCCGCACCGGCTCGGTGGTCAGGCAGATGAGCAGGTCGTGCTCCAGCCGGGTGAGGTCGACCTCGCGATCGCGGTAGCGGGCGACGGATCGGGTCGAGTCGATCACCAGGGCGGAGCTGGTCGTGGCGGGCGTCGGCGCGGACGACGCGGTGCCCGGTTGCCGCGGCACGGACGACGTGGTGCCCGGCTGCCGCGGCACGGCGATCAGTCGGCGTAGCTCGTCGAGGTCGGCCACCAGCAGCAGCGGTGCGATGCCGGCGAGGCGTTCGGCGAGCCGGATCCGCTCGGCCGGCGACGAGGTCACCGCGATCAGCAGCGGGAACGGCTCGTCGGCCGAATCGCCACTGTTCCACGTCGCCTCGTCGTCCTCGGCCACCGCACCGCCCGGGATCGAAGGGCATCCCTGCCCAGCTCTCGTCATGCTCCTGACAATGATGGGCAAGCGCGCCGCCAGCAGGGAAGCTCTTAGCGACAAGTTGCTCACGGCAAGTTCTTGATCGTCCGATCTTCTCGATCATAGTGTCCAGTCGGGCAACCAGCGTGACCCGCGCGGTGCATGGGGAGGCATGGAGGGTTCGATCGCTCGGTCCGCCGAGATGATTCTCCCGCACCCTCACCATGGCCCATTGACACCCTGGGTCGTTCTGAGGGAGGCAGCACCGATGTTCAGACGTCCACAATGGCGGCGCGCAGCCAGATCACTGGTGAGCGCCGGGGCGGCGACGATCCTCGCCGCGACCTGCTTGGCCACCATCGGTTCCGGCGCACAGGCCGCGCCGGGCACGACGGCGGCAGGGGACAAGATCCGACCGGAGCTCGCCAAGCAACTACAGGCCAAGAGTGAAGGGGACTTCTGGATCCGGTTCAAGGACCGGGCGGACCTGAGCAAGGCCAGCGCCATCAAGGACTGGTCCAAGCGCGGCACGGCTGTCGCGGACGCGCTGCGGCAGACCGCCGCGGCGAGCCAGGGCAAGATCCGGGCCGACCTCGACAGCTCCGGCGCGAAGTACCAGACCTTCTGGGCCACCAACGCGATCAAGGTGAGCAGCGGCTCGCTGGCGATGGCGCAGAAGTTCGCCGGTCACGCGGAGGTCGAGGGCCTCTACCCACCGGTTGCCTACAAGCTGCCTGAGACGATCAAGGGCACCGACGAGAAGACCGTGAACGCCCTGGAGTGGGGCGTCGCCAACATCAACGCCGACGACGTCTGGTCCGGGTACGGCGTCAAGGGCGAGGGCATTACCGTCGCGAGCATCGACAGTGGGGTGCAGTTCGACCACCCGGCGCTGGTGAACTCCTACCGGGGCAACAACGGCGACGGGACGTTCGACCACAACTACAACTGGTTCAACGCCGCCGAATCCACCGGCGCCTGCGCGACCGCGCCCTGCGACGACGACGGCCACGGTACGCACACGATGGGCACGATGGCCGGCTCCGACGGTGCGAACCAGATCGGTGTCGCCCCCGGGGCCAAGTGGATCTCGGCGAACGGTTGCTGCCCCACCGACGCGGCCCTTGTCGAGTCCGGTCAGTGGATGCTCGAACCGCTGGACCTCAACGGCCAGAACCCGGACGCGAGCAAGCGACCGAACGTCATCAACAACTCGTGGGGCACCCGGAACCCGTCCAACGAGCCGTTCATGGAGGACGTGACGGACGCCTGGACCGCGTCCGGGATCTTCGGCGTCTTCTCCAACGGCAACAGCGGACCGGCCTGCCAGACCAGCGGCTCGCCGGGCAGCCTCGCCAGCAACTACTCGGCCGGCGCATACGACGTCAACAACAACATCGCCGGCTTCTCCGCCCGGGGCGCCGGGCAGAACGGCGAGATCAAGCCCAACATCTCGGCCCCCGGCGTGAACGTCCGGTCCAGCATTCCCGGCAACGCCTACGGCAGCGCCAGTGGCACGTCGATGGCCGCACCGCACCTCGCGGGCGCGATCGCGCTGCTCTACTCGGCGGCCCCGTCGCTCGTCGGTGACGTCGACGCGACACGTGCGCTGCTCAACGGTGCCGCGATCGACAAGGCCGACAGCCAGTGCGGTGGCACCGCCGCCGACAACAACGTCTACGGCGAAGGCCGGCTGGATGCCCTCGCGTTGCTCGACGCCGCCCCGACCGGCGATATCGGCACCCTGGCCGGCACGGTCACCGACGCGGCCACCGGCGCGCCGATCGCCGGGGCGACCCTGACGCTCACCGGCCCGACCGACCGTGCGGTGACCACCGGTGCCGACGGGAAATACTCGACGCAGCTCCCCACCGGTGACTACCAGGTCGCCGTGGCGGCGTTCGGTTACGCCAGCACCACCAAGCCGGCGACGGTCACCAAGGCCGCGACCACGACGCTCGACGTCGCGTTGGCGCCGGTGCCGAGCGTGAACATCACCGGAGCGGTCACCGACGGCTCCGGCCACGGCTGGCCGTTGTACGCGAAGGTGACTGTGACGGGCGTGTCCGGCGTCTACGACTACACCACTCCGTCGAACGGCCGCTACAGCCTCAAGCTGCCGGCCGGGCAGACGTACACCCTGAAGTACGAGGTGCAGTACCCCGGTTACCAGACCGTCACCAAGCAGGTCGTGGTCGGCTCGGGCAACGCCACCGCCAACGTCGCCGTGCCGGTGGACACCACCACCTGCACCACCGCGCCCGGCTACACGACCGGCTCCGACGGTGAGTACGAGACCTTCGACGGCACCACCACGCCGGCCGGCTGGACGGTCGTGGACAACGCGGGCAGCGGTCAGGTCTGGAAGTTCACCGACGACGGCGCCCGGGGCAACCTGACCGGCGGCAGCGGCAACTTCGCGATGATCGACAGCGACGACTACGGCGCGGGCAGCAGCCAGGACACCTCCCTGGTCAGCCCGGTGGTCGACCTGGCCGACGTCACCGCCCCGGTCATCCGGTTCAACCAGGACTTCAACCAGCTCAACGACGACACCGCAGACGTCGATCTGAGCATCGACGGTGGCGCCACCTGGACCAACGTGCTCCGCCAGCAGACCGACGTCCGGGGCCCGAAGGTGACCGAGATCCCGATCCCGCAGGCCGCCGGCCAGGCGCAGGTGCAGGTCCGGTTCCACTACTACGACGCCTCGTACGAGTGGTGGTGGGAGGTCGACAACGT
The DNA here is from genome assembly GCF_040648275.1 of Micromonospora sp. NPDC049171. NCBI lineage: Bacteria > Bacillati > Actinomycetota > Actinomycetes > Micromonosporales > Micromonosporaceae > Micromonospora > Micromonospora sp. NPDC049171. Next base: position 458,952 of record NZ_JBEZDJ010000001.1, read on the forward strand.
CCTGATCGGCAGCCAGATCACCTGCGTGCCGGTCGACGGCGGTCTGGTCGTCGGCAACGTCCGCGACAAGAACGACAACAGCTACGTCAACGGCGCGACAGTCACCAGCAAGGACCGGCCCGCCGAGAAGGCCGTCACCGTGGCGACCCCGGACGACCCGGAGTTGGCCGACGGGTTCTACTGGATCTACTCGACCTTGACCGGCACGCACCCGTTCACCGCGACCGCCGGCAACTACGTCAGCCAGACCAAGCAGGTCGACGTCGAGGCCGACTGGGCGACAGTCGCGAACTTCCAGCTCGCGGCCGGCCGGTTGGCGGTGACGCCGACGCAGCTGAGCGCCACGCTCCAGATGCCCAGCGGCAAGGCCAGCAAGACGTTCACGGTGACCAACACCGGCGGCGCGCCGGTCGAGGTCAAGTTCAGTGAGCGGGACAACGGATTCGAGCTCCTCCGGGCGGACGGATCCACTGTCACCAGGCAGCAGGTGCTCGGTGGCGCCGGCGCGCCGGCGCAGCGGCTCACCGCCGCGACGTCCTTCGCCGCGAAGGCGTCCGGCAAGGAGGCCAAGGCGGCCGCGGCCGCGGATGGCCCGCAGGCCGCGCCGTGGACCGACATCGCCGACTTCCCGTCCAACATCATGGACAACCGGGTGGTGACCCTGGACGGCAAGGTCTACTCGCTCGGCGGGGGTGACGGCAACGCCTCCACCGCGAAGAACTACGCCTACGACCCGGTCGCCCAGACCTGGGGGGCGATCGCCGACCTTCCCGGTGCCCGCAACGCCGTGACGGCGGGCGTCGTGGAGGGCAAGATCATCGTCAGCGGTGGCTGGGGTGACGCCGGTCCGGACTCCGCCACCTGGTCGTACGACCCGGGGGCCAACACCTGGACCGAGCTGGCCGACAACCCGGCGCCGCGGTCGGCGGCCGGTCAGGCCGTAGTCGACGGCAAGCTGTACGCCATCGGCGGCTGCACCACCGCCGGCTGCACGCCGATGTCGAACAGTGTCGTCCGGTACGACCCGGCCAGCGACACCTGGGCGACGCTGGCCAACTACCCGAAGTCGGTGGCCTTCGCCTCCTGTGGCGGAATCGACGGCACCGTCTACTGCACCGGCGGCAACGACGGGGCAGCCGCGCAGAAGTCCAGCTACGCCTACGACCCGGGTGCCAACACCTGGACGGCCGTCGCCGACGCGCCGGCCGACAGCTGGGCCAGCTCGTACGCCGTCGCCAACGGCAAGCTTCTCGTCGTCGGTGGCGCCCAGGGTGGGGCCATCAGCAACGCGGGCTTCGCCTTCGACCCGGCCACCGCCTCCTGGTCCAACCTGCCGAACGCCAACACGCCGCGTTACCGCGGCGGGGCGGCGTGCGGCTTCTACAAGATCGGTGGCTCGTCCGGCAACTTCAACGCCGCTCCGGACAGCGAGGTGCTGCCGGGCTTCGAGGGCTGCGCCGAGTCGGCCGCCGACGTCAGCTGGCTGAGCATCGACAAGACGGCGGCCACCCTGGCGCCGGGTGCGAAGGTCACGGTCACCGTCACGATGACGGCGAACGTGGACCAGCCGGGCACCTACTCCGGCGCTGTCGCGATCGCGGAGAACACGCCGTACACGGTCGCGCCGGTCGCGGTGACCATGACCGTGAACCCTCCGAAGACGTGGGGCAAGCTCATGGGTACGGTCACCGGCACCAGTTGCCAGGGTGCGACCTCGCCGCTCAGCGGCGCGGTCGTCCAGGTCGACTCGTGGGCGTCGTCGTTGACCTTCGCCACCGACGCGCAGGGCAAGTACGCCTACTGGGTGGACCGCCGCAACAACCCGCTCACGTTGATCGTCGCCAAGGACGGCTGGAAGCCGCAGACCCGTCAGACGAAGATCAACTCCACCACTCCCACCGTGGAGAACTTCGCGTTGGCGCCGATCAAGTGCTGACACCTCAGCGGTAGCGAGGACGTCCGGCCCGCCTGGTCACCGACCAGGCGGGCCGGACCGTGTCCGCCGGCTCAGACCGGGACGAGCCGGAAGCCGACCCCGCGGACCGAGTGGATCGTCGCCGCGGCGTTCAACCGGGCCAGCTTGCCGCGCACCCGGCGGACCACCGAGTGCATGTCGGAGTTGCGGCCGAGGTGCCGGTTGCCCCAGACCTCCAGGTGCAGGCGCTCGTAGGTCCAGATCTGGCCGGGCGCGTGCACCAGGCAGAGCAGGACGTCGTGTTCCAGACGGGTCAGGTCGATCTCCTGGTCGCGCCACCGCAGCACCCGGCGGTCGGAGTCGACGGCCAGGTCCGGTGGCGGCGGCTGTGGGCTCGGTGCGACCTCGGCGCGGCTGGCGGTGGCCGGGGGAGCCGCCCCGGGAGGCGTGTCGACCAGCCCGAGAAACTCCCGCGCCTGGTCGACTGTCGAGACGATCAGGAAGGCGTCGCTTCCGCCGAGCAGTCGGGCCAGCTGTCGGCGTTCGGCCGGTGACGACGCGATGCCGATGACCAGGCTGGCAACTGGAATTCCCTGCATTCCCCCCACCCCTTCCGGTTCCCCAATTCACTCCGGATGGATTTCTCGCACCGTCGAGGACAACATCGATCGGCGTCCTGACCCTAGTGGCGACTCGTCTCGGCCAGGTAAAACATCGTCGCATGCAAGCAAATGAATTTGACCACGTCGCAGCGCAGGTCCGGCGGCGTGCGGCAGTCCGAAGTCGGTTGTGACAGAACCAAGACAATCCGTGTACGTGGTACGGACCTGGCGGGGCGAGCATGGGCGCCATGTCCATCGGATCGTCGTACCCCGTCGGGCGGTCGACGCCCGGCCCGCACCCGGCGCGACCGCTGCCACACGCCCGCGCGGCCGTGCCGCTGAGCCTCCGGCTGCTCGCGGCATCGCTGTGCGGCCTGCTCGCCCTGACGCTCACCGCCGTCGTCTTCGTGCGGACGTACCCCGGCCAGTGGTGGGACGGCGCGCTCCTGCCGCGCGCCGAGCGGGGCGGCGGGTACGAGCAGCGGACCGCTCTGGTGGGTCCGGCCAGAACCGTACTGGCCGCGTTCGGCAGCCCGACACTCCTCGCCGCCCTGCTCGGCGCGGTGCTGCTGGTGGGTGTGCTCCGCCGGCGGCTGGTGGCGGGCGTCGTCGGCGTGGGCCTGGTCCTGTGCGCGGTGGTGCTGGCTGGCGCCGTGAAGTCCGCGCTGCCCCGCCCGGATCTTGAGATCGAGAGTTCGACCACCCACAACAGTTTCCCCAGCGGCCACGTCGCGGCGGCGACGGCGCTGCTGCTGGCGTTCATGCTGGTCCTGCCCGGGTGGGCCCGGCGGTGGCTGGCGGTGCCGGGCGCGGCGGGTGTCTCGGTGATCGCCTCAGCCACGATGATCGCGGGCTGGCACCGGTTCAGTGACGCGCTCGGTGGCGTACTGCTGGGCGTGACGGTGTTCTGCCTGGCCGCGGCGGCGCTGGCGGCCCGGGGCGACCGGGACGCGGACGGCCGACCGGACGGCCGACCGGACGGCGGCAGCCGGTGGCGCGGCCTGGCCGGGGCGGCGGTCGGCCTGGCCGTGCTGGCCTGGGCGCTGGTGGTGGTCGTGCCCGAGCTGGCCACGTCGGTGCGGCGCGGGGCGCTCGTCGCCATCGTGGTGGCCGGCGCGTCGACGATGTTCCTGGTGGGTTCGGTGGTGTTCCTGGTGCGGTCGACGGATTTCGCTGGTCCGCTTCCCGCTGGTCGCCGCACGTGGCCACGGTCATCGACCGGACCACAAAAGATCTCATGATGGGATACTTGACGACATGTCGCAGGTGCTGCTGATCGAAGACCACCAGACCGTGCGCGACGGGCTGCAACTGGCGCTCACCCGACAGGGGCACACCGTGCACGCGGTGGAGACGGGTGAGCAGGGGTTGGAGCGGCTGCGCACGACCCCGTCCGACGTGGTGGTCCTCGACCTCATGCTGCCCGGGATGGACGGGTTCGAGGTCTGCCGCCGGATTCGGCAGCTCGGCGACCTGCCGATCATCATGCTCACCGCCCGCAACGACGACATGGACGTGGTGGCGGGCCTGGAGGCCGGCGCCGACGACTACGTGGTCAAGCCCGTGCAGGCCCGGGTGCTCGAGGCGCGCATCCGCGCGGTGCTCCGACGCACCGCCGGCGAGTCGCGGCGCACCGGTGGTGAGCGGGCCGGCCCGGAACAGCACGGCCCGCTGGCCATCGACCGGGCCGCGCTGGTGGTCAGCAAGGACGGGACACCGGTCAGCCTGGCACCGACGGAGCTGCGCCTGCTGCTGGAGCTCTCGCACACGCCGGGCCAGGTGCTCAGCCGCCAGCAACTGCTGGAGGCGGTGTGGGAGCACGGTTATCTCGGCGACTCGCGACTCGTGGACGCGTGCGTCCAGCGGCTGCGCGCCAAGATCGAGGCCGACTCGGCGGCGCCGGTCTTCATCCAGACCGTGCGCGGTTTCGGATACCGGTTCGGCCCGCTGTGACCCGCTGGGCCGGCGCCCGGTTCCTGGGCCTGCGGGTCCGGCTGCTGCTGACGTTCGCGTTGCTGGGCGTGACCACCACGGCCGCCGTGGCCAGCGGCAGCTACATCCAGGCCCGAACCGTCATCCTGCAACAGGCGCAGGACGCCGCCGTGATGGCGCTGACCGAGCAACTCACCAAGGTCTACCCGATCGCCCAGCTCCCGCCGACGCAGGATGACCTCACTCTGCTGGCCCAGCGCCTCTCCGACCGGGAGGGCTACGCGGTGGTCATCTACCGGGACCTGCGGGCGCAGGGCTCCGAGGGCCCCGACCTGCTCACCCCCGAGCTGCGCCAGGACGTCGGCGAGGGCCGGATCGCCTGGCAACGTATCTCACGCGACGAGCAGCCGTGGCTGCTCGTCGGCACCCAGCTGAGGTTCGCGCGACTCGACGGCACGTCCCGACCGTCCGGGCTGGAGGTCTACTCGGTACGCACCCTCGCGCCTGAGCAGCAGAGCATCGACCGGCTCGCCAACCTGGCCTGGCTGACCGGCGGGCTGTCCCTGGTCCTCGCCGTCCTGCTGGCTCTGCTGGCCGCCCGGGGGGTGCTGCGACCCGTCCGCGACCTGGGCCGGGCAGCCCGCCGCCTCGGTGAGGGCGACCTGAGCACCCGGCTGACGGTCCGGGGCACCGACGAGCTGGCCGATGTGGCGCGGACCTTCAACGACACCGCCGGGACGCTGGAGCGGCAGGTCGGTGAGCTGCGGCGGATGGAGTCCGACGCCCGCCGCTTCGTCGCCGACGTCTCGCACGAACTCCGGACGCCGTTGGCGGCGATGACGGCGGTCACCGACGTCCTCGACGAGGAGGCGGAGCACCTGCCCGGGGACGCGGGCCGAGCCGCCCGGCTGGTCAGCAGGGAGACGCAGAACCTCACCCAACTGGTCAACGACCTCATCGAGGTCAGCAGGTTCGACTCCGGCACCGCGCGGCTCGCCCTGGACGACGTGGACGTGGCCGCGGCGGTGACCGCGAGCCTGCGGATCCGGGGGTGGCTCGACCGGGTGCGGGCGGACCTGCCGCCCGGAGTCGTGGCCCGCCTCGATCCGCGTCGGCTCGACGTCATCGTCGCCAACCTGGTCGGCAACGCCTTCCGGCACGGTGCCGAGCCGGTGTCCGTACGCCTGCGCGCCGACCCGGACTGGGTCACCATCGAGGTGGCCGACCAGGGGCCTGGACTGGACCCGCAGGTGCTGCCGCACGTCTTCGACCGCTTCTACAAGGCCGACACCGCCCGCACCCGCTCCGAGGGCAGTGGCCTCGGCCTCGCCATCTCCTGGGAGAACGCACGCCTGCACCGCCACGGCGACCGGCGGGGGAGTCTCGTCGCCGACAACGCTCCCGGTGGCGGCGCGGTGTTCACGCTCCGACTGCCGCGCGACACGGCGGCCGCCGGAGGTGCCCGGTGACCAGACGTGCCCTCCTCGCCGGTGGCCTCCTGCTCACCCTGCTCGCGACCGGCTGCGGGGTACGACCCAGCGAGGTCATCACGGGGCGACAGGCGGTCAGCGGCCCGTCCCAGGGCACCGGGCTCTACCTGCTCGCGCAGGGCGAACTCGTGCTGGTCCTGCGCCCGGCGACGGCGGACGCCGCACCCGCCGACGCGCTCGCCCTGCTCGCGGCCGGCCCCCAGGAGAACGAACGCGCGCAGGGTCTCACCAGTGCGGTGCCGGCCGGGTTCGACCCGGTCACGGTGACGTCGGAGGCCGACCGCTCCGCCGGCCTCCGGGTGCGGACGACGATCGCGGCGCGGTCGTTGTCGTCGACAGCGGCCGACCAGATCATCTGTACGACGGCCGACGCCGCGACCCAGTTCGGCCTGGCGGAGAATTCCGCCCCGGTCACCATCGTCGGGTCCGACGGTGCCCGGCCGCCCCGGCCGTGTCCGCTCAGCTGACCGAGCGCCGACCACCACTGCCCGCCAGGTCGGCCGTCGGTGCCGGCCGGGGCAGCCCGCCGTGGCGTACCCCGTCCTGGTCGACGAGCGCGCCGGCGATCAGGATGTCGATCAGCTCGGCGAACCCGAGACCGGCCTTCTCCCAGATCTGCGGGAACTGCGACGCGGCGGTGAAACCGGGGAACGTGTTGACCTCGTTCACGATGGGCTCGGGTGACCCCTCGGCGGGCAGGAAGAAGTCGACCCGGAGCAGCCCACGGCAGTCGAGGGCGCGGAAGGCGCGGATCGCCCGGTCCTGGAGCACCTCGGTGGTCGCCGCGTCGAGCGGGGCGGGGATCTGGAAGGCGGCCCCGCCGTCGTACTTCGCGTCGTAGTCGAAGAAGCCGGCACCGGTCACCCGGATCTCCAGCGGCGGGCCGGCCTGCACCCGCCCGTCCGGGTGCTGCAGAACGGCCACGTCGATCTCCCGCCCGCGCGCCCCCTGTTCGACGAGCACCTTCGGATCGACCTGACGGGCCTGCTCCAGCGCGGCGGGCACCCCCGCCCAGTCGTCCACCTTGACCACGCCCAGGCTGGACCCGGCCCGAGCCGGCTTGACGAAGATCGGCAGGTCCAACCGTTGCCGGTCGGTGGGCGACAACTCCTCGCCGGGACGCAGGGTCACCCCCGGGCTGACCCGCAGGCCCTCCGCGGCGAGAAGCCGCTTGGTGACACCCTTGTCCATGCCGGCGGCGCTGGCGAAGACACCGTTGCCCACGTACGGCACGCCGAGCCATTCCAGCAGCGATGCCACGGTGCCGTCCTCGCCGTACGGGCCGTGCAGGGCCGGAAAGACCACGTCCTGGGCGCGCAGGACACGCAGCGCCTGGGGCAGCGTCGTCGGGCGACCGCCGACGTGCCACCCGCCGTCGCGGTCGATGAGCACCTCGGTGACCTGGTACCGCTCCCGGTCCAGGTTGGCGAGGATGCTCGCCGCCGAGCGGCGGGACACCTCGTGTTCGCCGCTCTGTCCGCCAAACAGCACTGCCAGTCGAGTCGTCATGAAGTCCGTGCCCTTTCGTGGAGGTGGTCGCGGGCCACCCGGGGCCCGATCCCGGTCAGGATCTCGTGCGGGTTGGTGCCGGCCCAGCGGGCCCACTCGACGACGGTCGGTGGGCTCTGGTCACCCTCGGCCGGGCCGAACACCACGACCGGGTCGCCGATCGCCACCGGAAGGTCCCCGGCGTCGACCACGCACTGGTCCATGGCGACGCGCCCGACGATCGGGCACCGCCGACCGCCGAGCCACACCTCGGCGCGGCCGCCGGTGGCACGGGGCAGCCCGTCGGCGTAGCCGAGCGGCAGCAGCGCCAGCGTGGTCGGCGCGGCGGTGACGTGTTCGGGGCCGTAGGAGACGCTCGTACCGGCGGGCACCCGCTTGACGTTGACCACACTCGTGCGCAACGTCATCGCGGCCCGCAGCCCGAATTCGCCCGGACCGCGCGCCCCGAACGGGTCCACCCCGTACAGCGCGATCCCGATCCGGCAGAGGTCGAAGCGTGTCCGGGGTGCGGCCAGCGCGGCCGCCGAGTTGGCCAGGTGAACCAGGTCCGGGTCGAGGCCGGCGGTGCGCGCGACCCGCAACGCCTCCTCGAAGGCCGCCACCTGCCGGTGCAGCTCGGGGGCGCCCGGCAGGTCCGCGTCGATGAGGTGGGACCACACCCCGCGTACCCGGATCGCGCCCTCCCGCTCGTACTTGCGGGCCCAACCGACCAACTCCGGCCAGTCGTCCCCGGCCGCCCCGTTGCGGGACAGACCGGTGTCCGCCTTCACCTGCACCATCGCCGGTACGCCGAGCAGGTGGGCCGCGTCGACGACGGAGTGCAGGTGCGTGGTCGTCGACACGCCGACGTCGACGCCGGCGGTGACCAACCCGCTGAAGTCGTCGTCCGGCCGGTGCAGCCAGCTCAACGTGGGTGCGGTCACCCCCGCGTCGCGGAGGGCCAGCGCCTCGGCCGCCGAGGTCACCCCCAGCCAGCGGGCGCCGGCGCCCAGGGCGGCACGGGCCACCTGCACCGCGCCGTGGCCGAACCCGTCCGCCTTCACCACGGCCATCAGGTCGGTGTCGGTGACCGACGCGATGGCCCGCACGTTGTCGGCGATCGCCCCGAGGTCGACCATCGCCTCGGCCAGGGCGCTCATCGGGACGCCCCCGCCCGGCGTGGGCCGGGGAGCGCGAACAGCCAGCCGGCGCGAACCGCCAGCAGCCCGCGATGCACGGCCAGGCTCAGCCCGATCACCGAGCCGGTGAGCAGAATCGGATAACCGAGCACGATCAGGCCCTGAGCGGACCGATCCAGCCCGGAAACGCCTACGAGCAACGGCCGGTGCAGCAGGGCCAGGACCGGCATGTGGATGACGTAGATCGGCAGCGTGATGCGGCCGAGCCTAGCCAGCGGTTCGCTGAGTGCCGACCAGCGGGCCAGCCGGGCAGCGGCGGTTATGCCGAAGATCACTGCCACGACCGAGACCAGCGTCCACACACCGAACCACTGCTGGGCGCCGGCCGCCGCCATCGCGGCGAGCGCGAGCACGTAGGCGCCCGAGGTCACCACGAGGCGGCGTGGGCTGGCGGTGGCCGTCCAGCGCTCGATCCGCGGCCGCAGGTACAGGCCGGCGAGGAAGAAGACCAGGTTCTGGTAGAGGCCGGCACGGTTGCCCGGTGTGGCGAGCAGGCCGGCGGCGGCGATCGCGGACAGCGCCGCGGCGGGTACCAGGACCAGCGCCCGGGGCACCCGACGGGTCGCCTTGGCGATGGTGAAGTACAGCGCGAGCGCGTACAGGTACCAGAGGTTCGACGGTGTGATGGTGAGCTGCTCCAGCAGGCCGCCGGCGGTGGTGGCGCGGTCGGTCGGCAACTGCGGAACGGCGGCGAGGATCGCGGTGTGGATCAGCAGCCAGACGGCGTACAGGTAGAGGAAGCCGGCGATCCGGCCGCGGGCGACGACCCGCCAGGGCCGCTGCACGGCGTTCGCCGCGAAGACGCCGGAGATGGTGAAGAACAACGGCATCCGCAGCGGCAGGAACTGCTCACCCAGCGTTCCCCACAGGCCGGGCACCGGCACACCGACGTGCCAGTCGATCTGCAGGTAGTCCTTCACGACGACGTGCCACAGCACGACGAGGATGATGCAGACGCCCTTCGCCGCGTCGGCCCACTGCGCCCGGTGTGACTGCCGGTCGGCGGGGACCGTCCGGGTCCAGTACCGGTGGCGAAACCGGACGCGCGTCGTTTCGGGCCGCGTGTCGACGGGCCGGGACTCGGTGGGAGACAACTGTTGGATCACTCAGCAGAAGCTGCCAGCCGGATATCCGCGCGTGATCCACGAATTGTCATGATCTGGTAATGGACGCGGCCAGCCCTCGACACGTCCCTAGTACGGCAGCATGCCCACGCGTACCAGCGTTGTCCCTTCGAGCCGGCCCCGGCGGAGCGGACCTGCCACCGGCGTTCGTCGGTGGCGAGCAGGGCGATGGCCTTCGCGCAGGTCATGCGGGTTTCCGGGTTCAGCGTGAGCATGAAGTTCGAGGCGACGCGCAGCACGTAGGCCTGCTGCCGGTCATCAAAGAACTCGCGTAGCTGGGTGCAGTTGCCGTAGACCTCGTCGCCGCCGGCGAAATCGAAGACGACGCCGTCAGCGTAGGCGTCGGTGCAGATGTCGATGGCCAGCTGCCCTTTAGTCCGGAATACCGGCCTGTCCGCGATCTGGTCGCCGAAGCCGAGTTGGTCGCGGGCTTGGTCGTCCAGATCGTGGAGCCAGTCGGTGATCGCGGCGAACGACGATGCGCCAGCCAGGACCGCGCACACCGCGACCGTGAGGAGACCTGTCAGCGGGTACCGCACCCCGCGAGGGTCGCGGGGATCCGGTACGCGCGACAAGACGCGTAGCAGTCCTGACTCTCACCCTCGGTGACGGTGGGTGGTGACGCGTCGGGGTAGCCGGCGACCACGGACGGTGCGGTGATCGGGCTTGATGGCGTCGGCGGGTGAGATCCTCGGGGCGTCGTGAAGCGTAGAGAACTCCATGATCACCGGTGCGGTCCGATTCCCCGCCACAGAGAACGACCGCACCTCGCTTTGCGAGTAGCTCGTCCGACACGCCGCGGGCCGGCTCCAATGGCGACCAGTCGCTCGATCACTTGCCATTGGAGCCGGCCCGCTCAGGTCAAGGGCGCATTACCGGGACGAGACATCCGTCACCGGACATCGGTCAGTGAGTGGCGGTGAAGTCGTACAACTCCGACGCGGTGTCGTCGAAATAGGGTGACCACCACAAGGTCGGTGCCGCGTACGAGTTGAGCGTGCTGTTGACCCCGTTGAGGTAGCCCCAGTTCCCATCCCAGTTGATCAACCACGGGCCGCCGCTGGCGCCTGCGGTCAGGTCGCAGTTGATGCGGATCCGCGCCCCGGACTGGGTCGAGTTGCCGCTGCACCTCAACAGGTTGCCGCCGTCGAACGGCGCGCCGCTCGGGTAGCCGAAGTTGTTGATGCCGACCGTGAAGCCCTGGTGCGTACGGAAGCCGTGGCCCCCGAACTGGTTCACGATGTGGACGCCGTTGCGGGTGTTCATGATGGCCACGGCCATGTCGGCCTCCCAGTTGGAGTTGTCGATCCAACTGCTCCAGGTCCACAGCTCGCGGGCCGTCCAGGTGCCGTGCGGCCGAGGGTTGGCCAGGTCATCGTCGTACGCCGGGACGAACGACCAGTTGGTGGCGAGACTGCTGCCGGGGCCGCCGTGGATGCAGTGGCCAGCCGTCCACACGGTGTTGAAGCCAACCGAGTTGATGACCGCGCCGGAGCAGACCCACGATCCGCCGTCCATGTTGAAGAAGACCTTGCCGTTGGACCGGGCGGTCGGGTGGTTGGAGCCGAGGTTCGGGTTGATGGCCTGCGTGGACATGCCCGGGGTACCCATCAGGCCCGCCACCGGAGGCACATCCACCGGCCTGGACCGGCTGGTCGGCGCGGCAGACGAGGTCCCTCCACTCTGGGCAAGACGCCGTGCCGCGGCCTTGTAGGAGGGAGACTCCTCGACGGGCCTGGCATTGCGCATCCGCTCGGGCGTCCAGTACGCCTCGATCGCCGCGTCGGCAGTCACCTGCGCGCCGTACCGCTGCCTGCCGGCCGCCCACGCCTCGACGCTGACGGCCGTACCCACCTGACGGATGCTGTCACCGTCGGCGTGCGGAGCCGCCTGCGCCGGCTGGCCGACGGTCAGCAGCGGCAGGGCCAAGGCCAAGGCCAGGATGAGGTACCTTAGGCGCCGCCCGATATTCCTGGGTTGCATGTGGACCACTCCCTTGTCGGGGTCGAGTTGCCGGACCTGAATTCGAGTGGAGCCCCCGATTCCGATCCGGCGATTTGCTTCACAATGAGCGCGGCACCTACGTTTTTCAATGGGAATCGGTCAGTAACTGTTGTGGACGATCCCACACCGCAGCGAGGTATCTGCTGAGGTCCGCACCATTCAGAGGCGACTCGTCGCTGTTTGATACAAACCGGTTTCTGGGCTCATCATCGGCCCGTAGGCCTGCCGTTCAATTAGCGCGCACGGGTGCTTATCCGGCGCCAAGGCACACGAAAGCGGCAGCCGTGGCGAGGTCCACCGGGTCGCCGGTGGCGCGCAACACCTGCTGTGCCTCGGCGAGGGCGGGCGCGGCAGGTGTGCCCGCCCGCAGTCGACGGTGCAGCTCGGTCATCAGTGCCACGGTGCGGTCCGCGGGCACCGGCAGCAGCGCCGCGACGAGCGTGCGGGTGCCGCTCGCCAGCAGTGCCGAGACGAAGCCCATGAGTTCATCACCAAGGGTGGCTTCGGCCCGTCCGCTCTCGCAGGCGGAGGCGATCACGCATCCCGGAGCCGTGCTCAACCGCTCCAGTTCGTACGCGAACAGCGGGCCGTCGGCGAGCTCCAGGGTCGAGAAGAGCGGGTTGTCGGCACGGAACGTTCCGTGCGTCGCGATGTGAGCCAGGCGCGCACCGGACAGGGCTGCGGTGACGGTGTCCACCGTAGCCTGCTCCCCTACCAGCGCAGTCGCCTCGGGCCACAGCGCCGCGAGTGCCGCGACCTCACTGAGCGCATCCGGCAGGCGCGGACCGGCGACCAGGACCGGCCGCCCGCCGGGTGCGGACCGTTGGGTGGCGGCGAGCCAGGTCGCGGCCGATGGTGCGATCGTGACCGGACGCCCCACGCAGGACGGCAGTGCTGCCCATGGCAGCGCGTACAACGCCTGGCCGGGCACGATGACCAATGGCAGGTCGCCGAGCCTGCGCCGGATCGGGCCGAACAGGTCTGCGTCGACCAGGCCGGCGGAGTGCTCGAGTGCCGCCGACGCCCCGGCCGAGGCGCCCAGCGTGACCAGTCGCCGCAGGGCGAACCGGATGCGCCCCTGGTGCTTGAGCACGGCAGGCAGCGCGCAGAGATCGTGCAGGCTGGCCCGCCCGTCACGCACCAGGACCGCCCAGATCCGGTCGCCGTGGCTAAGCAGCTCGACGAGAACGGCCGGACCGAGCTGAGCGGTGATCGCCGCGATGTCAGGCACGCAGACCGGCGTCCCGTCTCTGGTGCCGGCGCCCTGGCTCCGTCGGGCCAGGTCGCGTACGTTGGCCTCGAGTGCGGACTGCTGGCGCAGCATCGCCGCGAGCTGCGAGCCGCCGGCCAGCGCGGCGTCCTCGGCGTCGCGGGCCGCGACCCGCAGGCGGGCCAGTGCCGCGGTCAGCTCCGGGTCGGTCGACGGACTCACGGGCTGGATCCGCAGGGTGCTCGCGCGCCACCGTTCCGCCCAGGCCAGGACCCGTGCGGGTGCTCCGGTGGCGATGGCGAGTTCCAGACCTTCCCGGGCCAGCTCCTGCCCGTGAGCGCTGCTGCGCGCCCGGAGCTCGGACGTGCCCAGGGTCACGCGATATTCGTCGAGAACGGACAGTCCGCGTTGAAGCGTGGACATGGCGGCTCGGTCGTCGCCGTCCAGACGGTGCAGTCGCGCCTGGGCGTGCCAGCCCTGGGCCCGTTCTGCCGCCAGTCCGCCGCGCCTGTGTCTGGCCGCCAGCGCCAGCAGTGCTCGGGCCTGGCTTGGCCGGTTCACCGCGAAGGCGACCGTCGCCGCCTCGTGCCAGGCCGTCAGAGCGAGACCGGTCAGGCCGGCCGAGGCCAGCGTGGCGGCGCTGTCGCTCAGGGCGCGCAGCTGGGCCGGGGTCCTTGTACCCTGTGCGAACCGGGCACGCAGCTCGATGTGGCGGGCGAATGCGTACCACACTGGGCGATGCTGTCGCCGGAACCTCCGGTATGCCGCCGCCGCGGAGCCTGCGGCCCGCTGCGGGTCACCGGCGAGCAGTTCAGCACGCGCCCTGGCCAGCAACGCCTCGGCGAGATCGGAGTCAAGCCCTCGGCGGTGCAGTTCCGCCACGGCGAACTCCGCCATCGCCGCCGCCTCCCCGATCAGCGGTACGGCGGCGAGCAGCTCGAACCGGTCGAGCAGCAGGCCGGGGCGCGGCACGTCGAGGCGGCGGTACTGGCGTTCGGTGTCGGCGAAGATCTCCAGCGCCCGGGCCAGGTCGCCGCAGCGAGCCGCGAGATGCCCGACGTTCCAACGGCAATCGGCTGCAGCAAGATCCAGGCCGAGTTCGCCGAAGAGTTCGGCGGCCCGTTCCAGATCTGCTTCACCCGACAGGACGTGATCGCCGATCGGCAGCACCGCCCGATTGTTGCGGGCCCGGGCCTCCACCAGCCGATCGCCTTCCCTTCGGGCGACATCGATGGCTGCGCCGTAGTCGACGGCCGCCTCTGCGTACCGGCCGCGGAAATGTTGCACGACGCCGCGCTGCATCAGCGCCTGCCCGGCCTCGGCGCCGCCGAGCTGCGGCAGCGCGGCACTGACGGCGTGGTACGCGGCGGCGGTTCTCCCCGCGGCTGCGAGCACATAGCCGAGGCTCATCTGGGCCATGGCCAAGATCTGCGACGACCCGCTGCGGCGACCCGCGGCCACCGCACGACGTAGGTGCCGCTCTGCCGCCACGAGGTCGTTCATCTCCTTGTGAGCCAGGCCGAGGGCCCGCTCGGCGACGGATCGCTCCTGAGCGAAGCCAGTACGCCCGCAGCCGACAAGGACCTCTTCAGCCAGGACGATCGCCTCGCGCGGCTGGTGCTGCCGTAACGCCAGCGCACGCGCGGCGAGGTCGGCCAGCTCCTGCCGGCCGGCAGCCGACGAGGCGGCTGAGCCCGCCTTGATACGGTCGGCTTTGTGGATGACCATCGCGAATAGACATCCTAGCCTTGGCAACGATGCATCGGCATCCACAAGGATGGGAGTCGCGCCATGCGTATCGAGCCTGGAGGGCTGCGTCGGCGGACCGTGTTTGCGGCGGGAGGGGCCGCCGCACTGGGAGCACTGCTGCGCCCCGGGCGGGCGATCGCCGCTCCCGGATGGTACGAGCAGGCATTCCAGTCTGTCGTGGCCGCCGACCCGAACATCCGCGCCCACCTGACGCCCGGCCAGGAGTTCTGGTATCGGCCCCGGCAGCTCCTGGTCGCTCCCGCCGACCTTGGCCGCGTCATGGCGCGCCTGACCAACCTCGGGTACGTCGTCGCGACCGGCGCCCCGTTCGCAGGTGTCGCCCGGGTCATGTTCATGGTGGATGTCGACATCAAGGCGATCGTGGATGACCTGCGCAATCGGGCGAACTGGGCCGCGTCCGTCCCGGTGGTGCAGCCGCACCACGTCGTTGTCGGGTACCCCAACATCATGGGCAACCCGGGCGATGCGCCCGCGTCGCTCGCGGTGTCCGTCGCACCGGCGACGGGCTCTACGGGCTCCGGCCAGCTCGTAGGCATCTGCGACACCGGGATCTGGGCCGACGCGACCAAGAGGCACCCGCTCTGGTTCGCCGGCAGCTACGCTGCCGCACCGGCCGACATCGATGAGCTTTACCAGGGGAACTCCACGCTGGCGTTGCAGGCAGGCCACGGGACCTTCATCGCCGGAGTCCTGCGCCGGACGGCTCCGTCGATCATGTTCGATCCGGCCGTCGCGCTCACACCCCACGGGATCGGCGACGAGGCCTCGGTCGCGGCAGCCCTGGCGTCGCTGAACCCGACCGTGTCGTATGTCAACCTCTCGCTGGGCTGCTACACCATGGGCAACGTGCCCTCGTTGCCGCTGGCCAACGCGATCGCCAGCCTCGCCCCCACGCCGAGCGCGGCGCCGGTGGTGGTGGCCGCGGCGGGCAATGCCGGATCGGCCCGGCCCACCTGGCCGGCGGCGCTACCGGGTGTCGTCGCGGTCGCGGCGCTGCGCACGGACGCCCTGCTCGGCCAGGTGCCGACCGAATACAGCAACTTCGGACCCTGGGTCGACCTGTGTGCCATCGGCGGACATCAAGGACCATACGTCACCGGTCTGCTCGCCCCGCCCGACCAGAGACCATTGTCCTTCGACGGTTTCGCAACCTGGTACGGAACCTCGTTCGCGGTTCCGTACGCCATCGGTCGGATGGCCAAGCTGGTCACCAACCTCGGCATCAGCCCGCAGGCCGCCGCCGCCTCGCTGTGCGCCGGACCCAAGCCGTACGCCGGATACGGCGCCGTAGTGCCGTGAGCGGTAAACAGGTGACGCACGTCGATCTGGACGCCACCGTCCGGGCGGCCGCCGGCGGGGACCGGCGGGCATGGGAGGAGCTGGTGACCCACCTGATGCCCATGATCGTCGCGACCATCGAGGAGTGCGGGCTGACCGGCCCGGACGCCGCCGAGGTCAACCAGACAGTGTGGCTGCGCGTGGTGGAGTGGCTGGAGCATCTGCGTCACCCGGCAGCGCTGCCGAAGTGGATCGACACCACCACCCGGCGGGAGTGCCTGCGCGTGCAACGCACCGCGGGCCAGCACGCGCACCTCGTCGGCAGCGAAGACGAGCTGATGAGCCGGGAGACCGAGCCCTTGGACCCGATGGAGGCTGCGCTGCGCGAGGAGCAGTACGCCGCGCTGCGTACCGGCTTCGCCCAACTGCCGGACCGATGCCGTGAGCTGTTGAGCATGCTGCTCGGCGAGCCGCCGATGAGCTACCGCGACATCGTGACAAGGACCGGCATGCGTATCGGCAGCATCGGGCCCACCCAACGCCGGTGCCTTGACAAGCTCCGCGCGAGCCCGACGGTGGCCGCGCAACTCGAGCGTGGGCGGACGGTGACGAGGTGAACGGGCGGCGGTGGGATGACGACCGCTGGTTGGTCACCGATCTGCATACGGCCCTGTCTCCCGGCGGGCTGTCATCAGAACTGCTCCGGCAGCAGGCGTTTTCCGCATTCGACATCGGCCGCACCCACGGCCAGGCCATCCTCGCGGAGCTGGTGTTCGACTCAGCCTGCGATCCCGAGCCAGCCGGTCCGATCCGGGCGGTCGGTTCCGCGCGCCTCCTGGCGTTCCGCACCGACCGACTCGCGATCGACATCGAAGTCACCGAATCCGGCTTGGTCGGACAGGTTTACACCATCGACGGCACCGACCCGGCTGCCCCCGACGAGCCTCTCCTCGAGGTGGTCGGCGAGACCCCCCAAGGCGTCTTCGGCCACTCCCCACTCGCCGAGTTGGGCGGGTTTGAGTTGCCACTGCCTGTGCCAGGGCCGGTGCGGCTGCGGGCGATACTCGCCGAAGGAACCATGGTGACGAGCTGGCTTGTCCTGCGTTATCCGCGCTGACTGACCTGACCTCCCCACCTCGACGATCATCGCGGTCGGCGTGGGGATCTTCCCAGCAGGTTTGGGGCTGTCTCGCTGACGGCACCTCTCTTGTCAACCCGCCGGCAGCAGAGAGGTCTCCGTGTCTTTGATCATGGTGCGATAGACGACGTCGGCCAGGCGCCGTTTCAGGCAGCGCATGGCTTCCTTGTGGGTTTTGCCTGCGGCTCGTTTGCGCTGGTAGTAGTCCCTGCCTGGAGTCGCTCGTTTGATCTGGGCCATGGCCATGACATGCAGCGCGTAGTTCAGTTGCCGGTTGCCGGCACGCGATAGGCGGTGCCGTTGGACGTCACCGGATGACACTTCTATCGGCGCGACGCCGCAGTACGAGGCGAACGCGGACTCCGATCGGAACCTGTTGACGACTCCGGAGCGGGCGAGGATCTTCGCGGCGGTGACGTCGCCGATGCCGTGCAGATCGGTCAGGGTGGTGCCGGACGCCGCGACGGCGGCGGACAACGTTGCTGTTGCATCGGCGAGGTGCGCCGATCGAGGCGGCGCACCTCGCCGAGAAGGTCCACGGCGTGCCCGACCCGTTCGCGTACATATGCCAGGTGCACGGTGTTGATGCCGTTGGCGAGCCGGCCGGCACAGCCCATGTACTGCCGTTTCACCCCGCACGTCGCGGTGCCCGCCTTCTGCTGACCGGTCTCGTCCAGCGCGGCGATCCGTAGTCCCCGCCGCCGGCGGCGTGCCGCTACCGTGTCCAGACCCGCCACCACGAACCGGCGCACGCCACTCATCGCGGCTGGCGTGTCCCGCTGCCGTACTAGGCTCGTTGCGGAGGTGCCACATGAAGCTTGGGCTGCACTACTGGAACTACTCGACCCCGGCCGACCCGGCCGCGATCGCACCGACCCTGGCGCAGGCGGCGACCACCGCCGAGCAGGCCGGCGTCGCGTCGTTCACGGTGATGGACCACTTCTTCCAGATGGACGTGGTGTTCGCGGCCGAGGAGCCGATGCTGGAGGCGTACACCACGCTGGGCTACGTCGCGGCGAACACCCAGCGGATGACGCTGGGTGTGCTGGTCACCGGTGTGATGTACCGGTACCCGGGGCTGCTGGCCAAGACCGTGACGACCCTCGACGTGCTCTCCGGCGGCCGGGCCCGCCTCGGCATCGGCGCCTCCTGGTACGAGCGCGAGCAGCTCGGGCTGGGCGTGCCGGTGGTGCCGGTGGCCGAGCGGTTCGAGCGGCTGGAGGAGACGCTGCGCATCTGCCTGCAGATGTGGAGTGCCGACGACGGCCCGTTCGACGGGCAGCACTACCAGCTCGCCGAGACCATCAACTCGCCGCAGCCGTTGAGCCGCCCACACCCACCCATCATGATCGGTGGCGGGGGTGAGAAGAAGACCCTGCTGCTGGTGGCGCGCTACGCCGACGCCTGCAACCTGTTCGGCCGTGCCGGCACCGACGACGTGGCGCGCAAGCTGGACGTGCTGCGCGGGCACTGCGCCGCCGAGGGCCGCGACTACGACACCATCGAGAAGACGGTGGTCGCCGCCCGGTCACCGCTGGACGACACCGACGCGTTCCTCGCCGAGGTCACCGACTACGCGGCGCTCGGGGTGACCGAGGTGCAGGTGACGCCGGATCGGCACCCGGTCGAGTTCGCCCAGCGGCTCGGCGACGAGGTGCTGCCGCGGCTGGCCGACATCGGCTGATCCCGCTGCGCGAAATTCGGTGGTCGTAGGCTGTCCGCGGTCTAGCGTGGCCCGCCGTGCTCACCAACGAACAGATCATCGGACAGGCCCTGGATCGGATCGAGGCAGGGTACGTCTTTCCTGCGAAGGTCGTGGACATCGACGCCGCGATCCGGCGCCGTCTCGCGGCGGGCGAGTACGACGGCCTGGCTGGACCAGCGCTCTGCGAGACGGTGATCGCGCACCTTCAAGAGGCGTGCCCGGACAAGCATCTGCGGTTGCTGTGGTCCGACCAGCCGCAGTCGCTGGATCCAGCGGACGAGGACGGAGGACGGGCCGCCTTCCTCGCACTGCTCCGGGCGGAGAACCAGGGCATCCGCCGGGTCGAGCACCTGACGTTGCGCAGCGCTTCAAAGGTCGTCTTGAGCAGGGAGTTCCCGCGTTCGCCAATGGCGCGGACCGCGTTGTGGCCTTGTTGAACTGCTGCTGTACGTCGGTGCAGGCATGGTTGCGTGGCTTCTTGAACGCCACCGTGATGGTGTCGGCCTCGCCTTCGCGGCCAGCAACACCGAGTGCAGGCCGGGCGCTTGGGCGGCGAGCACGGTAAAGCCCTGAACCTGGAGTCCGTGCCGAGCCGTTGCCATTCGGCGTGCAGGAGGCCGGACAGAAACGACACGGTCGCCTCGCGTACGGGCAGGATGGCGGCATATGTGTCGCTCGTAGGGACGCAGAACCTCGATGACGGTGATTCCGGGAAGGACCACCTTCATGCCGAGGTTCTGCGTCTTCTCGTTGCACCGCAACGGATCCGGGCGCGTCCGGCCCGCCGATCGAGCCAGCTACTCCAAGTCCTTGGTCGGAAAGGCCCAGTGGAGGATCAGCAGGGGGTCAGCTGCCAGGTCACCTTCGTCACGTTGACCGGTATATACAGGTCGCCCCCGGTCCCGCCGGCAGGAGCACAGTTTTTGAAGGGAGTCGAGGAGCCGAAAGCGAACCCGGATATTACGGCGTCGCGGCCTGTGCCGTTGTAGAAGTTGAATCCCTGGATGCTGCCGGTCCACTCGCTGTTGGTCGTCAGAGACGGCGTCTCCACGGGACCCTGCGGCGGGTGGTTCCAGTTGGGCCAGATGCAGAGCATGCCCTGCGGGCAGTTCCCGGACCCCCAGCTTTGTATCGACACTCCGGGTGCTGCCGCCGAGGCGGTGGGGGCGGCGGCCAGCACGCCCGCGACGGACGCGGCGATGGCGATGGCGATGGATTTCAACAGCACGGATCACCTGCTTTAGATAGATTCTTGTAGATGCAAATTTAAACTACCGGCGGAAAATTGACACGTCAAGCACCTGAAGCGACGTAGTCCGGCGGGTCAATCGGAAGCCGGCGTACCCTCCCGCCGATCTCGTGGTCTCTCTACCGGGACGGCACCGGGTTCGCCGTGTCGGCGCCACGCGACTGGCGGGTCGTCCGGCACGGCCAGCAAGTCGAGTTGACGCCCGAGGCCACCTGGGCGGCCGGGGTGGAGGCGTTTCGGGGAGGTCACCGCGGGCTTCCGGCCGGGGTCGGCGCCGGGCGACGCCACCCCGTCGGCCAGGCCCGACCTCAGCGTGTCGCCGACGCCGAGCGCACCTGCGGCCCGGTCGGGCCACCGGCTCGTCGGGGTGACGAGCAACAGGTGCCTGGACATCGCGGCGCCGGACTCACCGGATCCGGTCCGGCTCCAGCTCACCACCTGCAACACGACACCGGCCCAGCGGTTCACCCTCGACGAGGACCAGCACCTGGTCAACGCCCACAGCGGGATGTGCCTGGGTGCGGTCGGCCAGAGCACCGCGAGCGGGGCGCTGATCGAGCAGCGGAGCTGTGACGCCGGCACGGACCACCTGCGGTGGACCCGGAGATGACAGCCTGAGCACGGACGAGGGCTGTCCTCCCGTACTGCGGAGGACAGCCCTCGCCGGTGATCGGTCAGGCGACTCGGTGACGGGTCAGGCGACCGAGGCCGGGAACCGCTCCCACACCCGGTGCGCGGCCATCAACTGCTGCACCGCCGCCAGAGCCTCCGGACCGGAACCCGCCGCCACGATGCCGGGGGTGCCGGCCACGCCGGCCTGCTCCAGCACGGTGACGCCGGCGCCCCAGGCGCCGATCGCCTTGGCGTGCCGCCAGCACTCCTCGACGAGAAGCAGCACGCGAGGATCGACGGTGGCCCGCCCCGGCTTACCCGCCTTGTCGTCGCGGGCACCGATGGCGTCCGGCGCGGGCGCCGGCGCTCCGGCGAGCAGGACCGCGTCGAACTCGACGGACCGGCCGGTGGCGAAGGTGCGCTGCACCGGCATACCGCCCACCACGCCACCGTGCGGGGCGATCAGCAGCGGCACCATTCCCGCCGCGAACACGGCCTGCCGGACCTCGTCGACGCCGTCCAGGTCGCCGTCGGGGTCGACGACGATGCCGACGGTACGACCGTCACTCGGCCACTCCCGGCCGACCTGCGACAGCGCCGGGCTGGGCGTGACGTCGGCGAGCGGTACCGTCGGCTGCGGGGCGGGCAGGCCCAGACCGGTGGCGACCTGCTCGCAGAGCACCGGGTCGATGTTGGCGAGGCTCTGGAGCTGGCGTTCCTTGATCGCCTGGTGGTAGCACTTGCTCAGCTCGAAGGTGTACGCCCGGATGATGTGCTCCTTCTCGACCGGCGACATGCTCAGCCAGAACAGGCGCACCTGGCTGTAGTGGTCGTCGAACGAGGCCGGGTTGGCGCGTACCTTCGGCGCCTCGGCCACCGTGACCGGCACGTCGACGAAGGCGTGCTCGGCGTCCCCGGCCGGGAACGGGTTGCCGCCGTCGAGCGAGTTCGGCCGGTACGGCGCCACGCCCGCGTGCACGGCATGCTGGTGGAAGCCGTCGCGCAGCATGTCGTTGACGGCCGCGTGCGGGCGGTTGATCGGGATCTGCGTGAAGTTGGGCCCGCCCAGTCGGGTGAGCTGCGTGTCGACGTACGAGAAGAGTCGGCCCTGCAACAGCGGGTCGTTCGTCACGTCGATGCCCGGCGGCAGGTGGCCCAGGTGGAAGGCGACCTGCTCGGTCTCGGCGAAGAAGTTCGTCGGCGTCCGGTTGAGCACCAGCCGGCCGATCGGCTGAACCTCGGCCAGCTCCTCCGGCACGATCTTCGTCGGGTCCAGCAGGTCGATGCCGGCGAAGGTCTCCTCCGGGGTGTCCGGGAAGACCTGGATGCCCAGCTCCCACTCGGGGTACGCGCCGGCCTCGATGGCGTCGTAGAGGTCCCGCCGGTGGAAGTCCGGGTCGAGGCCGCCGAGCAGCTGCGCCTCCTCCCAGGTCAGGGAGTGCACACCCAGCTTGGGCTTCCAGTGGAACTTCGCCAGCACCGTCTCCCCGGCCTCGTTGACGAGGCGGAAGGTGTGCACACCGAAACCCTCCATCGTCCGGTACGAGCGCGGGATGCCCCGGTCGGACATGTTCCAGATGGTGTGGTGCTGTGCCTCGGTGTGCAGCGACACGAAGTCCCAGAAGGTGTCGTGCGCGCTCTGCGCCTGGGGGATCTCCCGGTCGGGGTGCGGTTTGCCGGCGTGGATGATGTCGGGAAACTTGATCGCGTCCTGGATGAAGAAGACCGGCATGTTGTTGCCGACCAGGTCGAAGGTGCCCTCGTCGGTGTAGAACTTCGTCGCGAAGCCCCGGGTGTCCCGGACCGTGTCGGCCGAGCCCCGCGAACCGAGCACGGTGGAGAACCGCACGAAGACGTCGGTCTCGCGCCCCTTCTTGAGGAAGCCGGCCCGGGTGACCGCCTCGGCGGTGCCGTACGCGGTGAACACGCCGTGTGCGCCGGCACCCCGCGCGTGCACCACGCGCTCCGGGATGCGTTCGTGGTCGAAGTGCGTGATCTTCTCGCGCAGGTGGTGGTCCTGGAGCAGCACCGGCCCCCGTGGGCCGGCCTTGAGTGAGTGGTCCGTGTCGCGCAGCCGGGCGCCGTTCGCGGTCGTGAGGTAGGCGCCCTGCTGACCGTTCGCGGTGCTCGGTGCGCCGGTCTCGGCTCCGGTCGGCGTCCGCGTCTGCGGAGCGCCCTGTTCCGGCTTGGGTGGCAGCGGGTCGTGTGGCGTCGTCGGCTCCTCGACGCTCGGCGGCGCGCTACCCGGTGCGCCGGGGACATCTGGGGTCAGGGCGTCGGCGATCTTGTCCGAGGCCGTCTTCACGGCGTTCTTGACCGCCTCGGCGGGCTTGCTCTTTTCCACTGAACGGACCTCTCGATGGAGCTGTACGGGCAGGCGAGTGCCCTGCTACCCCTGGTCAGGGCGTCGAAACGCGACAGGTGTCGGCAACCTGCGGCGGGACTGGTGATTTCGCCGATGCGCGGATCGGTGGAGAGGAAAAAACTGACTTACGTCGATATCCCTCGACCCTAGGGAGTGCCCGACGTGTCCTCACCAACCACCACCCGTCCCCGTTCCGTGGTAGCCCGTCTCGCGGTGGCCGCCGTCCTGGTCGCCGGCGGCGTCCTCTCCGGCCCGACCGGCGCCGCGCAGGCCGCGGGCCCGTACGAGCGGGGCCCCGCCCCGACCACCGCGATCCTGGAGGCCAGCCGCGGCCCGTTCGCCACGGCGTCGCAGAGCGTGTCGTCACTGAGCGTCACCGGCTTCGGCGGCGGCGTCATCTACTACCCGACAAGCACCAGCGAGGGCACCTTCGGCGCCATCGCCATCTCGCCCGGCTACACCGCCGCCTGGTCCAGCATCAGCTGGCTGGGGCCCCGGATCGCCTCGCACGGTTTCGTGGTGATCGGCATCGAGACCAACACCCGGCTGGACCAGCCGGACAGCCGGGGCCGGCAGTTGCTCGCCGCGCTGGACTACCTCACCCAGCGCAGCTCGGTCCGCACCCGGATCGACAGCAGTCGACTCGCGGTGGCCGGGCACTCGATGGGTGGCGGTGGCACCCTGGAGGCGGCCTCGTCGCGGCCGTCGTTGCAGGCCGCGGTGCCGCTCGCGCCGTGGAACCTGGACAAGAGCTGGTCCGAGCTGCGGGTGCCCACGCTGATCATCGGTGGCGAGAGCGACACCGTCGCGCCTGTCGCGTCGCACTCGGTGCCGTTCTACAACAGCATCCCGGCCTCCGCCGAGAAGGCGTACCTGGAGCTGAACGGGGCGAGCCACTTCTTCCCGCAGACGACGAACACGCCCACCGCCCGGCAGATGGTGGCCTGGTTGAAGCGGTTCGTCGACGACGACACCCGCTACGAGCAGTTCCTCTGTCCGGGCCCGAGCGGTTCGCAGATCGAGGAGTACCGCAACACCTGTCCCAGCGCCTGACGGCGGTCTCGGGGCGGTCGCCACTGGCGGCCGCCCCGTCCACGTGCACTTACCAGCATCGAAGGTCTTGACGCCAAACCCGAGAAACGTACACTGCGAGTGTAAATAAACACCCGCCACGACAGAGGGATGGGTGATGGAGCGCGGCCTCGAACTGCACCACATCGGCGTCCGTTTCGGCGGCCTCACCGCCCTCGACGACGTCTCACTGCGGGTGCCGCCCAACCGGGTGGTGGGCGTGATCGGGCCCAACGGCGCCGGCAAGACCACGCTGTTCAACGTGATCTGCGGGTTCGTCGCTCCGGAGACGGGTTCGCTCACCCTCGACGGCCGACCGCTGCGGCCCCGGCCGCACCAGCTGACCCGGCTGGGCATCGCCCGGACCCTGCAGGGCACCGGGCTCTTCGCCGGTCTGACCGTGCTGGAGAACGTGCTGACCGGCGCCACCCACACCGCCCGTGCAGGTTTCTTCCCGGCCCTGCTCGGGCTGCCGGCCAGCGACCGCGACGAGCGCCGGCTGCGCCGTGACGCCCTGGACCTCCTCGACGACCTGGGGATCGCCGACCACGCCGAGGCCGCACCCACCACGCTGCCCTTCGCCGTACGCCAGCGGGTCGCCCTGGCCCGCGCGCTCGCCGCCCGGCCCCGGCTGCTGCTGCTCGACGAGCCCGCCGGTGGTCTCGGCGCCGACGACATCGCCGAACTGGCCGAGCTGATCCGGCACCTGCCCCGGCGCGACGACAACCCCTGCGCGGTGCTGCTCGTCGAGCACCACATGGACCTGGTGATGGCGGTCTGCGACGAGTTGGTGGTGCTCGACTTCGGCCGGGTGATCGCCGCCGGCACCCCGGACGAGATCCGCGACGACCCGGCGGTCACCGACGCCTACCTCGGAGCCGCCGTCGAGGAAGAGGTGTCCCCATGAGCGGCACCGATCTGCTCGTCGTGCGGGGGTTGGTCGCCGGTTACGGTGCCGCGCCCGTGTTGCGGGCCATCGACCTCACCGTCCCGGCCGGCACGATCGCCGCGGTCGTCGGCGCCAACGGCGCCGGCAAGACCACCCTGCTGCGCGCGCTCTCCGGGATGATCCGCCCGGCCGCCGGCCAGGTGCTCCTCGCCGGGGAGGACCTGCGGGGTACGCCGGTGGAGCAGCTCGTCCGGCGTGGCATGGCGCACGTGCCGGAGGGGCGGGGCGTGATCAGCGAGTTGACCGTCGACGAGAACCTGCGGCTCGGCGGGTTGTGGCGGCGCGACCGGGCCGACGCCGGTCGGGCCCTCGACGAGGTCTACCAGCTCTTCGAGCCGCTGGCCCGTCGCCGGCGGCACCTCGGCCACCAGCTCTCCGGCGGTGAGCGGCAGATGCTCGCACTCGGCCGGGCGCTGGTCGGCCGACCACGACTGCTGTTGCTCGACGAGCCGTCGCTGGGCCTGGCGCCGCGGGTGGTCGCCCGGACCATGGCCCTGCTCCGTCAGCTACGCGACCGCACCGGCCTGACCGTCCTGCTGGTCGAGCAGAACGTGCGCAGCGCACTCGCCGTCGCCGACCAGGGCGTCGTGATGTCCCTCGGTCGGGTGGTGATCGCCGCGCCCGCGGCGGAGCTGCGCGACGACGTCGACCTGCGCCACGCGTACCTCGGTTTCTGACCACCACCTCGTCCCCCGGAGGGAGGACTGTTGGACCGCTTCGTCTTCCTCACCGTCGACGGCCTGTCCCGGGGCGCGGTGTACGCCGCGTTCGCGCTGGCCCTGGTGCTCATCTGGCGGGCGGCGCGGGTCGTCAACTTCGCCCAGGGGGCGATGGCCGTCGCCGCCGCGTACGTCGCCTACACCGTCTCGACCGCGACCGGCTCCTACTGGCTGGGCTTCGTGGTCGCGATCGTCGCCGGCCTGCTGCTCGGCGCGCTTGTGGACCGGGTCGTGATGCGCCACGTCGACCACGCCTCGCCGCTCAACCCGGTGATCGTCGCGCTCGGTCTGGTGCTGCTGATCCAGGCCGTGCTGGGCATGCTGTACGGCAACGAGTTCCGCCCGGCCGAGGCGCCGTTCGACAGGTCCGCGCTCACCGTGGGCGGGGTGGCCGTGCTGTCGCCGTACGACCTGTTCGTCTTCGCCACGATCGGGGTGGTGGTCAGCGGCCTGGCCTGGATGTTCGCGCGTACCCCGGTGGGGTTGCGGATGCGCGCGGCGGCCTTCGCTCCCGAGGTGTCCCGGCTGCTCGGGGTCAACGTCGGTGGCATGTTGACCCTCGGGTGGGCGCTCGCGTCCGGGGTGGGCGCGCTGGCCGCCATGCTGGTCCTGCCGACCGAGTTGGGCCTGCACCCGCACGCGATGGACCTGGTGTTCGTGTCGGCGTTCACCGCGGCGGTGGTGGGCGGGTTGGACAGTCCACCGGGGGCGGTGGTCGGTGGCCTGGTGGTGGGTCTGCTGCTCTCCTACGTGAGCGGTTACGCCGGCAGTGACCTCACGCCGCTCGCGGTGCTGGTCCTGCTGCTGGCGGTGCTGCTGGTCCGGCCCGGTGGGCTGTTCGCCCCGGTCGCGGCGAGGCGGGTGTGAGCGCCACGAGGGCGGCCCTGCCGCCGAAACAGCAGCTCGTCGACGCGGGCCGACCCGTCGACCGGCGACGCGGTTCGACCCTGCTGCGCCACCTCGCGGTGGTGCTCGCCGCCGGGCTGCTGCTGGTGGCGGTCAGCTACGCCGTCGAGCCGTTCCGCAACTTCCAGCTCGCCACCGTGGCCGCCTACCTCTGCGCGACCGCCGGGCTGACCGTCCTCACCGGGCTCAACGGTCAACTGTCCCTCGGGCACGGCGCGTTGATGGCCACCGGGGCGTACACCGTGGCGTTGTGCCAGAACGCGTTCGCCGACCGGGGGATGACCGGTGGCTGGCTGCTGCCGCTCTCGTTGGGCGCGGCGATCGTCGGCACGGTCGCGGTCGGCGCGGTGGTCGGTGTGGCGGCGGCCCGGTTGCGCGGCCCCTACCTGGCCGGGGTGACCCTGGCCGTGGCCGTCGTCGTGCCGGCGCTGGCTGTCACCTTCGACGGCGTGTTCAACGGCGAGCAGGGGCTGTCGGTGCCGGTGGAGCCGCCGCCGCTGTCGCTCGGCCCGTACTTCCCCTACGAGCGGTGGCAGCTCTGGCTCACCGGCGCGGCCACCCTGCTCGCGATGCTGCTGCTGGCGAACCTGATCCGCAGCCGGTACGGGCGCACCTTCCGGGCGGTCCGCGACGACGAGGTGGCGGCCCGTCTGGCCGGCATCCACGTGGCCCGCACCCAGGTTCTCGCGTTCGTGGTCAGTGCCGCCACCGCCGGGCTCGGCGGGGCGTTGCTGGCGGTGCTCGCGCAGAGCGTCTCACCCGGGGCGTTCTCGCTGACCCTGTCGCTGTTCCTGCTGATGGCCGTGGTGATCGGCGGTCTCGGCCGGCTCACCGGGGCGCTGTGGGGGGCCGTCCTGCTGGTCGCCCTGCCCGACCTCACCCACTCCGCGACCGAGTTGCTCACGCTCTCGCCCGCGGTGGCGCAGCGGCTGGAGGGAAACCTGCCGCTGGCGATCTTCGGCCTCACCCTGATCGTCGTCATGATCGCCGCACCCGGTGGCATCCAGGGGCTGTTGTCCCGTCTTGGTCGGCGCCTGCGGGCCCGGCGTTCCTGAGCTGCTGCGCGCCCGGCCCTCGGCCGGGAGTACCACCACCCACACCGTTCCCCCGAACCGGACCGAGAAAGGTCGGTGTTCTCCATGCACCGTTTGGCACAACGTGGTCTCGCGATCGCCAGCACCATCGCCCTGTTGGCCGCCGCCGCTGGCTGCAGCGGTGACGACGGCTCCGGTTCCGGCGGCGCGTCGGTGCCGGGCGTCACCGACACCGAGATCGTCGTCGGCACCCACATGCCGCTTACCGGGCCGGCCGCGGCCGGCTACTCGAAGATCGCCCCGGCGACGAAGGCGTACTTCGACTACGTCAACGCCAACGGCGGTGTGCACGGTCGGAAGATCACCTACAAGATCATGGACGACGGCTACAACCCGGCGAACACCCAGCAGGTGGTCCGCCAGCTCGTCCTGCAGGACAAGGTCTTCGCCGTCCTCAACGGTCTGGGCACGCCGACGCACAGCGGGGTGCTCGACTTCCTGAAGAGCAACCGGGTGCCAGACCTGTTCGTCGCCTCCGGCAGCCGCAGCTGGGACCAGCCGGACAAGTATCCGGGCACGTTCGGGTTCAACCCGGACTACACGGTCGAGGGCAAGATCCTGGCCAACTACGCCAAGACGAACCTGGCCGGCCAGAAGGTCTGCTTCCTCGGTCAGGACGACGACTTCGGCCGGGACAGCCTGGCCGGTGTGGAGAAGGTGCTCGGTGCCGGGGCGGTGGCGGTCAAGCAGACCTACGTCACCAGCAACACCAACGTGGCGCCGCAGATCGGCGCGTTCAAGGCGGCCGGTTGCCAGGTCGTCGTGCTCGCCACCGTGCCCGGCTTCACCGCGCTGTCCGTCGGCACCGCCGCGCGGCTGGGCTTCAAGCCGCAGTGGCTGGTCTCCAACGTCGGCGCCGACCACCCGACGCTGGCCAAGCAGCTCGACAAGGCCGCCCCGTTGCTGGAGGGCATGGTCGGCACCAACTACCTGCCGATGCAGCACGACACCGCGAACCCGTGGATCCAGCTCTTCACGAAGGTCAACAAGGAGCACAACGGGGACGCGCCGTTCGACGGCAACACCGTCTACGGCATGTCGGTCGGCTACCTCTTCGTGCAGACGTTGCTCGCCGCCGGCAAGGGCCTCACCCGGGAGAAGGTGCTGGAGGCGGTGCAGAAGGGCGGCTTCCAGGGCCCCGGGCTGGTGCCGCTGCGCTTCTCCGCCAAGGACCACTCCGGGTACGGCGGGCAGCGGCTGAACCGGGTGACCGGGGGAGTGCAGACCTACTTCGGGCCGGCGTACGAGACCGACGAGGCGGACGGCCCGGTCAACGAGTACACCGCCACCCCGCCCGCGCCCCCGGCAAACGGACTACCAACCGCCTCCTGAGCGTCCCCAACCCTTCCTCCCCTCCGCGATCTTGCACTTGCTCTACGGGGCAGAACGGCGACAGAAAGTGCAAGATCGGCGCGAACCTGGGCTGGTGGCGTCCGGCCGGGCGTGGTCACGTGTGACCACGCCCGGCCGGACCCCTGTACGACGTTGACCGAGGCCGATTCGTGCTCCTACTATCTGCATCGTGAGTGCAGATTATGGATGACCGCGCCGGTGGTCGGTCCGGGGCCGCTGATCACCCTCTGTCTAGACTCGGCGGTGCGTCGGGGGACGCCACGGGAGCGAAGGGGCGGGGGCGGATGGACGGGGTCGACGTCGTGGGCCGGGTCGACGGACGCACGGCCCGGGCCGAGCGCACCCGCGCGGCCATCGTCGAGGCGCACCTCGCGCTCATCAACGAGGGTGACCTGCGCCCGACCGGAGAACGCATCGCCGAGCGGGCCGGCATCTCGCTGCGAACGCTCTGGACCAACTTCAAGGACATGGAGACGCTCTTCGAGGCCAGCGGCGCGGAGGTGCTCCGGCAGCAGGACGCCGCCCATCGGCGTATCTCACCCGGGCTGCCGCTGGCCAAGCGGGTCGACGCGTACTGCCGGCAGCGGGCCCGGTTGCTCCAGCTCATCGCGGCGTCGGCGCGGGCCGCCCAGATGCGCGAGCCGGTCTCCGAGCAGCTGCACCGCAACCGTCTCAAGCACATCGAGCGGGTCCGCGACGAGGTCGAGGAGCTCTTCGCCGTCGAGCTGGCCGCGGCCGGGTCGGGGCGGGAGCAGCTGCTGCACGCCCTGGTGGCGGCGAGCACGTGGCAGGCCTGGTCGATGCTGCGCTACGGCCTCGGGCTGGGCGTGGACCAGGCCCGTGCCGTGATGACCCGGACGGTGGGCGCCCTGCTGGTCGAGGTCGCGGTCGACTGATTCCCGGCTCGGCCCGATATCGCCAACTCTTTCCATTCGGTTACCAATAGGTGACACTTCATGCATGGTTGCTGCATCGAGAGTGCAACTAACCGTGCTGCGTGGCCGGGACGACGAATGCCGCGCCGTCCGGTGCCTGCTCGACGGCGTGACCAACGGTGGGGGTGCCCTGCTGCTGCACGGCGAATCGGGCTCGGGCCGCACCGCGCTGCTGACCCACGCCCACCGCCACGCCACGGGCTGCACCGTGCTCGCCGCGAGCGGCCTGGCCGAGGAGGCCGCGCTGCCGTACGCGGGTCTGCAACGACTGCTCGACCCGGTGTCGCACCACGCCGCGGCCCTGCCCACGCAACAGCGCGACCTGCTGCGGCGGGCGCTGGGCGGAAACGGTAGCCCGGCCCACCGTCGGCTCGCCCTGTCGATGGCCGTGCTCGGCCTGCTCGCCGACGTGGCACGGGACCGCCCGCTGCTCGTCACCATGGACGACGTCGACCGCGGTGACCCCCTGACCGCGCAGGTGCTGGCCGTCGTGGCGCGCCGGCTGCGCAACCTACCGGTCGTCGTCCTGCTCACCGCGGACGTCGCGGTCACTGTCGACGGGATCCCGGCACACCGCCTCCGGCCGCTCGACCAGGGCGCCAGCGTCGCCGTCCTCACCGACCGGCTACCCGAGCGGCCCGCCGCGTCGGTCGTGACCGCGCTGGCGACGGTCGGAGGCGGCAATCCGCAGGCCCTGGTGGACCTCGCCGAGGTGCTCAGCCCCGCCCAGTGGCGCGGCGAGGAGGCACTGCCCGCCGAGCCACCGGCGGACGGCGCGTTGGGCCGCGCGTACCGGGCCCGCCTGGACCGGTTGTCGCCGGACACCCGGCGGATGCTGCTGCTCGCCGCGCTCGACGCCGACGGTACGCCGGGCACGCTCATCCGCGCCGCCGCAGCCGCCGGCACCGAGGTCGAGGCGCTCGCCCCGGCGGAGGTCGCCGGCCTGGTCCGCGTCGAGCCGCAGGGCGTCACCTTCCCCCAGCCGCTGGTGCGCACGCTGATCGCGGCCAGCGCGCCACTCGCCGAGCGCCGGGCCGCACACCGTCTTCTCGCCGGGGTGCTTGTCGCGGACGGGCAGCGGCTGCGCCGGGCGATGCACCTCGCCGCCGCCACGGCGGGTGCCGATCCGGCCCTGGCCGCGGAGTTGGAGGAGGCGGCCTCGGGTGGAGCCGGCGGCTGGCCCGTGGCCTCGGCGGCGCTGCGCCGGGCTGCCGAACTCAGCGATCATCCGGCCCAGACGGCCGCCCGGCTGCTGAGCGCCGCCGACTACGCCTGGGTCGGCGGGCAACCCGAGGTGGTCCGGCTGCTGCTCGACCGCCTGCGCACCGTGTCCACGGACCCGGTCGTGCGGGGCCGCGCCGACCTGCTGCGCGGTGAGGTGGAGCTGCGCTGCGGTGCGGCGTCGGACGCATCGGCGAGGCTGCTGAACGCTGCCGAAGCGGTGGCCGACAGTGATCGGGCCCTGGCGTTGTCCGGGTTGGTCCGAGCCGGCGAGGCCGTCTGCTTCGCCGGCGACCAGTACCGGTACGCCGAGGTCGGCCGGCGGGCGCTGGCCGTGCGGCGGCCGACCGACCCGCCGGCGATGGAGCTGATGGGCAGTCTGGTCGCCGGGGTGGCGGCGACCCTGCGCGGCGACCATGAGCGCGCCGGTCCCACGCTGCGCCGCGCCGTCGTGCTGGGGGGCCGGCTGAGCGGGTCGGCGGTGACCCCCACCGCGCTCACCTGCGCCGCGGCGGCCGGCCTCGTGGTGGCCGTGGACGGCGCGGCGCACCGGCTCGCCGAGCGTGCCGTCGCGCTGGCCCGGGACCGGGGCGAGGTGTCCATGCTGCCCCGGGCACTGGAGTTGCGGGCGATCGCCGAGTACTGGCAGGGCCGGCACGAGGCGGCGGCGGAGACCTCCCGCGACGGGTTACGGGTCGCCCGTGCCACGGGTCAGGTCAACTACGCGAACGTCCATCTGGGCCTGCTCGCCGTGCTCGCCGCGATCCGGGCCGATCGCGACACCAGCCTGCGGCAGATCCGGGAGATCGGCGAGTCGCCGACGCCGGGCAGCCGTCCGCACGCGCTCGCCGGGTGGGCGCTGGCGGTGCTCGACCTCATCGAGGGTCGGCACGCCGAGGCCGCGGACCGGCTGGCGTCGTTGGCTCGGCTCGGGACGGGCCGAGGCCAGGTTCTCGTGCAGGTGATGGCGACGCCCTACCTGGTGGAGGCGGCGGCGCACCTGGCACACCGACCGGCGGCCGAGGCCGCGCTCGCCGTGTTCGACAGGTGGGCCAGCAGCACGGCGAGCCCGTTGCGCCGGGCCCTGTCCGCCCGGTGTCACGCGCTTCTCGCACCTCGGGGCAGTGCCGAGGCGGAACGGAACTTCCAGGCGGCGCTGCGGCTGCACCCGATGGAGGCCGGCACGTTCGAGCTGGCCCGTACCGAGCTGCTCTTCGGTCAGGAGCTGCGGCGCAGCCGACGCCCGCGCGACGCGCGTACGCACCTGCACCAGGCCCGGGAGATGTTCAGCCTGCTCGGGGTGGCGTGCTGGGCCGAGCGGGCCACCACCGAGCTGCGGGCAGCGGGGGAGTCGGTCGGTCCGCCGGACCTGCCGGCGGCACGGTTGCTGACCGGCCAGCAACTGCGGATCGCGGAGCTGGTCGCGGAGGGCGCCACCAACCGGGAGATCGCCGTCCGGATGTTCCTCTCGATCCGTACTGTCGACCACCACCTGCGCAACGTGTTCCACCGTCTCGGCATCCGCTCGCGGACCGAGCTGGTCCGCGCCTTCGCGAGCGAGCGGCACGCCGGGCTGGCTCCGACAGGTGACCCGGGGGCCGGTCTGGACGACTTAAACTATCACCGCTAGTTTGATGGTCATGGACCTCACCCTCTCCGCCGAGCAGGCCGCGGTCCGCCAGCTGGCCGCCGAGTTCGCCGACCGCGAGCTGGTGCCGCACGCCGCCGCCTGGGACCGACGCGAGTCGGTCGACCCGGCCATCGTCGGCCTGCTCGGCGACCTGGGCTTCCTGGGGCTGACCATCGCCGAGGCCGACGGCGGCTCCGGCGGCGACCACCTGGCGTACTGCCTGGTCCTGGAGGAGCTCGGCCGGGGCGACTCGGCGGTGCGCGGCATCGTCTCGGTCTCCCTCGGCCTGGTCGCGAAGTCGATCGCCGCCCACGGCACGGCCGAGCAGCGGGCCGAGTGGCTGCCCCGGCTCTGCGCCGGCACCGCTCTCGGCTGTTTCGCGCTGACCGAGCCGGACAGCGGCTCGGACGCGGCCGCGCTGCGGACCCGCGCGGTCCGCGACGGCACCGACTGGCTGCTCACCGGCACGAAGACGTTCATCACCAACGGCACCACCGCCGATGTCGCGCTGGTCTTCGCCCGCACCGGCGGTCCGGGACACCGGGGCGTCACCGCGTTCCTGGTGCCCACCGACAGCCCGGGGCTGGCCCGCCGGGAGATCCACGGCAAGCTGGGCCTGCGCGGCCAGGCCACCGGCGAGTTGCGCCTCGACGAGGTACGCGTGCCCGACGCGGCCCGCCTCGGCGCCGAGGGCGGCGGGTTCCGGCTGGCCCTGGCCACCCTCGCCAAGGGCCGGATGTCGGTGGCCGCCGGGTGTGTCGGCATCGCCCAGGGCTGCCTGGACGCGGCGGTCGGTTACGCCGGGCAGCGGACCCAGTTCGGCAAACCCATCGCGGGGCACCAACTCGTCCAGCAACTGCTCGCCGCCATCGCCGTGGACACCGCCGCCGCCCGGCTGCTGGTGTGGCAGGTGGCCGACCTGATCGACCGGGACCAGCCGTACGCCACCGAGGCGTCGATGGCCAAGCTCTTCGCCAGCGAGGCCGCCGTCCGCGCGGCCAACAACGCGGTCCAGGTCTTCGGCGGGTACGGCTACATCGACGAGTATCCGGTCGGTAAGTACCTGCGGGACGCGCGGGTCGCCACCCTCTACGAGGGCACCAGCCAGATCCAGCAACTCCTCATCGGACGCGCGCTCACCGGCGTCAACGCCTTCTAGTGTCAAGGAGACCTGCCGTGCGAGTCTTCACCTCGTTCGACGAGTTGACCGCCGCCGTCGGCGAGACCCTCGGGCCCGGTCCGTGGGAACGGATCGAGCAGAGCCGCGTCGACCTCTTCGCCGACGCCACCGACGACCACCAGTGGATCCACGTCGATCCGGTCCGGGCCGCGTCGGGGCCGTACGGCGGGACCATCGCGCACGGGTACCTGACGTTGTCGCTGCTGCCGGCGCTGGCCGGCCGGCTCTACCGGGTGCAGGGCGTGGCGATGGGGGTCAACTACGGGCTGAACCGGGTGCGCTTCCCCGCCCCGGTGTCGGTCGGCGCCGCGGTCCGGGCCACGGCCACCATCGCCGAGGTGTCCCCGGTGACCGGCGGCGTGCAGGTGGTCGCGACGGTCACCGTGCAGAGCGACGGCGGCGGCAAGCCCGTCTGTGTGGCCGAGACCGTCAGCCGGCTCTACCTCGCGACGAGTTGACGGCGGTCCAGCCCGGCTCCGCCTTGCGGAGAAGTTCCGGAATTTGCGGTCCTTCCAGCCCCGCGGCTCCGCCGCGCTCGTTGGCTCCCGACACCGTGCACCTGCCGAATGGCCGCCCACCTGGACGGCTGCGTCTTCGGCTGCTGAACGGCACCCCTGGGGTCTCGTAAAACTTCCGGAAATTGTTGCTCGTCGATCAGCGGCGCTGACATACTCCACATCCATCGGAGTCGATGATCGAGGGCATGTGCCTCTTCCCGGGCACCCCTTTCGTGCGTGGTCTCGACCCGATACCCCCACCACCCACCGGGGTGCCGCGTCAGACACCCCGTCCGGGTCCACCGGAAGGAAGAGACATGACCGAGAGGTGCCACGGGGACACCCGCCCACCGGCGGGCCCACGAGCGCGTACGGCGATCGTCCTCGCCGCCGCGGCTCTGCTCGCCGCGACAGGTGCCGCGTTCCTGCCGAGCACGGCGAGCGCCGGAACCACCCTGGGCGCGTCCGCCGCCGAGAAGGGTCGCTACTTTGGCACCGCGGTGGCCGCGAGCCGGTTGAGCGACAACGCGTACACCACGATCCTGAACCGTGAGTTCAACATGGTCACGGCCGAGAACGAGATGAAGATGAACGCCACCGAGCCGCAGCAGGGCCGGTTCAGCTACGGGGCGGCGGAGCAGATCGTCAACCACGCGCGCAGCCGCGGCATGAGCGTGCGGGGCCACACCCTTGCCTGGCACTCGCAGCAGCCGGGCTGGATGGAGAGCATGAGTGGCAGTGCGTTGCGGCAGGCGATGCTCAACCACGTGACGCAGGTGGCCACGCACTTCCGGGGTCAGGTCGTGGCGTGGGACGTGGTGAACGAGGCGTTCGCCGACGGCAGCTCCGGGGGTCGCCGCGACTCGAACCTGCAGCGCACCGGCAATGACTGGATCGAGGCGGCGTTCCGGGCGGCCGACGCCGCCGATCCGACCGCGAAGCTCTGCTACAACGACTACAACACCGACAACTGGACGCACGCGAAGACCCAGGGTGTCTACAACATGGTGCGGGACTTCAAGGCCCGTGGCGTGCCGATCGACTGCGTCGGTTTCCAGTCGCACTTCAACAACAACTCGCCGTACGTGAGCAACTACCGCACCACGTTGTCCAGCTTCGCGGCGCTGGGCGTGGACGTGCAGATCACCGAGCTGGACATCCAGGGCGCTCCGGCGAACACCTACCGCAGCGTGGTGGAGGACTGCATGGCCGTGCCCCGCTGCAACGGCATCACGGTCTGGGGCATCCGCGACAGCGACTCGTGGCTGGCCTCGCAGACGCCGCTGCTGTTCAACAGCAACGGTTCCAAGAAGGCCGCGTACGACGCCGTGCTCGCCGCGCTGAACAACGGCACCCCGGTCCCGACGACGGCGCCGCCGACAAGCGTCCCGCCGACCTCCGTCCCGCCCACCTCCACGCCGCCCACCTCGGCGCCGCCGACCACGGCGCCGCCGACCACGCCTCCGCCAGGCGGCGACTGCACCGCGACCCTGCAGGACAGCACCCGGTGGGGCGACCGGTTCAACAGTCAGGTGACAGTCAGCGGGGCGAGCAACTGGAGCGTCGTGGTGGCCGTCACCCCGCCACAGAAGGTGTCCGCCACCTGGAACGGCAGCCCCAGCTGGGACAGCAGCGGAAACGTCATGACGATGCGGTCGAACGGCAGCGGCAACGTCTTCGGCTTCACCACCATGGCCAACGGCAACTGGACACGCCCACAGGTGCTCTCCTGCACCGCCTCCTGAGCACCACCGCACGCTGACGGGGCGGCGACGGGATCCCGTCGCCGCCCCCTCCTCCCTGACCAGGTCGGGCCCACGGCTGGCGACGTCAGCTCAGTGCCGCCGCCTTGCCCAGGAGCACCGCGCGTTCGCGCTGGTTGGCGCAGAGCCGGGCGGCCAGCTCCAGTTCGGTGCGCGCCTCCGTTCGCCGGCCGAGGCGGGTCAGTAGCTCACCGCGTACGGTCGGGACCAGATGCGAGCCGGGGAGCCGGTTCGCGGCGATCAGCTCGTCCACGATGGCCAGCGCCCGCGCTGGACCCGAGGCCATGGCCACGGCGACGGCCCGGTTGAGCTCGACCACCGGTGAGGGCGTGGCCCGGCCGAGTGCCTCGTAGAGCACCACGATCCGGTCCCAGTCGGTCTCCGTGACCGACGGGGCCGACGCGTGGGTGGCGGCGATCGCGGCCTGTAGGCCGTACGGGCCGAGGCCGCGAGCCGATGCCCTGGACAGCGCGGTCAGCCCACGGCGGATCGCCGAGGAGTCCCACAACCGGCGGTCCTGATCCGCGAGCAGGACCGGCGCACCGTCCGGGCCGGTCCGGGCCGGGAAGCGTGCGGCCGTCAGCTCACACAACGCGAGAAGGCCGTGCACCTCCGGTTCGTCCGGCTGCAACGCGGCGAGCGTGCGGGTCAGCCGGACCGCCTCGTACGCCACGTCGGGGCGCAACAGTCGGTCGCCCGAGGTGGCCGTCGACCCTTCGGCGAAGATCACATAGAGGACGCTGAGCACACCGGCCAGACGATCCCGGCGCTCGCCGGCCGGCGGCAGCTCGAACGGCACCCCGGCCGCCGCGATCGTCTTCTTGGCCCGGGTGATGCGGGCCTGCACGGTCGGCACCGGGACCAGGAACGCGCGGGCGACCTCCTCGCTGGACAGGCCGCCGACCACGCGCAGGGTCAGCGCCACCCGGCCCTGCGGGGAGAGCACCGGGTGGCAGCTGACGAACATCAGCGCCAGGACGTCGTCGTCGATCCGGTCGAGATCGACGTCCCTGTCGAGCACCGAGTGGACCGCCGGGTCGGCCGCCAGCAGGGCGTACCGGTCGTGCAGGGCGACCCGGCGGCGAATCGCGTCGATCGCCCGCCGCCGGGCGGTGGCCATCAGCCAGCCGGCCGGGTTGGCCGGAGAAGCACGCGGCCACGACACCAGCGCCTCGGCCACCGCCTCCTGGGCCGCGTCCTCGGCCAGCTCGAAATCGCCGGTGAACCGGGTCA
The DNA here is from genome assembly GCF_040648275.1 of Micromonospora sp. NPDC049171. Classification (NCBI taxonomy): domain Bacteria; kingdom Bacillati; phylum Actinomycetota; class Actinomycetes; order Micromonosporales; family Micromonosporaceae; genus Micromonospora; species Micromonospora sp. NPDC049171. The sequence goes on from NZ_JBEZDJ010000001.1 coordinate 496,584, forward strand.
GCGCGGCGACGATCCGGGCCGACTCGACCCGCCAGACGGCCTCGACGTCGGCCGTACCCATCAGATCTGGCCGTTGCTCTCGCTGCCCGGCGGAACCTCGTCGGCCTCGGCCACCCGCCGGACCTCGATCTTGGACCCGCGGACCGCCGGGAATCGGGTGGCCCACTCGACGGCCTCCTGTTTCGTGGCGACATCGAGCAGGAAGTAGCCACCGAACAGTTCCCGGGTCTCGCCGTACGGCCCGTCGGTGACCACCGGGGCCTCGCCGCTGAAGTCGACCACGACGCCCCGGCCCGGGTCGTCCAGCCCTTCGGCCGCGACGAGCACACCGGCCCCCATCATCTCCTCGATGAACCGGCCGGTCGCGGCCATCGCCTCGTCGATGGTGGCCATCATGGCCGCGTTCGTCTCGTCGGTGCCCCGCATGATCAGCATGTACTTCGACATCGTGTTCTCCTCGTCCGGCGGGGCCGCCTCCGGGCCCGCACACCCCCATGTCGAACGAGCGGCGCGCGGATCGACACGGCCGGTCAATAATCCTCCGCCGTGACGCGGGCCTGTGCTCTGGACGAGGGGCGCGGTGCCGGGCCCGTGCGGCCCGGCACCGCGCCAGAACCGTCAGGCGAGGGCGCAGGCGGTGCCGTTGAGGGTGAACGCGGACGGTCGGCCGGCGTTCCCGGTGTGGGTGGCCTGGAAGCCGATGTCGACCGAGGTGCTCGGCGCGATCGTCGAGTTGTAGGAGACGTTACGGGCGGTCACCGCCCCGCTCGACGGGGAGTAGTCGGCGTTCCAGCCGCCGGTGATGGTCTGCCCGCCCGGCAGCGTGAACGCCAGTGCCCAACCGTTGACCGGCGTGCTGCCCGTGTTGGCCACCGAGACCGCCGCGGTGAGCCCGTTGCCCCAGGCGTTGACCGTGTACGTGACGCGGCACCCGCCGGTCGGCGGCGGTGTGGTCGGAGGCGGCGTGGTGGGCGGGGGCGTGGTGGGCGGCGGCGTGGTCGGTGGGGGAGTGGTCGGTGGCGGGTCGCCGCCGATGCTGCCGGGCACCGTCCGCAGGGCGTCGTACCAGGCCACGGCCATCTTCCGATAGCCGGTGGCGTTGGGATGCACCCCGTCGGCCAGGTCGCTGAGGGTCAGGGCGCGGTACATGTCGACCAGGTGGACGCGTTTGCCGGCGGCGGCCCTGGTCTGCACGATCCCGGGGATCGCCGCGTTGTATCCCCGGACCTGGTTGTCCGCGCCCGACTTCGGGATGATCGTCGCGACGAACACGTCCGCGTTCGGGACGGTGTTGGTGATCCGGTCGACAAGGGTGGCCAGTCGGCCCGGTGCGCCGGAGGTGTCGCCGTACATGTCGTTGGTGCCGATGTGCAGCAGCACGGTCCGGGGATTCGTGGCCCGCAACCAGTTGACCACGTTGGCGTCGATCTGGGCGATGGTCCATCCGGAGTGGCCCTGGTGGTCGTGGTCGCCGAGGCTGGCCGGGCCGTTGAACTGGGAGCCGACGAAGTCGATCCGATAGCCGCCGGCGATGAACCGCTGCCAGAGCTCGATCCGGTAGCCGCCCGCGACGTTGAACCCGTCGGTGATCGAGTCACCGAGGGGCATCACGCGTACGCCGCCGTTGGACTCGGCGCTCGCCGGCGTGGTCGCGATGGGTACGGCCGCGGCCATGGCCGCGGCAGCGGCCAGCGCCGCCCACCACCGGCGGGCTCGCCGGGGCCTCGGCGTCGTCGCGGTGGGTGTCGGAGGGACGGGGTGGCCGAGCGGTGCACTGCTCATGGGACTTCCTCTGGTGGTGAGGGCGCGCGACAACGGCGACCACCAGGAGACGGCCGCCGCCAGGACGCGGTAGGCGGGCTGCGCGCAACGACCAGGAACCCGGACGTCGACACTGGTGGTCGTGGCGCTGCGGCTGGCACGGGTCATCGAGGGTCGGAGCCGACAGACCGATGATCCGTGGCGGAAGTGTGCCCTGCACCTCGCCTGACGCACCCTAACGTGTTATCGCTAACATCGGCAATAGATCGGCGTCCGGCTATGCATCCTGCCCCGGACGGCGCGCCTACCCGCGGGAGGGGACAGCCGGGTGCAGCGTCGAGTCGAGCCAGCGCAGCTGACGCCGGACGTGCACGGCCTCGCCGCCCTCGTGACCGTTGAACGGGTAGACGTGCATCTCGCGCGCGGGCGGCACCGGGAGCCGGGCCGCCGCCCCGTACTGGTTGTAGGCGGCGAAGCCGGTGCTCGGTGGGCACACGGTGTCCCGCAGCCCGATCCCGAAGTGTGCCGGCGCGGTCGCCCGCCGGGCGAAGCTGACGCCGTCGACGTAGGACAGGGTGCGCCAGACCGCGTCCTCCGCCTCCCGGTGCACGGCCAGGTACCGGGCGATCTCGCCGTACGGCGCGGGTTCGCTGAACTGGACGGCCCGCCGCATGTCGCACAGGAACGGGGCGGTGCTCAACACCGCGCGAAGGTCGCCGACCAGGCCGGCCACCGCCAGGGCCACGCCGCCGCCCTGGCTGTTGCCGACCACGGCGACCCGGGCGCCGTCGACCCCCGGCAGGGCGCGGACGGCCTCGACCGCCCGGACCGCGTCGGTGATCAGACGCCGGTAGTGGTAGTCGCGGGGGTCGAGGATCCCCCAGGTAACCGGCCAGGGCCCGCCGGGTGCGCCGTGCGGGTCGGGGGTGTCCCCGGCGCCGTACTGGCCCGCCTGGCCCCGGTTGTCCATCAGCAGGTGGGCGTACCCGGCCGTGGGCCAGGTCAGCCGCTCGTGGGGCAGGCCGCGACCACGGCCGTAGCCGGCGTACTCGACGACGGCGGGCAGTGGCCCCGCCACCCCGGCGGGGCGGGTGTACCAGGCCCGGACCGGGTCGCCGCCGAAGCCCGCGAACGTGACGTCCCAGGAGTCGAGCAGGCGCAGGTCGGTCGGCTCGGGACGGACGTCGACGAGCACCGGTCGGCTGGCCGCCTCGGTGAGGGTGTCGCGCCAGAACTCGTCGAAGTCGTCGGGTTCCACGATCTCGGGCGCGTACCGCTGGAGGTCGTCGAGCAGGGCGGCGGAGTGGGGCACGGGTCCTCGCAGGGGCTCGGGTCAGTGCGGGCTGGCGGGGGGTGCGGTGCTGGCGGGGGGTGCGGTGCTCTCCCGGACGACCAACTCGGTCACCAGGTCGATCCGGCTGGTCGCCGGCTCGTTGCCCCTGGTCAGGTCGAGCAACATCTGGGTGGCGATGCCCGCCATGTCCCGCAACGGCTGGTTGATCGTGGTGAGGGCCGGGTCGGTCCAGGTGGAGACCGGGAGGTTGTCGTACCCGATCACCGACAGGTCCTCGGGCACCCGCAGGCCGCACTGGCGGGCGGCCCGGAGCACCCCCATGGCCTGGATGTCGGAACCGGCGAAGATCGCCGTGGGGCGAACCGGCCGGCGGAGCAGTTCCAGCCCGTGGGCGTGCCCGGCGCCCGCGGAGAAGCTGCCGTAGCGGATCAGCTCGCGGTCGACGGTGAGCCCGGCCTCGTCGTGGGCCGACTGGAAGCCGGCGGCGCGGGCACGACTGCAGAGCACGTCGGGCGGCCCGGAGATGATGGCGATCCGTCGGTGCCCCAACTCGAGGAGGTGCCGGGCGGCGAGCAGTCCACCGTTCCAGTTGTTCGAACCGACGGTGGGTACGGAGGCCGAGGTCGCGCTGTCGGTGTCGACGACGACGAACGGAATGCCCTGACGCCGCAGGTGTTGTTGTTGGGCCTCGGCCAGGTGGGAGAGGACGAACACCACGCCCAACGGGCGGTCGGCGAGAATCGTGTCCAGCCATCGGGCCGGGGGGCGGTGCGCGCCGTCGAGCTGGGCGACCGACATCCCGACGCCGGCCGCGGTGGTCACCGCCTCCACGCCGCGCAGGATCTCCATGGCCCACCCGGTGTCGAACTCGTGGAACACGAGATGGATCCGCCCCCCGCTGGTCGAGGGTCGCCGGACACGGCGCTGGTACTGGTGGCGATCGAGGCTCGCCTCCACCCGTGCTCTGGTGCCCGGGGCGACATCGCCACGTCCGTTGAGGACCTTGGAGACCGTGGCGACCGAGACGCCGACATCGTGGGCGATTGTCGCGATGGTGGTGGAGGCGGGTGGGTCGAGCGGGCGGTGCTCTGTCATCGCGGCCCCATACGACATCCGAAAATTTCGGGAGACCCTAACACGATTGGCCGATCGCGCCAGCCGTTGCGGCAGTCGACCCGTCCGTTTCGCGGACCATTCTGCCCCCGGTTCGCGACAGAGTGCCGATGGTGGAGTCACCGTGTGCGTCGAGCGACCGCCGGAGTCCAGTTGGGACTCTTGACACCCATCGATGGGGCACTTAGGTTGCCGAAAAGGTCGCGCAGGCTTCCGGAAAGTTTCGGATCGGGTAAACGTCCGCCACCGAACTGGTTCCACCAGGGCACGGGGATGTGGCCGGAGCTAAGGGGTCATGGCATGAGAAGTCAGTTGCCCGTGGACAACGACGGCGCGCCGTGGCGCGATCCCCAGCTGTCGCCGACCGAACGGGCCGAGGCGCTCCTGCCGTTGATGACACTCGAAGAGAAGATCGCGCAACTCATCGGAGTCTGGGTCGGCGCGGACGCCTCCGGCGAGGGTGTCGCCCCACACCAGTCCGACATGATCAGTGAACTCCCGCCGTGGAGCACCGTCATCCAGTACGGGTTGGGCCAGCTCACCCGACCGTTCGGCACCGCGCCCGTCGACCCGGTGCTCGGTGCCCGGTCGCTCGCCGCCTCCCAGGCGCAGATCGTCGCCGCCAGCCGGTTCGGCATTCCGGCGCAGGTGCACGAGGAGTGCCTCACCGGGTTCGCGGCCTGGCGGGCCACCGTCTACCCGACCCCGCTGAGCTGGGGCGCGTCCTTCGATCCGGAGCTGGTCGAGGTGATGGCCGACCGGATCGGGCGCTCCATGCGCGCCGCGGGTGTGCACCAGGGGCTCGCGCCGGTGCTCGACGTCACCCGCGACTACCGCTGGGGCCGCACCGAGGAGACGATCGGTGAGGACCCCTACCTGGTGGGGACCACCGGCGCCGCGTACGTGCGGGGGCTGGAGGGCGCCGGTGTCGTCGCCACCCTCAAGCACTTCGCCGGCTACTCCGCCTCCCGGGGCGGGCGCAACCACGCGCCGGTGCCGATGGGTCGTCGGGAGCTGACCGACGTGATCCTGCCGCCGTTCGAGATGGCCCTGCGCCTCGGCGGCGCCCGGTCGGTGATGAACTCCTACGCCGAGATCGACGGCCTGCCCGTCGCCGCCGACGAGGCACTGCTGACCGGCCTGCTGCGCGACGAGTGGGGCTTCACCGGCATCGTGGTCGCCGACTACTTCGCCGTCCGATTCCTGCAGACCCTGCACGGTGTCGCCGGCGACGCCGCCGACGCGGCCCGGCTCGCCCTGCGCGCCGGGATCGACGTCGAGCTGCCCACCGTGGACACCTTCGGCACCCCGCTGGTCGAGGCCGTCCGCCGCGGCGACGTCGACGAGGCGCTGATCGACCGGGCACTGCGGCGGGTGCTGATCCAGAAGATCGAGATCGGCCTGCTCGACGCGGACTGGCAGGAGCTGCCCGACGACGTGGCGGCCCTGCGGTTCGACGACGAGGTCAGCCAGGACGTGGCCGTGCGCCTGGCCCGGGAGTCCGTCGTCCTGCTGCGCAACGGCGGCGTCCTCCCGCTGCCCGCCGGCAGCCGGGTCGCCCTGGTCGGCCCGGTCGCCGACGACCCGATGGCCATGCTCGGCTGCTACTCGTTCCCCAACCACGTGGGCATCCACCACAGCGAGCACGGGCTCGGCCTGGAGATCCCCTCGCTGCGCGACGAGCTGGCCCGACGCGTCCCGCTGCTCACCCACGAGCCGGGCTGCACCATCACCGGCGAGGACACCTCCGGCATCCCGGCCGCGGTCGCCGCGGCGGCCGCCGCCGACCTGTGCGTGCTCGCCGTCGGTGACCGCGCGGGCATGTTCGGCCGGGGCACCTCCGGTGAGGGCTGCGACGCCGTCGACCTGCGGCTGCCCGGTGTGCAGGCCGATCTCGTCCGGGCCGTCCTCGCCACCGGCACCCCGGTCGTCCTGGTGCTGATGACCGGCCGCCCCTACGCGCTCGGCCCGGAGTTCGACAGCGCGGCGGCAGTGGTGCAGGCGTTCTTCCTCGGGCAGCTCGGCGGGCAGGCGCTCGCCGAGGTGCTCACCGGTGCCGTGAACCCGTCCGGGCGGTTGCCGGTCAGCGTTCCCCGACATGCCGGCGGGTTGCCGGGCACCTACCTGTCGCCGCCGCTCGGGCGCCGCACCAAGGTCTCCTCGGTCGACCCGACCCCGGCGTACCCGTTCGGTCACGGGCTGAGCTACACCACCTTCGAGTGGTCCGACGCCGCCGTGGTCGACCCGGCGGGCGAGACGCGGGACGAGCCGGCGGCGTGGCCGGTCGACGGCGAGGTGCGGGTGCGGATCACCATCACCAACACCGGTGACCGGGCCGGCACCGAGGTGGTGCAGCTCTACCTGCACGACCCGGTCGCGCAGACCACCCGCCCGGTGGTCCGGCTGGTCGGCTACACCCGACTGCCGCTGGAGCCCGGCGAGGCGGCGCACGTGACGTTCGGCGTACCGGCCGACCTGGCCTCGTTCAGCGGGCTGTCCGGCCGGCGGGTCGTCGAGCCCGGCGAGGTGGAGCTGCGGTTCGGCCGGTCGAGCGGCGACGCGGTGGCGACCCTGCCACTGCGGCTGACCGGCGTCGAGCGCCAGGTCGGCCACCAGCGGGACCTGCTCACGTCGGTGCGGGTGGAGCCCCTCGTGGCCGTCCCGCATCCCGCCTAGGAGACCGAGGATGACATCGACCCTACGGCCACCGCCGCCGGCACCGCCCCAGTCTCCGACGGAGGCCTCCGGCCCCGCCCCGAGAGCACCGCGCCGGCGGCGGAGCTGGCGGCAGGCCCTGCGCCGGGACTGGCAGCTTTACTCGTTGGCCGTCCTGCCGCTGCTGTTCTTCCTGGTCTTCCGCTATCTGCCGATGCTCGGCAACATCATCGCGTTCCGCCGCTTCAAGCCCGGCGGCAACATCTTCGGTGAGTACTGGGTCGGCCTGCGGTACTTCCGGATGTTCCTCACCGACCCGACGTTCTGGGAGGTCTTCACCAACACGCTCGTGCTCGGGACGCTGACCCTGCTGTTCTGCTTCCCGCTGCCGATCGTGCTGGCGCTGATGCTCAACGAGGTGCGCGCCCGCCGGTTCAAGCGGTTCGTCCAGTCGGTGTCCTACCTGCCGCACTTCCTGTCGATCGTGATCGTGGCGGCGATGGTCATGCAACTGACCTCGGTCGGTGGCGCGGCCAACCAGCTCGTCGGCCTGTTCGGCGGGGAGCCGGTGGCATTCCTGCAGAAATCGGAGTGGTTCCGCACCATCTACGTCTCGTCCGAGGTCTGGCAGACCGTCGGCTGGGGGACGATCCTCTACCTCGCCGCGCTCACCACTGTCGACGAGGACCTGTACGAGGCGGCCCGGATCGACGGCGCCAGCCGGTGGCGGCAGACCTGGCACGTGACGTTGCCGGGGATCCGGCCGACGATGATGACGCTGCTGATCCTCAACATCGGCAACTTCCTGGCGGTCGGGTTCGAGAAGATCCTGCTGCTCTACAACCCGCTGACGTACCCGACCGCGGACGTGGTCTCCACCTATCTGTTCCGGATGGGCTTCCAGTCCAGCAACTTCAGCTACGCCGCCGCCATCGGCCTCTTCGAGGCGGTGATCGGGTTGATCCTGGTCCTGACGGCGAACCTCATCTCGCGGCGCACGGTGGGGACCAGCCTGTGGTGATCCTCGGTACGAAAAGCGACGCCCCGAAGACGCGGGGTCCGGTGGACAGCCGGGGCTACCGGATCTTCCGGATCGTCAACACGGTCGTCCTGATCGGCGTCGTGGTCGTGACGCTGTTCCCGTTCCTCAACATCGTGGCCCGCTCGCTCAGCGAAGAGGCGTACATCATCACGGGGAAGGTGAGCATCGTCCCGCGCGGGTTCGACCTGACCGCGTACAAGCTGTTGATGTCCGACGGGTTGTTCTGGACGAACTACCGCAACACGGTGGTGTACACGGTGGTCGCCACGCTCATCTCGATCGTGCTGACCACCTGTTACGCGTACGTGCTGTCGAAACCGCAGCTCAAGGGGCGCGGTGTCCTGGTCGGCATCGCGCTGTTCACCATGTTCTTCTCCGGCGGCCTGATCCCCAACTACGTGCTGGTCACCAGCCTGGGGATGAAGAACACCATCTGGGCCGTGGTGGTCCCCAACGCCATCAGCGTGTTCAACCTGCTGGTCATGAAGGCGTTCTTCGAGAGCCTGCCGAGCGAGCTCGAGGAGGCCGCCGCCGTCGACGGGCTGAACACGTACGGCATCCTGCTGCGGATCGTGCTGCCGCTCTCGAAGGCGATCATCGCGACGATGGTGCTCTTCTACGCGGTGTCCTTCTGGAACTCGTGGTTCACCGCGTTCCTCTACATCGACCGGCAGGACCTGCTGCCGGTCACGGTCTATCTGCGCAACCTCATCGCGGGCGCCACCAGCGCCGAGTCCGCCGCCGCCGACGCCGACAAGGTCCAGGCCGCGGCCACCCTCGAGGCCGTGACGATCGTGCTCACCACCCTGCCGATCCTGGCGGTCTACCCCTTCGTCCAGCGGTACTTCGTCCGCGGCGTGATGCTCGGCGCGGTCAAGGGGTGACGCCGGCGCTGCACCGTCCCACCTTCGAATCCCCACCACCGAAAGGACGAGCCATGCTCCACAAGACGTGGCGCCGGGTGGCGATAGCCACCGCGGGTCTGCTCGCGCTCACTCTCAGCACCGCCTGTTCCGAGGACCCCGGCGAGTCGACGGACCTCTCGGAGAACAAGGTCGGGGCGATGGCCACCTACGGCGTCGGCGACCAGTTCAAGGCCACCGAGGCGCTCTCCTTCTCCACCCTCTACAACAACCACACCTTCTATCCGCTCAAGGAGGACTGGGCGTTCTGGTCGGAGCTGACCAAGCGGACCAACGTCAAGATCGAGCCGGTGGCCGTGCCGCTGAGCGACTACGAGCAGAAGCGCAGCCTGTTGATCGGCGCCGGGGACGCCCCGCTGATCATCCCCAAGACGTACCACCCGCAGGAGGACGCGTTCGTGGCCTCCGGGGCGATCCTCCCGGTGAGCGACTACCTGGATCTGATGCCCAACCTCAAGGACAAGATCGCCAAGTGGAACCTCAAGCCGGAGATCGACAACCTGCGGCAGGCCGACGGTAAGTTCTACCTGCTGCCCGGCCTGCACGAGAAGCCCACGCAGGACTACACGGTGCTGGTGCGCACCGACATCATGCAGGAGCTCAACCTCGCCGTCCCGAAGACCTGGGACGACCTGTACACCGTGCTCAAGGCCATGAAGGCGAAGTACCCGAACGTCTACCCGTACTCCGACCTCTTCAGCAAGCCCAACCCGACCGGCGCCCTGCTGAACCTCCTCGGCTCGGCCCACGGCACCTACGCGGGCTGGGACTTCCAGCACGCCACCTGGAACCCGGCGGAGAAGAAGTTCACCTACACCGGCTCGTCCGAGCAGTACAAGCAGATGGTCACGTTCCTGCACAAACTCGTCGCCGAGGGCCTGCTCGACCCGGAGAGCTTCACCCAGACCGACGACCAGGCCCGCCAGAAGCTCGCCAACGGCAAGTCCTTCGTGGTCACCGGCAACGCGCAGACGCTTGTCAACAACCACCGGCCCGACCTGGCCAAGACCCTGCCGAACGCGAAGATGGCCAAGATCCCGCTGCCGATCGGCCCGGCCGGCGAGGTCAACCCGTTCCCCCGGCTGGAGAACGGCATCATGATCTCCTCGAAGGCCCGAGAGAGCAAGAACTTCGTGGCCATGATGCAGTTCATCGACTGGTTGTGGTATTCGGACGCAGGTTTGGAGTTCGCCCGCTGGGGCGTCGAGGGCACCACCTTCACCAAGGACGCGTCCGGCAAGCGCACGCTCGTCCCTGACGTCAGTTTCCTGGGGCTCAACCCGAAGGCGACCAAGCACCTGCAGAAGGACTTCGGCTTCCAGAACGGCGTCTTCGCCTACGGCGGCGGCCCCGACCTGGTCCGTGGGTTCTTCTCCCCGGAGGAGTTGGAGTTCCAGAAGGTGATGGACGCCCGCAAGCCGCGGGAGGTCCCCCCGCCGCGCCCGTTCACCGACGAGGAACGCGAGCAGGTGTCGCTCTGGGAGACCCCGCTGAAGGACTTCGTCACCCAGAACACGCTCAAGTTCGCCCTCGGCCAGCGGCCCCTCAGCGAGTGGGACGCCTACGTGGCCGAGCTGAAGGCCAAGAACTCCGAGCAGTACATCGACGTGGTCAACAAGGCGTACGAGCGGTTCCAGAAGGACAACGGCTGATCAGCGGGGAGTCCGGGCGGGCGGTCCAGCGGGGCCCCCGACCGGACTCCCCGACGACCACCAGCCCGGGGCGGCGCCGCGTCGGCCCCGGCCGTCGCGATCGGAGGGGACAGCGGTGAGCGCTGCGCGCACCTGGCGACAGTTCGGCGACGGACCGCTGTCGCGGATCACCTCGCGTGTCTACATCCTGCTCGTCGTCGAGTTGCTGCTCCTGCTCACCACCCTGCCCGGCCTGCTCCCGCTGCTGCTGCTGGGCCGCGACCCCAGCAACCTGCCGCTGGCCGCCCTCCTCCTGGTGCCGCTCGGGCCGGCGCTCTCCGCTGCCCTGTACGCCCTGCACCACCAGCGCACCGACCTGACCGACCTGCGGCCCGCCAGCGTGTTCTGGCGCGGGTACCGGGCCAACCTGTCCGGCGCGCTGCGCGTCTGGGTGCCGACGCTGCTGTGGCTGACCGTGCTCGCCGTGAACCTCGCCTACCGGGGTGCGGTCGGCCTGCCCGGTTGGTGGGCGGCGCCGCTGGTCCTGCTCGGAGTGGGTGTGACGCTCTGCGCGGCGAACGCCCTGGTGATCACCTCGCTGTTCGACTTCCGCACCCGCGACGTCCTTCGGCTGGCCGTGCACTTCCTCGTGCGTACCCCCGGGGTCACCGTCGGCACCGCGCTGCTGCTGGCCGCGGCGGCCGGGATCACCGCGGTCCTCTCCGAGGCGGTGCTGGCGATGTTCGGTTCGGTCGCGGTCCTGGCGCTCCTGCGCGTCAGCGACCCGATGGTGCGGCTGACCCGGCAGGAGTTCACCCGATGAGCCTGCCCGTCACCGCCGAGATGCCCGCCCGGGGCGACCACAACCCGCAACGGCCGCCTGAAGATCCATTGAAGTGGGGCTATCCTCTCTTCGACACCGTCCGGATCGACCTGGTCGCCATCGGCGTCTTCGACCGGGCGCTGTCCCGCTACGACGTGGCCGGTGCTTCGCAACGACCGCCGTCGTACGGCGTCGTCGTGCTGAAGGAGGATCGGTGAACGCCGAAGAGTCGGTGGAGTTGGAGCAACTGATGTTCGTCGACGAGCCGCTGGAGGGCGACGAGCCGCGCGTGCACGCGGCCTGGCTGCCACCGGAGGCGTTCCGGGCCCTCGGTGCACGGCGCGTTCTCGTCCACGGTGACGGGTTGCTCGTCGACACCGTCCTCGACGAGGTGTCGCGGGCCTGTGCGCGCTACGGCGGGCGGGTCTGGCATTCCCCCTCCTGGGACGTCGACGTCGACCTGGTGCTCGTCCTGCGGGGCGCGAGCGAGTTGCCCAGCCCGGCGGTGCAGGCGGCGCGGTCGGCGGCCGAGGCGGCGCTCGTCGAGCTCGGCGACGGCGGGACGCTCGGCGACGAGGGGTTCCTGCTGGCCCGCGCCGACCAGGTCACCGTGGTGCTGGCCGACGCGCCGGCCGGGTTGCTGTACGGGCTCTTCCACGTGGTCCGGCTCTGCGCGGGGGCCTTCGACCCGGCCCGTCCGCCGGAGCGGCACCGGCCCGCGCTGCGCCGCCGGATGCTCAACCACTGGGACAACGTGGCCGTGCACCCGGTGATGGGCCAGGTCGAACGGGGATACGCCGGCGGCTCGATCTTCTGGCAGGACGGCTGTCCGCGCGGCGACCTGGCCCGGATCCGGGAGTACGGGCGACTGTTGGCCGCCAGCGGCGTCAACGCCATCTCGGTGAACAACGTCAACGTGGCCCGTACCGAGGCGCTGCTGCTCACCGACCGGATCGGCGACGTGGCCGAGATCGCGGACGTGCTGCGCCCGTACGGCATCCGGGTGCACCTGTCGGTCAGCTTCGCCGCACCCGTGGTCCTGGGTGGCCTGCCGACCGCCGACCCCCTCGACGAGACGGTGCGAGCCTGGTGGGCCGCGACCACCAGGCGGGTGTACGAGCGCATCCCCGACTTCGGCGGCTATCTGGTCAAGGCCGACTCGGAGGGGCAACCCGGCCCGTTCACCTACGGGCGCGACCACGCCGACGGGGCGAACCTGCTCGCCGAGGCCCTCGCCCCGCACGGGGGAGTGGTGCACTGGCGGGCGTTCGTCTACAACCACCACCAGGACTGGCGGGACCGGTCCACCGACCGGGCCCGCGCCGCGTACGACCACTTCGCCCCGCTCGACGGGCGGTTCCGCACCAACGTCGTCGTGCAGGTGAAGCACGGTCCGGTGGACTTCCAGACCCGCGAGCCGGTGTCACCGGTGCTCGCGGCGATGCCGGCGACCCGGTTGGCGGTGGAGTTGCAGGTCACCCAGGAGTACACGGGTCAACAGCGGCACGTCTGCCACCTCGGCCCGTGGTGGAGTGAGGTGCTGAGCTTCGCGCCCTGGGGGCCGGGTGGCCGGACGATCGCCGACGTGGTCACGGGAGAGTCGGCGGCGGGCGGTGGGCTGGTCGCCGTCGCCAACGTGGGCGACGACCTCTTCTGGACCGGGCATCCGTTGGCGCAGGCCAACCTGTACGCGTTCGGCCGGCTCGCCTGGGATCCCCGAGCGGACCCGACGACGGTCCTCGACGAGTGGATGACGCTGACCTTCCCGCCGTCGGCCACCGCCGAACCGGAGCTGGTGCGGCGGACACTGCACGAGATCATGGACGACTCGTGGCGCACCTACGAGCGGTACACCGCCCCGCTGGGCGTCGGCTTCATGGTCAACCCCGACGGCCACTACGGCCCCGGCGTCGACGGGTACGAGTACTCGCGGTGGGGCACCTACCACTTCGCCGACCGCGACGGCGTCGGCGTGGACCGCAGCCGCGTGTCGGGCACCGGCTTCGCCGGGCAGTACCCGCCGTACTGGGCCGAAGTGTACGAGTCGCCCGAGACCTGCCCCGACGAGTTGCTGCTCTTCTTTCACCATGTGCCGTACCAGCACGTCCTGCACAGCGGGTCGACGGTCATCCAGCACATCTACGACACGCACTTCGCGGGTGTCGAGGAGGTGACGGCGATGCGCCGGCGGTGGCAGACCCTGAAGGGGATGATCGACCCGGCGGTGTACGAGCGGGTGGCCGAACGTCTCGACGAGCAGGTGCGCTCCGCCACCGAGTGGCGCGACCAGGTCAACACCTACTTCTACCGCAAGTCCGGGGTGCCGGACGAGCGCGGGCGGTGCATCTACTGACCCGGCCGGCCCGAGCGGGCCGGCCGGGTGCGCCACTCGGTCACCAGGGGTGCACCGTGCCGTCCTCCAGCCGGTTCACCGGCAGGTACGCCGGCGAGTACGGGTAGCGGGCCGCTGCCTCCTCGTCGATGTCCACCCCGAGGCCGGGCGTCTCGGCGGGGTGCAGGTAGCCGTCGGCGAAGTGGTAGCCGTGCGGGAACACCTCGTCGGTCTGCTCGGTGTGCCGCATGTATTCCTGAAGGCCGAAGTTGGGAATGGAGATGTCGAGCTGGAGCGCGGCGGCCATGCAGACGGGGGACAGGTCGGTGGCACCGTGTGATCCACTGCGGACGTGGTGCAGCGCCGCGAGGTCGAAGATGCGGCGCAGGTGGGTGATCCCGCCGGCGTGCACCACGGTGGCCCGGATGTAGTCGATGAGCTGCTCCCGGATGAGCTGGGCGGCGTCGAAGATGCTGTTGAACACCTCACCGACGGCGATCGGGGTGGTGGTGTGCTGCCGGATCAGCCGGAAGCCCTCCTGGAGGTCGGCGGGGACCGGATCTTCCATCCAGGTCAGCGCGTAGGGCTCCAGGCTGCGGCCGAGCCGGGCCGCCTCGATCGGGGTGAGCCGGTGGTGCACGTCGTGCAGCAGCCGCAGGGTCGGGCCGAACTCGTCGCGTACCTGGGCGAACACCTTCGGCACGTGCGCCAGATACCGTGGCGTCGACCAGGTCGCCTCGCTGGGCAAGGCGGCGTCGGCCGGCTCGTAGAAGAACTTGTCGGTGCTGACTCCGTACGTCTTGGGCAGGCCCGGCACTCCACACTGCACCCGGACCGCCCGGTAGCCGAGGTCGACGTAGCGGGCGACCTCCACCAGCACCTCCTCGACGGTCTCGCCGTTGGCGTGGCCGTACACGGTGACGCCCTCGCGGGACCGACCACCGAGCAGTTGGTAGACCGGCAGGCCGGCGACCTTGCCCTTGATGTCCCACAGGGCCGTGTCCACGGCGGCGATGGCGCTCATCGTGACCGGGCCGCGCCGCCAGTACGCCCCCTGGTACAGGTACTGCCAGGTGTCCTCGATGCGGGCCGGGTCCCGGCCGATCAGCAGGGGCGCCACGTGGTCGCGCAGGTAGGACGCGACGGCCAGCTCCCGGCCGTTGAGGGTGGCGTCTCCGACACCTGTCACCCCCTCGTCGGTGACGATCTTGAGGGTGACGAAATTGCGGCCGGGACACGTCAGGATGACCCTGACATCAACGATCTTCACTGCTCCTCCTTCGTGCCCACGGCGTCGTCCGCCGGACGCTCGTAGGGGGGTCGCGCGAGGGAATTGGATGTCCGGCACGTTTCGAGAACATCCCGATAATAGCCCGCGACCGGCCGCCGGTGGTCGGGCCGGTGGTGGTCGCCGGCAGTGCAGGTGAGCCCGGAATCCGTTGCCGCGAAAGGTTTCCGGAAGTATTGACAATCGAGATATCTCGATCGAAGCTGGCTTCGTCACGCGAGCCGGGTCAGGGTCGGGCGAAGGGCAGTCCTCGACTTCAGTCCTCTTCCACGCGCCTATCTCCCGAGGGATCGCGATCGATGACACTCAAGACAAGGCTGCTCGGCGCCGCCATGGCGGCCCTGACGCTGGCCGCCGCCGCGCTGACGTTCGCCACCCCGGCGTCGGCGGCGACGCTGACCCAGGTGACCGGCTTCGGCACCAACCCCACAAACCTCCAGATGCACCTGTACGTCCCGGACCGGGTGGCCACCCGACCGGCGGTCCTGCTCGCCCTGCACTACTGCACCGGGTCGGGCCCGGCATTCCACTCCGGCACCCAGTACGCGTCCCTCGCGGACCGGTACGGGTTCATCGTGATCTACCCGTCGGTGACCCGCAGCAGCAAGTGCTGGGACGTGGCCTCACCGCAGGCCCTGCGCCGCGGCGGGGGCAGCGACCCGGTCGGGCTCATGTCGATGGTCGACTACGTGCGGCAGCGCTACGCCGCCGACCCGGCGCGGATCTTCGCCACCGGCACCTCGTCCGGCGCGATGATGACAAACGTCATGCTGGGTGACTACCCGGACGTGTTCGCGGCGGGCGCCTCGTTCGCCGGGGTGCCGTTCGGCTGCTTCGCCACCGGAGGCAGCTCCGAGTGGAACAGCCAGTGCGCGAACGGGCAGCTCATCAAGACCCCGCAGCAGTGGGGGGACCTGGTCCGTGGGGCGTACCCCGGCTACACCGGCCAGCGGCCCCGCATGCAGATCTGGCACGGCACCAACGACGACACGCTGCGCTACCCGAACTTCGGTGAGCAGGTCAAGCAGTGGACCAACGTGCACGGGTTGAGCCAGACCCCCACGTACACCGACTCGCCGCAGTCCGGTTACACCCGCACCCGGTACGGCAGCAGCGGCCCGACGGCGCCGGTCGAGGCGATCAGCATGCAGGGTGTCACGCACAACCTGCCGGTCGACGCCGCGCAGGTCATCCGCTTCTTCGGCCTGGACGGCACCACCACCCCGCCGCCCACGACGCCACCGCCGACCACGCCACCCCCGACGACGCCACCACCCACCACCCCGCCCCCGACCACGCCGCCCCCGACCACGCCGCCCCCGACCACGCCGCCGCCGAGTGCGGGCGCCTGCCGGGTCGGCTACACGGTCAACGCCTGGAGCAACGGGCTCACCGCGAGCGTGATCATCACCAACACCGGGACGGCCGCCGTGAACGGGTGGGCGTTGACCTTCACGCTGCCCACCGGGCAACGCATCACCAACGGCTGGAACGCGCAGTACGCACCGGCCAGCGGCGCGGTGACCGCCAGCAACGCCTCCTACAACGCCACCATCGCCCCGAACGCGTCGGTCGAGATCGGCTTCCAGGCCACCCACGAGGGCGGCACCGGCAAACCCTCGTCGTTCGCCCTGAACGGTGCCGAGTGTGCGGTGTCCTGATCTCCCCTTCCACCACCACAGAAGGAGTCGCACGATGAGAAACACCAGATGGAAGGCGGCATCGAGAGCCGTGATCGCGCTGACCGGCGCGGCCGCGCTCGCCGCCGGCATGGCGCTGTTCGTGACGGCACCCGCCTCCGCCGGGACCACGCTCGGCGCGTCCGCCGCCGAGCAGGGTCGCTACTTCGGTACGGCGGTGGCCGCGTACAAGCTCGCCGACAGCGCGTACACCACGATCCTGAACCGTGAGTTCAACATGGTGACGCCCGAGAACGAGATGAAGATCGACGCCACCGAGCCGCAGCAGGGCCGGTTCAGCTACGCCTCGTCCGAGCAGATCGTCAACCACGCGCGCAGTCGCGGGATGCAGGTACGCGGGCACACCCTGGCCTGGCACGGCCAGCAGCCGGGGTGGATGCAGGGCATGGAGGGCACCGCGCTGCGCACCGCGATGCTCAACCACATCACGCAGGTGGCGACCCACTTCCGGGGGCAGATCTATTCCTGGGACGTGGTGAACGAGGCGTTCGCCGACGGCAACTCGGGTGGCCGTCGTGACTCGAACCTGCAGCGCACCGGCAACGACTGGATCGAGGCGGCGTTCCGTGCCGCCCGCGCCGCCGACCCGGGTGCGAAGCTCTGCTACAACGACTACAACACCGACAACTGGACCTGGGCCAAGACGCAGGGTGTCTACAACATGGTGCGGGACTTCAAGGCCCGCGGGGTGCCGATCGACTGCGTCGGTTTCCAGTCGCACTTCAACAACG
The DNA here is from genome assembly GCF_040648275.1 of Micromonospora sp. NPDC049171. Taxonomy (NCBI): domain Bacteria; kingdom Bacillati; phylum Actinomycetota; class Actinomycetes; order Micromonosporales; family Micromonosporaceae; genus Micromonospora; species Micromonospora sp. NPDC049171. The sequence continues at coordinate 513,877 of NZ_JBEZDJ010000001.1, forward strand.
AATCGCCGTACGCGAGCAACTACCGCACCACGTTGTCGAGCTTCGCGGCGTTGGGTGTGGACGTGCAGATCACCGAGCTGGACATCCAGGGAGCGTCGGCGGACACCTACCGCAGGGTCGTCGAGGACTGCCTGGCCGTGGCCCGGTGCAACGGCATCACCGTGTGGGGCATCCGCGACAGCGACTCCTGGCGGGCCTCGCAGACGCCGCTGCTGTTCAACAGCAACAGTTCCAAGAAGCCGGCGTACGACGCGGTGCTCGCCGCACTCAACAACGGCACCCCGCCGCCCACGACGGCCCCGCCCACAAGCATCCCGCCGACCACCCCTCCGCCGACGACCCCGCCGCCCACCACCCCGCCTCCGGGGGAGGGTGGCTGCACCGCGACGGCGTCGGTGAACCAGTGGACCGGTGGCTTCGTGGCGAGCGTACGGGTGACGGCCGGCTCGTCGGCTCTCAACGGGTGGACCGTGACGATCACCCTGCCGTCCGGCGCGACTGTCACCAACTCCTGGAGCGCCAACCCCAGCGGTAACACCGGCACGACGAACTGGACGAACGTGTCCTACAACGGCCAGGTCGGCGCCGGGCAGTCCACCGAGTTCGGTTTCCAGGGCAACGGCACCGCCGGCAGCCTCAGCCCCACCTGCGCGGCCAGCTAGAGGAACCGGAGGCCGGTGCGGAGGCCTACCCACCCCCGCACCGGCCCACCCCCAGCCCGTGGTGATCGGGAGATCTGCGTCAGCCTGTGCGGCGTGGCATGACGCAAACCTCTTGATCACCGGGGGTGGGGATGGGGTGGTGGGTTAGTCGCCGGAGAAGCCCCAGAAGTAGATCTCCTCCGGCTTGCCCTGCCCGTCGTGCAGGACGGCGCAACGGCCGAACCAACGCTCTGCGGCCAGCCCCGTGATCGCGTCCAGGTGCGCGCGGGTGAGCCGTTCGGTGCCGGCCTCGCGTAGCGCCTCGGCGGGGCTCACCGGCTCGACAGTGCCGAAGTCGGGCCTTTCGCCCTCGGCCAGGACCCGGTAGACGTCGAGAATGGAATGGGTGCCCGATTCCTGCACCCATTCGTCGTTGAACAACTCTTCCATCGTGGCGGGCCGGTCGGGGTAGTCGCTCGCCGAGTTGGGGGTCTCGCCCCGGGCCCACCAGTACCGTCCCTCGGCGAAGACAGTCTCCCGCAGGGCGTCCAACGCCGCGTCCAGGTCAGGCTGGTACGCCACGAAGTAGCTCCATCCGGATGCGCCCACCAGTGCCTCTTTCCTCCAGCTGTCAACAGTGCCGGCATGGTAGCGGGCAGCACCGACATCACTGGAGGAGCAGATCATCGAGTTCGGTCCCGCTTCGGTGTCAAGCCTGGGCGGCGACGAGGAAGATCGGCACGACGACGAGGATCCGGTCCGCGTGTGCGCGCTCGGTCTGCTCGGCGAGCCAGGTCTCCTCGTCGGTGATCCGTTTCAACAGGTCGAGCGCGGTGTCGTCGGTGAGCACCGTGGTGTGCACCTCGACGATCGGGTCGGTGAACCCGGCGTCGAGCAGCAGGTTGCGATACCTACGGGCAACGCGCGGCGACGGCAGCGAGTCCGCTTTCTCGTGGACCAGCCGACGGGTGGTTCCCGAGTCGTCCGAGTCGATGGCGATCAGGTCCCAGTCCTGGCCGAGCAGCACGGCTCGGCCACCCGGCGCGAGCACCCGCCGGGCCTCGGCCACGGCTCGCGCCGGGTCGTCGAGCACGTGCAACACCTTGTCCGCCCGGTAGTAGGTGACCGATCCGGTCTCCAGCGGCAGGTCGGTGGCGTCACCGACACGGAACTCGCCGGCCGGCCAGCGCTTGCGGGCCACGCCGATCATCTCGGCATCGAGGTCGACACCGAGCGCGTGGGCTCCGCGCTCGGCCAGCTCGGCGACGGCGCGGCCACTGCCACAGCCAACGTCGACGACGGTTCGGCCAGTGAGGTCGCCGAGCAACTCGTAGGAACGGGCGCGCAGTTCGACGGCGGCGGGCTTGCTTTCCATGACATCGAGGACAGCTAGCAGACTGGACATGCCCGCCATGCTCGGACTTAATGTCGACATGAAGTCAAGCACGATGACGATCGGTGCAGTGGCCGACCACTTTGGCCTGCCGACGCACGTACTGCGGCACTGGGAGTCGGTGGGCCTGCTCTGCCCCGCCCGGGTCACCGGCGGTCATCGCCGCTACACCCGCGACGACCTGTTCCGGGTGGCCTCGATCCTGCGCGCGAAGCAGGCCGGCCTGTCGCTGCCGGACATCCGGGCGTTCCTCGCCGCAGGGGACCCCGCCGTGCGCAAGGACGTGCTGCGCCGCAACCACGGCGCGCTGCGGGCCAGGATGGCGGCCCTGCGGTCGGCGCTCGATCTGTTGGAGGCCGGGCTGAACTGCTCACACGAGGACATCGCGACCTGCCCGAACTACCGCGGCCAGTTGGCGGAGCTGGTGGAGGTCGGCGGTGACTAGCCGTCGATGCGGGTGATGTTGCGGATCTTGTTGGAGGCGTCCAGGGCGGCGACCTTGTACGCCTCGGCCAGCGTCGGGTAGTTGAACACCGCGTCGATGAGGTAGTCGATCGTGCCGCCGCAGCCCATCACCGCCTGCCCGATGTGGACGATCTCGGTGGCGGCGGTGCCGAACACGTGCACCCCGAGCAGCCGGCCGTCGTCGGGAGAGACGAGCAGCTTGAGCATGCCGTACGAGTCACCGACGATCTGGCCGCGAGCCAGCTCGCGATAACGCGCGACGCCGACCTCGAACGGAGTCGAGGTGTCGGTGAGCTGCGCCTCGGTCTGCCCGACGAAGCTGATCTCCGGGATGGTGTAGATGCCGATCGGCTGAAGGCCGTGCATCTCCCGGATCGGTTCGCCGCAGGCGTGCTGGGCCGCCAGTCGACCCTGCTCCATCGAGGTGGACGCGAGCGCGGGAAAACCGATCACGTCGCCGACCGCGTAGATGTGGTCCACCGAGGTGCGGTAGTTGGCGTCCACCTTGATCCGGCCGCGTCGGTCCGCCTCCAACCCGGCGGCCTCCAGTGCCAGGTCGTCGGTCTGGCCCTGCCGGCCGGCCGAGTACATGACCGTGTCCGCGACGATCTTCTTACCGCTCTTGAGGATGCACAGCGCGGCGGTCTGGTGCTTCTCCACGGCGGCGACCTCCTCACCGAAGCGGAACGCCACCGACAGGTCGCGCAGGTGGTATTTCAGCGACTCGACGACCTCGTCGTCGCAGAAATCCAACATCCGCTCGCGGCGTTCCACCACCGTCACCTTGGTGCCCAGCGCGGCGAACATGGAGGCGTACTCCATGCCGATCACGCCGGCGCCGACCACGACCATGCTGCGGGGGACGGCCTGGAGGTTGATGACGCCGTCGGAGTCCACGATCGTCCGGTCGTCGAAGTCGACGCTGTCCGGGCGGGCCGGGCGGGTGCCCGCCGCGATGACGATCTTGTCGAAGGTCACCTTCGACTCGCGGCCGGAGCCGCCGTCGACCCAGATCGAGTGCGCATCCGCGAAGCGGCCGGTGCCGGTGATCATCACAACCCGGTTGCGGGCCAGCTGGTTGCGGATGACGTCGGTCTGCCGGCTGATCACGTGCTGGGTCCGGGCCGCCAGGTCGCTGACCGTGATCTCTTCCTTGACCCGGTAGTTGCTGCCGTAGAGGTCTCGCTGGCTCAGCCCGGTGAGATAGAGGACGGCCTCGCGCAGCGTCTTGGAGGGGACCGTGCCGGTGTTGATGCACACCCCACCGATCATGTCGCGGCGGTCGACGATGCCGACGCGCCTGCCGAGCTTGGCGGCAGCGATCGCGGCCTTCTGACCGCTGGGTCCGGAGCCCAGCACCAACAGGTCGTAGTCATACACAACCGCTAGCGTCGCAAGTTGTCGCGACTGGCGCCAGACCCCGGAGCCGAGCGTTATTCGTCTGCCACCACGCAGAGGCCACCGTTCAGCGTGATCTCCTCCGGCAGTTGCGTGCCGGTGGCGACGAGCCCCAGCGACACCGTGCCGCCCGGCGGGATCACCGCGTTGCGACCGGTGTTGCCCACCCGCAGGTAGCTGTTGTTGAGACGGTCGATGACCTTCGCGCCCCAGATGCCCTGGACCTGCTGGCCGGCCCAGAACCGCCACGTCATGGTCCACCCGTTGATCGCTGTGGTGCCGGTGTTCTGCACGGCGAGGTGCGCCACGAAGCCGTCCGACCACTGTCGCACCACGGACCGGACCGCGCAGCTCGGCGGTGGCGGCAGGGTGGTGACGGTGACCGGTGCGGACAGCGGGGACAGGTTTCCGACCTCGTCGCGGGCCTGCACCACGAAGGTGTACGTGGTGTTCGGCGTCAACCCGCTGATCTGGGTGCTGTTGACGGGCGGGTACTGCGACACGTCGCGGACGAAGGTGAGAGCGCCGCCAGCGCCGACCCGGAACACCTGGTACCGGTCGAGCACCACGTTCTCCACCGAGTGCGCCCAGCGCAGCGAGACCTGCGTGGCGGCCACGTTGTACGCCACCGGTTGACCCGGCGCGCCCGGCGGTTGGTCGTCGCCCGGCGGCATGGTCAACCGCAGGGTCGAGCTGGACAGGGAGCGGTTGCCGGCCGCGTCCAGCGCCGCCACGAAGAAGGTGTACGTGCGTGACGGCCGCAGGCCGGTGACCCGGATGCTGTTGGTGTCGGTCGAGTAGATCGCGCCGTTGTCCTCGAACTGCGCGGAGACCGGGTAGCGGACCACGCCCACGTTGTCGGTCGAGGCGGCCCAGGTCAGCTCGACCGAGGTGGTGTCGATGGCGGCGACGGTGATCGGGCCGGGGGTGGTGGGGGGTTCGGTGTCGGCGGCGGCGTACGCCGGGGTCGCGCCCGTCGCCACCAGGGCCGCCGTGAGCGCGCAGGCAGCCAGTGCGGCGGCCCTGGACCGGACGCCGCGCCACGGATGATCGCGCAAGATGATCGCCTCGCTTTCGGGTGACCGCAGCGGACCAGTCATCGACTGATGACGATGGTAGGCCAGTCGCGGTCGCGTCGCTGTCCCCTCAGCCGACCAGGCGGCGTTCCCACGCCCACGCGGCGATCTCCACCCGGTTGCGGGCCTTGAGCTTCATCTGCACGCTCGCCAGGTGGGTCTTGACCGTGCCGACGGCGATGAAGAGCCCCGCGGCGATCTCGGCGTTGGTCAGGCCCCGGGCGACGAGCTTCACCACGTCGAGTTCCCGCGGTGACAGCCCGCCGTCGTCGCGCGCCGGGGCGGGTGAGCTGAGGTGCTCCAACAGCCGTACCGTGATCGACGGGCTGATCAGCGCGTCGCCGGACACGGCCGCGCGGACCGCCTCCACCAGCAGGGCCGGGCCGGAGTCCTTGAGCAGGAAGCCGCAGGCGCCGTTGGAGAGTGCGGTGTGCACGTACTCGTCGAGGTCGAAGGTCGTCACCACGACCACCCGCAGCGGGTCGGCGACGCCCGGCCCGGCGAGCAGTCGCAGTGCTTCGAGCCCGTCGAGGCGGGGCATCCGGATGTCCAGCAGCACCACGTCCGGGCGCAGTCGCCGGGCCACCTCGACCGCCTGGACGCCGTCGGCGGCCTCGCCGACCACCTCCATGTCCGACTGGGCTCCGATGATCATGCCGAAGCCGGTCCGGACCATGGCCTGGTCGTCGGCGATCAGCACCCGGATCACCGCGCCACCGCCACCCGCAGCGGGAACGCCGCGTCGAGCACCCAGCCACCCGCGACGCCGGGCCCGGCGGTGATCGTGCCGCCGAGGGCGCGTACCCGCTCGGTCAGGCCGATCAGGCCGAAGCCGTGCCCCCGGGCCGGCGCGGTGCGCGGCGACGCCCCGTCGTCGGCGACCCGGACCAGCAACCAGTCCGGGGTACGCCGCACGGCCACGTGCACCGACCGGGCGTCCGGCGCGTGCTGGCGGGTGTTGGTCAGCCCCTCCATCACCACCCGGTACGCCGACGTCGAGACCTCCACCGGCAGCCCGTGCAGGTCGCCGTCGACGTGCAGGTGTGCCGGCGTGTTCGCCGTGCCGTTGAACCCGGTCAGCAGCGGCTCCAGCTCGGTCACCCCGGCCAGCGGGGCCAGCGGCGCGTCCGGCGGGGCGTCCGGGTCACGCAGGATCCCGACCATCCGCCGCATCGAGGCCATCGTCTCCGCACCGGCCCGCTCGATCTGCGCCAGGGCGACGATCACCCGCTGCGGGTCCTGCTCGGCGACGAACCGGGCACCCTGTGCCTGCACCACGATGCCTGTCACGTGGTGGGCGATGAAGTCGTGCAGGTCACGGGCGAACTCCGCGCGCTGCTCGGCCCGGACCAGCGCGATCGCCCGCTCCCGACCGGCGGCCACGATCCGCAGGTAGAGCCCCACCCCGGCGGCGCCGGCCGCGGCGAGCACCTGGAGCAGTCCGAAGATCACCAGCAGGCTCTCGGTGCCGGAGCGCAGTGGCAACGCGGCCACGGCCAGCCCGACGGCCACCGCCGCCCACGGGGCGAGCCGGGGCGCGCCCCAGCGGGTGACCACGAAGACCACCCCGATCAGCCCGGCCGACTCGGCGAGCCCCCAGCTGCTGCTGAACAGGTAGCTGCCGTTGGAGAAGAGCACGACGGCCGCGGTCACGGCCAGTGAGACGACGGCGAGCCCCAGCGCGGCCAGCGGCAGCAGCCGCGAACCCAGCCGGTGCACCGGCAGCCAGAGCGGCACCGTCGCCACCGCCAGCCCCATGCGCACCAGCAGGAACAGGAGAGCGGCCAGGCTCTCCGGCGCGCCGAACCGGAGGTCGAAGAGGGCCAGCAGGCCCATGGCCAGCAGGCCGGCGGCCTGGGCCAGGCGTACCCACCAACGTCGAAGATCCGGCGTGCTCATGGTGACCCAGCGTAGCCAGCGGGAGGCGCGGGCAGATCGGCCGAAAGACAGACCCCGCCCTGCCGATACCCGGCCACCGGCCGATGCGCCCACCCGCCGGCCGCGGCGACGCTTTCCGGGCCACACCGCAGCCACCGGCTGCCCAGCCACACCGCAGCCACCGGCTGCCCAGCCACACCGCAGCCACTGGAGGAACAACAATGACAACGCACGCCCCGCCGGAGACCAGCCACGCCGCGGTCGCCGCGGTCGACCTGGTGAAGGTGTACGGCAGCGGCGACACCGCCGTCCGTGCCCTGGACGGGGTCTCGGTCGGCTTCGGCCGGGCCGAGTTCACCGCCATCATGGGCTCGTCCGGGTCCGGCAAGTCGACACTGATGCACTGCCTCGCCGGTCTCGACACCGCCAGCTCCGGCCGCGTCCTGCTCGGCGGCACCGAGCTGACCGGCCAGTCGGACCGGACACTGACCCGGGTACGCCGGGAACGGATCGGGTTCGTCTTCCAGTCCTTCAACCTGCTGCCGCAGCTCACCGCCGCACAGAACATCACCCTGCCGCTGGACCTCGCCGGGCGGCACCCCGACGCCGAACTCCTCGCGCACCTGGTGCGGGTGCTCGGCCTCGGTGACCGGCTGAACCACCGGCCCAGTGAGCTGTCCGGCGGCCAGCAACAGCGGGTCGCGTTGGCCCGCGCCCTGGTGGCGCGACCCGAGGTGGTCTTCGCCGACGAGCCGACCGGCAACCTCGACTCCCGCTCCGGCGCGGAGGTGCTCACCATCCTGCGCGACTCGGTACGCGACCTCGGCCAGACCGTCGTCATGGTCACCCACGATCCGATCGCCGCCGCGTACGCCGACCGGGTGGTGCTGCTCGCCGACGGGCGGGTGGCCGGCGAGATCGACAAGCCCAACCAGGTGTCGGTCACCGACGCGCTGCGGGACCTGGCGGCCCGCCGATGAGGGCGACAGTGCTGCGTACCCAGACGAGCGCCGCCGCCCGGCGGCCCGGGCGGCTGATCCTGACCGGCCTGGCGATCCTGGTCGCGTCGTTCGTCGTCTTCGGCACGGTGCTGGTGCAGCAGATCACCGAACGGACCGTGCGGGACAACCTGAGCGGCACCCCGGCCGTCACCGACCTGGTGATCGGCAGCGTCGACGTGCCGTCACCCACCGTCACGGACCTGCGGCGGATCCGGGCCGTACCCGGGGTGGCCGAGGCGGTCGCCCGGGTGTCGACCGGCGTCTCGATCGGCGAGGGGTACCTCAACCTCCAGTCCGATCCGGGCACCGGCCCGCTGAGCACGGTCCGGGTGACCGAGGGCAGCTACCCGGACCAGCCCGGCGAGATCGCCATCACCCCGCGTACCGCCGAGCGGCTCGGGCTGTCGGTCGGCACCACCACCAGCGGTATGGGTGGCGAACTCACCACGCCGACCCCACTGACCGTGACCGGTGTGGTGAACGCCGGCACCGACGCCGGCTACGACGCGTACGCCCCGGACAGCGCCGTGATCGGCTGGGCGCGCCTGACGTCCGTGGAGCGCGTCGACGTGCGCGTCGCCCCCGGCACGTCGACGGAGAGCGCCCGGCAACGGGTGACCGCGGCGGTGGCCGGCCAGCCGATCCGCTCGGGCGCCGAGGTGCGCCAGGCGGAGGCGAACGCCGCGGCCGACGAGGTCGGGAAGCTCTTCGTCCTGGTCGGCATGTTCGTCTCGATCGCGGTCGTCGCCGCGGCGCTGGTGGTCACCTCGACCTTCCGCATCGTCTTCGCCCAGCGGATGCGGCAGCTCGCGCTGCTGCGGGCGGTCGGCGCGAACCGGGGCACCCTGGTGGGCGCGTTGACCGCCGAGGGCGCCCTGACCGGGTTGGTCGCCGGTGTCGTCGGGGTCGCCAGCGCCCTGGCCCTCGGGCACGCCCTGCCGGCCATCCTGCGTGCGTCCGGCAGGGCGGTCTCCTCGCCGGGTCTGCCCCTGACGGCGGCGGTCGCGGTGGTGATCGGCGCCGTCGTGATCACCGTGCTGGCCGTGCTGGCACCGGCGCTCTCCGCCGCCCGGGTCTCCCCGCTGGAGGCACTGCGCACGGCGAGCACCACCGCCGGCCGGCGCGGTATCGGCGTGCCACGTCTGGTCGTCGGGCTGCTGCTGGCCGTCGGCGCGGTCCTGGCGGCGGTCGCCACGATCAGCCGGCTGCCGAAACCGGACCAGTCGAACTACGACCCGTCGAGGCCCCTGTTCCTGCTTGTCGCGTCCGGCACGTTGGCGTTCTTTGCGCTGGTGGCCCTCGGGCCGCTGCTGGTGCGCCCGGTGTTGGCCGTGGTGGGGTGGCCGCTGCGCCAGTTCGGGCCGCTCGGGCGGATGTCGGTCGGTGGGATCGGCGGGACGCCACGCCGGGCGGCGGCGGTCTCCGTCGTGGTCGCGCTCGGCGTGACCCTGATCTCCGGGGTGCTGATCGGCGGTGCGTCGCTGCAGGTCCTCGCCGACCGCGAGATGGCGCTGTCGGCACCGACCGACTTCGAGGTGACCAGCAACGGCGGGACGCTGCCGCCGGCCGTGGTGACCCGGGCCGAGGCGGCACACGCCGCGTTGGCGAGGGTGGTGCCGTACCGGATGGTCGGCGACGCCACGCTGCTGCGCGGTGCCGACCGGCTCGGCGACGTCGAGTCCGGTTACCCGACGAGCGACCTGGACCTGGCGGTGCTGCCCACCACCGGTGACCTGGACGTGGCCCAGGGCAGCCTGGCCGATCGTGGGCCCGGCCGGATCGTGCTCAACAGCTGGGTCGCGCGGGACGCGGGTCTGCGGGTCGGCGACACCGTCACGCTCGCCGTCGGCAGCCGCCGGGTCGACGTGCGGGTGGCCGCCGTCCTACCCGGTGACGGGCCGCTGCACGCGGGCATCCTCGCCGATCCGGCCGACCTGGACCGGCTCGGCGTGCCGGCCGCGTACACCGGTCTGCTGGCCGACGCGGCCGGCACCGGTGAGGACGGCCGCACCGCCGGTGTGCGGGCCCTGCGACAGGCGATCGCGGGCACCGACGGGGTGGGGCTCGCGGTGCTCGCCGACGAACGGGACCGCAACGACTCGTTGGTGCGCACCCTGGTCTGGATCGCCGTCGGCCTGGTCGGCCTGACCGTGCTGATCGCGGTCGTCGGCGTGGGCTCCACGACCGCGCTGTCGGTGGTGGAGCGGGTCCGTGAGTCCGGGTTGCTCCGCGCGATCGGCCTGTCCCGGACCGGCCTGCGCACGATGCTGACCGTCGAGTCCGGCCTGTACGGGGTGATCGGCGCGACCATCGGCCTGGTGCTCGGCATCCCGTACGCCTGGTTGGCGGTGCAGGCCCTCGGGATCGAGGCACCACTGACCGCGCCGCTGCTGCCGCTGGCCGGGCTGTTCGTGGTGCTGGTCGGGCTGACCGCGCTGGCCGGGGTGCTGCCGGCCCGGCGAGCATCGAGGGTCAGCCCGGTGGCGGCGCTGGGCGTGGACGGCTGACCACCACCGTGGGTCGACGCCCGGGACCACGGCGTCGACCCACGGTGGGCCGGGACTCAGTTGGGGTTGTTGGCGTGGGTCAGCGTCTCCCAGGCGACGAAGAGGTTGTTGGTGCCGGCCGGGCGCTGTTGCAGTGTGAGGGTCTGCGTGTTGGTCATGACGTTGCCCAGCCGGGTGCTCATCGCGTTGAAGCCGACCTCGGTGATCGGGCCGAGGCCCCGGGTGAGGCTGCCGCCGCAGAGCCAGGAGGGCGGCGCCTCGCCGAGCTGGTAGCGCGAGTGCAAGCCGAGCGCCTGCCGCAACCGCTCACCGACCTGCGGGTACAGGTCGCGGCCCTGGATCCGGGAGGTCTCCGCGACGTGCGAGATGGCGGAGATCCCGTACCCGGTGTGGACGAAGTCGCGGCAGGTCTCCTGGGCGAGGCCGGCGACGAAGGTGGACTGGCCCTGCCAGTAGCCGATGATCTCCGAGCTGGTGTCCAGGCCACTGCCGGGCACCGTGTACGGCAGCGCGCCGTCGCTGGGCAGGTAGACGAAGGCCCGGGTGCGGTTGAGGAAACGGGTGACCGCCGCGTCGTAGGCGCTGCGGTCCTCCAGGAAGACGGCGATGCCGACGGCGGCCTCCATCATGGTCAGTTCCCAGTTGCCGTTGCTGTTCGAGCCGTTGCGCACCACCGGCAGGTAGACGGTGCGCAGCATGGTGGCGAAGCGGTTGGCGTTGGGCCAGCCGGTGTACGTGTACTTGATGATCTCGGCGGCGCGGGGCCAGACCGAGGCGGCCCAGCCGGTCTGCAACGGGCCGTTGCTGCCGGTGTGCGCGGTGATCGTGGCCGACCAGGCGTCCATGAGCTGGATCGACTTCTGCGCGTACCGGGCGTCGCCGGTGAGGTACCAGGCGAGAGCGTCGGTGTACGCGGCGATCGCGTCCTCGCGCTCGTCGGTGCAGCCGTTGTTCGGGTTGGAGTACGACCCGCACTCGACCACCGACCGGGGTGCCGGGGTGCGCGACAGGGACGCGTACCGGCTGCTCATCATCTGGTTGTAGGCCGACGCCCACGGCTGCGCGCCGGCCTGCACCCGGGCGCGGACGAAGTCGAGCTGACCCCGGCTGACCAACACGCCGGGGTGCGTGAAGCCACCGGACGGGGGTGGTGTGGTGCCGCCGGTGGGCAGCGTCCAGGTCTGGTTGGCGGTGCCGGTGCAACTCCAGATCTGGAGCGGGGTGCCGTCGGCGGAGCTCTGGCCGGTCGCGTCGAGGCACTTGCCGGAGGTCGGGTTGACCACCTGCCCGGCACTGGACGACCACTGCTGCGCCCCGGTGCCGTTGCAGTCGTAGATCTGCACCCGGGCGCCGTTGGCGGTGCCGGCGGCGGCGATGTCCAGGCACTTGCCCAGCGCCCGGATCGTGCCGTCGTCGCCGACCGTCCACTGTTGCGCGGTCGAGCCGTTGCAGGCGTAGAGCTGGACCGCTGTGTTGTTGGCCGGGTTCGCGGCGGCCACGTCGACGCACTTGCCGCCGTACCCGGTGATGGCGCCCGTCGCGGCCGCCACGGCGGGTGCGACGCCGACCACCAGGGCGGTCGGTACGGCGAGCAGGGCCGCCGCGAGCGCGGCGGTCAGTCTGATGCGGGGGCGGCGGGGCGTGGGCCCGGCCAATCGTCGCGCCATGTGGGGTCCTTCCGGGGCGGCGAAGCCAACTGTAAAGTGTGTTAATCATTACAGTCGTGTGCACCGATATCAATGTCTTCGTCGCCACGGATGCCGTTACGGGTGCATGGACGCACCCCTGAGCGCCTTGTCCACCACGTTGCGCACGGCTTGGCTGACCGCGATCAGACCAGCTGGCCGCCGACGACGGCGAGCAGCCGCAGTTTCTCGTCGCTCGCCGAGTCGGGCACGGCGGTGAAGACCAGCAGCGTCTGGGACTCGTCGGGGTCCACCAGGGTTTGACAGTGCAGCTCCAACGCACCGACCTCCGGGTGCAGGAAGCGCTTCGGCGGGCACTGGCCGGCCGGCACCGGGTGCTCCCGCCACAGCTGGGCGAACTCCGCGCTGCGGGCCAACAGGTCGGCGACGAGCGCCGCCGCCCGCGACCCCCGGCCGTCGCGGGTGTACGCGGCGTGCAGGCTCGCCACGAGCAGCCGGCTCTGCGTGGGGTGGTCCTCCTCCGGGCGCAGGTGCCGTGCCGTCGGGTCGGTGAACCAGCGGTGGTGCGCGCTGCGGGCCAACCCGGTGTGCCGGGTCTCGTCGCCGAGCAGGGCGACGGCCGGTGCGGTCTGCGCCAGGGTCTCCCCGAGGTGGTTCACCACCTGTGCGGGGGTGTCGTGCATCCGGTCGAGGATTCGCATCATGCCGGGGTTGACGTGCTCGGCCCGTATCGTCCGGTGCGGGACGGCGTGGCCGGCGAGCTGGAACAGGTGGTCCCGTTCGGCCAGGGAGAGCCGCAGGCCACGAGCCAGCGCGGTGAGCATCTGCTCCGAGGGGCGCGGCCCGCGTTGCTGCTCCAGGCGGCTGTAGTAGTCGGTGGACATTCCGCTCAACGTGGCGACTTCCTCGCGCCGAAGCCCACCGGTGCGCCGACGCGGGCCCCGGGGCAACCCGACGTCCTCGGGCTGAAGGGCCTCGCGGCGGGTGCGCAGAAAACTGGCGAGCGGGGCGCGGTCCACGATGCCTCATCCTTCCACCCGGACTGGTGCGTGCCGGCGGTAGTCGGCACATCGGGTGCAACAGGCGGGCAGGGGGCCGATGTTCCGCCGACGGACTGCCCGGACCACCGGCGTGTTCCGGGCCGCCCGGCGGGTCAGCGCGCGGGCTGCAGCGGATGGATCATGACGACCGAAAGTGTCGTACACCTGTTCTAATATCTGGTCATGGTCGAGGAGTTGACGCAGGCAGGCGACGCGGTCGCCGCCTGCGTTGACGACGCCAGCTGGGCCCTCGCCGAAGATGAGCTGATCGCGGCACTCGACGCCGCGCACCGCCTTGAGCAACGCCTCGCCGCCGTCAAGCTCGCCTTGGTCCGCGAGATCGACGGTCGCGGCACCGCCCGCGCTCAAGGCGCGTCCAGCACGGCGGTCTGGCTGCGCGAGCGACTCCACCTCACCATCTCCACCGCCCGCCGGCTCGTCGACCTCGCCGCCGCTCTGGATGCCGGCAACCCCGGGATACGCGCCGCTCTGGCAAACGGGGACATCACGGTCGACCAGGCCCGGGTCATCGCCGACACCGTCGCCACCGTGCACACGGCCGCCGACGCGCAAGCAGCAGACAAGGCCGTCGGCGTTTTGGTCGGGTGGGCCGGGCAATTCGACCCCGCCCTCTTACGCAAGCTCGGCACCCGCATCCTCGACCACGTCGCCCCCGACATCGCCGACGCCGCCGCCCAAGCCGCCCTGGAAGCCGAGGCCCGCCGCGCCAGCCGCGACCGCCACCTCACCCTCTCCGCCCTCACCGACGGCCGGCTGCGACTCACCGGCATCCTCGACACCGAGACCGCCGGCCTGCTCCGCGCCGCCATCGACCCCCTCAGCGCACCCTCGGGCCCCGATGACCAGCGTTCCCCCGGGCAACGCCGCCACGACGCCCTCGGTGACGTGTGCCGCCTCGCCCTGCGCACCGACGAGTTGCCCGAGCACGGCGGGGATGCCGCCCAGATCGTCGTCATCACCAGCTACGACGGTCTGACCCGGCAACTGGGCAGCGGCACCCTGGACACCGGCCTACACCTCACCCCCGAGACCGTCCGCCGACTCGCCTGCGACGCCGCCATCCTCCCCGCCGTCCTCGGCAGCGCCAGCCAACCACTCGACCTCGCCCGACAACGCCGCCTCATCACCGGCCCCCTCCGCCGCGCCCTCGTCCTACGCGACCGCGGCTGCGCCTTCCCCGGCTGCGACCGCCCACCCCGCTGGTGCGACGCCCACCACATCCACCACTGGGCCGACGGCGGCACCACCACCCTGACCAACGCCGTCCTACTCTGCGGCCACCACCACCGACACCTGCACCACAGCGACTGGACAGTGCGACTCGGCGGCGACGGCCACCCCGAATTCGTCCCACCCGCCTGGCTCGACCCCGACCAACTCCCCCGCCGCAACCACTACCACCGACGAACGTGAGCACCACCTGCACACAACTGTCACCCCGATCAGCAGGCCGACCGAGTGGCCAACACAGCACGCCCTCATTCCACGCGCCACCGAGGCGGAGAGCGGCGCGCGACCAGCATCCGGCACGGCCGACCAGCTACTACCGAGGCGGTGCGCGGTCAGGGTCTGGCACGCCCTGCTTGCCGGCTGCGCGGCGGTGCGAGGGCGCGCGGCCACGGGCCGGCACGCCCCCGCGCCTGCCCGGATGCGAGGCGGTGAGCGGCGTGCAACCAGGGTTCGGCACTCCCACGCCCGCTCAGCTACTGGTGTCGGCGGACCGATTGATCACCAGGGCACCACACCGGCGTCCTCGAAGAACCCGCCGGTAGGCCCGTCGTCGGGCAGGGTCGCGAGTCGGACCGCGATCGCCGCGCCCTGTTCCGGGGTACGGACGCCGCGGAAGCCGTTGAGGTCGGTCGCGACGAAGCCGGGGCAGGCGGCGTTGATCAGGATGTTCGTGTCGCGAAGCTCCTTGGCGTACTGGACGGTGACGGCGTTGAGGAACGTCTTCGACGGCGCGTACGCGACGGCGAGCGGGCCTGTCGCCAACTCGTCGGTGGAGCCGCTCTGCCGGGTGAGGGAGCCGACGCCGCTGGACATGTTCACGATCCGCGGCGACGCCGAGCGACGCAGCAGGGGCAGCATCGCGTTGGTGACGCGGATGACGCCGATCACGTTGGTCTCCACCGCCGTTCGTACGACCGCGAGGTTGACCGTGGTCGGCTGCTGCGGCACACCGCCGGTGACGCCGGCGTTGTTGACGAGTACGTCGAGGCCGCCGGCACGTTTCTCGACCAGCCGGACGGCGGCGGCCACGCTCGTGTCGTCGGTCACGTCCAGTGGCACACCGAACGCGTCGACGCCGGCCACGCGCAACTTCTCCACCGCGGCTTCTCGGCGCGTGTCGTCCCGAGCGCCGACCCCGACGCTCCACCCGAGGGCGCCCAGGCCGGCCGCGATCTCGTACCCGATTCCCTTGTTCGCGCCGGTGACCAGCGCGATTGTCGTTTGGCTCATGCATCCGATCCTGTCCGCGACCCAGCGGGCCGCCAACACCGCTTGAGTGGGCGTCGATACCTCCCGGGTATCCATCGAGGCCATGCCGTAGGCGCCCGAGCGGGACGGGGCCGTGCCGTGCCGTGCCGTCGGTACCGTTGCGGCATGGAGACGCGTGAGCTGCGGTATTTCGTCGCGGTCGCCGAGGAGTTGCACTTCGGGCGCGCCGCGCAGCGGCTCGGGATCGCGCAGCCGCCACTGTCGCGGGCGGTCGCGCAGCTGGAACGGCGGCTCGGGGTGGCGCTGCTGGAACGCACCAGCCGCACCGTCGCACTGACCGAGGCCGGCTCGGTGTTACTGGTCGAGGGTCGGGCGGCCCTCGACGCGGTCGAGGCCGCCGAGCGCCGTACCCGCCGCGCGGCCCTCGTCGGGGCCGGCCATCCCGGCCTGGTCCTCGTCACGAAGGCTGGAGCGTCCGGCGAGTTGCTGTCGAAGCTGCTCGACGCGTACGCCTGCGAGCCTGGCGCGGTCTCCGTCGACGTGCTGCTGTGCGGGATCGGCGAGCAAGAGCGACTGTTGCGCGACGGGCGGGCGGACGTGGCGCTGCTGCACCTGCCGTTCGACTCGACGGTCGGACTGGACACCGAGGAGCTGCGCACGGAGGGGCAGGTTGTGGTCCTGCCGGCCGGGCACCCCCTCGCCGCCCAGGCCCAGGTGCGGATGGCCGACGTCACCGCGCTGCCCGACCTGCCGCCGCCCCGCCGCCCCGGCCCCGACGGCACGTACCCGGACGGACCCGGTCCGCAGGTACGGGACAGCACGCAGCTGTACCAGCTGATCGCGCTCGGCCGAGCGTCGGCGGTCCTGCCCGAGTCGTGCCGGGCCGACCTGCGCCGCGATCTCGTCGCCGTGCCGGTGCTGGACGCGCCAACCGTGACGACGGTGATCGCGTGGCCGCCGCACAGTCGATCCCTGGCCCTCGCCGGGCTGATCCGGACCGCGATCCACCTGTAGGGCCAGTGTCAAAGCCCCTGGCCGGCCGCAACCGGACGGCCGATCGCGTTTTCGCCGTCGGGCGGTCACGAAACCTGGCGGCGAACCGTCACAACTGACGGTTAGTCTGCCAGCGCGCGTCGTCCCCGAGTACGTCGCGTCACGCGCCGGTGCAGGCGCGGCACGTCGCCACCGCCCACCATCCGGCGCTCAATCGACTTCAGGAGAGTTAGTGACACAGCAATCCGTCGCGACATCGGACAAACTCGACGGCGCGGTGCTCAAGGTGGCCGGCGTCGTCGTCCTCGGCGCCATCATGTCGATCCTCGACGTGACGGTGGTCAGCGTGGCGCTGCCCAAATTCCAGAGCGAGTTCGACGCGTCCTACGCCCGCGTCGCGTGGACGATGACCGCCTACACCCTCGCGCTGGCCACCGTGATCCCGCTCAGCGGCTGGGCGGCCGACCGGTTCGGCACCAAGCGCCTCTACATGGTGGCGCTGGCCCTGTTCACCATCGGGTCGGGGCTCTGCGCCACGGCCGACACGATCGGCGAGCTGATCGGCTACCGCGTGCTCCAGGGCCTCGGCGGCGGCATGCTCATGCCGCTGGGCATGACCATCATGACCCGCGCGGCGGGGCCGCACCGGATCGGCCGACTGATGGCCGTCCTGGGCATCCCGATGCTGCTCGGGCCGATCGGCGGCCCGATCCTCGGCGGCTGGCTGATCGACACCGCGAGCTGGCACTGGATCTTCCTGATCAACCTGCCGATCGGTGTCGTCGGCCTGATCTACGCGCAGATGGCGCTGCCGAAGGACGCCCCCGAGCCGTCCGAGTCGTTCGACTTCGTCGGCATGCTGATGCTCTCGCCGGGCCTGGCACTCTTCCTCTACGGCGTGTCGTCGCTGCCGGAGGCGGGCACCTTCGCCGCGGCCAAGGTGTGGGCTCCGATGCTTGTCGGCGGGGCACTTGTGGTGGCGTTCGTGCTCTACTCGTTCAAGCCCCGGCACCCGCTGCTCGACCTGCGGCTGTTCCGCAACCGCAGCCTGACCGTCGCGTCGCTGACGCTGTTCGTGTTCATCATCGCGTTCATGGGCGCCGGGCTGCTGTTCCCGAGCTACTTCCTGCAGGTGCGTGGCGAGACGACGCTGACCGCCGGCCTGCTGATGGCCCCGCAGGGCATCGGCGCGATGATCACCATGCCGATCGCCGGCACGCTGGCCGACCGGGTGCCGATCGGGCGGACCGTCCCGTTCGCGCTGGCGCTCATCGTCGCCGGGTTCTTCAGCTTCACCCAGGTCGACCCGCAGACCTCGTACTGGCTGCTCGGCGGGTCGCTGTTCGTGATGGGCCTGGGCATGGGCGGCACGATGATGCCGATCATGACGTCGGCGCTGCGGACATTGTCGGCCAACGACGTGGCGCGCGGCTCGACGCTTGTCAACATTCTCCAGCAGATCGGCGGCTCGGTCGGCGCCGCCGTCATGTCGGTGATCCTCACCAACGAGCTGAACGGTTCCCGGCCGATCCCCGGCCTGGTCGACGAGAGCGGCAAGCCGATCACCGAGGCCGGGCTGGCCATCGCCTCCCAGCAGCGGCCGGAGCTGCTCCAGCAGATGCCGGTGGACCCGTCGATCATCGAACGCGGGCTCGACTTCGCGGCCAAGTCGTTCGCCACCACGTTCTGGGTCGCGTTCGCGCTGGTCGTGCTGACGTTCGTCCCGGCGGCCCTGCTGCCGCGCCGACGTCAGCCGGCGCGGCACGACGACGTGCCGGGCGAGCAGGCCAAGACGCCAGTCATCATCCACTGACCGACCCCGCCGGGCTCGGCACCCCGCGAGGTGCCGAGCGCGGCGGGTACGACATCAGCGCAACGGGCCGTCGCCGGGTCCGTCCGGCTCCTCGACCACGTGGATCGCCGCTTCCTCGGCGCTGGCGGCGCCCGCGTCGATCCCGGCGTCCCAGGCGACCGACTCGGCCTCGTCGTCCTCGCGGACGCCCTCGTCGTAGGCGACGAGACGGCCGGCGCGCGCCTCGCTCTCGTACCCCCGGCGGGTCAGCTCGTCCTCGTCGTCGCCGCCCTCGGCGTACGGGTCGACATCCGGCACCTCCTGGGCGAGGTGCTGTGCCAGGGACTCCCCGGCGCGCTCCTCGGCCGGCGTGGTGCCGAACCGGTTGGCCGCGGTCCAGTGATCCTCGGCGATGATGCCGGTGTCCAGGGGGTCACCGACCCGGTCGTCGTCGAGGGTGTCGGAGGCGTCCAGGACGCCGTCGTCCTCGGCCACGTTCCACTCGTCGACGGAATCCATCCGCTCGGTCTGGCTCACGGCGGTCTCCTCTTCGTCACGGTGCACCAAAGTGCCCAGCCTATGACCGTGCAACGCGAACGCACCCCGAGGCCTGCCCGCTGTGACGAACCAACCGGGGGCCGCACCGGTTCAGCGCCTGAGCAGCTCCGCCACGGCCTCGGTGAACTCCACCGGCTGCTCGACGTGCGCGAAGTGCCCGCTGCGCTCCAGCAGCACCAGCCGCGAGTCCTTCAGGCCCGCGTGCAGCTCCTCGGCGCGGTGCGGAGGGCAGATGAAGTCGTACGCGCCGACGATCACCACGGCGGGAGCGGTGATCTCAGCCAGGTTCTCCCGCACGTCGAAGGGCGCCGGATCCTGCGCGGTCGCCGGCGCCAACGAGATCCGGACAGCGGCCTGAAGTGGTGCGAATTCGTCCTGCCGGGCCCAGAAGTCCGCGAAGTAGACCGGAAGGGCGGCGCGCAGGGCGGTCGCCAACGACTCGTCGTCGGTGGCAGCGCCGATCTGCCCGAAGGCGGCCGGCACCGCCGCTGCCTCCGGCCGGTCCGGGTGCCGCTGCGGGTACGCGGCGAGCCCGGCCATCGCCTCGGCCCAGAACTCGGCCCCGGTGACGGGTGAGGTGTCGTACAGGGCGAGACCGGCGACCCGGTCCGGGTGTGCGAGCGCGTAGCGCTGGATGACGAAACCGCCGTGCGAGTGCCCGAGCAGGTACACCCGGGGTTCGCCGAGGTGTTGGACGACGGCGTCGAGGAACCGGACATACGTGTCGAGACGGTAGCCAGTGGGATCGTCGAGCCGTCCCGAGGCGCCCGTGCCGACGGGTTCGACGTACACCATCGTGAAGTGCTCTTCCAGGCTGGGCGTCCGCAGATACGCCCACTCGATGCCGGGGCCGCCGGAGTGCGCCACGCACACCGGGCCGCTGCCGGCGACGTGGTAGACCTGCCGGACGCCGTCGACGAGGAACGTGTGGGCACCCGGTGCGAGGGCGCTGACGTCGTGGCTGGTGGAACCCATGAACTATCTCCCGATCCGCGACCCGTGCGGCGTTTGCCGACACGGCGACTGGTGCATGACGCGAACCAGATGCGCGGGACGACGGGAAAGTTCGCTGGGTCGGGGAGGTCTTTTCAGCGCAGTGCGGGCACGGGGTGGAAGAGGGTGAGTTGGCGCACCCGGCCCTCGCGCAGCACCTGCAACCACAGCGCCGCCGGTGGGCAGTGCTCCGGGTCGTCGGGCGGGCTGATCAGGTCGGTTTCCCAGATCAGCACGTCGCCGCTGGCGACGACGTTGCGCAGCCGCTGGCGTACCCCGGCCGTCAGGTCGTGGTCCATGCCCGCGACGGCCAGGTCACGGCCGCCGCGCGGGCCACCTGGCACGATCATCTCGGCGTCCGGCCACCAGCTCTCGCGGACCACCCGGTCGAAGTCGCCGGCCATCGCCGTGGCGATCATGTCGCGACCCTCCCGCCACCGGGCCGCGTTCGTCGCGGTGACGTCGGTGTGCGCCGCGCCCGCCGCCGCCCGCAGGCCGCCGGTGAGGGCACGGCGGGCGTGGCTGAGGCGGCTGCGGACGGTGCCGACCGGCACGCCGCACACGGCCGCGATCTGTTCGTACGAGGACGCGTCGCTGAAGTACCGCAGCAGCGTGACCAGCCGGTCCGGCTCGGAGAGCTGCCCGATGGCGTGCCACACCCAGTCCCGCATCGCGGCCCGGTCCAGCGCCTCCTCCGGGGTTGGCGTGTCGGCGGGGCCGGCGAACCACTCCGGCTCGGCGACCGGGACGGCTCGGTGCCCGCGCACCGTCATCCGACTGTTGTTGCGCACGATGGCGCGCAACCACGGGCCGACGGCGGCCGGGTCGCGGACCTCGCCGATCCGGCGCAACGCCACCACCATCGCGTCCTGCACCGCGTCCTCGGCGTCCGGTCCGTAGCCGAGGACGCCCAGCGCCACGGCCCGCATCTCGGCCTCGTGGCGGGCCAGCAGCGCACCGAGCGCCGCCGCGTCTCCCGCCTGCGCGAGCAGCACCAGCTCCATGTCACCCTGCGTCACGCGTACGGCCTCCTGCACGTCCCGAGGTGTCCTGTTCGCGGCGGTCTGATCGGTTTGGTGTGGTGCCTGTCGCCGCTACCCAGCCTACGACGGGTAAGGATGCCGATCCCCGGAGCCGGCACCGGGCACAGCCCCGACGCCGGCGGCGGCTGCCGGAAAGTGACGTACGTCGGTCGTAGCGTGGGCGACATGACCAGACGCGCTGTCGAAGCCCCATCCTCGGTCACGGCCGACGGGCGCCTGTCGTGACCGAGCTGAGCTGGGCGCAGGTGTCCGCCCGGCGGCTGGCGCGACACGGGCTCTCGGCACCGGCGCCGTCCGACCCAGCCGCCACGCCAGCCGCCGACCCGGCCGCCACGCCAGCCGCCGACCCAGCCGCCGACCGTGTCGCCGACGTGGTGTCGACGATGTGCGGCGCGCATGCCCAGGTCGCCTCCGCCGCCGAGCTGTCCGTCGGCCTACGCGTCCCCGGCGCGACCCGTGCGCTGGTACGCCAGGCGCTCTGGGAGGACCGCACCCTGGTCAAGACCCGTGGGCCGCGCGGGACGGTGCACCTGCTCGCCGCCGCGGACCTGCCGATGTGGACCGGCGCGTTGAGTGCGATGCCCGCCCCGCCGTGGGAGCAGAGCCGCGGCCTGTTGACTCCCGAGCAGCACGAGCAGGTCCTCGGGGCCATCGCCGACGCGTTGGCGGAGGCCGAGCTGACCACGGCCGAGCTGACCGAGGAGGTCGTCGCCCGCACCGGTGCGTGGGCGGGCGAGCGGGTCATGGAGGCGTTCCAGGACCGGTGGCCAAGGTGGATGGCCGCGATGTCGGCCGCCACCCGGTGCGGGGTGATGTGCCACGGCCCGGCCCGGGGACGCGCCACCACCTACACCAGCCCGGCCCGCTGGCTACCCGGGTTCACGCCGCTGGCCGGCCCGGCGGCGCTGGCCGACCTCGTCCGCCGCTACCTGTACGCGTACGGGCCGGCCACCCCGGCCCAGTTCGCCAAGTGGCTGTCGGTGACCGAGCGGTGGGCGACCGAGGTGTTCCGGTCGCAGGATCTCACCGAGGTCACCGTCGCCGGCACGCGGGCGTGGGTGGTGGCCGGCGACACCGACTTCCCGGACGATCCGCCGTCCGGGTTGCGACTCCTGCCCTACTTCGACGCGTACGCGGTCGGCTGGCACCCCCGCGAGCAGCTCTTTCCCGGTGCCGCCGCCGAGCGGGCGCTGGCCGGTGGGCAGGCCGGCAACTTTCCGGTGCTGCTCGTGGACGGGAGGGTCGCCGGGGTGTGGCACCAGCGTCGCTCCGGGCGCACGATCCGCATCACCGTCGAGCCGTTGCGGGCGCTCGGCGCCGGTCGCCGCCGGGCGTTGGACGAGCAGGTCGAGCGGGTCGGCCACATTCTGCAAGGCAAGGCGTCGTTGACAGTCGGAACTGTGGACGTCGGCCCGCACGCCTGAGTCAGGATGAGGGCGTGCACATCGAACCGGTCGACCACGCACCCCGGCAGGCGTTCCCCCGGGCGATCCTGCGACAACGCTGGGAAGATCTCACCTTCCTGCACTGGGCCGTCGCCCCGGAGGTCGTCGCGCCGCTGCTGCCGGCCGGCACCCGTCCGGACACGGTGGACGGCGTGAGCTTCGTCGGCCTGATCGGCTTCCGGATGGTCGGGCTGGGCTTCGGCCGCGGTCCGGGTGTGCCCTATTTCGGCACCTTCGCCGAGACCAACGTCCGGTTGTACTCCGTCGACGACACCGGCCGGCGAGCCGTGGTGTTCCGCTCGCTGGACGCGTCCCGCCTGGTGCCGGTGCTGGTGGCCCGGGTGACGCTGCGCCTGCCGTACCTCTGGTCGTCGATGCGGTTGGACCGCGACGGTGACCGCCGCGACTACCGGTGCCGTCGACGCTGGCCCGGCCCGGCGGGTGCGACGAGCCGGATGGTGGTGCGGGTGGGGGAGCGGATCGACGAGCCGAGCCCCCTTGAGCACTTCGTCACCGCGCGCTGGGGGCTGCACACGCGGGCGCACGGGCGCACACTGCACCTGCCGAACTGGCATCCGCGCTGGCCGCTGCACCGGGCCGAGCTGCTGCACCTGGACGACGAGTTGGTCACCGCCGCCGGGTTGCCGGCGCCGGTCGGGCCGCCGGTCAGCGTGCTCTACTCGCCCGGCGTCGGGGTCAGGTTCGGCCCACCGGTGGCACTGCGGCGGCCCGGCTGAGCGGTGCCGGGCCGCCGCGGCCTCAGTAGCGACCGCCCTCCGGTGCGGGCAGCGCGTCCAGGTCGGCCAGGTCCTCGGCGCTGAGCCGCACGTCGCCGGCGGCGCAGTTGTCCACCAGGTACTTCGGGGTCTTGGTGCCCGGGATCGGGATGACCTGGTCACCCTGCGCGACCACCCAGGCGAGGGCCACCTGCGCGGGGCTGACCCCGGCGCGGTCGGCGATCTCCCGGACCCGGGCGACGATGGCGAGGTTGGCGCGCAGCGCGTCCTGCTGGAAACGGGGCAGGCCACGACGGAAGTCGTCGGCGGGCAGGTCGTCGAACGAGGCGAACCGGCCGGCGAGGAAACCGCGACCGAGCGGGGAGAACGGCAGGAAGGCGATGCCCTGCTCGACGCAGTACGGCAACACCTCGGCCAGCGGGTCGCGGGTCCACAGCGACAGCTCGGACTGCACCGACGCCACCGGGTGCACCGCCTGGGCCCGCGCGATCTGGGCCACCGTCACCTCGGACAGCCCGAGCTGGCGTGCCTTGCCCGCCGCCACGGCCTCGGCCATCGCACCCCAGGACTCCTCGATCGGCACCTCCGGGTCGACGCGGTGTAGCTGGTAGAGGTCCACGTGGTCGGTGCCGAGCCGACGCAGGCTGTCGTCGATCGCCGCGCGGATGTGCTCCGGGCGGCCGTTGTTGCCGATCTTCGCGAGGTTGCCGGGACCGCCGGTGGGGGAGGTGACCACCAGGCCGGCCTTCGTCGCCAGGACGGCCCGCTCGCGGTGACCCCCGGCCAGCGCCCGCCCGACCAACTCCTCGTTGGTGTACGGCCCGTACACGTCCGACGTGTCGATCAGGGTGGCGCCCAGGTCGAGAGCCTGGTGGATGACCGAGATCGAGGTGTCGTCGTCGCGCGGGCCGGTGACGTCGTACGCGTGGGTCATGCCCATGCACCCGAGGCCGATGACGCCGACGTCGGGACCTGCGTTGCCCAGTGTGGTGGTTCGCATGCGCCCTACGCTACGACCCGGCGCGGCCGACCCGCACCCGGCGTCACCGGCCAGTAGGGTCGGTCCATTGTGGGGAGCACCGCCTCCGGCACACGATTGGAGCTGCCACGTGGCGAGCAGACTGGTGGTGGGGACGTTCCTGTCCCTCGACGGTGTGATGCAGGGCCCCGGCGGGCCCGGCGAGGACGACTCGTTTGGGTTTCCGCACGGCGGGTGGCTGCCGCCGCACGTGGACGAGGATTTCGGCGAGATCATGGGTGGGGTGTTCGACCGGGCGGACGGCATGCTGCTCGGCCGGAAGTCCTACGACACCCTCGCCGGGCACTGGCCCGACGTCTCCGACGAGGACGGCGGGGCAAAGATCAACAGCATGCCGAAGTACGTGGCGACGCGCAGCCCGATGACCGCCGACTGGCGCAACACCGAGGTCCTGGTGGGTGCGGCCGCCGAGACGGTCGCCGCGCTCAAGCAGCGCACCGACGGCGAGCTGCTCGTGCAGGGCAGCAGCGACCTGCTGCGTACGCTGCAGACCGCCGGGCTGGTCGACGAGTACCGCCTGCTGATCTTCCCGGTCGTCCTCGGCCAGGGAAAACGGCTCTTCGCCGAGGGCACCGCCCCGGCGGGGCTGAGACTGACCGGGTCACGCACCACCACGGCGGGCGTCGTCTACGCCACCTACGAGGTGGCGGGCCAGCCGTCGTACGGCACCGTCCTGCACTGAGGCGGACGTAGGTCTGTGCGTGCTCGGCGCACTGCGCCCTTCTCAACCGCGCAGGGCCGCCAGGCCCGTGCCCCGAACGACGCGACGGATCTCCTCGGGCGACAGTCGCCGTCCCTGCTCGTAGGCCACGGCGAAGTCCTCGACACCCAACCCCGCCACGGCCAGCGCGGTCGCCCGCTCGACGTCGGGTCGGTCGGCCGGCGCCAGCGGGAGGCCGGTCGCCTCCCGGCTCGCCGCCGCCGCGCCGAGCAACCGGGCCGCGTCCTGTGGGCGGTCACCGGCGGCGGCCACACCGACCAGGATCTGCCACGGGTCCTGGTCGGCACCGAGGTCCGCGGCGACCTCGGCGGCCCGCAGGTGCCAACCCAGGGCTGCCGCCGGGTCGCCGCGCAGCTCGGCGACGTACCCCAGCTCGCCGAGGACTCCGGTCAGGTAGAGAGGCTGCCCGGGGCCGTCCTGCTGCCGTGCGGCCGCGTCCAGCAGGTTGCGCAGGTGGGCCTCCGCCAGGTCGAGCAGACCCTCCCGCCGCGCCGCGGCGGCGAGACACAGCTCGGCGAACACGATGCCGAGCGGCGTCCCCTGCTCGGTGGCCAGCCGCAGCCCACGACCGCTGAGCTGCCGCGCCCGCGGGTAGTCGCCCCGTTGCAGGGCCACCCAGCCCAGCCAACACAGGTGACCGGCCAGCTCGAACCAGAGGCCCAGGTCCTCCGCGACGCGCAGGCCCTCCTGGTACAACCGATCGGCCTGCTCGTAGTCCCCGGTCATGCCCGCCTGGGCGCCGAGCCACTCCGTGGCCTGCAACAACCCCCACCGGTCGCCGAGCCGGCGGAACAGCGTCGCGCTCTCCGCTCCGTCGCGCGCCACCATCGACCCGTCGCCCCGGGCGTACGCGTGCTTGGCGCGCAGGCCCAGGGTGGCGGCCACGATCCACTCGTCGCCCAGCCCGCGTGCCTCGGCGAGGACGCGGTCGAGCAACTCGCCGGTGGCCGCCACGTCACCGAGGTCGATCTGCGCGTAGGCGAGAAACCACTGCGCCCGGAGCCGGCCGTGCGGGTCGTCGATGCCCTCGTGCCGCCGGATCGCCGCGTGGTGGCGTGTTGCCCAGTCCGCGACGTCGCCGGACAGAAGAGCGAAACCCAGGTGCCACGCCGTGGCGCGGGCTCGCTCGGCGGTGGGCCCGTCCGGCGAACACCCCAGTGCCGCCCCGAGCCGCCGGCGGGCCTCGGTGAACCGGCCCCGGAGGAACCAGTACCAGCTCAGCGCGTTGGCCAGGCGCAGCGCGAGGTCCCCGTCGTGCTGGCGGACCGCGGCGTCCAACGCGCCGCGCAGATTGGCGGACTCGGCGTCGAGCCGCCGCAACCACAGGCGTTGACCCGGACCGTGCAGGTGGTCCCGTGCCCGCTCGGCCAGCTCGGCGAGGTGCCGGTGGGCGCGCGTGCGGATCTGGTCCACCTCACCGGCCGTGCGCATCTGCTCCAGGCCGAAAGCGGCGACGGATTCCAGCAGCCGGTAGTGCGGGCTGCCGTCGCGCGGTGCGACGACGACAAGCGACCGGTCGACGAGGCGGGCCAGCAGATCCGCGACGCTCGCGGCGGGCACGCCGTCGGGCGCGCAGACGGCCCGCACCGCGTCGATCCGACCCCCGTCGGCGTACGCGGCCAGCCGCCGCAACACCACCCGTTCCGGCTCGGTGAGCAGCTGCCAGCTCCAGTCGAGCATCGCCAGTAGCGTGCGCTGGCGGGGAGGTACGCCCCGGTGCCGGGCCCCCAGCAACCGGAACCTGTCTTCGAGCCCGGCGACCAGACCTGGCACGCCCAGCCCACGGACCTGGGTGGCGGCCAGCTCCAGCGCCAGCGGGATCCCGTCGAGCCGACGACACAGGGTGGCGACGGCGCCCGCGTTCACCACGCTGAGCGCGAACCCCCGGTCCGCGGCGGCCGCCCTGGCCACGAAGAGCCGCACCGAGCTGGAGAGGTGCAGGGCAGCCAGCTCCGTACCGCCGCTCTCCTCGGGGACCGGCAGCGGCGGGACGACCCACACGACCTCGCCGGACAGCCCGAGCGGCTCCCGGCTGGTCGCCAGCACGTGCACCCCGGGTGCCGCCCGCAACAACACGGCGGTCACCTCGGCGACCGGTTCCACCAGATGCTCGCAGTTGTCCAGCACGAGCAGGAGCCGTCGGTCGCCCAGCACCCGGGCGAGCCGGTCGGTCGGCGCGCTGGCCGGGCCCGCCTCGGCGGCGTCGCGGACGTCGAGCACCGCCAGCACCAGCTCCGCCAACGCGTCCACCGTTTCGGGCGCGTCGGACCGGGCGATGCCCGCCAACTCGACCAACACCGCCCCGTCCGGGTACGCGGCCGTCCGGCCGCGGGCGACCTCCAGGGCGAGCCGGGTCTTGCCGACCCCACCGATGCCGACCAGGGTCACCAACCGGTTGTGCGCCAACTCCGCGGTCAGCTCGGTGACGGCCGTCTCGCGACCGATCAGCTCGGTCAACGGGGTCGGCAGGTTCGTCCGCGCGGGAGCGACGTGCTCTGCCGCGCCGACGGCTGCCGGTGGTGTGGTGAGCGTCGGATCGTGCGCGAGGATGGCCCGCTGTAGCGCGACCAGTTCGGGGCCGGGATCAAGCCCCAACTCCTCGCGGAGTCGGACCCGCAGCTCGTCGTAGCTGCTCAACGCCTCGGCCTGGCGCCCCGCCCGGTACAGGGCGAGCATGTGCAGCCCCCGTGCGCGTTCGCGCAGCGGCTGCCGGGCCAGCAGGTCGCCGAGGTCACCGACCACGGCACCGTGCTCGCCGAGTGACAGCCGGTCGTCGAGACAGTCCTCCAGGGCGAGGAGCCGTTGCTCCTCCAGCCCGGCGACCACGGCGGCGGTGAACGGCTCGTCGCGGAAGTCGGCGAAGGCCGGACCCCGCCACAGGGCCAGCGCCGCCGCGAAGAGCGCCACCCGAGATCGAACGTCCCGCGTGGCTCGCGCCTCCGCCACCATCCGGTGGAAACGGCGGGAGTCCACGTCGTCGTGATCGACCAGGAGCCGGTAACCGGGTGGCGGTGACCGCACCAACTCCCGACCGCCGGGCTCGGCCTCGGCCAGCACCCGGCGCAGCTGCGACACCTTCACCGACAGCGCGCCGGCGGCGTTCGCCGGCGGGCTGTCACCCCACAGATAGTCGATGAGCCGATCCGCCGGCACCGGCTGCCCCTCGTGCAGCAGCAACGCGGCGAGCAGGGCCCGGACCTTCAACCCCGGGACGGCCACCACGCCACCGTGCGTGGTCCACACCGTCAACGGGCCCAGCACCCCGAACCGCATGGCGGCCAGGATACGGCCCCGACCTGCGTCACGAGGGCCGGCGCGCAGACCACGCGGCCGGGGGGTGGCAGCACACCGTAAAGAAACGGTAAGGCCGCCCCGGCAGGGTGAATCCCATCGGACGGCCGGCGCGAGCCGGCCCCAACCAGCCACCCACAGTCGTTTCCCGAAGGGGCACTCCCATGTCGACGTCGAACCGCTGCATCCTGCCCGTACTCACCGCCCTGTGCCTGCTGGCGCCGGCCGCCCCGGCCAGCGCCGCGACCACCGACCGCGACGCCCCGGGGGCCTGGTCGGCGGCCTGGTCGGCCGCCCACCACCACCCCGTGCCGGGCAGCGACTGGTTCGGCACCAACTGGTCCATGACCGGCTTCGCCGACGAGTCGGTTCGGCAGGTGGTGCGGGTCAGCGCGGCCGGCTCCCAGATCCGGATCCGGGTGTCCAACCGGTACGGCAGCCAACCGCTGCGCCTGACCGGCGCCACCGTGGGCCGTCCGGACACCGGAGCGGCGGTGCGCCCCGGCACCCTGCTGCCGGTCACCTTCGACCGGCGGCGCTCGGCCACCGTGCCCGCCGGCACCGAGGCCACCTCCGACCCGGTGTTCCTGCCGGTACGGGCGCTGGACGCGGTGACCGTGACGCTGTACTTCGCCGGTGCGACCGGCCCGGCCACCTACCACCAGGACGGGCTCACCAGCACCTACCGCGCGACCGGCGATCACCGCTTCGACCACCGCGCCGCCGCCTTCTCCGGCGAGACGAGTCAGTCGTGGTATCACCTGACGGGGGTGGACGTCACCGGGTCGCCGCGTACCCGGGGCACGGTGGTGACGTTCGGTGACTCGCACACCGACGGATACGGCTCCACTCCCGGTGCCGACAACCGTTACCCGGACCAGTTGGCCGAACGACTGGTCGCCGCCGGCCGCCCACTGGCGGTGGCCAACGCCGGGATCGGCGGCAACAAACTGCTCGCCGACTCGACGTGCTTCGGCGAGCGGGGCGTCAGCCGGTTCCGCCACGACGTCCTCGCACAGCCCGGGGTGCGGTCGGCCGTCGTCCTCGTCGGCATCAACGACATCGTCGGCGGCGGCTACCCCGACTTCGGCTGCGGCGCCTCGCCGGTGGTGACCGCCGCCGCGCTCATCGACGGCCACCGGGCGCTGATCCGGGCCGCCCGGGTCCACCGGGTCACCGTCGTCGGCGCCACGATGCCGCCGATGAAGGGCTCGGCCGGCTACACCGACGAGAGGGAGGAGGTCCGCGACGAGGTGAACCGGTGGATCCGCACCAGCGGCGAGTACGACGCCGTCGTCGACCTCGACCGGATCCTCGCCGATCCGTCCGACCGGGACGCCCTGCGGCCCGCGTACGCCCACGTCGACTTCCTGCACCTCAACGACGCCGGGGCGACCGTCGCCGCTGCCGCCGTCGCCACCCAGATCCGCTGAAACCAGTAGTCACACCCGGAGGGACCCGAACATGACCAGCCATGACGTCGACGAGTACCTGGGTCGGCTGCCCGTCGAGCACCGCGACATCGTCGCCGCACTGCGTGAGGTGATGCGGGAGTGCGCCCCCGACGCCCGTGAGGTGATCAGCCGGGGCTCGCTCGCCTGGCAGGGTGTCAAACTCCTGGCGATCCTGAGCCTGAGCAAGACCCACGTCACCTTCGCGTTCGCCCGGGGGGCCGAGTTCACCGACCGCCACGGACTGCTCGCCGGTGTGGGAAAGGCAACCCGGCACGTCAAACTCAAGCCGGCCGGCACCCTGGACCGTGTGGCGCTGCGCGACTACGTCCACCAGGCAGTGGTGCTCGACAAGGGCTGAGCGCCCGCGCCGGAAGAAAATCAGGCGCACGTGTCGAGAGCGGGGGCCGCTGCTTCGACCACGGGGTGAGGGCCGGGCACACCCGGTCCCACCCGCGGGCGGACACCGCACGGACCAAGGAGTGGATCGATGACGAAGGTGACGACCGGGGCGACGATGTCGTTGGACGGCTACATCGCGGACGCGTCCCACGGTGGCTTCGAGTACCTCTTCCAGTGGTACAACAACGGCGACGTCGAGACGCCGACGGCCAACCCGAAGATGACGTTCCGGACGTCCGCCGCGAGCGCCCGGCACCTGCGGGAGCTCACCGAGCGGACCGGCGCGCTCGTCGTCGGCCGGCGGCTGTTCGACATGACCAACGGGTGGGGCGGCCGGCACCCGTTGGACGTGCCGGTGGTGGTCGTCACGCACCACGTGCCGGAGGGCTGGGAGCCGGAGGGTGAGTCCTTCGTGTTCGTCACCGACGGCATCGCCAGCGCCATCGACCGGGCGAAGGCGCTCGCCGGTGACAAGGAGGTCGGCGTCAACGGCGGCACCATCGCCGCCCAGGTCATCGAGGCCGGCCTGCTCGACGAGGTGCACGTCGACCTTGTGCCGGTCCTGCTCGGCGCCGGCGTCCCACTCTTCGCCGATTTGAAGATCACGCCACTCCAGCTCGACGGCCCCCTGCGCGTCGTCGAGGGCGACGGCGTCACCCACCTGGCCTACCGGGTACGCCCAACAGCCTGAGCGCCCCGGGGACCGGCCATTCAGGTCGGTCCCCGCTCGAGCGCGGCGTACCTCAGGTTCCGGGTCCACCGGTCGTGGCGGGTCGCTCCCGGCTCTGGCGGACTCCGGGCCCAGGGCGGTATGCTCCGCCGCGATGATCACTTCCTCTCGTTTCAGATTGGGGGTCCCATCCGCGAACGGTGAGTGCTGATGCACTCCCGGGCCGCGAATGCGGATTCTCGACTGTCCTTCTGGCGGCGTGTGCGCGAGTTCGCCGTGCCGCAATCCATGATCGAGCGAGCGACCGCTCGTCGCCGGGTCGGTGACTGGGGCGGGGCGTGCGCCGCCGCCCGCGTCGATGCCGACATCAGCCTGCGCGCGGTCGCCAACCAGCACGGCCGAGAGCTGGCGGCACGGCTCCGGGCCGACCTCCGTCACCTGGCCCCTGACCTGCTGCGGTGGCACCTACCGAGGGTCGCCCCCGATGGTCTGCTGCGTCCGGGTCTCACCCTCTCGCTGATCCGGTACGACCCGGAGCAACCCGACGGCAACGCGGTGCACCTGGTGGCCCGCACCGCGCCGGCCTGGGCTGACGCCGGTCAGCGGATCAGCCTCGGGCTGTGGGACCGGTCCCGTCGCGGGTCCGGCCCGCGTTCCCACCCCGACCAGCGCTTCCGCCTCGACCTGCACCGCCACCTGTTCGACGCGCGCCGGACCGCCGAGTTGCGGGCCCGATCAGGTGCGGGCCGGTCGTCGGCCGCCGTCCCACCCGAGGGCGTCCCCGACACTGTGGAAGCGGGCTGCGCGACCGACCGGTGGCCAGCCGAGGCGGCGCTCCTGCTCGCGGCCGACGGGCGGGCCAGCGGTGCTGTCGCGGTGCGTCTCGGCGCCCGACGTCGGCTGGTCCTGGACGTCACCGCGAGCGCGGACGGCGGTCGGTCACCCGTGGCGCGGGTCAGCACGCGGGAGGGCGGGACCGGGCTGCCGGTGCTGCCCGACGCGGCGACCTGGGTGCTGCCCGATCTGGCGCTGCTGCGCGCCGGGCTCGTCGAGCCCGACCGACTGCATCCCCTGGTCACGGCGGCACTTGTGCCTGAGCGGCCGGTGCTGGTGCCCGGTTCGGCGGCGTCGTACCCGGCCGCGGCACCACGCCTGGTGTCGTGCCGAGGCGCCCACCATCGCATCGGCCTGGTCGACGGGGTGCTCGCCACGTTCGACCACAGCCCGGCCGAGATCCGCCGGGAGGAGTTGCTGGCCTCGCTCACCGGGACCCCGCTGCCCTGCCTGCGGGCCATCGACGAGGCGCACCGACAACCGGAGTGCCTTCCCGACGTACGGGCACGGCTCGACCACGGCGACACCGCTGGCGCGCTGGCCACCGTCGAGGCCCTGCTCGGCCCCGACGCGCTGCTGCGCGACGGTGCCCTGCGCGACGAACTCGAGACCGCCGCACAGCGGCGGATCACCCACGCCCTGTTCCGGGCCGGCCTGATCGGGGCCGAGCGCGGCCCCACCGCCGACGCACCTCGCCGCTCGGGCCCGCGCCGGCGGCGCACGCGCCACGCGACATCCGGCTGACCGCCGACCCCACCGCTGCGGTACGGCCTCCGCACCGCACACGAACCCCAAAGGTGATGACCATGCCCGCATCCGGTTCTCAGCTCGATGTCGCCGACGACCTGCTCGCACTGCTCGGCGCGACCACCACCGAGCCCCGCGCCGACACCCAGTTGTCGGCACTGACCCTGACCGTGGCCGCCGACCTGCCCGTCCTGCTCTGGGGGGCGCCCGGCATCGGCAAGACGGCAGCCCTGACCCACCTGGCCGAAACCCTGGATCTGCCGCTGACGACTGTCGTCGCCAGCGTCCACGAACCGTCCGACTTCTCGGGACTACCGATCGTCGGCGACGACCCGGCGACCCAGGGCGTTCCGATGGCCCCGCCGGACTGGGCGGTACGCCTGGTACGGGCGGGTCGAGGGCTGCTGTTCCTCGACGAGTTGTCCACCGCGCCGCCCGCCGTCCAGGCCGCCCTGCTGCGCCTCGTCCTGGAGCGCCGCGTCGGTGCCCTGCGGCTGCCGCCAGGTGTCCGGATCGTCGCCGCCGCCAATCCACGGTCGTCGGCCGCCGACGGGTGGGAGCTGAGTCCGCCGCTGGCCAACCGTTTCGTCCATCTCCAGTGGACCTACGACCACGAGGTCGTCGTCCGCGGACTTGGCGGCACCTGGCCCCGCGCGGCGTTGCCCCGGCTCAACCCGGACCTGGTGCCGGAAGCCGTCGCCTTCGCCCGCCGGGCGGTGTGCGGCCTGCTGTCCGTCCGCCCGGATCTCGTACACCGGCTGCCCACCACCGACGCCGCCCGCGGTGGGCCGTGGCCGTCGCCGCGGAGCTGGGAGATGGCGCTGCGCCTGACCGCCTTCGCCACGGCGGCGGGCGTCTCCCGCGAGGTGCTGTCGCTCCTGATGCGGGGGACCGTTGGCGACGGCCCCGGGCTGGAACTGCTGGCCAGCGTCGATCGGATGGACCTGCCCGATCCGGAGGAGTTGCTGGCTGACCCGGCGGCGGCGGTGCTGCCCGAACGGGGCGATCTGCGGCAGGCCGTGTTGGACGCCGTGGTGGCGGCGGTCCGCAACCGCCCGGAGCGGTCCCGGTGGGACGCCGCGTGGGAGCTGTTGTCGCGGGCCGTCGAGACCGGCGCGCCGGATCTGGTGGTGGTCCCCGCGACCACCCTGGCCACCCTGCGCCGGGAGGACTGGGACGTGCCCGCCACGATCGAACGCCTCGCCGGGGTGGTGTCGCTCTCCCGGCGAGCCGACCAGGCGGCGACGCGGATCGCGGCCGCCGCCGGTGCGGCACGATGAGCGCGGGCGACCCGGCGACGATGGACGTCGACAAGCTGTACGCCGCCCGCCTGTACGCCGCCCGTGTGCGCCCCTACCTGGCGACCGCGTTGTTCGCCCTGCACCCGGTGGCGTCACGGCGGGTGCCGACGATGGCCGTGGACCGGCACTGGCGCTGCTACGTCTCGCCGACGTTCGTGGACCGCACCCCGCTGGAGGAACTCGCCGGGGTGTGGGTGCATGAGGTGTCGCATCTGTTGCGCGACCACCACGGCCGGGGTGACCGGGTCGCCCGGGACCGGGGGCTCGGCGGCCCGGGGGAGCGGCTGCGCATGAACATCGCCGCGGACTGCGAGATCAACGACGACGTGTTCGGTGACGGGCTGACGATGCCCGAGGGTGCCGTCGAACCGACGTCGCTGGGGCTGCGCCCGGGGGAGTTGATGGAGGACTACCTGCGCCAGTTCGGGCTGGGTCCGCGTACCCAGGATCTGGTCTGGTTGGACTGTGGCAGTGGCGCGGACGGGCTGGCGCGGGAGTGGGACCTGGGACCCGACGGCGCGCACGGCCTCAGCGAGCAGGAGCGCGACGCGGTCCGGTTCCGGGTGGCGGAGGGCATCGCCGGACACCCGGGAACCGTGCCGCAGGGGTGGCGACGGTGGGCGGAACAGGCGTTCCACCCACCGCAGCCGTGGCGTGACCTGCTGGGGGCGGCGGTCCGCTCGGCGGCGGTGGCGGCCGGGACCGGCGCCGAGCACACCTACGGCCGGCCGTCGCGGCGATCCCACGGCGTGCCGGGTGTGGTGCTGCCCAGCCTGCGTCGCCGACCTCCGTCGGTGTGCGTCATCGTCGACACGTCCGGGTCGGTCAGCGACGCCGAGTTGGGTAGTGCGCTGCTTGAGGTGGCGGCGATATCCCGGGCGGTG
This sequence comes from Micromonospora sp. NPDC049171, assembly GCF_040648275.1. Classification (NCBI taxonomy): domain Bacteria; kingdom Bacillati; phylum Actinomycetota; class Actinomycetes; order Micromonosporales; family Micromonosporaceae; genus Micromonospora; species Micromonospora sp. NPDC049171. Next base: position 548,283 of record NZ_JBEZDJ010000001.1, read on the forward strand.
GGCGGTCGGCGTGACCTGGTGAGCGTGTTGCCGTGCGACGCGGCGGCCCGGATCGTGCACCCACTGTGTCGCGCGCAGGAGATCCCGCTGATCGGCGGCGGAGGCACGGATCTGCGGGCCGGCTTCGCCCGTGCGCGGCGGGTGCGGCCGGACGTCATCGTGGCGCTGACCGACGGGCAGACACCCTGGCCGAGCGCCCGTCCGGTGGCGCGGACGGTGGTGGGGCTCTTTCCCCGGGCCGGGGCGTCGTGGAGCGAGGACGCGGACCGTGCCCCCGTCACGCCACCGGAGTGGGCGCGGGTGGTGACCATCGGGCCACGCTGAGTTCGACCTGCCGCACCCCGCGACCGACGCTCCGGCCGGCCAGAAAATCAGCCGCGCGGCCTTGAACCGCATAGCGGAAGATCGATATTGTCTGCCGCAGGCGCCGCCCCGCCACAGGCCATCACCGTCGATAGACCGAAGCGGGTTCAGCATGCGCACACTGAGACTTGTCACGACTCTGGCCGTCGCCGGCCTGCTCGCCGGTGCGGCGGCGACAGTCGCCACCACACCGGCCAGCGCGGCGACCGCCGTGTTCTCCGTGACGAACACCTGGGGCAGTGGCTATCAGGGGCAGGTCACCGTCACCAACAACACCTCCGCACAGATCAGCAGCTGGCGGGTCGAGTTCGACCTGCCTGCCGGGTCGAGCATCAGCCAGTCGTGGAACGCGCAGCAGACGACCTCCGGCAGCCACTACGCCTTCAGCAACGTGTCGTGGAACGGCACGCTCGGCGCCGGCGCGTCGACCTCGTTCGGCTTCCTCGTCAACGGGTCGGGCACCCCGGTGAACTGCACGGTCAACGGCGACAGCGTGTCCTGCACCGGCGGCACACCGCCGACGACGACTCCGCCAACCACCCCGCCCCCGACCACCCCGCCCCCGACCACCCCGCCCCCGACCACTCCGCCTCCCACGACTCCGCCGCCGACCACCGGCACTCCGGTCGAGCGGCACGGGCAGCTACGGGTCTGCGGCACGACGATGTGCGACAGGTCCGGTGCGCGGGTGCAGTTGCGTGGCATCAGCAGCATGTGGCTCAACTGGGAGACGGCCCCGTACGCCGAGAACCTCTCCGCGTTGACCTGGATGCGCGACAACTGGAACCTCCAGGTGATCCGCGCGGCGATGGGCGTGGAGCCGGCCGGCGCGTACCTGAGCAACCCCGGCAAGGCGCGGGCGCAGGTGGAGACCATCATCAACAACGCGGTCAGCGCCGGGGTGTACGTCATCGTCGACTGGCACGCGCACGAGGCACAGAACAACCAGTCCCAGGCGGTGGCGTTCTTCGGCGATCTGGCCCGCCGCTACGGCCACCTGCCCAACGTCATCTGGGAGCCGTACAACGAGCCGTTGCAGGTGAGCTGGACCAACGTCATCAAGCCGTACCACCAGGCGGTGGTCTCCGCGATCCGTGCCGCCGACCCGGACAACATCGTCGTGCTCGGCACCCCGACCTGGTCGCAGGACGTGGACGTGGCGGCGGCCAGCCCGGTCACCGGTACCAACCTGATGTACACCCTGCACTTCTACTCGTGCACCCACGGCGCGTCGCTGCGGGCCAAGGGTGACGCGGCGATCCGTGCGGGCCTCGCGCTGTTCGTCACCGAGTGGGGCGCCAGCAACGCCGACGGCGGCCTCGACGGCCGGGCCTGCCTGCCGGAGGCGCAGTCCTGGATCGACTGGATGAGGGCGAACGGCATCTCCTGGACGGCGTGGAAGCTCGACGTCGGCACCGACACCACAAACCTGCTCAGCCCCGGCGCGCCGGTGACCGGCGGGTGGACCAACTACCTGCACGGCCACGCGCCGTTCGTGGTGGCGAACATGAGGTGACACCATGACGCGGTGACGCGCGTGGACATCAACGGCGAGCCGGCGACCGTCGAAGACCTGCATCGGGCAGCCGTGTGGAACTACGGCCACTTCACCTCCATGCAGGTGCGCGGCGCGGCCGTGCCCGGCCTGTCCCTGCACCTCCGTCGCCTGCACGAGGCCTCGGCGGTGCTGTTTCCCGACGCCGTCCCGCCGTCCGGCGACCAGGTCAGGACCCTCATCGACCAGGCGCTGGGCGGCCGGGACGACGCCTCCGTCCAGGTGACGGTCCTTCCCAACCCCACCCGGCGGTCCAGTACCGACATCATGGTCTCGGTCGACGAACCGGCCGACGACGCTGCACGTGCGCCGCTGCGAGTCCGGACTGTCCGGTACGAGCGAGAGCTCCCGCAGCTCAAACACCTGGCCACGCTGGGTCTCACCCTCCATCGCCGCCAGGCGCGCCAGGCCGGATTCGACGACGTCCTGTTCGCCGGCCGAGACGGCTCCCTCCTTGAGGGCTCGGTCTGGAACGTCGCCGACCGGGAGCCGATCCGGCCAGCTCGCTGGGGGGCGGGCGGTATTTGTCCACATTCTGCGCCGACCCGCGACCGCGCCTGCTCCCACCGCGCGTCGCCGGGATGCCAGCAGAACGGTCCGCCACCTTAACGTGCCAGAAACACCCCCGGTACCAAACCTGGGAACGCTCGTCGGACAGCCACGACCACCGACACGCGAACCGGGGTGACCATGGCCGACAACACCACCAACGTGCCGACGTTCGACGGGGCGATGGGCCGGTCCGGCAACGGCCGGGCCCTGCCCACACCACGCGCCAACCCGACCGTGACCCTCGACGACGGCGACCCGGCGGATCTGGCCACGATCGGCGTCGAGGAGGAGTTCCACGTCGTCGACCTGCACACCCGGGAGTTGGTGCCCCGAGCCGGGGAGTTGCTCGACCGGCTGCCGGCCGACTCGTTCACCGCGGAGTTGCACCGCAGCGTGGTGGAGACCAACACCGCGGTCTGCCGCACCCTGGACGAGATCCGCGCCGAGCTGACCCGGCTGCGCCAGCTGGCCGTCCAGGTGGCCGACCGGGCCGGGCTGGGCATCGTGGCGGCCGGCACGGTGCCGCTGCGCGCCGACGGCGACCCGAGCGTCACCCCCACGTCCCGGTACCGGCGGATGCTCGACGAGTACCAGTTGCTCGCGCGGGAGCAGCTGATCTGCGGTGCGCAGGTGCACGTCGGGGTGACCGACCGGGACCTGGCCGTCGCGGTCACCCGCCGGGTCCAGCCGTGGCTGCCGGTGCTGCTCGCCCTGTCCACCAGCTCGCCGTACTGGATGGGTCAGGACAGCGGCTACGCCAGCGTCCGGTCGCTGGTCTGGCAGCGCTGGCCCACGGCGGGTGACCCGGGCGAGGTGACGAGCGCGGCGGATCACGAGGCGCTGGTCGCCGAGTTGATCTCCTCCGAAACGATCACCGACCCTGCCATGATCTATTTCGATATCCGGCCGTCGGCGCACGTGCCCACCGTGGAGTTGCGGATCACCGACGCCAACGCCGACGTGGAGACCATCGTCCTGCTCACCGGCCTGTTCCGGGCCCTGGTCCGGCGGGAGGTCGCCGCCCTGCGTGCCGGGGTGGAACGCACCGCCGTGCGACCACCGGTGCTGCGCGCCGCGGTCTGGCGGGCGGCCCGCTCCGGGCTGGAGGGCGACCTGCTCGACCTGCCCCGCTCGGCCCGGCCGGTGCCGGCCGCCGAGGCGGTCCGCCGCCTGGTGACCGACCTGCGCCCGCAGTTGGAGGCGACCGGCGACTGGGAGCAGATCCACGAGCTGACCCGGTACGCCCTGGAGCGCGGCAGCTCCGCGGCGCGGCAGCGCCGGGCGTACGAGCGTCGCGGCCGGTTGGCCGACGTGGTGGATCTGCTCCTCGACGAGACCCGGGGCCGGGTCCGCGAGGCACCGCCGGGTGCGTCCGCACCGCCGGTGCTGCCCACGTACGCCGATGCCGGTGACGAGGTCTTCGGAGCGAGCGGGCCGGCACCGGCGTACGGCCCGATCCTGGCGGCCCTGCGCCGACTCGGTGCCGGCGCCCTCCGACAGCGCGAGCACGACCGGGACGAGGAACAGCGCGCCCGCGGCGTGACGTTCAGCGTGGCCGGCGAGGCGAGCACCCGGCTCTTCCCGGTCGACCTGGTGCCCCGCGTGGTGCCGGCCGCCGACTGGCGGACGCTGCGCACCGGCCTGGTGCAACGCGCCCGCGCCCTGGACGCGTTCCTGTGCGACGTCTACGCCGACCGGGCCGTGGTGGCCGACGGCGTGGTGCCGGCGTGGGTGGTGGAGTCCTCGCCCGGCCTGCGCCCGACCGGCGCGCTGATGGGCCGTCGGGGCACCCGCGCCCAGGTGTCCGGGACCGACCTCGTCCGGGACCCGGACGGCGGCTGGTACGTCCTGGAGGACAACCTGCGGGTGCCCTCCGGAATCGGCTACGCGGTGCAGAACCGCCGGCTGACCCAGGCGGTGCTGCCGGAGCTGCCGGTGCCGCAGGACCTGCTGTCCGCCGACGAGACGCCGGCGATGCTGTACCGGGCGCTGATCGCCGCCGCGCCCCCCGCGGCCGACGAACCCGCCCTGGTGGTGCTCAGCAGTGGCCCGGGTGATCCCGCCTGGTTCGAGCATCGGCTGCTCGCCGACGAGATGGGTGTGCCGCTGACCGAGACCAGCGACCTGCTGGTGGAGGAGGGCCGGGTCTGGCTGGTCCGCGCGGGCAGCCGCAGCCGGGTCGACGTGATCTACCTGCGGATGGACGAGGAGGCCCTGCTGCACGCGCCGGGCGCCGACGGGGTGCCGCTGGGCTGGCCGTTGCTCGCCGCCGTGCACGCCGGGCGGCTCACGCTCGCCAACGCGCTGGGCAACGGCGTCGGCGACGACAAGGCGCTGTACGCGTACGTGCCCCGACTGATCGAGTACTACCTGGGCGAGAAACCCCTGTTGGGAGACGTGCCGACGTACCTGTGCGGGCTGCCCGAGCAGCGGGCCGAGGTGCTGGACCGGCTCGATGAGTTGGTGCTCAAGCCCGTCGACGGGTACGGCGGCGACCGGGTGGTGATCGGCCCACGGGCCGAGGCGGAGGAGTTGGACGCCGTCCGGGAGCAGATCCTCGCGGCCCCGCACCGGTGGATCGCCCAGGAGATGGTGTCGCTGACCACCCACCCGGTCTTCGACGGTACGGCTCTCGCGCCCCGCCACGTCGACCTGCGGGCCTTCGTGTTCCTCGGCGAGCAGGCCGAGGTCGCGCCGGTGGCGCTGACCCGGGTGGCCCCGGCCGGCAGCATGATCGTCAACTCTTCGCGAGGCGGTGGGTCGAAGGACACCTGGTTGCTCGGCGCGGCCGAGCAGAATTCGGTGTAACCCACGCTTGACCATCCCGTCATCGGTACGCAACCCGGTCCGCCAAACCTGGACCGGTCAGCGGCCCGAGCGGATCCGAGCCGATGAGAGGTGTGTGCCATGTGCGGTATCGGAGGCGAGTTACGCCTCGACGGGGCGTCATCGGACCTGGCCGCCGTCGAGCGGATGCTCCCCGCCCTGGCCTCCCGGGGTCCGGACGGCGAGGGGCGGTGGCAGCACGGGCCGGTGGCCCTGGTGCACCGCCGGTTGCGCATCATCGACCTCTCCGACGGCGGAGCCCAGCCCATGGTCGACCCCGAGCTGGGTCTGGCCCTGGTCTTCAACGGCTGCATCTACAACTACCGAGAGCTGCGCGACGAGCTGACCGGCCTGGGCTACTCCTTCCGCTCGACCTCCGACACCGAGGTGATCCTCAAGGCGTACCACAGGTGGGGCACGGCCTGCGTCGAACGGTTCTACGGGATGTTCGCGTTCGCCCTGGTCGAGCTGGCCACGCACACCCTGGTGCTGGCCCGCGACCGGCTCGGCATCAAGCCGCTCTACCTGGCCCAGGGGCCGGGCCGCATCCGGTTCGCCTCGACCCTGCCGGCGTTGCTCGCCGCCGGTGACGTGGACACCGACCTCGACCCGGTGGCGCTGCACCACTACATGAGTTTCCACTCGGTGGTGCCGGCACCGCGCACGATCCTCGCCGGGGTCCGCAAACTCCCGCCGGCCACCGTGCGGGTGATCACCGCGGACGGCCGGAGCACCGACACGCTCTACTGGCAGCCGGAGTTCAGCCGGGCCGCCGCCGATCCGATGTCCGCCGACGAGTGGCAGGAACGGATCATGGCGGCGTTGCGCACCGCCGTACGCCGACGGATGGTCGCCGACGTGCCGGTCGGGGTGCTGCTCTCCGGCGGGCTCGACTCCAGCCTGATCGTCGCGTTGCTGGCCGAGCAGGGCCAGACCGGGCTGGCCACCTTCAGCATCGGGTTCGAGGCGGCGGCGGGGGAGAGCGGCGACGAGTTCCACTACTCCGACCTGGTGGCCCGCCACTTCGACACCGACCACCACCAGATCCGCATCGGTGCCAGCCGGTTCGTCCCCGCCGTGCACGACGCCATCGCGGCGATGAGCGAGCCGATGGTCAGCCACGACTGCGTCGCGTTCCACCTGCTGTCCGAGGAGGTCTCGCAGCGGATCACGGTGGTGCAGTCCGGGCAGGGCGCCGACGAGATCCTCGCCGGCTACGACTGGTACCCGCCGATGGCGAACGTGGCCCGCGCGGACGCCGTCGAGGCGTACGCCCGGGTGTTCTTCGACCGTCGGCACGACGCGCTCGCCGGGCACCTGGCGCCCGAGTGGATGCTCGACCACGACGCGAGCCTGGAGTTCGTCACCGCCCACTTCGGCGCGCCCGGCGCGGACACCGCGCTGGACGCGGCACTGCGCCAGGACAGTCTGGTCATGCTGGTCGACGATCCGGTCAAACGGGTCGACAACATGACGATGGCCTGGGGGCTGGAGGCCCGGGTGCCGTTCCTCGACCACGAGGTGGTCGAGCTGGCCGCCGCCTGCCCGCCCGCGTTGAAGCTGGCCCAGGGCGGCAAGGGCGTGCTCAAGGCGGCGAGCCGGGGCATCGTCCCGGACGAGGTGATCGACCGGCCGAAGGGCTACTTCCCGGTGCCCGCCATCCGGCACCTGTCCGGCCCACTGCTCGACGACGTCCGCGACGCGCTGACCGCCCAGCCGGCGCGCGAGCGGGGCCTGTTCCGCAAGGACTACCTGGAGGAATTGCTGGACGCACCGAACACCCGGCGGACCACGCTGGGTTCCAACGCGCTCTGGCAGCTCGGGCTGCTGGAGCTCTGGTTGCAGCGGATCGGGGTTTAGATGAGCGTACGGACCGAGGTGCCGCGTACCACCCGGCGGACCCGACCCGCCAGCCCTCGGCCGGCGATGCCGGTGCCCGTGGTCGAGGAGTACCGTCCCACGCCGTCGCCCGACGGCCGCCGGGTGGCGTACCTCTCCGACCAGGGCGGCAGCCCGCGCGTCTGGGTTCGCGACGTCGACACCGCCGAGGCCGTCGCGCTGCCCACCGGCGACGAGCCGGTGTTGGCGCTGAGCTGGTCCCCGGACGGGCGGTGGCTGGCCTGCGTCATCGCACCCGGTGGCGCGCCCCGCACCGAGCTGTGGGTGCTGCGCCCGGACGGTACGCGACGCCGCCAGGTCGCCGGGTTCGGCCGGCGCAGCGCCGCGCTGGCCGGCTGGCTGCCCGGCGGCGCGGTCCTGATGGTCACCGAGACCGACGAGCACGGCCGGGCCGTCCTGATCGACGCGGACACCGGGCACCGGCGGGTGCTCGCCGAGGGTGACCTGCTCACGCTCCTGGACGTGACCCCGGACGCCGGCGCCGTGCTGCTGCGCCGGGGCCCCCGTAACGCCCGGTGGTTGGAGTTGCTGGACGTGGCGACGGGCGGGCGGCGGCGGTTGTTCCCGGACACCGGGCGAGGCAGCACCGACCAGGGCTGGTTCGGCCCGGACGGCACGACCGTGCTGGCCCGCACCGACGCGTTCTCGGAGCTGGCCGCGCTGGTGCGGGTCGACCTGACCCGACCGGAGCGGACGCCGACCCGGCTCGCCGGGCGACCGGACGCCGAGTTGGAGCACGTGGCGCCGAGCCGGGACGGGCGCCGTGCCGCGCTGCTGTGGAACACCTACGGCGGGCGCAGCGAGCTGAGCCTGCTCGACCTGGCCGACGGCGTGCAACGGGCCGTCGCCGCCCCCGGGGAGGTGCTCGACGACGCCGTCTTCGCCGCCGGCGGCGACCTGCTCTGCGTGACCGCGCAGGGGCCGGTGCAGCCCCGGGAGGTCTGGCTGGTCGACGCGTCCACCACGGCGCCGCGCCCGCTGCGGCCGAGCACCACGACCACCTCTACGAGCGGCAGCGGCGTCGCGCCACAACTCGTCGACCTGCGCGCCCACGACGGGTTACCGCTGTCCGGCTGGCTGTACCGCCCGGCCGGGCCGGGTCCCTGGCCGACCGCCATCAGCCTGCACGGTGGCCCGGAGGCGCAGGAGCGCCCCGGTTACCACCCGCTGTTCCAGGCCCTCGTGGCGCAGGGCGTGGCCGTCTTCGCACCCAACGTCCGGGGGTCGTCCGGGTTCGGCCGCTCCTTCGTCGCCGCCGACAACCTCGCCGGCCGCTACGGTGCGATCGCCGACGTGGCGGCCTGCGGTGAGTACCTCGTCGACGCCGGCATCGCCCGGCCCGGTCAGCTCGGCTGCCTGGGCCGTTCCTACGGTGGTTACCTGGTCCTCGCGGTGCTGGTGAACTTCCCCGGGCTGTTCGCCGCCGGGGTCGCCGAGTGCGGCATCTCCGACTTCCACACCTTCTACGCCGGCACCGAGCCGTGGATCGCCGCCGCCGCCGTCAGCAAGTACGGCGACCCGCAGCGGGACGCCGAGCTGCTGCGTGACCTGTCGCCGCTGACCCACATCGACCGGCTGGACGTGCCGGTGCTGCTCATCCACGGCGCGAACGACACGAACGTGCCGGCCGGCGAGTCGGCCCAGGTGGCGCGGGCCCTCGCCGCCCGGGACGTGCCGCACGGGCACCTGGTGCTCGCCGGCGAGGGGCACGACTTCCTGGCCCGGGCCAACCAGGAGGCGGCCCGTACGGCCACCACCGCCTGGCTCACCCGGCACCTCGCCGCGACCGCGACCACCGTCGGCTGAGGCGTTATCCTGCGCCGGTGGAGGTCACGACGCAGGGCGAGCGGTTGGCCGCGGACCTCAGTCGGTGGCTGGCCGAGGTGACGTTCGTCAACCTGGACGTCGACGCGGTCACCGCCCGGGTGATCGACGCGGTGGTGGGGTGGGCCGAGGCCCAGGGCTGGCGGGTCTACCGGCGCGCGCCAAGCGTGCTGCCGTTGCCACCGCCGCTCCAGCAGCGGCACTCGGTCCTCGACGTGGCGTGTGCCCGCCCGGACGGCCCGCCGGTCGTCGTGGAGGTCGACCACACCGACCGGGCCCGTACGGTGCAGAAGCTGCGCGCCGAGGCGGACGCCGGCCGCATCCCGCTCTGGGTGCGGTGGGGAGTCGGGCGGTTCACCGCGCCGCCGCCGCCGGTGCGGATGGTGACCGTCGAGGTGACCCGGCGGGCCGGGCCCGCCGGGCGGGGACGCCTGCACAGCCGCACCGGGGACCGCCCCGCGCCGGCGCACTCGACAGGCGGTGCCACGGTGGCCACGCCGGCGCTGCCCCTGCCACTGACCGACCCGGGCGACGGTAAGGGCATTGCAAGCGAATCGTAAGTGGAGATCGGCAGAGTTCTGGGTGTCACCGGAGAACACGACGAAAACCCAGGAGATCCCGATGCGCAAGCTCATCAACTCGACCTACCTCACCCTCGACGGCGTCATCGAGAACCCGATGTGGACCGCGCCGTACTTCGACGAGGAGGCCGCCAGCCTCGCCGGGGCGCAGACCACCGAGGCCGACGCGATGCTGATGGGACGGGCCACCTACGACGGCATGTCCGCCGCCTGGCCGAACATGGACGAGAGCGACCCGACCACGGGCGCCGCGTACTTCAACAACGTCAAGAAGTACGTCGCCTCCACCACCCTCACCGACCCCACCTGGAAGAACACCGAGGTGCTCCAGGGTGACCTGGTCGAGGCGGTCACCGCGCTCAAGGCCCAGGAGGGCAAGAACATCATCCAGTACGGCTTCGGCTCGGTCACCGCGCAGCTGATCAAGGCGGGCCTGGTGGACGAGGTCCGGTTCTGGATCCACCCCGTGCTGGAGGGCGGTGCCAACCTGACGGTGGCGCTCACCGACTTCAAGGCCTCGTTCGACCTGGTCGACACCCGGGTGCACAAGAGCGGCGTGATCGTCGCCTCGTACGCGCCGAAGGCGACCGCCTGAGCGTCGGTCAGAGCTGGGCCCGGGCCTCGCCCGGGCTCAGCTTCGCGCCCTCGGCGAGCAGCGCGTCGAACCGTTCCGGCCCGAGTTCGGCCCGCAGTCGTGCGGTCGTCCGGTCGGTGTCGTCGCGTTCGGCCGGCGCGGCGGGGGACTGCGTGGCGAGTCGGGCGGCGGCCGCGGCGCCCAGCAGCCGGGCGGCGACCTCGGGGGAGGGCACCGCCGCCGCCATCCCCTCCAGGGGGCCGACCGCGTCGCGCATCGTCGCCATCGCCTCGGCGGCCTCGAACGCCTCGATGTGCAGGACCAGCGCCGCGTCCGGGTCGCCGCCCTGCTCGACCGCGTAGCCCAACTCGACCAGGACCATGGGCAGGTAGAGCGCCGGCTGCGTCTCGCCACGGCCCAGGTCGACGAGTCGGGTGAGGTGCGTGACGGCCAGGTCGAGCTTGCCGTCACGGCGGGCGGCCATCCCGAGGCTCATCTCCGCGAAGACCAGCGCACCGGGCGAGCCCTGCTCCACCGCCAGCGCGTACGCGCGTTCGGCCAGCTCCCGGCCCTGGGTGTAGTCGCGGGTCTGCACGGCGAGCCACGCCAACCAGGACAGCTCGGCGCAGACCTGCGGCCAGAGCGCCAACTCCTCGGCCCAGCGCAGCCCCTCCCGGTGCAGTGCGACGGCGCGTTCGTGCTCGCCGCGCATGTCGGCGAGCCCACCCACCCACTCGGTGGCCCGGAGCCGGCCCCACCGGTCGCCGAGGTCGGCGAAGAGGGCCGCGCTGCGGGTCGCGGTGCGCTCCAGGGTGGCCTGGTCACCGTTGGCGTGCGCGAGGTGTGCCCGGGAGGTGAGCACTGCGGCTTCGGTCCACCTGTCGACGACGGCGGTGGGCAGCAGCTCCGAGGCCAAAGCCAGGTTGCCGTGCTCGATCACGGCGTTGGCCGCGAACCAGGCGGCGTGGCCGTCCGGTTCGACAGCTACCGCGGCGCGGACGTCGTCCGGTGCGATCGCCTCGCCCTGCGACAGGGCGAAGCCGACCCGCCACGGGGTCGCGCGGGCCTCCTGCACCGGGTCACCGGCCACGGCCAGGGCCCGCCGTGCCTCGGTGAGCCGTCCGCGCAGATACCAGTACCAGCTCAGTGCGACCGCCAACCGCAGCCCGCCACCGTTGACCAGCGCCGAACGCAGGTTGGCCGTCTCCGCGTCCAGCAGCGCCAACCATCGTTGCTGGTCGGCGCCGCGCAGCTCGGGGTCGGCGCGTTCGGCCAGCTCGGTGTAGTAGTCGGCGTGCCGCGCGCGTACCTCGTCGGCGTCGGTCAGCCGGGCCAGGCCGAACGCGGCGACCGATTCGAGCAGCCGGTAGCGCGGCTGCGCACCGGAGTCGTCGAGCACCACCAGCGACCGGTCCACCAGCCGCGCGAGAGTGTCCAGGTCGGTGCGGCAGACCCGCTCGGCGGCCTGCGGGGTGCAGCCGTCGCGGAACACCGCCAACCGGGCCAGCACCTCCCGGTCGGTCGCGTCCAGGAGGTCCCAGCTCCAGCCGATCACCGCGGTCAGCGTCCGCTGTCGCGTCGGCACGTCCCGTTGCGCGGTGGTGAGCAACCGGAAACGGTCGTCGAGCCGTTCCACCACGCCCCGCACACCCAGCGCGCGGACCCGGGTCGCGGCCAACTCCAGTGCCAGCGGCAGCCCGTCGAGGCGGCGACAGAGCTGGGCCACCGCCGGCGCGGTCTGCTCGTCGAGCCGGAAACCGCGCTGTTGCGCGGCGGCGCGGGCGGCGAACAACCGGGCCGCCGCCGAGCGCCGGACCGTGTCCAGGTCACCGTCGCCCGGCACGGGCAGCGGGGGTACGTCCCAGAGCAGCTCACCGGTCAACCCGAGCGGCTCTCTGCTGGTGGCCAGCACGCGTACCCCCGGCACGTCGCGCAGCAGCCGGGCGACCAACTCGGCGGCCGGCTCGACCACGTGTTCGCAGTTGTCCAGGACGAGGAGCACCTGCCGGTGTTGCAGGGCCGTGACCAGGCGATCGGCGGCCGACCGGCTCGTGCCGGCGGCCTCGTGGGCGCCCAGCACGGCGAGCACCTGCTCGGCGACGCCCGGGTCACCGGCCGGCAGCGGGGCCAGCTCCACCAACTGGACACCATCCGGAAAGGACTGGGTCCGGGCCGCCTCGGTGGCCAGCCTGGTCTTGCCGACCCCACCCGGCCCGACGAGCGTGACCAGCCGCTGCCGGGGCAGCAGCGCCCGCAGCTCGGCCAGCGCCTCGGCTCGGCCGACCAGCTCGTCGAGCTGCGCCGGCAGGCTGTTGCGGATGAGCGCGGCCTTCGGCGGTGCGCTCAGGCCGGCGTCCTGTTCGAGGATCCGGCGGTGCACGGCGACCAGCTCCGGGCCGGGGTCGAGACCCAACTCCTCGGCGAGGCGTTCCCGCAGGTCGGTGTAGCTGTCCAGCGCCTCGGACTGGCGGCCGGCCGCGTACAGCGCGCGCAGCTGCACCGCCCGCAGACCCTCGCGCAGCGGATGCCGGGCGATCAGCTCGGCGAGGTCGGCGGCGACCAGGTCGTGCTCACCGCGGGCCAACCGGGCCTCGGCCAGCCGCTCGTGCACGACGAGGCGCTGCTCGGCGAGGCGGGCCGCCTCGGCGCGGACGAACTCGGCGTCGGCCACGTCGGCGTACGCCTCGCCGCGCCACAGCCCGAGCGCCTCGGTCAACCTGTCGACGTCGCTGCCGCGGGCCAGCTCGGCGAACCGGTCGGCGTCGACCGCGGCGGTACGCAGCAGGTAGCCGGGCGGCCGGGACTCGACCAACTCGCGGGCCCCCGGCTCGGCGTCGTTGAGTGCCTTGCGCAACTGGGACACCCGCACCTGGAGCGCGCCGAGCGGGTTGGCGGGGGAGTCGTCACCCCACAGGTCGTCGACGAGGCGGTCCGCCGAGACCACCTGGTTGCGGTTGGTCAGCAGGTCGGCCAACAACGCGCGCACCTTTGTGCCGGGCACCACCACTGGCTCGCCGTCGTCCGTGGTCACGGCGAGCGGCCCGAGCACCCCGAACTGCACGGCCGACATCTTAGCGCCGGTAAGGCGACCGGAAGTCAACCGTAAGCGCGTCGGCGCACCGTGTGGTCATGGACATCTACTCCGAAACACACGGCAACGGTCCGGGTCGCCCGCTGGTGCTGATCCACGGCGCCCTCTCCGGCATCGACACCTCGTTCGGCACGATCCTGCCGCTGCTGGCGAAGACCCGACAGGTGATCGCCGTCGAGTTGCAGGCACACGGCCGTACTCCCGACGTGGACCGTCCGCTGACCGTGGAGCACTTCGCCGCCGACGTGGTGGAGTTGCTCGACCGGCTGGGCATCGCGCGGGCGGACGTGTTCGGCTGGAGCATGGGTGCGGCGGTCGCGCTGCGCCTCGGCACCGATCACCCCGATCGGGTCGGGCGGTTGGTGCTCGCCTCGGTGAGCTTCGACGACGACGGCCTGCACCCCGGCCTGCTGGACGGGATCCAGGACCTGCAACCCGAGCACCTGCACGGCTCGGAGTTCCACGAGGAGTATCTGCGGACCGCGCCGGACCCGGCGGGCTGGGCCAACCTGGTCACCAAGATGAAGGTGCTGGACGCGAACCTGCCGCAGTGGACGCCCGAGCAGATCCGTGCGCTGGCCGCGCCCACCATGATCGTGCTGGCCGACTCGGACATCGTCCAGCCCGAGCACGCGGTGCTGATGTTCCGACTGCTCGGCGGCGCGGTGCCCGGCGACCTGACCGGTCTGCCGGTGTGCCGGCTGGCCATCCTGCCCGGCACCACGCACACCTCGATCCCGCAGCGCGCCGACTGGCTGGCACCGATGATCGACGAGTTCCTGACCGAGGAGTAGAACGGCCCCCCACGCAGCGTCGATCATGGACTTATGGTGCCCACCTTGTCGGCCCGATACCCTTTTGTGCACCACCACAACTCCATGATCGACCGAGCGGGGCGGGGGCGGGGGCGCGGGGCCGAGCGGGGCGGAGGGTGGGGTGGGGGGTTATGGGGTTTGTTCGGATTTGCGGCGGACTGTGGCCAGCATTCGGCGGATGCCGATGGCGTGACCGCCCGAGGCCAGCAGGATGTGTCGGTAGAGGCCGCCGGTCAGGCCGGGGAAGACGGCGCACGTCTCGGCTCGGAGCCGGGATCGGCCCGGCCCGGCTGGTTCGAGGCGGAAGATCAGCGCGTAGGTGGAGAAGCGGTGGCTGCCCCGGAGAGTCAACTGTCGGCCGGGGATCGCGGTGGTCACCCGGAACCCGGGGAGCGTCGAGCCGGTGACGAGTGGTCGTGGCCCGGACGTGACGGGGTCGGCGGCGCTCACCAGCCGGGCGTACCCGGTCATCCCCGGCCGTGAGAAGGACCGCTCGACGACGTCGGTCAGGTGGGGCCAGGCCCGGTCGGTGTCCGTCGCGATGAGAGTGGAGTGTTCGTCCAGGTGGGGCAACGAGTCGATGGGCATCAGCGTCTCCTCGCGTCGGCCTCCATTCTCACCCGCCCCTGCCGAACTTCGCCGTCCCCGGTCATGGCGTGTGGTCGATCCAACGGGTAGAAACATGTCTACCCGTCAGAGAGCGCTCTCACCGCCCCCAGCTGTGCCGGCAGTACGCCTCCGGTCAGCGGAGAGGACGAACCACATGACAAGCCCGTCCCGACGTACCCTCCTGCTTGCCCTTCTGGTGACCACCGCGGTCGTGACGACGAGCACGGCCGCCACCGCCGGCCGACCCACGCACGGCGCACCCGACTTCGGGCCCAACGTGACGATCTTCGACCCGAGCATGCCGGTCGGCGAGATCCAGCAGACCCTGGACGCGGCGCACGCCCGGCAGGTCGACAACGAGATGGGCACCGAGCGGCACGCCTACCTGTTCAAGCCGGGCACGTACGGCACGGCCGAGCAACCGTTGCAGGCCAAGGTCGGTTACTACACCGAGGTCTCCGGCCTGGGTGCCTCGCCGACCGACGTCACCGTCAACGGCAAACTCGAGGTCTACAACCGCTGCCTGGCCGACGGCGGCACCGGCAACTGCCTCGCCCTGGTCAACTTCTGGCGCACCCTGTCCAACCTGTCGCTCACCATCAACGCCGCCGGCCAGGACGACTGCCGGTCGACGGCGAACTTCTGGGCGGTGTCCCAGGCGGTGTCGATGCGCCGGTTGAACATCGGCGGCGGTGGTCTGTCGCTGATGGACTACTGCACCGCCGGCCCGCAGTACGCCAGTGGCGGCTTCATCGCCGACTCGCGGCTGCCGGCCACCACCAACGGCTCGCAGCAGCAGTGGCTGACCCGCAACAGCGAGGTCGCCGGTTGGTCCAACGCGGTGTGGAACCAGGTCTTCGCCGGCGTCGAGGGGGCGCCGGACGACGCCGCGTTCCCCGACCCGCCCTATACGACCCTGGAGACCACCCCGCTCAGCCGGGAGAAGCCGTACCTCTTCGTCGACGGCAAGGGCCGCTACCAGGTACGGGTGCCGGCCGCGCAGCGGGACAGCCGGGGCATCTCCTGGGCCGACGGCATGACGCCGGGGCGGACCCTCGACATCGGTGACTTCTTCATTGCCAAGCCGACCGACCCGGTACGCGTCATCAACGCCCAGCTCGCGCGCGGGAAGCACCTGCTGCTCACCCCCGGCACGTACGACATCGCCCGCAGCATCGAGGTCCGGCGGCCCGGCACCGTGGTGCTCGGCATCGGGCACGCCACCCTCACCGCGGTGAACGGCGCCATCCCGCTGGACATCGACGGTGTCCCCGGCGTGATCGTCGCGGGCGTCACGATCGACGCCGGTCTGGTCGAGTCGCCGGTGCTGCTGCGGGTGGGTCGCCAGCACGGTCACAATGCCAGCAGCCCGACCAACCCGACCACGCTGTCCGACGTGTACTTCCGGGTCGGTGGCCCGCACATCGGGCGGACGAACACCGCGTTGGAGGTCAACAGCGACAACGTGCTGATCGACCACACCTGGGTCTGGCGCGGCGACCACGGCGTGGAGGGCTTCACCGAGGGCGTCAACGGCGACACCGACCGCTGGCGCACCAACACCGGTCGCTACGGCGCCGTCATCAACGGCGACCACGTGACCGCGACCGGCCTGTTCGTCGAGCACTTCCAGCGCTACAACACGGTCTGGAACGGCGAGCACGGCACCACGATCCTGTACCAGAACGAGCTGCCGTACGACCCGCCGACGCAGGCCGACTGGATGAACGGCGCGGTGCGGGGGTGGGCCGGTTACAAGGTGGGTGACCGGGTGCGGCACCACACCCTGCACGGCGGCGGGGTGTACGTCTTCAACCAGAACAACCCGTCGATCCACACCGAGAACGGCTTCGAGGTCCCAAACCGGCCGGGGGTGCGGCTGCACCACGTCATGACCGTCAACCTCAGTGCCGGCACGATCGACCACGTGGTCAACGGTGTCGGCGCGGCGGCCGACATGACCAAGGTCGGCGCGCCGGTCTACCTCGCGCGGTACCCGGCCCCGTAACAGGTCTGGTGGAGCGGACGGGGGTCGGAGCCGAGGAGGCTCCGACCCCCGCTGTCGTCCCCGCCACGCGCACACCCTTGTATTCCTATCGGTTAGGTAGGAAAATTGGCCGGCGTCGCTCCACACCCCCCGTCCACGCGCTGTCCACCGATCCGGCCCGGCCGGATCGGTCCACCCCCATGGAGGTACGCCATGACAACCGATCAGCCACCGCCCACCCCGCCAACAGCCGGGGAGTCCCGGCTCGCGTTCAACGAGGACTGGGTGGCGACGATCCTCGGCCTCGCCCTGCTCGCCCTGGTCCTGCTCGGTGCCATCCCCGCCGGGCTGGTGCCTTGATGGCCACGGACGAGACCCGCACGGCCGACCCGGCCGCGACGGCTGTCGAGCCCCGCACGACCGACGGCACCCGCACGCCTGACGGCACGGCTGATCCCGCGCCGGTCAGTGGGCCACCGACGACAGTCGACCAGGCCGGCCCCACCGGCACGGCGCGTGACGGCCGGTTCTGGGCCTGGACGCTGCTCGGTCTGGTGATCGTTGTCGGTCTCGGCGCGCTCACCCGCTACCTGGAGCAGAACGTCCCCGGGTGGGCCGAGGGCACCGCCGTCGAGGACATCGGGGCGGCGATCGAGTACCCGGTCTACGCCATCCTGCTCGGCCTGCTGGGCAACGTCGCCGTCACGCTGCTCGGCTGGCGCGACCGGATCGCCGCCGCGTTCCGCACCGAGTTCTTCATCAAGACCGGCCTCGTGCTGCTCGGCGCGTCGATCAACCTGGCCGTCATCGCCAGTGCCGCCGGCCCGGCGGTCGCCCAGGCGATCCTGCTGATCAGCGGCGTCTTCTTCTTCACCTGGTGGCTGGCCGGCAAGTTCGGCCTCGACGACAAGCTGCGCGCGCTGCTCGCCTCCGCGGTGTCGATCTGCGGGGTCAGCGCGGCGATCGCCGCCGCCGGCGCGGTCCGGGCCCGGCGGGAGCAGTTGGCCTACACGGCGAGCCTGGTCATCATCTTCGCGCTGCCGTCCATCTTCATCCTGCCCTGGCTGGCCGACGTGTTCGGGCTGTCCGACGCGGTGGCCGGCGCCTGGATCGGCGGCAACATCGACACCACCGCCGCGGTCACCGCCGCCGGGGCGATCGCCGGCGAGGAGGCGCTCCAGATCGCCAGCATCGTCAAGGTCACCCAGAACGCCCTGATGGGTGTGGTCGCGGTCGCGCTCACCGCGTACTTCACCCTGCGGGTGGAGCGGCGGCCCGGCGCGGAACGGCCGGGCCTGCGCGAGTTGTGGATCCGGTTTCCCAAGTTCGTCCTGGGCTTCATCGCCGCCTCGGTCATCGCCACCTGGTATCTCGACGGGGCCGGTGCGGACGGCAAGGCCACCATCGCCATCGTCAACGACCTGCGCGTCTGGTTCCTGATCCTGGCGTTCGTCAGCATCGGCCTGGAGGTGCGGGTCGCGTCGCTGCGGGAGGCCGGTTGGCGGCCGGTGGCGGTCTTCGCCAGTGCCACCGTGTTCAACCTGGCGTTGGCGCTCGCCCTGGCGTCCCTGCTGTTCCGCAACTTCTCGGTCTGACCGGGCCCGCGCCCCGCCCCTTGATGCCCGGGGGCGGGGCGCTCGACTCCTTCCGCTTCGCTGACGAATAATTTCATCGATCAGTCGTACTCTTGCGGTGCGGCAACCACTCCTGCCACGATGGCCGTCAATGCCTTCCGTCCCGAAGGAGTGGTCGTCATGGCGGTCTCCCGCCGCAGGTTCGTCACGTCGGTGTTGGCCGGGTCCGCCCTCGCCGCCACCTCCTCCGCCACCGAGTTCTTCGCCAGCCCCGCACAGGCCGCCAGTCCCCCCGGGGACGTGGTCGGCAAGGTGACGGTCGGCTACCAGGGCTGGTTCAGCGCGCCCGGCGACTCCGCGCCGATCGGTGGCTGGTGGCACTGGAGCCGCGACCGGTTCCAGCCGCCCTCGCCCGCGAACACCACGATCGTGTCCTGGCCGGACATGCGCGAGTACACGCGTAGCTACCCCACCGCGTACCCCAACCTGGGCAACGGCTCGCCGGCCACCCTCTTCTCCTCCTACGACCAGCAGACGGTGGACACCCACTTCCGGTGGATGCAGGAGTATGGCTGCGACACCGCCGCGCTGCAACGGTTCAACCCGACGGGCGACGAGGGGCCGACCCGCGACGCCATGACGCTGAAGGTCCGTGCGGCGGCCGAGCGCTACAACCGCAAGTTCTACATCATGTACGACGTCACCGACTGGTTGACGATGCAGTCGGACATCAAGACCGACTGGACGACGAAGATGTCCACGCACACCGCGTCCAGCGCGTACGCCCGGCAGAACGGCAAGCCTGTCGTCTGCATCTGGGGCTTCGGCTTCAGCGAGTCGAGCCGCCCCTTCACCCCGGGGCCCTGCCTGGAGGTCATCAACTGGTTCAAGGCGCAGGGCTGCTACGTCATCGGCGGCGTGCCCACCTGGTGGCGGCTGGGCAGGGAGGACTCCCGCCCCGGCTTCCTCGACGTCTACCACGCGTTCCACGCGATCTCGCCGTGGATGGTCTACCGGACCGACACCCTGGAAGGGCTCGACTCGTACTACAACAACGTCAACATCGGCGACCTGGCCGACTGCGCCGCGCGTGGCATCGACTACCTGCCCTGCGTGATGCCCGGTGACCTGGCCGGTGGGCACCGCCGGCACGGCGACTTCTACTGGCGGCACATCTACAACATGGTCCGGCTCGGTTCCCAGGGCCTCTACGTGTCCATGTTCGACGAGTACAACGAGGGCAACCAGATCGCCAAGACGTCCGAGACGCAGGCCACCACCCCGGCCGGGGCGAACATCCGCGCCCTGGACGAGGACGGCGTGGCCTGCTCCTCCGACTACTACCTGCGCATCACCGCCGACGGTGGCCGCATGCTCAAGGGGCAGCTCGCGCTGACCGCCGTACGCCCGACGTCACCGATGGTCGGCACCTCACCGCCGGCCACCGGAAACCTCGCCGCCGGCAAGTCCACCTCGGCGAGCAGCCAGAACGGCTCGTTCGCGGCGTCGAACGCTGTCGACTCCGACGCCGGCAGCTACTGGGAGAGCGGCGGCGGCTCGTTCCCGCACTGGTGGCAGGTCGACCTCGGCGCCAGCCACCCGGTCAACAAGCTCGTGCTGCGGCTGCCCGCCGGCTGGGGCGCGCGCACCCAGACCATCACCGTGCAGGGCAGCGTCGACGGCAGCTCCTTCTCGACCATCGCCGGGGCCTCCGCGTTCGCCTTCGACCCGGCGACCGGCAACACCGTGACGCGCACGCTCACGACCACCACGGCCCGCCACCTCCGGCTGAGCATCGCCGGCAACACCGGCTGGGCGGCGGGCCAGCTCTCCCAGGTCGAGGTGTACGCCTCAAGCGCCACCACGGACAACCCGCCGACCGCCCCGAGCGGCCTCACGGTGACCGGCAAGACGTCGAGCAGTGTGTCCCTGTCCTGGACGGTGTCCACCGACGACAACGGGGTGACCGGTTACCAGGTGCGCCAGGGCGCCACTGTCGTCGCCACCGTCACCGGCACCACGGCTACCGTCAGTGGGTTGAGCGCGTCCACCGCGTACACCTTCACGGTCACCGCACGCGACGCGGCCGGCAACACCTCCGGCGCGTCCGCCGCGGTCACGGTCACCACGGACGCCGCGGCCAACTCCGACCTCGCCCGGGGTCGGTCCACCTCGGAGAGCAGTCACGTCCAGAGCTACGGGTCGGGGAACGTGGTCGACGGTGACGCGAACAGCTACTGGGAGAGTGCGAACGGCGCATTTCCGCAGTGGGTGCAGGTCGACCTGGGTTCCGCGCGCACGGTCGGGCGGGTGGTGCTGAAGCTGCCGCCGTCGTCAGCGTGGGGCCGCCGGACGCAGACTCTCGCGGTGCAGGGGAGCGTCGACGGGGGGAGCTTCGGGACGTTGGTCGGGGCGGCGGGGCGGACGTTCGACCCGGCTAGTGGCAATCAGGTGGCGCTTACCTTTAGCGCCGCGCAGACACGGTACGTGCGGATCACCGTGACTGGTAACACCGGCTGGCCGGCAGGGCAGTTGTCGGGCCTGGAGGTGTATGCGAGCTGACCGGGCGCGGGCGGCCGCCGGACGCCGATCGGCGGCTGCCCATCCCGTCGAGTCCCAGACCCTATCGGTGCTGGTCGACGACGCACAGAAGATCAGTGATGACAAATCGCGAAAGCTCAAGTTCTGCCGCCGGGGTGATTTTGAACGTCCCACCCACCGCCTCCGGTGTCCATCCCGTGCCCAGGCCGTAACGGACAAGTTCGAGTACGTCCGCAGCTGTCGGGTACGGATACGACTCCCCGCTGCCGTGCACGTCGGTCTCGACGTACCGATAGTCAGGGGCAGCGGTGGGCCGCTCGGTCAAGTCGACCTGTAGGGCGCGACCCGCTTTTCCTGCACCCCACGCACGGAGCCTCACGCAGCGAATCAGGCGGCCGTCAGGGCCAGATGCGGATCGGAAGTCGACCCTCCAAACGAACTCCCGGCCGTCTATGTGTAACTTGCGTAGCCTCGACTTCATCCGTCGATACAATTCATGCCGTGATCGACCCCAACTTCGACCTGATTTGATCCGCTTCCAGCATGGCTTGCTCCGCTTCGGTATCGCGGCCCAGCTCACCCAACCGCACCGACAGGTTGTTCAGCGAGATGGCGAGGTTGGGGAGGTAGGCGGCGGGGTTGGCCTCGGCCAATCGGCGGCGGATCGTGACGGCTTCCTCGATCGCTGTCAGTGCCTCGTCGCGCCGGCCCAGCTCACCTAACTGCACCGACAGGTTGTTCAGCGAGATGGCGAGGTTGGGGAGGTAGGCGGCGGGGTTGGCCTTGGTCAGTCGGCGGTAGGTGGTCGTAGCTTCCTCGATCGCTGTCAGTGCCTCGTCGCGTCGGCCTACCTCACCCAGCCGCAGCGACAGGTTGTTCAGCGACATGGCGAGGTCGGGGAGGTAGGCGGCGGGGTTGGTCTCGGCCAGTCGGCGGCGGATCGTGACGGCTTCTTCGATCGCTGTTAATCCCTCGTCCCGGCGACCCACCTTACCCAGCCGCAGCGACAGGTTGTTCAGCGAGGCGGCGAGGTTGGGGAGGTAGGCGGCGGGGTTGGTCTCGGCCAGTCGGCGGTAGGTGGTCGTAGCTTCCTCGATCGCTGTCAGTGCCTCGTCGCGTCGGCCTACCTCACCCAGCCGCAGCGACAGGTTGTTCAGCGACGT